>CAWJVM010000007.1:0-103234 GCA_963846315.1 uncultured Gammaproteobacteria bacterium
CTCGACCTGAATGGCGCGCTCGACCTCAATATCCTGATCCGCACGCTGACCGTGCGCGACGGTGAGATCGAATTTCGGACCGGGGCCGGCATCGTGGCAGACTCCGTACCCGAGGCTGAACTGGCAGAGACCCGCGCGAAGGCGAACGGCATCCTGCGCGCGCTGGGAGAAAGACGATGATCGGTCGGAAGTTCGTCAATGGCGTCGAAGGCGGCAGCGTGTCGGTGGACGATCGCGGGCTGCAGTACGGCGACGGCCTGTTCGAGACGATGGGTGCAACGAACGGCCGCGTGCGCCGTTTCCAGAGCCACATGGCACGGCTCACCGAAAGCTGTCACCGGCTGGGCATGCCCGCGCCGCCGGTCGACCTGATCGAGACGGATTGCCTGCGTGCGCTCGAAGGCTTCGGTGCCGCCGTGGTCAAGCTGACGCTGACACGGGGTCCTGGTCCCCGCGGCTACCCGCCCCCGGTCGAGCCCAGCCTGACGCGCATCGTCGTCTCGACGGCACAGCAGGTCTCCGAGTCCGAGGCGGCGCGGCCGCTGACGTTGCGCTCTGCGAGACCCGCCTGGGCCGCAATCCGCGCCTGGCTGGCATGAAGCACCTGAACCGCCTCGAGCAGGTGCTCGCGGGGGCCGAGTTGCGCGACCCCCCCGTCGACGAAGGACTCATGCGTTCGACCGACGACCGGATCGTCTGCGCCACGGCGGCCAACGTGTTCCTGGTGCGCAATGGCGAGCTGCTGACGCCGCAGATCAGCGATTGTGGCGTGGCCGGAGTGATGCGCGAAGTCGTGCTGCGGACGGCCGCGAGGCTCGGCATCCCGGTCACGGTCGGTGATTTCACGCTTGACGACCTCGCCCGGTCCGAAGAGTGCTTCCTGACCAACGCCGTGCGTGGCATCCGACCCGTGGGTTGGGTGGCAGGTGTGAACAATTTTGCCCAGAACGAAGTGACCACCCGTCTGCGTGAAGCCGTCGAGACTGCCGACGAATGAGGTCGTTGCGGACGGACTCTGTTCGCGTTGTTGGTCCTCGCGCTGCTCGTCGTTGCCGGCAGCGTGCTGTACGTCCGGCACTGGCTGGCGCTGCCACTTGCGATCGGAGCCGAACCCGTCGTCGTCGAAGTCCTGCCCGGACAGTCCCTCACCGCGGTGGCGCGCGATCTCGCGTCTCGCGGCCTGCTCACGCACCCGCGCCTGCTCGCGCTGTATGGCCGGTTTACCGGCGCCGATTCACGGCTGCACGCGGGCGAGTTTGCGCTCCAGCCCGGCACGACCCCGCAGGGACTGTTGCGGGCGTTCGTCAGCGGGACTGTCGTCCAGCATTCGGTCACGGTCGTCGAGGGCTGGACCTTCCGCGACCTGCGCAAGGCGCTGGCCGCGGCACCGACACTCGAGCACACGACGCGTGGCTTACAGGATGACGCGGTCATGCGCTTGCTCGGCGAAGTCGGCATGAATCCCGAGGGCTTTTCTCTTTCCCGACACGTACCTGTTCGGCAAGGGCACGCGCGACATCGACCTGCTGCGCCAGTCGCGCGACCGCATGCGCAAGGAGCTGGCGGCAGCCTGGGCGTCGCGGCAAGAGAACCTGCCGCTCAAGGACGAGTACGAGGTGCTGATCCTGGCGTCGATCATCGAGCGTGAGACGGGTCATCCCGAGGAGCGTGCGCGCATCGCCGGCGTCTTCGTCGAGCGCCTGCGCCGGGGCATGCGTCTGCAGACCGATCCGACCATCATCTACGGACTCGGTGCAAGCGTCGACGGCAACTTGCGACGCGCTGATCTCGAGCGTGACGGGCCGTACAATACCTACACGCGTGACGGGCTGCCGCCGACGCCGATCGCACTCCCGGGAGCCGCTTCGTTGCGGGCGGCAGTGCAGCCGGAAGTGCGCGGCGAACTCTTCTTCGTCGCGACGGGCGAGGGCGAAGGCCGGCACGCATTTTCGAAAACACTGGCGCAGGGCACGAGGCCGCCGTGCGGCAGTACCTCGTGCGTTACCGAAAGCAGAACAGCAAAGGTCGTTGAACAGCGTGCAGGGCAGGTTCATCACGTTCGAAGGCGGCGAGGGTGTCGGCAAGTCGACGCAGATCAAGCGCGCGGCCGCCTGGCTGGAAGCCGCGGGCATCGACGTCGTACTCACGCGCGAGCCGGGCGGCACGCCGCGGGCCGAGCAGTTGCGTCACGTCCTGCTTGAGCCCACGGACGAGCCCATGCCGCAGTCGTGCGAGCTGCTGCTGATGTTTGCGGCGCGCGCCAGTCACCTCGCCAACCTGATCGAACCAGCCGTCGCGCGGGGCGCCTGGGTGCTCTGCGACCGGTTTACCGATGCCAGTATGCCTACCAGGGCGGCGGCCGTGGACAGCAGACGACCGACATCGACGCGCTGGTGCGCATCGTGCATCCCCGGCGCCAGCCGGACCTCACCGTGCTGCTCGATGCACCCGTGGCGATCGGCAAGAGCCGCGCCCGGGTCCGCAACGGCAGCCACGGTCCGGACCGGTTCGAATCGGAGCGCATCGACTTCTTCGAGAGGGTCCGGCAGACCTACCTGCAGCGTGCGGCGCAGGAAACGGCCCGGTTCCGCATCGTCGATGCGAGCGGTGAACTCGACGCCGTCGAACGGGCGATTCGCGCGGCACTGCAGCCGCTGCTCACTGCGCAGGCGCGGCCACGATGAGCCAGGACGCAGGCGACGACGAGACGACCGGCAGCGCGGGTGCGGACGAACTCGCGCCGCTCCCAATCGACCTGTTGCCGTGGCACGTGGCTGCTTGCGACAAACTGTCGGCAGCGGCCGCCTCGCAGCGCCTGTCGCACGGCCTGCTGCTGCATGGGCCGGCAGGGGTCGGCAAGGAGCGGTTCGCCTCCGCGCTGGCAGCGGCGTTGTTCTGCACGGATCGCGGCGAGCGCCTCGAGGCCTGCGGCGAGTGCGCCGACTGCCAGCTGAGCAAGGCGGGGACACACCCCGACCTGCACTGGTTGCGCATTCCCGAGGACAAGAAGTCCATCGGCGTCGATCAGGTGCGCGAGGTTTGTGAGCAGCTCTCGATGACCAGCATGCGGCGTGGCTATCGCCTGGCGGTCATCGTGCCGGCCGAAAAAATGACGCCGTCGGCGCAGAACGCACTGCTCAAGACGCTCGAGGAACCTGCGCCGCGCACGGTGCTGGTGCTGGTTACAGCGCGACCGTCGGCACTGCTGGCCACGCTGCGCAGTCGATGCCAGCGCATCGAGGTGGCGCGCCCGGAAAATGCCCTGGCGCTGCGCTGGCTCGGCGCGACGCTGGGCAGTGCGCCGCCGCCGCGCTTGCTGGCCGTGGCCGGGGGCTCGCCGCTCAAGGCGCTGGCCCTCGCACCGCATTTTGCGGGGCTCGAGGAACAGATGGCCGGTCTGCTCGAAGCCTTCCTCGAACGACGTGTCGAGGTCACACGCGCGTCTGCCGACATGCAGGGACCTGGGCTGGCGACGCGGCTCGACTGGCTCGAAGCGTGGCTCGTGGCCGCCGTGCAGGCTGCCACGGGCGTGGCCAATGAGAATCCCCTCACGTTTCGGACCGGTTCACCCTTGCAAAGGGCAGCGGCCGAGTTGAACATAACCGCGGCGTTCCAGGTACTGGACCGCTTGCGCGAGGCCCGTCGCCGTGCTTGAAGGCTCGGCCTCCGCGCCCCTCGTGGTCGAAACCTTGCTGCTCGAATTACGAGCCGCGGCGTCGGCCCGCTGATGGAGCACTGAGAAGGTCCTGATGAGCCCTGCACCCGCGCGACAACCGAACAAGCCTGGCCTGCTGACGCTCACCATCAAGGACAAGAGCGCGCTGTATCTCGCCTACATGCCGTTCGTAAAGAACGGTGGACTGTTCATTCCCACCAGCAGCAGGCTATCGCCTCGGTGACGAGGTGTTCGACGCTGCTCAATCTCATGGGCGAGGACGAAAAGCCGCCGGTGGCCGGACGGGTCATCTGGATGACACCCAAGGGCGCGCAGGGCAAGCGCACGGCCGGCATCGGCGTGCAGTTCAGCGAGCAGGACCGTGGCAATACCCAGCGCAAGATCGAGGCGTACCTGGCGGGCGCGCTGGGTGGCGACAAGCCCACCCACACGATGTAGTGCATAGTGATTAGTGAATAGTGATTAGTGATTAGTCAGAACAGAAAGGCGGGCATTGCCGGCGTTCTTTCACTAATCGCTATCACTCATCACTAATCACTAATCACTAATCACTAATCACTCGTCCTGAGCAGCGTGTCGGCGAGTCCAGTGGCGCCAATGCCGCCGCGGAGCGACGTGTGCTTCGAAGCCCCGTTCGCTCAGGATGTAGGCCGCGGCCGAACTGCGGCGACCGTTGTCGCAGACGACGACGTACCGAACCGTCGGGTCCAGCGTCTTGATCTTCAGGCGGATGAAATAGAGCGGCACGTTGAGGGAAGGCTCGAGGTGCCAGTGCTCGTACTCGCTCGGCAGGCGCACGTCGAGCCACATACCGCCCTTGGCAACGATCTGCAGGCCCTGCTCGTGGTCGACCCACTGCAGCATCGGTTCGTTGAGGAGGGTGTTGAAGCGTCCTTCGCCAGCCGCATCAGCACGCCGTCCGTCAGCATCGTGATGGTGGCGTTGCGCACCGCGCCGGAAATCAACGCTTCCTCGCCGAAAGTCTCGCCCATGCCGAGTTCCGCGAGCCGGATGCCTTCGCGGTTGAGGGGCGTCTCGCGGCTCACCGAACAGCGGCCCTCGACGATCACGTAGAAGAAGTCACCGTCGTCGCCCTGGCGGATCACGACGTCGCCGGCCACGTAATTCATCCGCTGCAGGCGCATGAACACGGCCTGCAGGTTGGCGGGCGGAATGCGGTGGAACGCCCGGCTCTGCAGCAGCATGGTCATCCAGTCGCCCGCCGATTCGGAGCCGTCACGCAGGTCGCCGACTTCGTACGTGCCGGTCTGGTCCCAGGTGATCAGGAGTCGAGCAGGTCGCTGTCGATCGAGAGGTATTGAATTTTTTCGGATGCGATCCGGGCAGAGCAACGACGCGGCAGGATCGGTGCGAGCGGATGCCGCGCGTCGGGCGTGCCGCCGCGGATCGTGCCGACGATGCGCCCATCCGATAGCAGTTCGACCACCCCGCTGGCGAGGTAGTAAGTGCGCTTGTCGGTGTCGCCTTCCTTGAACAGGAGGCGACCCTGCGATAACTCGCGAACGACGGTTTTACGCGCCAGGGCGCGGAGGTTTTCGTTCTTGAGTCCATCGAGCGGCGAAAACGCACGCAGGACGGCCAGTTCGACGGTGCTCGGATCGCTGCTCATGAAGGACGGCTGCAAAAGGTGCAGGATGGTATCACGGCGCGCCCGCGCCACCGAAGCTCGACCAGCCGGCGTCGGGACGGAACCGCTCGCCATGCCTGGCAGCCAGCGCCTCGAGTCGGGCGACCACGTCCTGGACGCCACGTTCCCGCGCGTAGCGCAGTGGCCCGCCGCGGAACGGCGCAAAGCCCGACCCGAAAATCACGCCCGCGTCGATGAGATCCGCGTCCGCCACCACGCCTTCCCGCAACACGGCCATGGCTTCGTTGACCATTGCCAGCATCAGGCGATCCTCGAGGTCGTCGGGGGCGCGCGTGGCGGGGTCGACAGCCGGCTTCACCGGCTTGCCGTCCCGCCACTGGTAGAGACCCTGGTCCGATTTCCTGCCGAGCTTGCCGGCTGCCACCAGCGGCGCGACCGCGTCAGGCGCGGGTCCGCCGAATGCATCCGACAGGATCCGACCGACGTGCAGGCAGACGTCGAGACCGACGATGTCCGCGAGTTCGATCGGACCCATCGGCATGCCGAATTTCACGGCGACCGCGTCGATCGTGGCGAGCGGCACACCTTCGCCAGCGGCGAGCATCGCCTCGGTCATGTACGGCATCAGCACCCGGTTGACCAGGAAGCCGGGTGCGCTGCGACAGGGCAGTGGCAGCTTGTCGATGGCTCGCGCGAAGGCGAGCGCTGCGGCCCGCGCCTGCGGCTCGGTCACCGCGGATTCGATGACCTCGACCAGTGGCATCTGCGCGACCGGGTTGAAAAAGTGCAGGCCGACGAGCCGGCCGGGCGCCGCGAGTTGTTCCGCGAGCGGCTCCAGCATGAGGCTCGAGGTATTGGTGGCGAGGATGGCGCCGGCCTTCAACCTGGGCTCGATGCGCGCGTACAGCTCGCGCTTCGCCGCGGCGTTCTCGTAGATGGCCTCGATCACGACATCTGCACGATCGACACCGCAGCCCTCGACATCCGCCTGCAGCCGGGCCAGTTGCTCGGCCGCCTTGCCGGGAACCCGGCTGCGCTTCTCGAAGAAGGCTCGCGCGCGATCGAGCGCAGGTTGCACGAACTCCGCGCCCCGGTCCTGCAGAGTGACGGTGAAACCACGCAGCGCACACCAGGCCGCGATGTCGCCGCCCATCACGCCGGCGCCCACGACGTGCACGTGGCCGCCCATGGGGAGCTCCTTGCCACCCAGTGCCTTCAATCGCTCCTGCAGGAAGAAGACCCGCACGAGGTTGCGTGACGTCGGCGTGCAGACGAGCCGCGCGACCGACTGGGCCTCTGCTTCGTAGCCCGTGCGCGGACTGGCGCCGTGACGGCGCGAGAGATCCACGATGGCATAAGGGGCCGGGTAGTGCTCTTTGCGCGCCCTTCGACGAACCTGCTGCTCAATTTTTCCCGCGACCAGGCCGCGAACGTACGGCAGGTTCAGCAGACGCTGGCCAAACGGCGCCTTGCGCCGGGGCTGCGGGCGCAGCGCCAGTGCCTTTGCAGCGTCCTGCCAGTTGTCCGGCCGCGACGACTGCATCCACGAGACCGACCTGCAGCGCCTTGTCGGGCCGCAGGTTCTTGCCGGTCAGCATCAGGTCCATCGCCGTCGCTACGCCCAGGAGTGTCACCGACCGTACGGTGCCGCCGAAACCCGGATGAATGCCGAGCATCACTTCGGGCAGGCCCAGCGTGACCTTTGGATCGTCCGCGCAGACGCGGTGACGGCAGGCCATGGCCAGTTCGAGCCCGCCGCCGAGGCAGTAGCCATTGATGGCGGCAACGGTCGGGAAGGGCAGGTCCTCGAGCCGCTGATACCCCGTCGGCCGCACGAATCGAAGGCACCGCTTCATCCGGCGCACGCACCTGGCCGAACTCGGAGACGTCGGCGCCGCGGCGATGAAGCCGCTCTTGCCGGAACGGATCACCAGGCCCGGCTGGCCGCTGCTGTTCGACGTCGCACAGGCACGCGTCGAAGTTCTTCCATCGCAGCGCGCGAGAGCGAGTTGGCACTGGCGCCTGGTTTGTCGAAAGTGAGCCAGGCGACGCGGTCCGAGTCGATCGCGAGCGTCCACTGGCGCGAGTTCACGGCAGGCGTGGAAGTGTTCATCGAAGCTCCATGGGCCACGCGGGACGAACCCGTGATGTGGAAATCGCAGACCAGCGGTCGGTCGTCCGAAGACGTGACTTCCGGGATCGAGAACGAGTCGATCTCGATGCCCTTCGAATACAGGATGAAGTCGAGTTCCATGCGCGGCTTGCGCGCGGGATACGAGGGCAGGCTCGCGACGTTGGCGCTGCGCAGCCCGCTCGCTTCCATGAACAGCGCCATTTGGGCGTCTCGCCCCAGAACGTGTTGAAGTCGCCGGTCACGATCACCGGCTTGACGGAGCGCTTCACGAACTCGCACACCTGGCGCAGTTGCGCGTGCCGATGCCGGAACTTGAGCGACAGGTGCACCAGGAAGACGCAGACGTCGTCGAGTTCGAGTTCGATGATCAGGCGCTTGATACCGGTGTCGAAGTAGTGGAAGCGCTCGCCCTCGACCCGCGGCGCCGCGAGGAACGCATTCGACTGCTTGTTCAGGATCGGCACGAACGTGTTGAACGAATTCGCGCCGTACTTGCACTGGTAGATCGAATAGTGTCCGAGCGAGGCGGCGATGACGTCGGCCTGGTTGACCTTGCCGGTGCGGATCGAACCCGTGTCGACCTCGATCAGGCCGACGATGTCCGGGTCCTGGCCCTTGATGAAGCGGGTGATGCCGGCCAGCACGCGTTTATCGCTGCGGAGGTAGCCCGCGCCCGGGATCGGGAGGTGGAAGGCCGCGCCGGTGCCCGTAGCGTAGCGGATGTTATAAAGCAGAAAGCGCATCAGACCTCAATTCTACGGGTCCTGACGGTGATCCGGAACCGAATGCGCTAGGCTAGACTATTGCGACTGGTCCGGTTGCAAGGATGTCGACGGAGGCTTCGTGAGCAGCGTCACCCAGAAAAACCCGATCCGGCTGTTCGTCTGCCACGTGTGGGTGGCGGACGACGATTACCACCGCATTTTCGAGTACGTCGAAAGCAGCCCGAACTTTTTCTATCGCAACACCAGCACTCCCGACGCCCGCCCTTCAGGCGACAAGGAGGCACTGCGCGAGTCCCTGCGCAATCAGATCACCGAGGCCGAGGTGGTGCTGGTGCCGGCCGCGCTGTATCGCCGCAACGTGGAGTGGGTCGAATTCCAGATGCACTGCGCCAAGGCGTACGACAAGCCGATCCTCGTGCTGGAGCCGTTTGGTGGCACGGACACCATTGCCCCTGCGGTGCATGAGCTCGCGGACGACGTGGTGCCTTGGGATCAGCGGCAGCTGATCGACGCGATCAAGCGCGCGGCGCGGCACGAGGAAACGACGCGCTTCGACGTGATCGAATTCAAGCTCGACTGAGGAAAGCCGGCACTTCGAACAGGTCGTTGGTCTGTGTGTCGTCGTCGCCGCTCGCGACGATGCGCAGCCGGGGCGCGCTCTCGCTTTCATTCAGTGCCGACAACGCCGTGAACATCTCCAGCAGGCTGGCGGCGTGTCCTGCCGCGTCCTTTTCGGACATCTTGCGAACTGATGCTTCCGGCGCGGTCAAACCACCCGTGGCGGAAGCTTCGTGCATCGCCGCCCGCAAGGCGATGAACCGGTCACGGACGGCGTCGGGCAACTCTTGCTCGCGCAGCGTGGCGAGGTGGTGCCGGTAGGCATCGATCAGGCGCTGTTTCACCGGGCCCGTACCCACGAGCACTTGCATCGCCGCGTGAAAATCGTCCCAATGTGCCGCCATC
Organism: uncultured Gammaproteobacteria bacterium; assembly: GCA_963846315.1. Lineage (GTDB taxonomy): Bacteria > Pseudomonadota > Gammaproteobacteria > Steroidobacterales > Steroidobacteraceae > RPQJ01. Next base: position 9,108 of record CAWJVM010000007.1, read on the forward strand.
GCCTGCCCCTGAACTGCAAAAAACGGTTTTTATTCAAGCCCTTGGGTCAGATTCCTAATCCACGGCTTACGAGTAGGGTCGGTAAGCAAAAGGCGTGGAGAATCAGTCGTCTACAGCGCGAATATACGCCGATGTATCAAACCCGCAACACCGAAAAGTGGTGGTCCCGAATGCACCAGATTGTTTCACATTTCACGCTAGCCGGCGTACCTGGCCGCGACCCCGCGAGTCGGAAGCTGCGTCCCAACCGGCCCGGGTACGCATGGTGAGTTGCGCGACGCGGCCATCGCGGTCGAGCCGTCAATCGGGAAGAATGGAAGGCCTATGACGAACGCAAGTCTCGATTCGACCCCCTGTCATGGTTACGCAGTCACCGATGCGAGGAGTCCACTGGCTCCGCATTCATTCACACGGCGGGCGCTGCGTGATGACGACGTGCGCATCGACATCCGTTACTGCGGCATCTGCCACAGCGACCTGCACCAGGCCCGCAATGACTGGCGCAACACGGTCTATCCCTGCGTTCCCGGTCACGAAATCGTCGGGCAAGTGGCGGCCGTTGGCCCGTCGGTCAAGCGTTACAAGGCGGACGATTGGGTCGCCGTCGGCTGCCTGGTGGACAGCTGCAGGCAGTGCAGCGAATGCAACGCGGGCCGCGAAGTGTTCTGCCAGAAGGGCGCCACGCTCACCTACAACGGCAAGGATCGGCAGACGGGCGACATCACGTACGGCGGCTATTCGTCGCACATCGTCGTGCGCGACGAGTTCGTTCTGCGCCTGCCCGACGGCCTCGACCCCGCGCGGGCGGCGCCGCTGCTCTGCGCTGGCATCACTACCTATTCACCGCTCAGGCACTGGAACGTAGGCCCTGGCTCGAAGGTGGCGGTGGCGGGTCTCGGTGGTCTCGGTCACATGGGCGTGAAGCTCGCCAACGCCATGGGTGCGGAAGTGACGGTGCTCACACGGTCGGCGGCCAAGGCCGAGGAGGCAAAGGCGCTGGGGGCGCACCACGTGCTGCTGTCGTCCGACCCCGACGCGATGAAGCGTGCTTTCGGCACCTTCGATTTCGTGCTCGACACGATTCCCGTCGTGCACGAACTCGATCCGTACCTGCGGCTGGTCCGCACCCACGGCGCACTGGTGCTGGTCGGCGTCATCGACACGATCCCGGCGTTCAGCAGCCGGCTGCTGATCGGCGGCCGCAAGACGCTGTCGGGCTCGGCGATCGGCGGCATTCCGGAGACCCAGGAGCTGCTCGATTTCTGCGCCGCAAAGGGCATCGTCGCCGACTGCGAAATGACCACGATGCCGCAGATCAACACGGCGTTCGAGCGCATGGAAAAGGGTGACGTCCGTTACCGCTTCGTCATCGACATGCAGACGCTGTAATCGATGATCGTTGCCACGACCCTGACCGGCAGCAATGCCGACATCATCGGTGACGCCCTTGCGTCCGTGCTGGGGCAGGTCGACCGCTGCATCGTCATCGACACCGGTGCAAAGGACGACACGGTCGAAGTGGCGCGCAAGGTCGCCGGGGGAAAACTGCTGCTGCGCGAGTTTCCGTGGAAGAACGACTTCGCGGCAGCCAGGAACTTCGCCCTGGCAGCCGCGACGGAGGCGGGCGCCACATGGGCCGTCACGCTCGACACCGACGAGCGTCTGCTGTTCGACCGCGACTTCGACCTGGCTCGTGCCCTGGCTCGCACACAGGCCCAGGTCTGCATGGTCATGGACAACGTCGGCAGTTACTCGAAGGAGCGCGTCGTGCGCCTGCCCGCGAAAGTGCGGTGGGAGGGCCCGACCCACGAGTGCCTCATGGGACGCACGAATGGCGACACGCTGACCCTGCACGGCATCCGCTTCCGCGAACTGCCGAAGGACCCGGAAGGCACGCGGCGCAAGTTCGAGCGCGACGTGGCGATCCTCAAGCGCTACACCAGGCAGCACGCGAAGCAGGCGCGCTGGTACTACTACCTGGGCGCCTCGCATCAGCACCTCGGCGAATTCGCGGCGGCAATCGACGCATTCCGGACCTGCGCCGAGTTGCGTGGCTGGGAAGAAGAGGGGGCCTGGGCGTGCTATGGCGCCGCTGAATGCTGCTGCAGCCTGCTGCGTTGGCTCGATGCCGTGCAGTTCTGCGCCGCGGGCCTTGCCATACGCCCTGCCACGGCTGAACTCGCGTGGCTCGCGGGCTTCGCGGCCTACAAGGCCCAGCGCCATGACGATGCCGTGGCCTGGTCGCACATGGCGATCGCCAACGGGCTGTTCCGGGGCCGTGGCGCGCAGTTCGAGCGCATCAGTTTTCGGCACCCGCCCGGACTCTACGAAGGTCCTTTCGACGTACTGCACTGGACGTACAAGGCACTGGGCAACGAGAAGGCGGCGGCGGAGGCGCTGCGCGATTACGAACTTGCGAAGCGTGCACGCGAGGCTGCACCGGTTTCCTGATCGCGGCCGGAGGGAAAATTTGTCGACACCAGCGTCACCCGACGTAGTCATTCGGCGCGGCCTGGTCAGCGACGCTGAGCAGCTTGCCACGTTTGCCGCGAGCACGTTCCTGGAAGCCTTTCGCGACGGCACGGGTGCAGACGACATGCAGGCCCACCTGGCCTCGACGTACCGACCCGATATCCAGGCGCGCGAACTCGCAGATCCGACGGTCATCACATGGCTGGCAGTGCAGGGTGCACGAATCGTCGCTTATGCGCAGGTCCGTCGGACCGCAGTGTCGCCGCCGTGCGTGGTGCAGCCCGATGCCCTCGAAGTGCAGCGTTTCTATGTCGACCGTTCCGTGCGCGGTACAGGACTTGCACTGCTTCTGATGGAGCACGCGCTCGACGCGGCGCGTGAACTCGGCGGCCGGCATGCGTGGCTCGGCGTCTGGGAGCGCAACGAGCGCGCCATGGCCTTTTACCGCAAGGCGGGGTTCGCCGAGATCGGGTCCACTTACTACGTGGTCGGTGCGGATCGGCAGACCGACCTTGTGTTCCTGACATCGCTGTCACCACGCGACTCGACCGTGGCGCACCCGTAGACAGCCTGCCGCAAGGAGCGAGCGTGAAGAAATACAAGGTCGTCCAGTGGGCCACCGGCGGCATGGGGAAGAACTGCCTGCGCGCGGTGATCGATCACCCGGCGATGGAACTCGTGGGTGTCTACGTCTACGGCGCCGACAAACAAGGCAAGGACGCGGGAACGATTGCACGCCGCGAACCCACCGGCGTGCTTGCCTCGCGCAACGTCGATGAAATCCTCAAGCTTGATGCGGATGTCGTGATCCACGCCGCGCGGCTCGCACCGCCGTACGGCTCGCACGATGCAGACATCCTGCGCCTGCTGGCGGCGGGCATGAACGTCATCAGCATCAACGGTTACAGCCACCCGCAGTATTGGGGTGGCGAACGGCTGGCGGCGCTCGAAGCAGCGTGCCGCGAGGGCGGCAGTTCGCTGATCGGCGCGGGTCTGAATCCGGGTTATGCCGGCGAGCAACTTGCAATCGTCGCGACGGGTGTGTGCACGGAGGTCGACCACGTCGAAGTGGTCGAAAGCGTCGATTGCCGTGGCGTCCGCAGTCCCGACTACGTGTTCAAGATCCTGGGCTTCGGCGCAGAGCCGGGCAGTGTCGACCCGAACGATCCGGCCTGGGGTCCGTCGTCGTCGCTCAACGGGATGTATGCGGAAGTGCTGGCGACGATGGCAGCCCGACTGGGAATGTCGCTTGAGCGCGTGGACACGGAACATCGGGTATATCCGGCAACGACCGATCTGCAGATCGGCGCAGGCACGATCCCGAAAGGTCGCGTCAGTCACTTCAACTGGCGGTGGCGCGGCATCGTGCAGGGCACGCCGCGCCTGACGATGTCGATCCACTGGTACATGGAGACGGCGCACCTTGACGATCCGCATCCGCCGTTGTGGCGCATCCACGTGCAAGGGCAGCCCGGTGTGCGCATCTCGCTCAACATGGAAAAGCGCGCCGGCGACACCTCGCCGACGTCGGCGGAGCAGATCGCCGTCGCCGGCACGGTCATCAATGCCATTCCCATCGTTTGCGCCGCGCCTCCCGGCATAGTGACCCGGCCGCTGGCGACGCCGTTTCAATTCGGGCTGGGACGCGTTTTATCCGGTTGACGGGTGACGCAGCGGGTGGGGCATTGTTCAGTAGGGCGATCCGTCCTTGTGGAAATAGCCGCCGCCGCCCGCATAGCGCCCTGGCTTGAACGCCATGTCGATGTCCGAGTATTCCCCGCCGTCCTCGTCGCTGCGATTGCTCGCGACCAGGAACGTGGCGTCGGCTGCCGTCCGGTTCTCGAGCTTATGGCCGTTCTTCACCCCCGCAGGGAACCCCGCGCTGTCACCGGCGCGCAGGACTTCCTCGCCGTCGTCGGTTACCAGCACGAGCTCGCCCGACAGGACGTGGACAAACTCGTCCTCGTGCGTGTGCCAGTGCCGCTGGCTCGACCAGGCGCCGGGGTCGAGTCGAACGAGGCTCACGCCCAGTCTGGTCAAGCCGGCGGCGAGCCCCAGCCGGTGCCAGCTGCGGCCGCGACAAGGTTGGTCGAACGGCGCCGGGTAGCTCGAACCGGAGCCCGTGGGTGCTTTCTGCAAGTCGATCTTCGGCATGGCATTACTCTTGCGGCGGCCGGTGTCAGCGCTGTGCCTGTGCGAAATCAGATCGACTGGGCACCCGATACCGCCGGGTGATTGTCGATCGCGGCAAGAATGCCTGCCAGGATCCGTGCCGGCAACGGCGGACACCCCGGCACGACGACGTCTACGGGAATCACGTTCGCGACCGCGCCGCAGCTTGCGTAGCCGCTGCCGAAGATGCCGCCACACGCGCCGCAGTCACCCACGGCCACCACCAGCTTCGGATCGGGCGTTGCGTCGTACGTGCGACGGAGGGCGACTTCCATGTGGCGCGATACCGGGCCCGTGACCAGCAACAGGTCCGCGTGGCGCGGACTGGCGACGAACCGGATGCCCAGCGACTCGATGCTGTAGACCGGGTTGGCCAGCGCATGGATTTCGAGTTCGCAGCCATTGCAGGAACCGGCATCGACTTCGCGGATGCACAGCGCACGACCGAGCACTTCACGGATGCGCGATTCCAGCGCCTCGCGCACGCGCAGCTCGTCCGCCGGGACCGGCGGCGCCTCGGTGACGAGGCCGGTCTTCAAAATCTGCTGCAGGGTCTTGAGCATGGGTGTGGCTCAGAGATCGTGGCCGCTGTACGACAAGTTGAACGACTTGTTGATGAGCGGAAAGTCGGGAACGATGTTGCCGATGATCGCGTGCTCGAGCGCGGGCCAGTTGTGCCAGGACGGGTCCTGCGGATGGCAGCGCAGGATGCTCCCGTCCGGTCCGGCCTCGAGGCCCACCACGACCGGTCCGCGCCACCCCTCGATCAGCCCGATGCCTAAGGCACCGGCCGGCGGCACAGGCAGGTCGATCGCGCAGGCACCGGCAGGCATTGCGCGCAGCAGTTCCCGCACCAGGCGCAACGACTCCACCAGTTCATCGAAGCGGATGGTGACGCGCGCGAGGACATCGCCATCCTGCTGTGCGCAGCGCAGCACGCTGAGTTCCTCGAACGGCGCGCACGCCGCGTCCACGCGCAGGTCGAGTGCCTGGCCGCTCGCGCGCCCCGCGAAACCGACGAGCCCGAGCCAGGCCGCCAACTCCGGCAGCACGGCTCCCGCCCCCGCGAAGCGATCGCGCAGGCCCGTGTGCTCCTCGTAGATACCGCGCAGCACAGCGACTTCCGCGGCCAGCTGCAGCAGACATTCGTCGAGCGTTGCCGTCGCGGCCACCGTGAGGTCGCGCTGCGTGCCGCCCGGCATGACGAAATCCAGCAGGTACCGTTGCCCGAGGGCCCGTTCCGTCGCCCGCAGCAGTCTTTCCTTCAGGCGCGAGAACTGCGCGAGCCCGAAGGCGAACCCTGCATCGTTGCCAAGCGCGCCGAGGTCGCCGAGGTGGTTGGCCACGCGCTCGAGTTCGAGGGCCAGCGCCCGCAGCCAGGATGCCCGCCGCGGCACGACGGTAGCCGTCATCTGTTCGAAGGCCTGGCAGTAGGCCCAGGCGTACGCGACAGCGGAATCACCGGAGACGCGCGCCGCGAGGCGGTGTCCCTGGACGAGCGGCAGCTCGGTGAAGCGTCGCTCGATGCCCTTGTGCACGTAGCCGAGGCGTTCTTCGAGCCGCAATACCTTTTCACCGACCACCGAGAAGCGGAAGTGACCCGGCTCGATGATGCCCGCGTGCACGGGCCCCACCGCGATCTCGTGCACGCCATCGCCGTCGACCCGCACGAACGCGTAGTCGTCGACCGGAGACTCGGGTGGCGAGGGCAGCGGCACGGAAGACAACGGGAAGGCATCCGCGGGCCAGGCCGCATGGCGCAGCCACGGCCGGGTATCACGGTCGGTCGAGCGCAGGCCGCAAAGATCGAACACCGCTCGCTGCATCCGGCTGGCCGACGGAAACACGTCCTCCACGCCCGGATACACGCGCATGCCCCGGGCGAGCGTCACGGTGATCGCGAGCACGCCCGGCGGCGCAATCGCGACTGCCTGCACCGTATCGCACTGCTCGACGCGATTGGTGCCCCAGAGCGCGAGCAAGCGCCCACCGGCGGCGGCAATGTCTTGCGCCAGGTCACGCCACTCGACCGGGTCGATTGCAATGTGTGCGACGGCCGGTGCGGCCTGTAGCGTCGACGCCCGTGACATCCAGCGCGACAGGCTCATGTCAGTGCCCCACGATCATGCTGGCCGCGGCCCGATACCATTCGGCCAGGTAGGGCGGGATATAGAGGCCCAGGAGCAACACCAGCGCCAGGTGCGCGAAGACCGGCAGCAGCGCAGGCTGATGCGGCAGGCGCCGGCCAGTCGGTTGCCCGAGGACCATCGACTGCACGCGACTGAAGATCGCGGCGAACGCAATGCCGAGTGCGAGCAGCAGGATCGGCGTGGCCCACGGCTCCTGCTTCATTGCCGTGGTCAGGATCAGGAATTCGCTGGCGAAGACACCGAACGGCGGGAACCCGAGGATCGCGAGCGAGCCCAGCATCAGGCCCCAGCCGATGGTCGGATTGAGCGCCAGCAGCCCGCGGATGTCGTCGATCTTCTGCGAGCCCGCTTTCTGTGCCGCGTGCCCGACCGTGAAGAAGATCGCCGACTTGGTCAGCGAGTGCACCGTCATGTGCAACAGGGCCGCGAAGTTCGCGACGGCTCCGCCCATGCCGAAGGCGAAGGCAATGATGCCCATGTGCTCGATCGACGAGTACGCGAACAGGCGCTTGATGTCGCGCTGGCGCCAGAGAAACAAGGCAGACAGCACGACGGAGAGCAGCCCGAAGATCATCAGGACCTTCGACGGCAAGTTCGACTGCAATGCTCCCTCCACCAGGATCTTGCAGCGAACCACCGCATACATCGCGACATTGAGCAGCAGGCCCGAGAGTACGGCGGACACGGGTGTAGGACCCTCCGCGTGCGCATCCGGCAACCAGTTGTGCAGGGGTGCGAGCCCCACTTTGGTGCCGTAGCCCACCAGCAGGAAGGCGAAGGCCAGCCCGAGCACCGTGGGCTCGAGGTCGCCCTTAACCTGCGCAAGGTGGGTCCACAACAATGCGCTGACGCCGTCGGCTCCCAGCGCCTTCTCGGCCGCGAAATACAGCAGGATCGTGCCGAAGAGCGCCTGGGCGATGCCGACCCCGCACAGGATGAAGTACTTCCATCCGGCTTCGAGGCTTGCTGGCGTCCGGTACAGGGTCACCAGCAGCACGGTGGACAACGTCGCGGCCTCGAGCGCGACCCAGAGCAGGCCCATGTTGTTCGTGGTCAGCGCCACCAGCATCATCGTCATGAAGAGCTGGTACATCGAGTGGTAGAGCCGCAACCGCCCCGGACTCAGCCGTCCGTGCTCCATCTCGATCCGCATGTAAGGCCGCGAGAAGATCGACGTCGTCAGGCCGACGAACGCGGTCAGCGTCACCAGGAAGACGTTGAACGGGTCGAGGAAGAACTGCTCGTCCGCCGCGGTGAGGTTGCCCTCGTTGATGACGCGCACGGTGACTGCTGCCGCGGCCAGGAAGGTGCCGAAGCTCAGCGCGATGTTGATCTCGGCAGCCCGCGGACGTGCGCCCCAGACGGCGAGCAGGAGTGCCCCGAGCAACGGCGTCAGCAGCAGAACCGCGAACTCCACTACTGGTCCTCCTTGAGCGATTCGAGGTTGTGCAGGTCGAGACTGTCGAACTGCTCGCGAATCTGGAAAAAGAACACCCCGAGCACCAGCATCGCGACCAGGACGTCGAGCGCCACGCCGAACTCGACGATCATCGGCATGCCGTAGGTGGCGCTCATGGCGCCGAAGAACAGGCCGTTCTCCATGGACAGGAACCCGACCACCTGCGACATGGCCTTGCGGCGCGTAATCATCGTGATGAACGCGAGCAGGATGACGGCCACTGCGATCCCCAGTGAATTGCGGGTCGCCGTGCTGGCGAGCTCGGCGATCGGCTGGGCGAGTCCGAACGCGAACACCACGGTGACGAGTCCGATGAGCATCGTGCCCGGCACGTTGAGCAGCGGCTCGCTGTCCCACTGCACGTTCAACCGCTTTATCAGCACGTGCAGCAGCCACGGCATCGCGATGACCTTGAGCCCGAGCGTCAGCGCAGCGGAAACGTAAAGGTGGTTCTCCCCCGTGCGCCAGGCCAGCAGCATCGTGGCGATGAACAGCATGGCGCCCTGCAGCGCGAGCAGGTTCACGAGCGCCACGATGCGGCGTTGCGCGAGCATGGCGAACGACAGCAACAACAGGATCGCAGCACAGGTGTTCAGCAGTTGCAGGTCGAATGGCGTGTGCTGCATGCCTCAGGCCCCCAGCAGCAGGTGCACGAGCAGGCCCAGCACCGCGAACATGAACGCGGTGGCCATGAACTCCGGCGCCCGGAACACGCGCAGCTTGGCGGATACCGTCTCCAGCAGCGCCAGCCACAGTCCGGCCACCGCGAGCTTCGCCAGCAATGCCGGGATCGACAAGGCTAGCGCGCCGATGCCGGTCTCGCCGGTGGTCGCGCCCCAAGGTACGAACAGCGCAAAGCCGATGCAGGCGTAATTGAAGAGCTTCAGGGCAGCGGCCCACTCCATCAGGGCAAGGTGGCGCGCCGAGTACTCCAGCAGCATCGCCTCGTGGATCATCGTGAGCTCGAGGTGCGTGGCCGGATTGTCCACCGGAATGCGGGCATTTTCTGCGAGTAACACCATGGTAAAGGCGACGGCCGTGAATGCCAGGCTCGGATACAGGGCGAGCGGCTGAATCACGAGCCGTTCGGCAATCAACGGCAGGGCCGTGGTCGCCGAAATCAGCGACGCTACAAAAATGACCATCAACAGGGCCGGCTCGGCGAGGAAGCCGATCATCATGTCGCGTCGCGCGCCGAGCGTGCCGAACGCAGTTCCGATGTCCATTGCCGCGAGCGACATGAACACACGAGCTATCGCCAGGAGTCCGACCAGTGCGATTGCGTCGGCCGCGGAGCGGAAGGGCAGGCCGGTGCCCATCGAGGGAATCACCGCCGCTGCGGCAACCATCGCTCCGAACACGACATACGGCGCGAGGCGGAACAGCGGCGACGCGCTCTCGGCGATCACGGCGTCCTTGTGGAACAGCTTGCGGATGCCGTGGTAGGGCAGCAGGACACTCGGCGCACGCCGGTTCTGCAGCCAGGCGCGACAGGCGTTGACCCAACCCAGGAACAGCGGGGCGAGGACCAGTGCGGCGAGCACCTCCAGGAACTGAGTGAACCAGGCCACCGTGCTCACAGCATCACCGCGAGCAGCACCACGAGCGTGATGAAGCTGTACGTCAGGTAGACCGAGATGCGGCCTTGCTGCAACCAGGCCACGGAGTTCGCAGCCCGCTGCAGCAGTGCCGCGATCGGCAGGTAGATGACTTTCCAGAACCGGTCGCTGACCTTGACGCGATAGCGCGGTGCCAGGTCGAGGGGCGAGGGCAGGTCACGTTCCATTTCGAAGAACGAGACAAAGATGTGCCGGATCGGTTGGCCGAACCCCTCGGCCGTGTCCTGCATGCGCGGATCGAGTCGGCCGAAGCCACAATCCCAGGTCGGGGCCCGGCGCACCGGACGACGGTACACGACGCGCACGATCAGGAAGGTTGCCGCGACCACCATCACGATGACCGCCAACAGGACCAAGGGGGCGTACGACACGTCCCGCTCGGCCAACGGTGCCAGCATCCACCACGACTGGCCCGCAAGATTCGGTGCGGCACCCACCAGCTGCCGGGTGGCGGCGCCGAGCGCGTGGATCACCTGGCTGGGCAGCAGCCCGAGCAGCACGCATCCGGCCGCCAGCCAGACCAGCCCGGCTTTCTCGAAGTTATCCGCGTCGTGCGCCGCTGCCAGCGACGATTCACGCGGCTGTCCGAGGAAGACGATGCCGAAGAATTTCACCATGACGTAGCCGGCCAGTGCGGCGGCGAGTGCCACGATGGCGGCACCGAGCGGCAGCAGCATGTTGACGAAAGGTTGCGGCACTTCGTGCGAGAACAGGAACGTCTGCAGCAGTAGCCATTCGGACACGAAGCCGTTCAGCGGCGGCAGGCCGGCGATCGCGAGGACGCCGACCAATGTCAGCCAGGCGACCCACGGCATGCGATGGATCAGGCCGCCGAGACGCCCGAGGTTCCTGTGACCCGTCGCGTGCAGCACCGCACCGGTGCCGAGGAACAGCAGGCTCTTCATGAATGCGTGGTTGAGGGCGTGATACAGCACGGCGACCAGCGCGAGTGCGGCGAGTTCGGTCATGCCGACGCCGTGGAAGACGATCGCCAGACCAATGCCGGTGAACAGGACACCGATGTTCTCGACCGACGAATACGCGAGCAGGCGCTTCATGTCGGTCTGCACCGCGGCGAAGACCACGCCGAACAGTGCGGTGGCGAGCCCGAGTCCGAGCGGGATCAGGCCCCACCACCACAACGGGTCGCCGATCAGGTCGAACGTCACGCGCAGGACGCCGTAGACCGCGGTCTTCAGCATCACGCCGCTCATGAGCGCCGACACCGGCGAGGGTGCGGCCGGGTGCGCCTCGGGGAGCCAGACGTGCAGTGGCAGCAGGCCAGCCTTGGCGCCGAACCCGAACAGCGCCAGCAGGAAGGCGGCGGTCGCCCACGGTGTCGATAGAGTGCTCGCGCGCATGGCATCGAACGAGAACAGCCAGGTGCCGCCCTGCAGGATGCCGAAGCTCAGCAGGATCGCAATTGCGCCGACGTGCGCCATCAGCAGGTACAGGAAGCCGGCGCTGCGGATCTCCGGTAGCCCGTGCTGTGCGGTGACCAGGAAATATGACGTCAGGGCCATCGTCTCCCACGCGACCATGAACGCGTAAGCGTCGTCGGCGACCAGCACGAAACCCATGCTGGCGAGAAACAGGTGGTACTGCAGGCCGAGCACGCCCGGGGCAGTGCCTTCGCCCTTGCGGAAATAGCCCGCCGCAAACAGCGACACGCCGGCCGCAGCGCTGCCAAGGAGTGCCAGGAAGACGCGGGAGAGGTCGTCCAGGCGCACGTGCATGGGCAGGTCGGGCAGGCCGATGAGCAACGTGGCGCGCTCGACCGGCGCGGTCAGGCTCGCCGTTGCCACGCATGCCAGGGCGACGCCGACGAGCGCGCCGAGCGGAAACAGCACCCGACCGACCAGCGCGACGCTGTTGGGTCGCGCCAGTCCCGCCGCGCCGATCACCGCCCAGGCCGCGATGAGTGCCAGGCAGGTGTTCAGGGGCGAGTCGAGCGGGGACATGACGAAATTCTACTCCAGTGCAAATTATATTATAATCATGCGCACATGTCCGGGCACCGTGAGGAGTTCGCTTGCCAATCGAGGATCGCACCGCCCGTTTGACCGTGCTGATCGACCCGCGCAAGAAGGCGCTGCTCGAACGCATCTGCGCGGAGCAGGACACGACGCCGTCGCAAGTGGTCAGGCAGCTGATTCGGCGCTACATCGAGGACCAGACCGGAACACCGTGGACGCCGAACGCATCCGCCGAGCGCGAACGGCGCACCGGAAAGATGCGGTGACCGCACCGTCCCGCCCGTGAGGTGCGATGGTCGGAATACCTGAAGTGCGAGGTCCTGGAATGAGCAACAAGACGGATCGGTCGCCGCGACACAGGCACGCGACACGGGTCAACCTGGCGACGTCGCCACAGGAAGGCTGGGGACCGCCGAGCCGGCAAGATGGCGACCTGCTGTCGCTCGGTGGGCTCACGGTCGACCCAGGCACGCTGGTTCGCGTCCTGGAACCGACCGCTGCCGCGTCGGCGGTACTGTGCCAGCGGCTGGTCGCCGGCACCTACGACAAGCCGTTCCTCGTCGAAGACGGCAAGCATCGCGCGATGTGCTTCACCATCGACGGCAGCGTGCAGAGCGAAATGCGGATCGACGATCCCGACGCGCTCGTCAACGACTACACACGAGAGATGATGGGCTTCCTGCTGTTCCATCCCGAGCCGCGACGCGTCCTGATGATCGGGCTCGGAGGCGGCTCGCTGGTCAAGTTCTGCAATCGGTACCTGCCGGCGACGCATGTCACGGCCCTCGAGATCGACGCCAACGTGATCGCGCTGCGCTCGCATTTCAACATTCCGCCCGACGGCACCGACCTGCAGGTCATCCACGGCGACGGCGCGCGCTATGTCGCGGACCTCGCCGACGCCGGGCAATATCCCGACGTGCTGCTCGTCGACGCCTACGACCGCAACGGCATTTCACCGTCCATTGCCGAGTACGAGTTTCTCGAGCACTCGCGCCGGATCCTCCCGGACGGCGGAGTGTTCGTGATGAACCTCGCGGCCCACGAAACGGCGAGTTCGATCCAGATGGAGCGGATCCGGCACGTGTTCGGCGAGCCGGTCATCCCCGTGACGGTCGGGTGGGGCGGCAACATGGTCGTATTCGCCGGGCCCGCGCTGCACGACCGGCAACGCCTGGCGGCCGTGTCGAAGAACGCGCGTCACCAGCAGAAGACGCTGGGCCTGAGTTTCCGCATCCTGCCTGGCCTCGTGCTGAAGCACCTGAAAACTCGACCTTGAAATCGGCCCCGGCAGCCCGGGCACGGGCCGCCATCAACTGAGGCACACGACGAGCTTGGCAACGTGGCTGCGCCAGTTGATCGGTATCACGACGGGCCTGCTGCCGGCGGGCAGGTCGATCGTCTGGCCGGCGCCGGCGACGACGGTCGGCACCGAGATCGTGAAGTCCCTGCCGAAGTTGAGCCGCACGTTGCCGGCGATCGTGTTCGCCACCTCGCCGACCAGGTCGCACAGGTACTCGTGCGAGACATTGCTCTCGTTCATCTTCATCAGCAGCACGGTCAGCATGCCCCGCGGCGCCGAAAAATAGACGATGCCGCTGCGACGGCCCGACACGGAGATCACGCCGGTGTAGTCGTGGATCTCGGGCGCACCCCGGGTGACGAGGTACGGCGAACCCACGGAGGCTGCCTGCTGCGCCGCGACCTCGAAGTAGCGGGTGGTGCCATACACGAACGCGCGGATGTCCTGTTCGTCGAGCATAGGTGCGTCAGGCGCTCGCGATCAGCTCATCCAGCGCTTCATTCAGTTGACGATCCGAGAAGGGCTTGCTCAAAAAGCCGTTGGCGCCTTTCTCCATGGCTTCCACGGCGGTTGCCTTGTCGGCCAGCGCAGACACGATCAGGATCAAGACGTCCGGTTTGAGCGCGACCAGTCGTTCGACGCACTCGATGCCATCCATCTGGGGCATCGTGATGTCCATCGTGACGACGTCGGGGTCGGTCCGGCGGAAGACTTCGACCGCCTCGACGCCGTTCGAGGCCACGCCGACGACCCGGAGTGATTCGCCCTGCTGGCAACGCTCGATGCGCCGACGGATCACGTTGGAGTCGTCCACGATGAGCAGCTTGAGCGGTCTTGCCTGGGATCGGGCCGTGACAGCCATCGCGCGGTCTCCTGCTTCGCCCGCGTCAGGCGACGCTGCTCTGCTGCTTGCTCGCCGCAGGCAGCAGGATGGAGAAACGCGTGTACTTGCCCGGTGCCGTCGCGACACCGATGCGGCCACCCATCGCCTGCACCGCCTTATGCACGAAGTCGAGACCGACGCCCCGGCCGGCATCACGGCTGGCGCCGTCGTGTGTCGAGAAGCCGGGCTTGAAAATCAGGGCCAGGCTCGATTTCGTGTCGAACTGCCTGGCTTCCTGCTCGCTCAGGTGGCCGCGACGGACCGCGGCTTCGCGCATCTTTTCCGCCACGATGCCGTACCCGTCGTCCTGGAACAGCAGCTCGAATCCCTGGTCATGCGCCTTGAACTGGAGCTGCAGCACGCCGGTCTCGTCCTTGGCGACGTCGCGTCGTGAGCCGGCATCCTCGATGCCGTGCACTACGGCGTTGCGCACGAGCTGGATCGCAATATCGCGTACTACCCTGCGCATCTCACCGGGCACATCGTCGAGGCCCGTTGCCACGAGCCGGACCTTCTTGCCGAGATCGGCGGCGATGCGCTGGGCCAGCGTGTCAAGCGAGGGAGTGAGATCCTGCTGGCCCGCCTGGGTCGAAGTGACCGTGGCCGGGGCACGCGGGGCTGTCGTCAACAGCGCGGTGGCGCGCAGCGAATCAACGCGGCCGACCAGGTCGCGGATCGACTGCAGGTGACCGAGGATCTCGTCGAGGCGCAGGACGAGTGGCAGGAAATCGTTGCCGGACAACTGCGGCCGATCCCGCAGGTCTTTCAACAGCTCCTCGAAAGAATGCGCGCGGCCTTCGACGGAAGCCAGGCCAAGCATGGAGGCCTCGCCCTTGATGCGGTGCATCTCGCGGAACAACGGGTCGACTTTCGCCCGATAGTCCCCGTCGCCGCGCGCAGGCACCTTGAGGACATTGTTGACCTGCGCGAGCGTCGCGCCCGTGTCGTCGAGGAACGACGCCAGTTGCTGGGGATCGACCTGCAGCAGGCCGAGCATCATGTCCATCTGCCCCTGGGCGTTGGCCTGGGACTCTTTCAGTTCGCGAGCGAGCAGGACCCGTGAAGTCACGTCGTTCACGGAGACCAGGATGTGCCGCGCGCCCCCGTCGCCCTTGACGCGGTGGAAGTCGAACTGCAGATACCTCAGGTCGCGGCCACCATCCGCACGCTCGAAGTGGACTTCGACTTCCGCCAGCGGGTTGATGCTCCGGATCAGGTTCTCCTTGGCGCGCTCGCCCCAGAGCAGCTTTACGTACTTAGTCGCCGTGGCCAGGGTCTTTTCCGTGACCGTGTCGCGCAGCAGGTCCTCCAGGGTCAGGTTGCTGAAGTCGTCGCGGCGGAACAGGGTCGACAGCGCAGTGGAGTGCGCCTCGCCGATGCGAAAATCGGCGTCGATCAGGAACAGTCCGTCCTTGACCGTGCTCAGGATGTCGCGCGTCTGGTTCCGTGCCTCGACGGCGATGCGCTCGTGACGGGCCTTCAACCACTGGAAATACGCGAGCAAAGCCACCAGCAGCCCGGCGAAGACGACGCCGGTGATCATCAGGGTGCGCAGGGTGGCGGACGCAGTGACGACCTGCTGCTGCAGGCTCGAGCTGACCGACGACAGGGCTGAATTCAGCCGATCCGTCGCATCACGTCCGGTCTTGATGGCTTGCCGCGCATCCCTCAGCAACTGCTGTCCGGCCGCGTTCAGCTGCACGCCGGCCGAGTCCGAGTCGCGATAGGGCAGGCCTTTGAACCCGGCCACAGGCGCCAGGGTCTTGCGGTACGCGGACCACGTGCTTTGGATCGCATGCAGTTCGGCCGAATCGCCGGCAGCCGACTGCTGGAGCTGCGCCAGGCTCCGATCGAACTCTTGCATCGTCGTCCCGAGGTCCCTGAGGGTCTGGGCGACGTAAACGCCTGACGCGAGCCGGTCGCGGATTGCCACCAGCGAACTGGCCATCGCTGCTGGCTGGCCACGCTGCTCGCTCGCCAGCTTGAGGGCGGCGGTGTCGGCGGCCAGCTGACTGGCGAGCCGGTAACCGGGTACCAGCACCAGTCCGATGAAGGCAACGAGCAGCACCAGGAAGCCGACTGTCGCGGCTCGGTCGCGCAAGTGCACCGCGAGCCGTTCAGTCAGCGTTTGCTGCCCGCGCGGGCTCCGGGGGTCCAAGCGGGTCATGGTTGTTTCACTTCCTCGGGTCGGAAGACGATCTCGGTCATAACGGTCGCCTCGATGTCTGGATCGGTGGCCGAGAGCGGCTTGAAGCGCCAGCGCCGAACCGCGTCGAGCGCTGCCTTGTCGAACACCGCAGCCGGGTTCGAAGTCACGACCGTCGCCGACTTGACCTTGCCGTCCGCGGCGACAGTGATGCGGACTCGAACGTCGCCGCGGACGCCTTTCTTCAACGCGCCCGGCGGGTACTCCGGCGAGACGTACCGTGTGCGCTGGATTTCGGGCGGCGGCCCCTGCTTCGTCACGGGCGTCGCGCGCGCCGCCGCGATTGCACGCTCGAGCATGTCCACGTCGGCGAGGCTGAGCCCGAGTCGCCGGGCGGCGGCCGTATTCGCCTGCGCCGCATCGAGGTTGCGGTCAAGCAGCGCTTTTCGCCCACTTTCCAGCAACGCGTCGGACAAGGCCCGGCTGCTCGCGACGACTGCGCTGCCGGACGGATCCTCGGCGCGCAGCGCGTTCAGGTAAGCGACTGCGCTGTCCTGGGATGGTTCGAGCAGGCGTCCGTCACGGATGCGATCCTGCACCAGTTGGGCAAGGCGCGCGGACGCCGTGTTGTCCGGCTGCGCCGCGGCGGCAGGTGGCGCGACGCGCGTCGCGGCGGCCAGTCGCGTGGGGCTGACTCCGAGTTCACGTGCTTCCGCGACCCAGCGCTCCAGATCATCTCGCCGCGCCTGGGCCGCGGCGTCGTGAATCTTGAGCAGGTAGGCCTGCTGCAGCTCCGCTGTCGCGGAATCCGCCAGCCGCCTCGGGTCCGAAGGTACCTTGCGCAATTGCGCGAGGTAGGTCTTCGCGCTGTCGTTGGGTGGATCAACCAGCGATCCCTCGCGAATTCGCCTCGTGACGAGTTGCGCCAGCACCTGCGCGCGGGCATCGCCTTGCCGGCGAGCGATCACGTCGCGCCAGTGCGCGGCGACCGGCGCAGGCAACGTGCCGAGCTGCGAACCCTGCTGCAGCAACTGGTTGGCTCGATCGACATTTCCGGCCTCGAGGGCCGCCGCAATCTGCGCTTCCGTCACCTTGGCGTCGATCTGGATCAAGCCGGGATCGCCCGGGCGGATGAACTTGAGCTGGGCGAGCGTGCCTGCGGCGTCGTTGATCCTTCGCTGCGCCAATTCGGACTGCAACCGCTCGTCGAGCAGGGCGCCAATTCGCTGCATGCCTTCCTTTGCTTCGTCGTTCGCGGGATCCTGTGTGAGCACGGCGCGGAAATAGGCGAGGGCATTGTCGCCCTCCGGTTCCGTGTAGTGACGGGCAGCCAAGGCAATGCGCGCCTTGTCGAGCAGTTCGTCGCTCGAACCGGCCGGCACGGGAGCCGCTGCTCTTGTCGAAGGCAGGGATTGGGAATCCACCTTCTGCGATGCCGAAGCAGCGGCAGGGGTCACGCGCGCGTCCGGACTCTGCGAGCGCAGCGCAAACCACGCCAGGGCAGCCGCAACAAGCGCGACACCCGCGATGATGCCGGCCCAGGCGCGTGGGCGGCCACCGCCCGTCGCGCGCATCGCGGATGCTGTGGCCGGGGCCGTTGTCGCCACGTCGCCGCTGCGCTCCAGATCCGCGAGGGTGGATGACGATGCCGCCAACTCGATTGTCGGTGCTGCAACGATCGGTGCTGGGACGCTGGCGATGGAATGCGCGACCACGGTGTATCGAGCAAGGGCTTCACCGCTCGCGCCTTCGAGGACAGCCATCGTCTGGCCGGTCTCGATCGGAATGGGCAGGATCGCGAAGGTGGCCGATCCCCTGATGGAACTCGAGACGCTGGCGCTGTCTTCCGCCGGCGCCAGCACGATGACGATGCAGGTGCCGTCCGGCGACTGGAGCCGCGCCACGGTCTCGGCAAGGACCGTGTGCCCACGCGCATCGAGCAGCACCACGCACGGTTGCAGCGGCCGGATGAATTCGCTTGCTGCATCGACCGATTCGACGTGCCGGATCATGGACTCGCCGTCCAGTGCCAGGCCGATCTGTTCAAGCAGCGAGTCGTCGTCCGTCAGGGCGATGAATTCCACGCGCGGCGGGTGCGCAGTTCTTGACTTGCCGGCCGGCACGGGAGCGGGTCGCACAGGAGCGGGCGCAGGTATTGCGGACAACGAAACGTTCCTCCAGCTGACGCGAGCCACGGCGCCTGATTCGATGGCAATTGCTCGGCGAAGTGTAAATAGGACTCACTCGCCAACCTTGTGCCACGTCACAGAATCGGAAAAGGATCTCGCGCTTCCGTCTTGCCAAGGCGCGTGCGGCCCGATCGAGACGGTGGGCGAGCCGCGTTATGTCGAGCCAACGAGTGGGGACATTTCTGCTTGGCAGGAATGTGGGCATCTGCAGTTTGGCTTCACGAGGGAAGTGCGCTTAATGTTCAGCCCAAGCGGGCAGGCGTCCGCCCTGGTGACTGCGGCCGGGCGATCGTTCAGCGCGGCCTGATCCGGTCCGCGATGATCGAGCCGTCCGTGGCCACTCGGCCGCGCACTTCGACGTAGTCACCTGGTGCCGGGGATTTGTCGATGCGCGTGCCGCCGGAGACCCCGAGCGTCAACCCGTCGAGTCGCCAGCGACCGGTCAGTTCGCCATGCAGCCGGACCTCGGCACCTGCGGGAACAGGCGCCGGCTGACCCTCGGCATCACGCGCACCCTGGCGGATCCATTCGACGATGAGCTTGATGTCATCGTCGGGCAGGTACGGCGGTCCGTCGAACGGCATGCGGGGCTGGGCCTGGCCACGCACACGTCGCACCAGTTCGCTGGCTTCGGGGTGTCCAGGCACCACCCGAACTCGATCGGCAATTGACAGCGTCGCCTCGTACGACGTCAGGCGGTAGCCTTCCGGGGCCGGTCCCATGAGACCGCGCTCGGCGTGGCACTTGGCGCAGCGCGTGGCGAGAATCGGCGCGACGTGCAGGTAGGTGACCGCTTCGCCCGGGCCCGGTCGTCGCGGCGCAGCGGGCTTCGTCGCGGCGGCACGCGACTCCGGGCCTGCCGCCAGGCCGGTTGCGATCCAGCGCTCGAACCGGGTGATCTCATCGTCGGCGAGAAACGGTGGGCCGGTCATCGGCATGCGCGGCTGGCTCGTACCGCGGAGACGCCGGATGAGTTCGCTATCCGCTGCATTGCCGGTCTTGACGATCGGACCGTTACGACTGCCGGCGAGCAAACCCTCGAGGCTGTCGAGCCGAAGTCCGAGTGGAGCTCCGTCACCTTGATGGCACATCACGCATCTGGACGACAGGATCGGTGCCAGATCCGCATAGGTCACGTCCTGCGCCCGAACGGACGTCGAGCAACAAATAGCGGCCCAAGCGGTGATGATCCAAACCGACTTAGTCGTCATGGTCGCCCTCGATCGAATGTTAGCTCATCGGCGCCGCTGCGCCTGCCGGTGCGTTGATCAGGAGCAATGCACGGGCGACACTATTGTCAGGCGTGTCACAAGCGGTGGCGTGAATCGCAGCCGCCCTCTTTGCGAAATCCGAAGTCTGTGTCGACGCGTTCAGCAAGACGCGGGTGCCCTGGCGTTGTCGCGGCAATGGTTGTTGCTCCCGCCGCAATGATTACAGTGTTCTGGACCCATTTCGTCTAGTGATCGCCGACGTTCTTACGCTTGCAATGCCCGCATCGAGTTATCGAAAGCGGTGCGCATAAATGTATAGCAAGTGTCGCGAAGGCCCACCGACAATGTATAAAAGACAAGCGGATAGGGCGCTCTCCCGAGCAGGCAATGTGTCATGAGTCACTTATTTAGCCTGTCGAATATTCCAGACTGGCTGTCATGAGTCGCGACTTGCCATCGTTAACCGGCCTCCGTGGAATCGCAGCGCTGTGGGTGCTTGGCTATCACACGATGCTTGCTCTTCAGCGCTTAGGTTCTCCGATCGCAATTCCGGTTGGAGTATTCGGTCGCGCCGGCTACCTTGGAGTTGACGTCTTCTTTGTCCTATCGGGATTCGTCATTGCCTACAACTATGCAGACGGCCGGAAATGGACACCGGCCTCATACGGGTCGTTTCTTTGGAAGCGACTCGCGCGAATCTATCCCGTACACCTGGCGGGCCTCGCACTCGTCGGCGTCTTCCTGCTGTGCATGGCCATAGGCACAAAAGTCGCGTCGCACACACTTCCCCAGTTGGTTGCTTCGATCGCGCTTGTCCAAGCTTGGAGCGTTCCGGTGCGAGCGACGTGGAACGTCGTATCCTGGTCGGTAAGCCTTGAGTGGGCTGCGTATCTCACCTTTCCGGCTATCGCTCTCGCAGCAGGAAGACTCCGATCGACGGGAGTAATCGTGGGTGTGGTGGCGGTACTGTTCCTTTCCCTGTTTCTCGTGGCAACGTCCGTTCCTTTCCAGGGGACGATGGCATATGGCGTATTTCGGGTCGCCGCCGAATTCACGTCGGGCGTCTTGCTGTTCCGTCTCTGGACCCTGCGGCACGACGCTGTCACATCATGCGTTGCAATTGCGGCACTAGCGACTCTTGTCTTTGGAGGGAGCGCACTCGACTATTTAAGCGGCGAGCACGCCGCGTTCATATACATCACATTCTTCTCCGCCGTCGTGGTCTATAGCCTGGCTTGCGCACCGTCGGCCTTCAATGGCTTGGTGCTCCAGCACCTCGGCAGGATGTCGTACTCGCTCTATATCGTGCACGACGTGGTCCTGAACTTCGCCAAAATGACTGTCGCGAAATACGCCTTCGCGCCTGCGTGGATACTAGCTGGCAGTCTGTTCGCCATTGCGTTTGGGCATCTTTTTTACACTTATCTGGAAAAACCGGCGAGAACGCGGATGCTGAGCATCACAGAACGGTTCGTCAAAGGACGAAGCGCGTTGAGCAGGGGTACAACCGCTACTGAATAGGTCAAAGCAATTAAGACGTTGCGGCCGAAGCAGCGCGGCTCAAATTCGCCGCTGCAACCCTAATCGGTCAGGCGCTCTTCGAGATGGGTCACTTGGAGATGTCGGCTGCGGCCACCAGCCCAGTCTATAAAGTCTTTCGAGCACATGACTTGTTAGAGACGCGCCGTGGCGACGGTCGTGCCGGCGCTCTTCGATCCCGCTGTCGTACCGGCGGCGAGGGCGTTGTACGGCACAAAGGTGGCTCCGGTCCCTCAAGGAACTGGAGCACGTCACACCGGGCACGCATAATGTATAGCAAGCACAATTCTTGCCGCTGAAAGATCAGCAATCGAATCAGTAACTTGCGCCAGTCTCGCCGATGTGCAAACTGGAGGTACGCGCCAATCAGGAGACGCACGGATGGCGGACTCGCCAGGCACCGACCCCGCTTTGGAACAACACATCGCTGAAGTTCACCGGCGAGTTGGCCGCAATGTCATCCGAGTGCAGCGGCTAGAAGGCGCGCTCAAAGCACTCGTTCCGTACCTAGACATTCAAGGGGCAGCGCACTGTCTGGATGGCCTCGATGAACGTGCAGCACGGACTGCGAATCAGACGCTGGGGCAGTTGATCAGGTCTTTTCGGAATTCGTTTACGTCCGAAAGTCTGGAGATGCGTCGCGAGTTGGAAACCATCCTTGCAGGCCGCAATGAGCTTATTCACCAATTTCACAAGACCTATGGTCCATTGTGGAGGGATCACAACGGTCGGGGCGCGATTGTCGCGAAATTGGATGCGCAGTTTGAACAGGTCACCAAATTTGAGCAGGTCCTGCTCGATTTAATAGTGCAATTGCTTCGGATACTCCGGGACTGCCAAGATTCGGATTCCGAGGCATTCCAAGCGTTCGAAGAAACTTACCGCCAAGTGGAATCCGCCCTTCGCCCCCATATGGCGAACGACGCCTAATGTATAGCAAGCCTTCTTTTTGAGACTCCCAAACAATAAGCACAATCAAAGAGTTGCAAGATATTGCTCAGTGTGCAAACTGCACGATGCCGGGGGGCTGCAGCGATGTTCCCGTACCCTCGCCGTGACCGAGGCAAACAGCCGGAATGTTGATTGGAACCGCAGGCTTCAGAAGAAGGGGCTACACAGGTCCTTGTAGTGGCTGAACAAAACAAAGTCATCGAAGGCAAACAATTCGACTCGCCGCTTGTATTGCCTGGCGCCAGTAACGTCGAGCCACAGCGCTACATTGCTGAGATGCCGTATGAACTCACGAAGTATGAGTTCGTGGTCTTACGGCGACGGGGGACGTCGCATCTGCTTTTCACAAGCGCTGTGAGCGCCACAGTTGGCATCGCCTTAATGCTCACAGGCAAGTTTGTTTCCGGCGTGATTACACAACAGCAGCCCGATTGGCATAAATGGGAACTGGTGACGCTGGGGTGCGGAATCGTGCTGAGTATTGTCTTGACGTTTGTTCGGTCGCGCGATGACAAGGAGCGAGAGCAATTAGAAGAGGTGATCAATAGCCATTTTCAGGCCAACAAGCCTCGCCGCGTGCACGTCACCGCAGGATCCGACCAATGAGACTCGACAGTCTTCCACCGCGGTTTGTCCCTTATAACCGCATGAAGATCAGGACCAACACGCTTGAGAACGCTACCGCGATCTTTTCGGTCAATGGGTCTATCCCGTTGCTGATTGGGCAGGGTTTTCCTCCCAGGGTCTGGCTATCACTACCAGCCAACCGCGAAGCGGATCAGTGGGTTCCATTGATCAAAGAGAACTTTTCATCGCATCCCGATGTAAAGGTACAGGCTCTTGGAAAAAGAGTCCTGGTTCAGGCCAAGGGACAATCGGTCATACATGTAATGCAGAACGACGGTGGCGACCTGATGTTCTTGAAACTGGATTTGCGTCCTTTCGGACTAGACGTTTTCACGGACGACAACATGCTGCACGTGATGGGCAACACCTTGTCGGGAAACACGTTCAAAAATGTGAGCGTCGCAATTGGTATCGGTCGACCAGGCGTTGGGAATAAACCCTAACTGAGAGTCCGTGCCGGCTGGGCGTACGCATCCCGCCGAGTCAATGTCACCCGACAATAGCCAGGTCCCCATTGAACGCGGCGTTCCCACTCTGACTCGATGTGCTCTCCGGTTGATCGAACAACCCAACTGCCACCGGCAGCCTTTCGTACAACATCCCCTTCGGATGTTCGATTGCGGATGTAAGCGGGTAGGGCACGCCACTGTGCGAGTCGCTTGGCGGAGTCGAAGCCACCGACGCCAAAGAGCCGCGCGCCTTTCGGCAGAGAACGTCCCTGGTCGCCTTTGCTAGCGTACTTGGTGATGTAAGCCGGGCCGCAGCGGGCCTTCTCGATGCGAGTGAGTCCATGCGGCCACAGGGCCTTGCGTTGGCGACCCATGGCAGTGTCGGGCTTCGGCAGTCGAAGGCCGGACGGAACCCACCAGAGCACGTGGTAATGCGGAGCGCCGCGCATCTGCATCTCAAGAACCCACTCGTATGCATAGACGATTTTGCGTGCCTCGAGCCAGCCCCGCATGCGCTTCACGTATTCGGTGATCTGGCGTGGCGAGTACTCGACGCCCGGCGCGTAGGTGAGCGTCACCATGATGCATTGGCAGTTGACGCCGGAATCCGCGAACAATGAGCGAACCGTATCCGCATGGTGACCAACGACGAGCTTCAACTTTCTAAGCCGGGCCGACTGCGCGAGTTCGCGGGTCGCGTCGTAATGACTTGTTGCAGTGAACGAGATGGATTGAATCGCGGACGTGTCACTTGTTTGTTTTCCGACAAGCCCAGAGGGGAGGGCATTGTGATCGGCGGAGCAGGGGCCGTCTCCAACGGCCTCCCTGCCCTCGCCGGCAGTGATGGTCTGCAGACTACTAGTCTCGGAACCATCACCGGCCACAGCAACGCTCTCCGTAGCCGACGGCGATTCAAGGCCTACCGGTCCCGGATGGTTTAGCGTGGACGCGGCCGATATCGGCGTAACGTTGGGTTCAGGTTCCGCGCTCGTACAGTGGCCCCGGCTGCCGGATCGCCCCGGAGGGGACGCGCCTTCGGCGCTCGACGCCTGCGGCGTCCTAAGAGGTGCCTCCGGCCCCGCAGCACGGCTCTCCGTCGCCGGGGTCATGCGGACCTTAGGATGCGGCAGTATTCCTCAAGGTCCCGTGGGTCTTTGCTCGCCAGGTCTCGCGCCAGCTGAACGATCAGCCAGTGTGCGCGCAGCTGTCTGGGACCGAACTCGTGGCCATCTGGGTCCACCAGATGATCGCGGCGGATAGCGAATCCTTTCCATAGGTCGTCAAGGACGCGGCCGTCACGATAAAGAGCAAACAGACGCATCGCCTGACGGGACGGCTTACGGGCCCCGGACTTGTAGAGACGAGCCGTCGCAACGGAAACGCCGCACCAACGCGCAATCAGCTGGTCGGGGTAAACGTAGAAGATTGATAACGGTCGAGCAGGCACAGCAAGACATTCCTCGACTGAGGAACCTTGCCCGCGTGGCGACGGTCGTGCCGGTGTTTCACGAAACCTGCTGTCGTACCAGGCTGGTGCGCTGTTGCCAGCGCCCATTTCCGACAGACCGGACCTTGAGCCACGCTGCTCGGTAGCGCCGTCCGAATCCTTCCGATGCGGCCTACGAGACGAAGCATAAGACGGCGAAGGCGGTCGAGGCAAAGGTGGCTCCGGTCCACTTGGGACCGGGCCATCCTATTGGTACGCATAATGTATATTATGGTAAATCACCTAATGAAATTGATAGCTGGAGCCTGATGTCGCTGTGGCTGTCCTGCATTTTTGGGAACCGCCCTTCGTCATTTTGGGAACGTGCCGCTCCAGGCTGACCGACCGAGGGTTTCGTCGACTACATCTTCAGGAGTGCGCGTACGGGTCTCAGGAACTGCTAATTGGATGGGCTCACCCTATCGAGACCTGAGTCGCTGAATGCAAACAAACTCACACCGCTTTACGTTGTCGCCGCTTTCGCTCGAGGCCGTCGATTGCCTTGAGCCGGCCGTGCGTTGGCGCCTGTGTCGCCCGATTCATCGGTCACGGAGCTTTTCCTGGGAACCGTGCCGAACGGGCGTTGTGACATACTGACATACACTCCGGTATGCTTCGACATATGAGAACCACGGTCCGTCTCGACGAGGGTCTTCTGGAGCAGGCGCGCCGCGAGGCTGCCCGGCGCGGCGTCACGCTGACGGCACTGATCGAACAGGGCCTGCGGATGGCGCTCCGTCGACCACGACCCTCGTCCCGCGCGGAACGGGTTCGGCTGCCCGTGAGCCGCGCCACGGGCGGCGTACTGCCGGGGATCGATCTGAACGATTCCGCCGATCTGCTCGACCGGATGGACGAGCGTAGTTGATCCTTCCGGACGTCAACGTCCTGATCTACGCGTACCGGGTCGACTCGCCGGACCATTCACGGTACAAGGCGTGGCTCGAAGACGTCGTGAACGGTCCCGCGACGTTCGGCCTGGCGCCGAACGTACTCTCCGCGGTTGTCCGCGTCTGCACGCACCCGCGGATCTTCGCCGTCCCGAGCGATTCGGCCGAGGTGTTCGAGTACGCCAATGCGCTGATCGGCCAGCCCAATGCGACGCTTGTGCAGCCTGGCGAGCGACACTGGTCGCTGTTCCAGCAGATCTGCCGCGATTCGCGCGCGACCGGCAATCTCGTTCCCGACGCCTGGAATGCAGCGCTCGCCATCGAGGCGGGCTGCGAATGGATCACGACCGACCGGGACTACACGCGCTTTGCGGGACTGAAGTGGCGCACGCCGTTCTGACGACGTAAGTCTCGCCAGACTTCTTGGCTGACCGAGGATCAGCTAGCCGACTGGATTGCTGCCCACTCAACGGCGCAGGGCTGAGACGGACCGGCCCCGATCCCCGCCTTCACTCTTTAGGATTCGGCCCGAACCGGTTCGCACCCGGCTGGCTGTCCAGCACCATGAACACCAGCACCACGAGAGCCCCGACGAGGGGAACAAACTCAAGCAGCACCCACCAGCCGCTGCGGTCGGTGTCGTGCAGTCGGCGCACGGTGACCGCCAGGGTCGGGATGAACGTCGCCAGCACGAACAGCCCGCTGAGCAAGCCGATTCCCGCCTCCTCGTTGAGCGTGCCGGTGACCCCGTCCACGATCGCGAGTGCGACGATCGCAAGGACGTAAAACAGCACGAAGTACCAGTACTCGCTTCGTCGCGCCCGCCCTTCGAACGTTGCGTACTTTTTCGTCAGCGCTTCCAGGAACCATTTCATCGCCACCGTCTCCCTGCTTTTGAGATCCCCGCAACCTACCCCCGACCCCTCACTGGGACATCCGGAGTTACCCTCAGGACCCACCGGCCAGGGTGCTCCTGACATCGCGCGCATCGAAATTCACACGACCACGGACGCGGTGCCGACGCATGAGAAATGGCGATGACCACTGTCGCCAAACAGAAACACTTTCGTCACGCGCTCGACCTTGCTGTCGTTGGATACTCCATTCAGGAACCGCCGAGGAGCGCGCGTCCAATGCGCTGGAACGAAACGATGAAAGCCGCCGCACTCGTCATCGCAGCCGAGCGCACGACCCCACCCGATCGGAGCGTCGACTACGCGGCGCACAGCTGGAACGCGTACGACGTCTGGCTGTCGCGGGTCCGGCCGCCACACGACCTCTCTGACCAGATCTCAATGAGTGACTTGGTGACAAAGCGGCGCCAGGACACCGTGCTGCGCGACTAATTTCCCCGTTCGTGAACCCGCCGCCGCCCCGATCGCCGCAAGGCGCCTAGAGACGCGAGAGCGCTTTCTTCGCGATCGCCTTGGCCATGTCCATGGACTTGGGTCCGGTCGGCAAGGTCACCCGCACGATCACGGCACCTTTCTTCGCGTACAGGTCCACCCAACCATTAGTGTCGGGATTGGCGAAAGCGTCGGCGCCAAGTTCCGGCAGTGACACCGGCGTCTTGCCGCCGTTGCGGGTCTTCCATGCCTTGAGGTCCCCGTCGTGCAGGGAGACGTCGACGAAGCTCGGGCCGTTGACGGGTTCGAAGGAACAGGTGACCTCTCCCGACGCCGGGTCGGTCGCCTTGGGCGTCCCCGCAAGCTTGCCGACAATCGCCTGCATCTCGGCGGCGGTGACGAGACTGCAGGGATTGAGGACGGCCGCCTCGGCCTGCACGAAAAGCAACGCGCCGCCCGCGAAGACGGCCGTGGCGCGCAGCAACGAGTTCAGCGAACGCAAAGCGGATGAGTTCATCGCGACGTCTCCCCGTGAGAGTTGTTCGGTGGCATTCACACGATACACGGCTGGGTCCTGGCGGCAGCCTTCAATTGCGTCGGCCCGCCATCCTCACTGCCGGCACGTCGACGGCAGGTACCTCGGTGCCACGCTGGTGTATTGCGTGTGCGCACGGATCGCAGGCGTGACGCCGTCCGGCACCGCCGCCAGGCCGCATTTCGCACAGAACATTCTTCACTCCCTGCGCTGTTCCAAAGACCCCGACGGTTGGGTAAGGGTAGACTTTCAAGGTGCACGATTTTCAAGCACTGTAGCCGCAGACGATACTGAGCCGAGGACCGCGATGACCGACAAGTCCGACCACGATACGCGCTGGCGACTCGTGCGCGATGTCGTGGTGTTCCAGATCAAGCTGGGCATGGAGGCGGTGCTGGACATCACGCTGATCCCGGTGTCACTTGCAGCCGCCGGGCTGGATCTGCTGCTGGGGAACTGGCGACGGCCAAAATGGTTCCACGCGGTGCTGCGGTTCGGCGAGCGCTGCGAACACCGGATCAACCTGTGGGGCGTCCCCACGCCCGGCGACGCTGCGCCTCCATCAGAGGCCGATGCGCTCATGCGCAGCATCGAAGCCCTGATCCGCCGTCCGGGAACTGGACCGGACAAGGTGCGTGAACTCAGGCGCTGGGCCGCCACGAAGCTTGCGCCGAGTGGCGACAGCGACCTGCAACCTCCTGACCGTCGTAACGATCTGCCGGGCTGAGGCGGGTCGGGGCGGCTGGATATCGGTGATCGAAAAAAAAGCCCGGCGGGTGCCGGGCTTGATGCCGCCTCGACCGTGGCCGGCGACTATTTCATCAGCGTGACGTGTCCCGTGTAGTTCTTCCGGGTCTGACCATCCGCAACCGTACAGGACGTCTCGACCACGTCCGTGAACTCGTAGCGCTGTCCTCGCGCAACAACGACGGCGTGCGGGAAATGCGTGCCCGTGGCGCAGGCACCGGCCTTGCTCGCCGACGAACTCGGAGAGTCGCGGGTCACCACCGTGAACGTCGCGACGTCGCCCACCTTTGGCGGCGCCACGGCAGAGGCCGGCTGTCCGTCAGCAGTTGCCTCGGGGGCGGTACGCTTGCCGGAGGCCATGCCGGTGCTCACATCGCGGGGTGCACGGGCCTTCATCACCGACAGGTCCTGCACGTTGACCTTGCCAGCGCCGGCACCACTGCTCGTGGCCGCCGCGCCTGCGTTGCTGGCACCCCATGAAAATGACTCAATCTCGATACTCTGCGGGGCCGCCCCTTCCTTGCCCTGTCCCTTGACTGGATCAAGTTGCAGGAGGTAATCGGAGGCAGCCAAGACCGGCGCCGTCACCATCAGCAGTGACGAGACGGCGGCGATAATGCGAAGCGTGCTCATGGACTGTCTCTCACCTGGAGTTTGGGAGCCTGAGTCTCCCACCGTCGGAGCGCGAAAAATCGTGACGTGGTCTGCCCTTTAGAAATCAAGGCGCGAAAATCCCACGGGAATCCTCGTCCGGCCTGCCCGCTCCAGCCTACGACTCGGCGACCTTCGATAAGCTGACCACGTTGCTCGGCATCGGCACGCTCGCGGTTGCACTCGGCTCGACCAGGCACCCCATGGAGCCATCCACGCGTGCGCCGCAGGTCATCTGCAGGGTCCGATAGCGGATCGCGCCCGTGATGCGCGCGTTCGCCTGCAACTCGATGAAATTGTGAACTTCGAGGTCCCCGCGGATCGTGCCGTTGACGACTGCGTCGTGCACCCGGACGTCGCCCTCGATGAGTCCGTGCTCGCTCAGCACCAGCAGCCCCTGCGCATCGGGTTTGGAGAGGATGTTACCGACGACATGACCGTCGATTCGCACGCCGTCCGTGACGATGACGTCACCTGCAATCTCGACGCCGGCCGCGATCAGGCTCGACAACCGTGATACGTCGATGGAAGGCTGGTCGGTCTTTCTGCGAAACATGAAGTGGTCCTCGATTGATCGGCATCGATGTCGAACCCGAACGGTCAGTGCGTCCTGCCCGTCCGAGCACTTTGCGCATTGAAAAACTCAAGTCGGCTCGCGAGCTGAGTCTTCTCCTCATTCAGTTCCGCCACCTGACGAACGAGTGCGGCACGCGTCGAGTGTTCCAGGCTCAGCTCGGTCCGGGCACGCGCAAGATCCGCTCGTAGCGTTGCGTTCTCCAGCCGTAGCCCTGCCTGCTCATCCTCGGACTCGCGGCTGTCCACGTACAGCTGCCTGCCGATCAAGATCAGCAGGATGGCCAGCGCAGTCGCAGTGGCCAGCAGCAGCGCTTTGGTTAAGCGACGGTCGTTGTGAAACTCGAGGCGAGCGGTCGCGAGCCGCGTCGTTCGCGATCGCCTGCTGGGAAGCGTCAATTCGAGTCCCTTGCCAGGACATTGGCCAGCACCTGGCCGGGCGCGACGCGCGCGCCGTTGCGTATGACTTCGAAGTGCAGGTGCGGCCCAGTCGAGCGGCCGGTGGAACCGACCGCGGCAATCTTCTGCCGGGGCATCACGAATTCGCCTGCGCGTACGTAAAGAGTCGAGCAGTGACCGTACAAAGTCTGCAGGCCGTGACCGTGGTCAATGACGACGGCTTTGCCATACGGACCACGAAAGCCTGCCGAGAGCACGCGGCCTCCGCCACTCGCCAGGATCGCGGTGCCGTACGCCGCCGGTATGTCCAGGCCCATGTGCCGCGCGAGGCGCCCCGTGAATGGATCGTGGCGAACGCCGAAGCCCGAGGTGATCGTCGGCATGCGCCCCGGCACCGGAACTCGATTCGGGTACGCCAATGTGGTGAGGTCGCGGTCGGCCTGCACGGCGGCCAGGTGATCGAGCGAGGCCTGCAGCAGGTCGATTTCGGCTTCCAGATGTGAGAGACCCCTGCCAAAGCCACCCGTCGCGGGATTCGCGGTCGCAGAAGACATCGTCGCGTTGCCGTCGAGCGGCAACAATGGCCCGCCTCGAGGCCGGTCTGCGCCACCGTCCTGCCGGTCTGCGGTGACGACGGGAAGTTTCGACCGTGCGATGCCGAGTCGCCCTGCAAGCGCAGCCGCCTCGATTTCCAGACGGATCAGCCGGCCAGACAGGTCGCCGATCCGGTCGGCAACCACCCGGCCTTCCGGGCGCGCCAGGTCAAGTGAACCGCTTGCGCTGGCCATCGTCGCCGAGGCGCGCTCGCTCACAGTGGCCTTTGCCAGGTTGTAGCCGAGGGTGATGCAGCCAGTCGCCAGCGCGACTGTGACCAGCAGAACGCAGGCAAGCACGCGACCGGCCCCTATCGTCCGCATCCGGCAGGCTGACATCGGACCTGCAGCGACGATAATGAATGCCACACAATCACCAATGGTTGCGATGACCGTACTTAAACTCGGCGCGCCAACCGAGACAACCTTTGGCGGGTCGAGCACGCTAATATGTGATGCGGTCCGCAGCTTTTGACGCTGGCACTTCCTGCCGTTACCCTGCCCTTCCGCTACCGATGAGGACTACGACTTCATGGCCAGACCCCCGAATTACTCACAGCAGAAACAGCAGCGCGAACAGGCCGCCAGGAAAAAGCGTGACGAAAAGCAGCAGCGTCGTCAGGAAAAGAAAGAAGAAGCCCCGCCTGCTCCCGGCCCCACCGACGGCAGGTGACACTGGCCGCCCTCGCTGGATCCGATGATCGCACCGTGACCGCATGGACCGGCGGACCCGCCGCCTATACAGTCGGACCGTGCACACGCTCACTCCGGAACTTCAGGCACTTCACGCCGAAGGCCTGATCGACGACGCCACGGCCACCCGCGCGCTGGCTCGTGAGCGCAGGGAGCCGTTCTCCCTGCATGCCGAGTTACGTGCAACCCTGTACGCGGGCGTGCTGCTGGTGATGGCAGGTGTCGGCATCATCCTGGCGCGCAATCTCGACCGAATCGGACCATTGGCCATCGTGCTGGCCATTGCGCTCGCCGCGACCGCGTGTGCCGTGCCTGCGGTGCGAGCCAGGATCGCGGGCCGCGAGGTCAACGTCGCAGGCGACTACCTGTTGCTGCTCGCCGCCCTGCTGGTGAGCGCAGACCTCGCCTACGCTGAGCGTCAGTTCGCCCTGCTCGGGCCGTTGTGGTCGTGGCACCTGTTGCTGCTGGCAGTCGTGCACGCGGTCATCGCGTATACCTTCGCCTCCCCGCTCGTACTCACGGCGTCGCTTGCGGCACTGGCCGGCTGGTTCGGTGTCGGCGGTTCCCTCGGCGACGCGCTGCATTTCTCGCACTCGAGTCCGGCGCTCGGCGCGCGTGCCCTCGCCTGCGCCACGGTACTTGCGGGTTGGCGCTATGCAGATCGCCGCACCCGGCCGGACACGACGTTCAGCGACGTGTTCGACCACTTCACGGCGAACCTGGCGTTCTGGGGCGCGATCGCGTGGTGCATCGAATGGCCGTGGCTCGCAGCCGGGTTGCCATTGCTGTTGGTGCTTGTCGTATGTATCGGTCCGCCGCGGACTCGACACGGGCCGCGAGTCGTACCTCGTCTATGGGATCGTGTACGCGGCGATCGGTCTCTGCGTCGCGGTCGTGCCGCACCTCCATGGCATGACGACGTCGATGAGCTTTCGTGTTGCTCGTCGTGAGCGCCGCGGCGACGACGTTGTGGCACACACGCCGTCGCTTGCGGGAACCGAGTCGCATGAAGAGTCGCTGGCGTCCGTCGCCCGACGAGGAGCGTTGGCTCGAGGTGGCGTCCGAGCTGGGCGCGGCGGCTCCGTCTGCCGCCCTGGCCGAGCGTGCCGGCGGCTGGCGCAGCCACCGGCCTGCTCGCGCGCATCGCGCTTTTCGTTCTCGGTCTCGTTGCAGCGGCCCTGCTGCTCGGCATTTCCGGCTTCGACAGCGAGATCTCGCTGCTCGTCGCGGGACTCGTCATCGCGCTCGTCGCCGAGTGGCTCACTGTTACCAAGCGACTGCACGCGTCCGGCATCGAGGAAGGCCTCTGCTGTCGCCGGGTACTTCATGATCGGTCTCTGGATCACGACGCTGTTCAAGTCGCAGCCCAATTTCGCCGGCGGCTCGGCGGACACGTTGTTGCTGATCGCGGCGGTCGGTCGCGTGGGGCTGCGGCTGCTGAATCCCTTCGTGACGACCTGCGCCGTGCTCGCGTTCGTCTACTGGACGGATTCGACTGCGGCCGCACATGCACTCGACCAGGTCATTGGCGATGGCCTGACGACGTTCGTCTTTGGCTGCGCGCTTGCGGCGCTTGCGCTGACCCTGGGCGCGCGGGAGTACCGCCGGCCGTCGCACGACCGCATGCTCGACTGGCTGGTCGCGACGCTGCCGGTCGCCACCTACGTGCAGCGTGCGCCGTGGAACGCCTACGAGATGCCTGTACGCGCCGAACGGGCCTGGTTCGGGCAGGCTGGCGACGGCAGTGCTGCTGTGCGCGCTCGCCGTCGCGATGTTGCTTGCGGGCCTGCGCCGTCGTCGACACGCGCCATTGATTGGCTTCATGGGTTGCGTTGCCTGCCTCGCGGTGGAGCTGCGCCTCGCTGCCACACTGGCTACCGAGACCTGGCTCATCCTGTACGGACTGTTCGCGTTGGTCGCGGGCGTGACATTGGACCGTTACCTGCGCCAACCGCGCAACGGCCTGACGTCGGTGGCACTGACTCACCGCGAGGGACCGTTCGACCTGTTGCAGACCGCGGGCGCGGCAGTGCTCGCGCAACATTCGAGCTCGCAGCCCACGCGTGCCGAGTCTGCCGTCGCTGCAGGCGAGGGACGCTTCGGCGGCGGCGGCGCCAGCGGCAGCTTTTGAACCTCGCTGCGAGAGTCCGGGGTGAAGGTCTCGGCGCCGTCCGCTACTTCGCGCTCTTCGCCGCTGCCAGGCCTGCCACCGACAGCCTGCGGTTCGGGTGCGTGACTAGCGTCTTCTCGTACGCGCTTGCGGCTTCAGCCGGCTTCCCGGCTGCCAACAACAGGTCGCCGAGCAGTTCGTCGAGGGGTTTCGCCGAATACGGCGGCCCGTACTCGAACGCCATCGCATCGGACCGTGCGGCCGCGTCTCGCACGAGCTGGAGTCCGACCTCTTGCTTGCCCTGTGCGAACCGAATCGCTCCTTCGAGCGCAGTGGCGAGATTTCCGCCCTGCGCGAGTTCCTCCGGCGTGACGCTGTCATAGCGGCTCGCGACTGACCCCCACCGCGTGTTTCCCTGCCGCTTCGGTACGCGTCCTGAGCCGTTGCAGCAACGCCTCGGCGGCTGCGATGTCGCCAGTCCGAGCTGCCGCCACACCGCGAGCAAAATCGTACGCGGCGAAGGGATACGTCGCCTTGATGCCCGATTCGTCGACATCGGCCCATGCAGCCGGCTCGGTGCTGCCGGTCTCGACGATCCACAGTCGCGCGATCGTAGGCCAGGCTCGCGCGGTTGGCCTGCGTCGGTTGTCGTGCGAGGTCGTCTTCGACGATCTGCAGGAGTTTCGCGGCCTCCTCGCGCTTGCCCTGCTGCAGGTACGCGTATTCGAGCCATTCCAGCGCGTGATAGCCACCCTGACCCTGTGCTGCGTGCCGTCGCGAGTGAAGCGACATTGGCCTCGATCGCGTCGTCCCACATCCCCAGGGCGAAGAAGATGTGCGACGGCATGTGCTGCGCGTGCGACGCGGCCGGTGCAATCTTGCCGTAGCGACGGGCGGCTCGCAGGCCCAGCGGCGCGTGCACGGGATCGTCGTAGGCGTGAATGAGGTAATGCAGTGCGCCCGGATGACGCGGGTTGATCTCGTAGACGGCTTCGGCCTCTGCCGCCGCACGCATGTAGTTGGCCGTGTTGCGAGTGCTGCCGGTCAGGCCGAGCCAGGACAGGGCATAGAACGAGCGAGCGTCCTGGTCGTCGGGAAACCTGGCTGCCAGTTCTCCCAGCGCCCGATTGAAACTGGCATCCCGCTCGGGCTTCGTGCCATCGCCATACAGCGCCTCGACAGCGGCCAGGTAGCCCCGCTCGCGCTCGGTCGGCGCCTTGGCCAGTCGATCCGCGCTGGTCGCGCCGAAGCGCTGCAAGGCCGCGCGCGCGGCGGCGAGGTCCTGCTCGTCCCAGATCGGCATGTTGTAGCTGAGTGCCTCGCCCCAGTACGCCATCGCGAAGCCTGGATCCTTTGACTGCGCGGCACGGAAGGCCTTGCGTGCCGCGTCGAACTCGAAGCTGTGCAGCAGCAACAGTCCGCGCATGAAGTCGGGCTGGGCCGCGGCGGCACCGGAGTTCGGAAAGTTCGTCTCGCCAAGATCACCGACGACCGCGTCGGGCGGCGGCGCCTTTCTCATGGGCGAACACAGGGTGGCTGCAGCTCAATGCCAGCAGCAGCGCGGCGGCACGGGCGAGTAAGCCGGTCATCGGATCGTTCCCCCTGGTCGGTCACGGCGAACCGACCTCTTTAACCGTCCGCTCTGTCCCTTACCGCACGGACAACGCCTGGAAGTTCTCAGATAGTCGCTCGGTCGCGCATCAGCATGCAAGGTTGTCCGCCCTCATGCGACTGCGTTGGGATGCCCACCTCACCGGAGAGATGAAAATGGAATATGACACACTGGCACGAATCGATACCAATGCCGAGGAGGCGTATTGGCGCCAGAATTTCTCGACTCGGCCCTATGTGCCCAGTGGCACGCCGTTCATCGAATATCGGTCAGCCTATCGCTATGGTGCCGACGCCCACACCAAGTACCCCGGCCGCACGTTCGAAAACGCAGAGTCCGAACTGATGCAGGATTGGAACAGCTTCAAGGGTACATCCAGCCTGACCTGGGACAAGGCCAAGCTCGCTGCGCACGATGCGTGGCAGCGTGTCAGCGACTACATCGAACGTGTTGCGCCCTGGGATTCCGATCGCGACGGACAGTAGCCGTTCGATTCAGTTGGTTTCTTCAGCGCTCCAGCGCTCGCGCAGGCCTGGCCTACGCCACCCGCAACGTGGCCTGCAGCGTGATCTCGGGAACGCTCGCCAGCGCCTTCGAGAGAGGACACTCCCGCTTGGCCGCATGCGCGATTTCCTGGAATGTCGCTTCACTGATGCCAGGCACCGTGGCGTCCATCGTCAGCGCGATCCGGTCGATGACGAAGCCGTCGCCCTGCTTGACCAGGCGTACGTTGGCCCGGGTATCGACAGCCTGAGTGGCCAGCCCTGCCCGGTCGCAGGCGAATGAAAAGGCCATCGTGAAGCACGCCGCGTGCGCCGCACCCAGGATCTCCTCGGGGTTGGTGCCGCGGCGGTCGTCCTCGAAGCGGCTGGCAAACCCGTAGGGGTAGCTCTTGAGCGCGCCGGTTTCGGTGCTGATGGTTCCCTTGCCCTGTTTGCCCTGGCCTTCCCAGTGCACGCTGGCGGTCTTTTCGTTCATCGAGTGTGCCTGCTGATTGGATAGTGGATCTGGCGAATGTTGGAAAACGCCGCTGTGCCCGTCTGTACGTCACCGCACCCAGATCGCGTGCGTCCTGGTCGACAATGCCTGCACAGACCGGCCTTGTTCGTTGCCCTTGGGAGAAATGCAGATGGCACGACGACTGATCATCATCGGCGGTGATGCCGCGGGCATGTCCGCAGCGTCGCAGGCGCGACGCATGTCCTCCCCCCAGGCGCTCCAGGTCGTGGCTTTCGAGCGCACGTCTCGAACGTCCTATGCCGCCTGCGGCCTCCCCTACCTGGTTGGCGGGTTGGTGCAGGCACCGGACCGGCTCGTCGTCCGTACACCCGAAGCGCACAGGGCCAATGGCATCGACGTTCGGATTCGTCACGAGGCCATTGCGGTGGACTGTGCGCAACAGACTGTCAGCGTGCGCAATCTCGATACCGGTCAGGTCGCGGTCGAACCGTACGACGAACTCGTCCTCGCGACGGGCGCGTCGGGCATCACGCCCCCTTGGCCAGGCGTCGACGCATCCGGTGTGCTGCAGTTGCGCACGCTCGACGACGCAGGGGACCTCGATCGACGGATCGCCGCGGGCGCCCGGCGCGCCGTCGTTGTCGGCGCCGGCTACATCGGACTCGAAGTCGCGGAGAACCTGCTTGCACGCGGCATGGAGGTCACGGTGATCGAACGGCTCGACGCGCCCATGGGAACCGCGCTCGACGCCGACATGGCTGCCAGTGTCGCGGATGCGATGCGTGCCGCGGGGATCGACCTGCGGCTGGCTACCGCAGTGACGGGCTTCACGACGGCAGATGGACATGTCGCCGCCGTGACGACCGCGACGGAGAGTTTCCCGGCCGACCTGGTCGTGATCGGCCTGGGTGTGCGACCCAATTCGGAACTGGCACGAGCGGCGGGAATCGGCGTGGGCAAGGCCGGTGGCATCACCGTCGACGACCAGTTGCGCACGGACACGCCACACGTATGGGCCGCCGGCGATTGCGTCGAGTCCCGGCATCGCGTCACGGGTCGCTCCGTCGTCATCGCCCTGGGCACGCATGCCAACAAGCAGGGCCGCGTTGCCGGCACCAACATCGCTGGCGGCCAGGCCGTATTCGGTGGCGTGCTGGGCACGGCAATCACCCGGTTCCAGGGCGTCGAGATCGCCTGTACGGGCCTCACCGAGCGGGAAGCCGCAGCCGCCGGTTACGACGCCATCGGGGTGATCACGGAGTCTTCGAGCCGTGCGGGCTACTATCCGGGTGCAGAGCCCATGAAGATCAAGATCCTGGCCGAGCGCGGGACGGGCCGGCTACTGGGCGCCCAGATCGTCGGTGGCGAAGGTTCGGGCAAACGCATCGATGTCCTCGCCACCGCGCTGTGGAACAACATGACCGTCGCGGAAATGGGCGGCATGGACCTTTCCTACGCACCGCCCTTTCTCGCCCGTGTGGGATCCCGTGCTGCTGGCAGCGGGCAAGGCGGCAGCGCAAATCAGCAACAGCAAGTAATTGCAGCATGCTTGCCCGCCAGACCCCGCGTTCTGGGGATGACCGGCAGCAGGCGCGCTCCGACCGTTACCGTGATCGGGGGTGTCCAACATCGGTATGATCCCGCGCCAATGAAAACCCCCATCGAGCTGCAGCCTCTGGTCGACGACGGCGTGATCGACGAGGTCCTCCGTTCGCTGAAGAGCGGCAAGGAAGCAACCGTCTACCTGGTGCATTCGCGCACCGGGACGCTGTGCGCCAAGGTCTACCGCAACATGGCGCAGCGCAGCTTCCAGAAGCGCGCCCAGTACCAGGAAGGACGCAAGGTGCGCGGCAGCCGCCAGGCTCGCGCCATGAGCAAGAGCACGTCGTTCGGTCGTGCGGAGCAGGAAGCGGCGTGGAAGAACGCCGAGGTGGATGCGCTGTACCAGCTGATCGCCGCTGACGTGCGTGTGCCACGCCCCTACGGCTATTTCGATGGTGTCCTGCTGATGGAACTCGTCGCGGACGCGGACGGGAATCCGGCGCCTCGCCTTGGCGAGGTCGACCTTTCAGCC
Source organism: uncultured Gammaproteobacteria bacterium (assembly GCA_963846315.1). GTDB lineage: Bacteria > Pseudomonadota > Gammaproteobacteria > Steroidobacterales > Steroidobacteraceae > RPQJ01. The sequence goes on from CAWJVM010000007.1 coordinate 46,923, forward strand.
GAGACCGCCCGCGAGTACCACCGCTTCCTGATCCGGCAGGTCGTGCGGATGCTGTGCGTGGGACTCATTCATGGCGACCTGTCTGAATTCAACGTGCTGGTCGCGCCCGACGGTCCCGTGATCATCGACCTGCCGCAGGTCGTCAATGCAGCGGGCAACAACGCGGCGCTGGCGATGCTCGAGCGTGACGTCAACAACCTGCGCGCCACGCTCGGACGCTTTGCGCCTGAGCTGCTGGTCACTGAGTACGCGAGGGAAATGTGGTCGCTGTTCGAGCAAGGCGAACTGCGGCCGGAAACCGAACTGACAGGTGTATTCGCACGCGATGACACCATCGTCGATCCGGACGACGTCATGCTCGTCATCGACGACGCGCGCGAGGAAGAGATCCAGCGTCGCCTGAGCCTGGTGAGCGAGCCGCTCGACGGGTTCTAGCGGCTCGCCGTCCGCTTCTTCTTCCGCCACGAAGGCTGCACGGCCAGCCGGACCTTGCCCACCTTGCGGTCGGCAATCGAGCTCAGCACCAGACGGCCACGATCGTCGACTTCGCAAGGTACGACGTACACGCCCGGACGCAGCAGGGCCTGGATCGCCCGCGCAGCGGGGCGTCGCTTGAACAGCGTGGCCGTCGTCGGGTCGTCGAACGACCACGAGTCGTCCTGGACCATGTAGTAAAGCGAGATTCCGGGCAGCGTGGCGCTGACCAGCAGATAGCGGGTCCGGTCCTCCACGTCCTTGACGTGGCGCTCCAGCGCGCGTCGTTGCGCCGGGGTCAGCGGCGGATCCTCGTCATCGCCGAGAACCTGGGCTGGGGAGGCTTGCTTGCGCTTGCGGACGGCCATGGATCACTCCTGTCGTGCCTCCGCAATCTTAGCAGGCTGCACGATCCTCGCTGGAACGGTCTTGTCTGTAGGACAAACGGAGGAACTTGGCGCCCTGAACATGCCGCGGTGCGGCAACGTGATGCAGCGCAGGGTTCCCGCCAGTCGAGTTGTCGGGGGCTTCGCACTACCGCAGCCTGCAGTGGTCCGACTGGATCGGCACACGGAGTACACCCATGGACAGGATGGATCCGTCGACTTTGCGCGTCGCCGCGGAGCAATTGCGGGAAGCCGCCGAGGACCACTCGCACTGGCACGAGAACCTGTTGCGCTCGATTTTCTGCGAGCACCCCATCGACACTGCCGACCTTGCGCCGTCCGCGCATCGCACGTGTGCTTTCGGGCGCTGGTTCTACGACCAGGCGCCGAACGGACTGCGGAGCCAGGTGAATTTCTCGGTCATGGGCAAGGAACACCAGCGCCTGCACCAGGTTGCAGCCAGGCTGTTGCGCACTACTCGCTCAGAGTCCCCCATCGATCGCGCCGACTTCGAGGACCTCGTGGCGACCAGTGCGCGGCTGCGCCTGCAGGTCGATTCGCTGCGCACGTCGCTCGAAGGTGCCGTGGGCAATCGCGATGCGCTCACCAGCGCCTACGGGCGTGTCGAAATGCTGCCGGCGCTGCAGGAACTGCAGTTGCTGACCCGTCACGGCGGCACGCCCTGCTGCATCGTCTTCATGGACGTCGATCACCTCAAGCGGATCAACGACCAGCACGGGCACAATGTGGGGGACGCCGTGCTTGCGGGCGTCGTCCGTCACCTCGATCTGCACCTGCGGCCACAGGACAAGGTGTTCCGTTATGGCGGTGACGAATTCCTGATTGCCTTGCCGGGCGCCAACCTGACGACGGCACATTCGGTGATCACGCGAGTGCGCGAAGGGCTGGCTGGAAAGTTGCTGATTGCCGGCCCGGACGGAACCACGATGCAGGTGACTGCATCGTTCGGCCTGGCGCTGCTCGATGCCGACGAGGAAGTCAGCCAGTCGATCGGCCGAGCGGACCAGGCCCTGCTGCTGGCCAAGACGGCCGGGCGGAACCGTGCCATTGCCTGGGACGCAGCGGTGACCACCGGCACCCGTTGGCGCCTGATCGATGTCGAGGAGCCCTCTTCATAGTGTTGAACAGCTTGCAAACGCAAGTATCTCGGCTATACTTTCGGCATGAAAAAGCCAGCCGCCAGTTCGGTTCTCCGCCTGCTACGTGCCCAGTCCCACGTGCAGAATCGCTTCGGCTCCGAACTCGGTTCGGTGCATGGCTTGTCCCTGAACGAACTGATGCTGCTGATGCAGCTCGAGCAGTCCCGTGGCGGCCGCCTGAAGCGAGTCGAACTCGCCGAGCGACTCGACCTGAGTCAGTCGAGCGTCACGCGCATGGTGGCGCCGATGGAAAAGGTCGGCTGGGTGTCGCGCGCGGACGATCCGCGGGATGGCCGCGTGGGTTATGTCGTGCTGACCGACGCGGGCCGGCAACTGGCCCGGGAAGCCGCCAAGACTTTGCAGCATCAGGCGACCGCCCTGTTCGGTGATCATTGGACCGACGACGAAGTCGTCACCCTCAATCGCCTGCTCGGCCGATTGATCGTGAACCTGCCAGGTCAACTGGGCGCGTGAAGCGGTTTGCTGTCCGGAACGACTAGAAGGCGTCGTTTCCGGACAATTCCTTCTCGACACGGTCGGCGCTGTACATCACGACTTCGATGACCTCCCGCAGCGCCGCCGCATCGGCGTCTGCGCTGACCTGCGCCGAGAAGACGACCAGGTATTCGTCCTTGCCCTGGTTGACCTGCCAGGCGCCCAGGACCATGCGCACGTTTTCCTGCAGCAGGTGCACCGCGAGCTCGGCCGGCACGGTGCCCTTGCCGCGCGCCGCCACCGACCAGACGTCACGGATCTCGAGCGGCGGCAACGCAGTCGTTGCCGAGGCCACCCACACACGCTGGCTGCGTGTGGCGTCGACCTTGTAATCGAGCCGGTAGTCGCCGTCATCGATCAGGAAGCCGAGTTTCGCGCCGTTGAGTGCGGCTTCGACGCGCGGATCGGGCGCCGCCGGCGCCGTAGCCGGCGTTTGTGCTCGTGACGCGCCTGAGGCCGCGAGGAGCAGCGGCAGGAGCACGATGACCCGCGGCGTGACTCGCCGGCTCACGGCGTGCCCTGCTTCTGGAAATCGACCCGCGCAGGACCGCGGTGGCGTGGCCGCACGACGACGGTGCCGGCCAGCTTGTCGTGCCAGCCCTGCTTGCGCGGATCGAACGCGACCCAGACGATGCCTGCCATCAGCGGCAGCATCGCCACGTAGTAGCCGAGGTAGCGGATGACGAGCTGCCGGGTGCGGGGCTTGCCGCCGGTCTCGGCATCGACGATCCGCGCCGAGATTGCGATCTTGCCGGGCGTGGCCTGACGGTAGATCCAGAAGACGATGACCGCGATGGCGGGCAACAGCCAGTTGATCAGGAAATCGGCCGGGCCCTGCAGGAATGCTTCCGACGTCCAATACGAGCCGCCGTAGACCAGGGTCAACAGGGGTGCGCACACGATCAGCAGCAGCACGGTGTCGATCAAGGCTGCGCCGACGCGAGCCCAGAAGCCCACGTATTCGAGTTCTTGAGCATCCGGTGCGGCCGGCGGGATTGCGGACATCACGGCCTCGCTTCGCAGTTGACTTCGACGACCACCGCGAACCACTTGCGCCGCGCGCGGAAGACGCTCTGCTCCGTCCTGCCGGGATTGACATTGAGGCTGGACCGGAAAGTCGTCTGCGGCGGTGCGTCGTAACGCAGCCGGCAACGAATTCGCTGGTCCGTGTTGTTGGTCAGCCGGACCACGAGCATGCTTGACTTGCGCGACCGGTTCGATCTTGACGTCGAGATCGTTCAACGTCGGTCGAATGTCGACCGTATAGGTTTGTGCAAATGCGGCTGGCGCGACCAGGACGATCAACGCCAGCGCGAGGGCAGCGCCGTTCAGGCGACCAGGTCGCCTATCTGCTGCACCATGTACAACACGAGCGCGCTCAACATCACGTAACCGATGACTTCCATGATCCATTTCCTCCTTGCAGCGCCACACTGGCGCGAATCCGACGCTGATCATGCTAGGTCTCCAGTGTTCGTGAATCCAGCGAATAGCGACGAGTCGTTCGAGCGTCGCGACGAAGCGATCGGCGGCGGGCCGGGTGCTGCACGACTCATTCCTGCACCCGCTTGCGACCGGGCTGAACTGCAACGAGCGTGACGCTCGAGTCGAGCGGGTCGAACAGGATCCGCGCCTCGCCGCGTTCGAGTTGTCGCAGCACCTGCGCCACTTTCTGCTCGTGCGAAAACGCGCGGTCACCGTAGTCGGTGCCCTCGCGCAGGATGAAATTGTCGATCACACCGTGCAGCGCGTCGGTGGACAGGTCCATGAATGGAACGACGACAGGCTCGGGTCGCTCCTGCGGATCTTCCCAAGGCGCTGTCACTTGAGCTGGGCTCCCGGACGGGAAATCGAATCGACCGGCTCATAGGCACCTTGACTCCAGCGCTCGCGCAGCACGAATTTCTGGATCTTGCCCGAGCCCGTCAGTGGAAACTCGGTCAGGAAAACCCAGTAGCGTGGAGTCTTCGGTGCGGCCAGGCGTTGCCTGACGTGACGACGCAAGTCGTCGATATCCGGGTTGAGCTCACCCGACAGGCGAATGAAGGCGACCAGCTCCTCGCCCATGCGTGGGTCGGGCACGCCGATCACGGCCACTTCGGTGATGCTCGCGTGCTCGATCAGCGCCGATTCAATCTCGGCCGGAAACAGGTTCTCGCCGCCACGAATCACCATGTCCTTGAGCCGGCCGGTCACGCGGCAGTAGCCCCGGGCGTCCATCGTGCCGAGGTCGCCCGTGTGCAGCCAGCCGTCCCGGTCGACGGTGGCGGCCGTCGCGTCCGGCCGTTCGAAGTATTCCTGCATGACCATGTAGCCGCGGGCACAGATTTCCCCGATCGTGCCGTGCGGCACGGGCTCGCCCGTCATCGGATCCGCCACCTTCACTTCGCATTGCGGCATGGGCTGGCCGACGGTGTGGGCCTTCTCTTCGGCCGCGTCGTCGAGGCGTGTCATGGTGATCAGGGGACAGGCTTCGGTCTGGCCGTACACGATCGAGAACGTCACGCCGAGTTTCGTCTCGATGGCACGGACGATCTCGGGCGGCACGCTGGCGCCCCCGGCAACGGCGACGCGCAGGCTGGACAAGTCGCGCCGCGAAAAATCGGGGTGCTCGAGCATGGCGATCATCATGGTCGGCACGCCAAGCATGGCAGTGCCTCGTTCGCGTTCGATCAGCTCAAGCAGCCGGCCCGGGTCGAACGTGGGCAGGAAGGCATGCGTGGCGCGCGCCTGGATCGTGCCGAGCGTCGCCATGACGCAGCCCGCGGTGTGGAAAAACGGCATGGCGTGGCCATACACCTCGCCTTCCTGCAAACAGATCACCTGCGTGTAATAGCGCGAGTTGTTGGTCAGGCCGCGGTGATCCAGCAGCGCCCCCTTCGGGTTGCCGGTCGTGCCGGACGTGTACTGGATCTGCGCGGCATGATCCGGCGTGACGTCAGGAAGCTCGATGCCCTTCACAGCCGACCCGAGGAACTCGTCCCACTCGTCGAGCACGATGGCATGACGCAGCTGGGGCAGGCCCGTACGCGTTTCCGCGACCCACTGCTCCAACGGATTGCCCCGGCACTGCCGCGAGTGAAAAACACCGGACGCGCGTGACTGACGCAAAACGAAATCGAGTTCCTTGGCGCGGTAGGCGGGATTGACGGTGACCAGCACCAGGCCCGCGAGGCCGGCGCCGAGTTCGAGCAGCAGCCATTCCGCGAGATTGGGAGCGTAGACCGCAATGTGTTCGCCGGGTTCGAAGCGAGTCAGCAAGGCCCGGGCGGTACGCTCCGCATCATGCAGCAACTCCGCGTAAGTCCAGGTGCGGCGTTCGCCCGGAAGCACGCCCCAGGCCGAAACAGCCAGCGTTGCACCGGCGTCGGCGGCCGCCGCTCGCAGTACGGAACCGACCGTCGATTCCTGCACTGGATCGTCGGTTGGGCCCTGGGCATGCGATCCGCCGTCCGTCATCGTCAGGGCGCCATCAACGTCGGTCCACCCTTGGCCTCCGCACGCTGGTACGCCGGCCGCGCGCGCATTCGCTTGCGATACGCGTCGATGTGCGGGTACTTGCCGCCCGCCGCCGAGCGTGACAGCAACGCTTCGATCGCGAAGCTCATCTGGAAGTCGGCCATGCTGATGTCGCTGCCCGCGAACCAGGTGTTCCGCGCCAGGTGACCCTCGATGAAGTCGAGCGAGTTCTGCAGGTTGGGGTCGATCAGGGTCGACTGCACCTTGCCGCACAGGCCGCGCGCGATGGGCTTGGCGAAGAACGGCATCGGTCGCGTGGGAAGGGTGCTGAACACGAGCTTCATCACCAGCCAGTTCATCAGCGAGCCCTCGGCGTAATGCATCCAGTACCTGGACTGCCAGTACGCCGGGGTTCCGGCCTCCGGTACCAGGTGCGCCAGCTCGCCGGTGCCGAGATGCCCGAACTTCTCGACCAGGTACTCGATGATCACGGCGGACTCCGCGATCACGGTGCCGTCGTCGGTCACCACCGGTGACTTGCCGAGTGGATGGATCGCCTTGAGTTCCGGCGGCGCCAGCCGCGTGACCTTGTCACGCTGGTACACCTTCAGCTCGTACGGCACGCCGAGTTCCTCGAGCAGCCAAAGGATGCGCTGCGAGCGCGAAGTTTCGAGATGGTGAACAGTCAACATTGCCCCTGCCCTGCTCACTGGCCCCGCCTGATCACGCCACACGCTTCGCGCGTGCCGCCCGCGCAGCCCTTCTTGAGTTCCGACTCCTCGTCGCAATACGTGTCCGGCTGGGTGTGCACGACGATGGCGCTGCCGTCCGCGTCGAAAACGCTCAGGCGACCGGGCGAGAGCGTGATGCGATTGGTCGTGTGCTTGAGCATACCGACGCCGTTCTTGACGTCGAGGTTGATCAGGTCACCCATGTGGAACGGGTGATTGATGTCCGTTGCCGGCGTGGCGTCCATCGCCGTATCGGGCCGTGACTGGCCGGCGGGACCCGGATCGTGGTGTCCTCCCGCTGCGGAGCACGGCTCGCAGGCGCCGACTTCGTGGATGTGCACGGCGTGCTTGCCATCGGGCAGGCCCTTGACCTTGAGTTCGACCGTCACTTCCTTCACGCCTTCGGGCGTTACCTGTTCCTTGAGCTTGGCGTCGCCCGAGATCGCGGCGTGGGTGCAGCCCTTCAGGTCCGCAACCGCAGCCAACCCGTCCGCGGAGGCGATGGCTGGCAAGGCGATCAGGCTGGCGAGGATCAATTTGAGGGTTGAATGCACTGCAGGCTCCTGGGGTCCGTTGCGGGTTCGATCACCGATAGACCACCGCAATGTGCGGCACGGTCGTCACGTCCGGCTGCTTGAGCAGGAAATTGCGCAGGAACGTCGTAAGTTGCTTCTCGCATAACGCCACGATGGCGGGGTCGGTCGCCAGTTGCTCCCCCCGGGCCTGCGCGCGCTTGGATGCCTCCGCGTACAACTTCAGGGCCCCGGCTTTTTCATCGGTGAGCAGGCCGCCAGAGAGCACCTTGTAGGTCAGGTTGGTCACTGCGGGAGCAGCCACCAGCCGTGGTTTGCCGACCGTGACTTCGATGCCGCCCGGGCCGGACTTCACGTCGTACCGGTCGGGCGACAAATCGTAGCCGAATGAAAACTCGACGTCGTACCAGATCGCGGTCGTGCCCGTCGAATGAAACCCGAGCACCGACTGGTCGAGGACCAGCGTCACCGCATTGGCCTGGCTGACCGTTGCCGCCAGGAACTTCTGCTGCGCCGCGAGTTGCCGCTTGCCTTCCTGCAGGTAGCGCACGTACGTGGTGCGGCCGAGCAGCGTGCGCTCGCTTGCAGTGACGGAATCCTGCAGCAGGCTGGCGCGTTCGTTCGCCGACCGGACCTGGCCCTGCATGATGAAGAACGTCACGGCAGCTGCGATCGCCGCGGCTCCGACCAGCCAGGGGGTGCTCACGGGACGTTTCATTCGACGTTGCCTCTCCCGACGTTGCTGTGCAACCGGTCCGGTCGTTGGCCACTATAGCGGTTCAAGGCCGGTTGCGACCCAGCTTGTCATGGCTGCTGACCCAGTCGCCGGCCAGCACAGCCGATCCCAGGGAAACGTCGCCAGCGAGCACGACGGCGGCTACGATTTCCGCCAGTCGATCGGCCTTGCCCGGACCGTAACAGCCCAGCATCTCCAGGCATTCGCGCTGGGTGCCCAGGCCGGTGCCGCCGCCGTAACTCGCGACGATCAGCGACGGCAACGTGACCGACCAGTAATAGTCACCGTTCTCGAGCAGCTGCGCGTAAGTGATGCCGGCATGCGATTCCGCGACGTTGGCGACGTCCTGACCGGTCGCGATGAACATCGCCGCAATGCCGTTGGCCGCGTGAGGACCGTTGTAGGCCGAGCCAGCCATGAAGGAGCCGGCCTGGCTGATCTGGCGCGAACGGAACAGCGTCTTCGCGTCCACTCGCATCAGGCGTTGCAGGGTTTCGTTGCGGATCGTCACCTCTGCGATCACACGGCGGCCCCGCGTGCGCAAGGTGTTGATGGCCGAATGCTTCTTGTCGGTGTCGATCGAGCCCGAGAGGATGTAGGCCGGGTGCAGCGGGTGCTGCGACCGGATCCACTCGCACGCCGCCAGCGTTGCCTTGCCCGTCATGTTCTGGCCGGCCGCATCGCCCGTCGTGTAGTTGAAGCGCGTGTACAACAGGTTGCCCACGGCGTACTGCTCGATCTCCGTCAACTTGCCGATCCGGGTCGTGGACTCCGCCGCCGCGCGAATGCCTTCGAACTGCGCGACGAGCCACTGCCCGAAATCGCGCGCCTCACGGGCGCTCGGGAATTCGAATACGGGCGCGCGCTGCATCGAGCGCTTGACCACCGTGACGGTCACCCCGCCGCTTTCGCTGAGCAACCGCATGCCTCGGTTGTAACTGGCAACCAGCGTGCCCTCGGTGGTGGCGAGTGGGACAATGAAGTCGCCCGATGCGTGTTCGCCGTTGATCAGCAATGGCCCGGCCAGGCCGATGGGCACCTGCGCGACGCCGAGAAAGTTTTCGATGTTACCGGCGACCTGCGCGGGATCGATGGTGAACGAACCGACGTGCGTCAGCGCCGTGCCGGTGCGGCCAGTCACGAACTCACGTCGCTGCCGCGTCATTTCGGCGGTGTAATCGTTGGCGGGGTCACGGGGGATCGGGATGCGGTCGCTCACGGTTCCTCCTCGGCATCTCGGCGTGAACACGCTCGTCCGTCGATGCTCAGAACCAGTTGAAGTTGAAACTGATGCTCACGCGCTCGGAGTTGACGGGATTGGGCGGCACTTCGTGCCGCAGCCAGCTCTCGAACAGCAGCACGGTGCCCGCAGCGACGGGCAGGGTCACCCACGGCTGGTTGTCGACCTTCGCCGTTGCCGTGCGCGGCGGAGCCGCCATGTAGCGATCGAGGCGAGGGTCTTCGAGTTTCAGTCCTGGCACGCCTTTCGGCGTCCGCACGTAGTACGTCCCGCTGATCGTCGACAACGGGTGCAGGTGCAGGCCGTGGGTGACGCCGCGGGGCATCATGTTGATCCAGCAATCAGTCAACGTCAGTTCGCGGCCCTCGAGGTCGTACTCGAGCGCCAGGGCGTACGCCCGCACGTGCCGTTGCAGCTTTTTGCCGAGCGCTGCGAACGTCGGCGACAGCGTGTGCATGCGATTGAGCGAGCCGTACGACGTGTAGCCGCCCGGATACCGTTGCTTCGACCAGGCCCGTCCTGCGACGTCGTCTGCACGGTATTGCGCGCACTCCCGCAGCAGGCGGGCATTGAACGCCTCCCAGCCGGATGCCTGCAGCTTCGCCGCGTAGACGCGAGTGGGGAACAACGCAAGGACTGTCATCGCCAGTCCGATACCTGCGGCCTCATCGGTCAGTCCTCGACGGCTTGCCGGCGGCGCCCGGGCAAGGGATCGTCTTCGTCGGGTAGCGTCCGCTGCAGGACTTCCAGCACCGAGTGTGCCGCGCGGTAGCGGTATTCGTAGCGACGATCGAGCGGCGCCGGCCGTGCGCGCAGGTACAGCTCGAGCGCTTCACCGACCACTTCGGCTTCGAGTTCGGGCAGCAGCAGCTTGATGGGTCCGTTGGCCATGCGCGTCCTGCCAGCGCCGCTCAGGGCGAGCGCATCGCCGCCGACTCAGAGTTGGCGCTGCTCTTCGGCAGTTCGAACTCACCCTGCGACTTGAAGCGCTGCGTGCCGAACAGCGACGCGCCATTGAGCTTGCCAGTCATTGAAAACGTCACCTTGTCGACGGGCTTGCCATCGAGCATGCCGAGTACCTGGCGCGCCATGCGCAGGATGGACACCGTGACCGGCACCGCAATGACTGCCTCGCCAAAGCGCGGAACGGTGCCCGCCTGGTCGCTCACGCCGCTCGCGAAGTCCCGCCCCATGACCTCGAGATTGAGCGACACGCCGTTGAAGTCGAGCGGCGCGTCGTTCGGGTTCTGCACGCGCAGCTTGACCAGCAGGCGCACTTCCAGGCCCTCGCCGGGCAACGATTCGATGCCGGCCACGGTGACCTGCAGGGGATCGCGGCTGGGCATCGACGCACAGGCGGTCAGCATCAGCGTGGCCAGCAACAGCAGCACCCGGGCGAGCCGGTGCGATTGGAAATCCATCGGGTACTGCCTTCCTGTTCTCGTGGTCGTCCCGCTCAAACGCGAACCAGCGACTTGAAACCGCCCCAGAACATGCGCTTGCCGTCGAAGGGCATCTTTTTCGGGTCCATCATCGATTGGAGCCGGGGATCGGCCATGACCGCCTTGTTGATACGGTCGCGGTCGCGTCGGGTCTTGTAGACGATGTAGGAAAACACCACGACTTCGCCCGCCTTCAGCTTGACGCTGCGCGGGAACGAGGTGCGCTTGCCCACCGTCACGTCGTCCGCGATGCATTCGTGGTAATCGATTGCACCGTGCTCGCGCCAGACCTTGCCCGCCTTGCGTGCCATCGCACGGTAGGCCGCGAGCTTCGCTTTGGGGACGGGAACGACGAATCCATCGACATAGGCCATGGTGGGTCCTCCTCGTTGCTGCGTGGGTCAGTGCCGAGTGTAACTCTTCACCAGTTCGTGCAGGAACTGACGAGCATCGAGCAGCGACTGCACGCGGATGCGCTCGTTCAAGCCGTGCGCCCCGCTACCCGCCGCGTCCGCGAACACACCGGAAATGCCATACGTGGGCGTGCCAGTCGCGTTCAGGAACCGGCCGTCGGTGGCGCCAGTGGACATCGTCGGTACGACATGGGCTGCGGGCCAGAGCGTCTTGGCAATGGCGCGGATGGGCTCCATCATTTCTGCGGTCAGGGGCGGCGCTGGCGCGGGCAGCCCCATTTCATCGCCGAATTTGACGCTGATCGTGTCGTCCGCCACGACCCGGCTCAGGTCTGCACGCACCTGTTCCATCGGCACCCCCGGCAGGATCCGGCAATTGACGTTGACCGTCGCGCGCTGCGGCAAGGCGTTCGGTGCGTGACCGCCCGCGAACTCAGTGGCGACGCACGTGGTGCGGAGCATGCCGTTCCAGCTCGGGTTGGCCGTCCACAACCGTTGCGCAGCCGCGTCGTTGGTGGGGTCCGCGACGATGGCGCGCATGTCAGCCGCAATCTCGGGAGGTTGCATCTCGGCCTGTGCCAGGAAGTACGCGCGCGTCGTGTCGTTCAGGCTGACGGGAAACTGGTAGGCGGCGAGTCGTGTCAATGCCACCGCCATGCGATTGATCGGGTTCTCGCGCGTCGGCCGGGAACTGTGCCCACCGGGGTGAGTGACCTCGAGCTTGAAGTCCTGGTAGACCTTTTCGCCGGCCTGCACGTCGAGCGACAGGTGCTTGCCGTTGGCATCGAGCAACCCGCCCGCGCCTTCATTGAGCACGAACTTGGCGCGCATGAGTTCTGGATGAGTCTCGAGCAGCCAGCGCACGCCGTTGAAGTGTTCCGACGTCTCTTCGCCGCACGTCAACGCCAGCGTCACTCCGCGCTGCGGCCGGTAATTCTGTTCGCTCCAACGCACCAGCAGATCGGTGAAGATCGAGGCCATCGCCTTGTCGTCGCTCGAGCCGCGCGCGTAAAAGAAGCCGTTTTCCTCGACCAGCGTGAATGGGTCGCGCACCCAGTCCTCGCGGCGGGCCTCGACGACGTCGATGTGGGCCAGCAGCATGATCGGTTCGAGCCTGGCATCCTTGCCCGGGAAGGAGGCAATCAGTGAGCCGCTCCTTGGAAACTCCGCGGGCGCGAGGATCTGCATGGACGCAGCCGGCATGCCCGCCCGCTGCAGTCGTGCGGCCATCTTCTGCGCCGCGTCGGTGCAACTGCCTGCGGAAAGTGTCGTGTTGGTCTCGACGAGTTCCTTGTACAGGTCGCGAAACGAGGCCTCGCTGGGGTCTGGCACCGAGGTGGCAGCCCCCAGAGCAGCCGTGAGTGGCGCAACGGCCGACAGGGACAGGAACATCAACGACCGCACCAGGCGGCTCGTGCGCTGCAGGCTCAGGCTCATTTTTTCACCGCTGGTACTGGAATCCGGGGTTGGAGGATGGACGAAAGCAGGTCGGGTGTCTGCTCGATCCGTTCGAGGTGCGGGTAGCGCAACCCGTCGTGGTAATCGAGGCTGACGGTCCGGAACGTATCGGCGCTGCGAACCAGCAGCTCGGTCGGCAGTTGCGGGTCGGCCTGGGCAGCTTTCAGTGCCTCCTGCAAGCGACTGTGCGTGTACGCCTTGCCATTGACGGCGACCACGAACATGCCGGGGGCCACTCCCGCTTTGAAGGCGACGCTGTCCCAGAACACCTCGCCCACCTTGCCGTCCTTGCCGAGGTTCACGCCCAGCGAGTAGAGGAAATTCTGCGTGCTGTCCGCGGCATCGCTTTCCTTGACCGACGGCGACGGATCATCCTTGAACACCAGTCGCCAGCCGCTGCGCTCGAGGCCATCGAGCGGCGCCCGGGGGCCGTGTCCCTCCAGCACCGAGCGCAACATCGTGGCCCAGTCGTAGGGCGCCACGGAATTCAGCGCCGCGACGACGTCCTCGAACGTGTACGTGAGCGGCTCGATGCGCCCATCTGCGACGCCGTAGAAAGCCTGCGCGAAATCGTCGAGGGATCGCCGGCCCCGCGTCAGCTCGCGGATCCTGGTGTCGACGCCCAACCAGACGAAGATGCCCTCGGTGTAGTAATCCTTGCCGCGCTGCCAGCTGTCGAAGCTCTGCCGGCCCCGGTAGTTGAGGATCGGTTGCTGCGTGGTGTCCTGGAGATTGCGCCATTGCCGGCCAGCGCGGCCCTGGTCGTAGTGCGCGGCATATCGCGCAAGGATGTCGCGGGTGAGCCCGGGCGACCAGAGTCCTGAACGACCTGTGAGGACGACGCCGAAATACTCGGTCAGGCCCTCGTAGACCCAGAGCAGGCCCGGGCCCATCGGTACCTCGTAGGACGGAGTCCACAAGTCCATCGGGCGCCGGAACTTGCCGTTCCAGGAGTGGGTCATTTCGTGCGGCAGCAGGTCGCGCCCGTTGCCATTGCTGTCCCAGTCCGTGAAATAGCCGAGCCCCACGCCATTCTCGCTCGATTCGTGGTGCTCGAGGCCGATGCCGGTGAAATGTTCGCTGATCGCGAGCAGGAAGTCGTACTGGTGGAAGTGGCGCGAGCCAAACAGCGCGACGGCCTCGCTCACCACACGCCGGTGTTGCGCGAGCTGTTCGTCCGTGGCCCGCAGTTCTGCCGCCGTGTCCGCGAAAATATTGAGCCGCACCGGATGCGTCGCGCTCGAGTCCAGCTCGACGCGACGAAAGTACGGCCCAGCGAACAACGGTGAATCGACCAGCGTCTCGAGTGGTACCGTTGCAAACCGCACCCTGTCGCCGGTGCGACTGGCGCCACGCAGTGCCGACGCGAACTGCCATCCGGCCGGCAACTGGATCGTCGCCTCCATCGGAATCTGGCGCGCGTAATAACCCGCCGGGTACAACAAGGCTTTTTCCCATTGCAGGCCGAGCAGGTCGGGTGTCATCACGACCCGCCACTGGCTGGTGTCCGTGGGCGTCACGTACTCGAATTGCAACTCCAGTTGCGTGACGCCTGGGGGCACGTCGACATGGAACGCGTACATCTCCACGGGGTCGCGCTGCCATTCAAGCCGTGCGCCGTCGTTGCCGTGCACCACCAGCCCGGCGAGCTTGTCGATCGGGCCCGTGGGCGAGTGATTGCCGGGCAGCCACTTCGGATAGAGCAGCGTCGTGCGTCCCGGCCCGGCGACTGGAATTGATTCGCGCACCCGGAACACGCGATGGTCCAGGTCGGTGGCATCGACCTGGAGCCGGATCACCCCCGGATAAGGGACGTCCTGCGGTGCAGGAATCGGCACTCCGGTGGCCGTCGTGTGAGCCTGGCCTGCGCACAGCAGCAGCGCCATGAATCCATGCGCAAGTCGAAATTTCGTGTGGTGCATTCTTGATTGAGCCTGGTTCAGTCGAGCATGCGGGTGGGATTCATCGGCCGATGATCACATGCAGGATGCGGCGTTGTCACCGCATCAGTCGACTACAATGATCCGCCGCGCGCAGGGACGTCGTCGTTATCCGAAGGAGCATTTGCCCGCATGAAGTACCCTCTTCCCCCCGCCTTCCTGGCCTTCATGGCCTTTCTCTCTTTGCTGACCGCACCTGTCCTGGCGCAGCCAACGTCGTCGGACACCGTCGACGATTCGGTGATTGCAGCAACGATCAAGGCGGGTCTGCTCGACAACAAGAACACCAGCGGTACACGGATCAACGTCGACAGCTCCCAGGGCGTCGTGCAGCTGAGCGGCTTCGCGCGCTCGGAGGGAGAAAAGGCCGAGGCGACCAGGGTGGCCGAAAGCGTCACGGGAGTGACCAAGGTGCTCAACAGCGTCGCGGTGGCGTCGGCCACCTCGATGGGCACCAAGCTCGACGACAGCCTGGTCACGGGCAAGGTCAAGGCTGCGCTGATGGATGCCGCCGACGTCAAGAGCCTGCACATCAACGTCGAAACCCATGACGGGGTCACGCAGCTCGCGGGCTTCGTCGCGTCGGCGACGATGAAAGACAAGGCTGGTCGGATCACCGCGGGCATCGACGGCGTGAAGCGCGTCGACAACGTGCTCGTGGTCAGGCCGCGCTGACGCCTGCGCTCGCCACGGCGGGCGCGGTTGTCCAGTACGTGTACATATGCACGCGACCGGTACGGACGTCGCACATCGCGCGCCTCGATTCGCCCGCCTCGACCCACTGCTTGATGTTGACGCGTGCCGGCAGTTGCACGGGCGTCAGGAACTGGGTTTCAAGTCGCGCATCGGGCGGCGGGACATCGACAGGACGTTCGGCGAGGCTGCGGGCAAGGGTCCACATGCCGTGCGAGATCGCGCCGCGCAAACCGAAAAAACGAGCAGCCCGGTCGCTCAGGTGAATTGGATTGTAGTCACCCGCAACGCGCGCGTATTTGCGGACGCGACTCTGGTCCACCGCCAGCTCCGTGAGCACCTGGGCGTCTTTCGGGGCTTTCGGCGGCCGCGGGGGCCGACCGCCCGTCCGCTGTGCGGATTCGGGCCAGCGCGAAAGGAATACACATGTTTCCCGCCACACGGTCTGTCCGGCCCGCATGATGTCCGTCACCATGTCGAAGGTGAGACCGGCATCGGTCCTGCAATAATTGCGGGCCGCGACCACGAGGTTCAGGGTCATGCCAGCTTCCAGCGCCCGGGGCTGAGCGATCGTGTTGGAAACGTGAATCAGGCCCATCGGGCGCAGCGGGAAAGACGAGTGCCCCATGATCCGCAGGTGCAGCGGCATGGCGAGGACGTGCGGGAAGGTGATCGGCACGTATCCGTTGCGCACATCCGACGCGTCGAAGGCGCAGACCGAGGCGTACTTCGCCACGACCTGCGGGTCGATCAGCACGTTGTCGAGCCGCACCTCGAACTCGGACGGCTCCTGCAGCGTAAGGATGTCGGGACGGCGTGTCAGCAGGACACGGGGATAACTCGCCAGTACGGAAGGCAGTTGCGACAGCTTGAGGTGAACAGTCCGATTTGCCACCTCAGGGTTGGACCTGGTTGATGACCACGTCCAGGGCTTCGCCGCCGCCCTTCTTTTGCACCGCGCGCCCGATGAGGTCGCCGCTGGCCGTGACGGCCGTGCCGCCATAAGCGACCCGTGCAACGATCTCGACGTCGTTGACGGACGAGAGGTCGCGCCCTGCAATCATGGTGTTCGCGTCGCTCAAGACCACCACAGCCGGCAAGTCGTCCGTCGAGATGCGCGTCGCGGCAATCGGCGGGCCGGGAATGCCCGGTTCGCGGGCAGCGACGAACAGCGTGGTTCCCGGTTTCACCTTGCCGGCAATCGCCGGGTCGACTTTCACGCTGATGCGAATCGTACGTCCCGAGGGTGCGACGTCGCCGCCCATGCCGCCACTCATCGGTCCGGCGCCCATGCCGCCGCCCGCGGCCGCCATGGCCGGGGCGGCTGCGTCTGCACTGGCCACTGCACCAGCGGGCACGTCGACGCCGAGCTCTCTCAGCTGAGTCGCGATCACTTCACGAATCTCCGGGGGCGGGTTGCCCGCGAGGAGCTTCGTCCAGCTGTTCTTCGCAGTCACTTTGTCATCGGCGCGAACGGCGATGACGCCCTGGTACCAGAGGGCTTTCTGGTTGCCCGCATCCGACGCGAGCGCGTCGTCGACGATGGCCTTGGCACGCGGCTGCACCGCCGGGTCGTCGGTCAGCACCAGCGCTTCTGCGAGGTCCAGCTGCAGGTCGATGTCCTTCTGCGGCGAGAGCGCGTTGGCCCGCTCGTACGACTCCGCAGCCTTGGCCGCGTTGCCGCCGACCAGGTAGGTGCGGCCGAGCATGCGCCAGCCTTCCAGGTCATTGGGGTTCTGCGCGAGGCGGGCTTCGAGCGACGCCGTCACTTCGTTCATGGCGCCGGCGGCGCCCATTTCTCCGTGACTCGCGGGCACCGCTGCGGTCGCGACCGGGTTGTCCCAGGGAAAGTTGTTCAGCTTGGCGTAGAGGCCGACCGCACAGAGGCCCACGGCCACCGCCAGCGCGAACGCGAGCGGCGCAGCGCGAGGTACCGGGGGCTCACCCTGGACAGCGGCCGCCTGCAGCCGCAGCAGCGGGTAGATTACGAGCGCGATGGCCGCCAGGACCATCAGCGCCACGACGACGAGGAATACAGACGGCATCACGATTGTCCAGCCTCCGGGCCTTCGTCATCCGCCTGCGCTGCCTGCTTGCGGATGTAACGGAGCCCTAAGAACGTTCCAAGGAGCAGCAGCAGCACGGGGGTTGCCCAGAGCAGGTAATTGACCGGCGTCATGCGCGGCTTGTAGAGCACGAAGTCGCCGTAACGATCGACCATGAAGGTGCGGATCTCGTCATCGGTCTTGCCGGCGGTGATCATCTCGCGCACCTGGCGGCGCAGGTCCTGTGCCAGAGTGGCGTTCGAGTCGGCGATGGTCTGGTTCTGGCAGACGAGGCAGCGCAACTCGCGGCCGATCATTTCGTAGCGCGCCTGCAGCGCCGGGTCGTCGAACGCGCGCTCGGTGTCGATGGCGAGCGCCGGAACCGCGAACGCGACCAGCAACGCCACGAACACCGTGCGGGCCAAACGCGAAAAAAACAGCAGCGTCATGTCGTTCATCCCCCGGCCGGCGCGACGCCGGCGTTGGCCGCCTGGATACGCGGCAGGAATTCCCTGGTCCAGACTTCCATCGTCATCGGTGCGATGTGCTTGAACAGCACCTTGCCGTCCGGGCCGATCAGGAAAGTCTCGGGAGCGCCGTACACGCCCCAGTCGATGGCCACGCGCCCCTCAGGATCGGAGGCGACGACGGCGTAAGGATTGCCCAATTGACGCAGCCAGTTCTGTGCCGCGGCTCGGTCGTCTTTCCAGTCCAGGCCGACGAGCGGCACCGCTGCGGTCTTCGCGATCGCCATCAGCGTCTCGTGCTCCTCGCGACAGCCGCTGCACCACGTGCCCCACACGTTCAGCACCCAGGTCTTGCCGGCCAGTTCCTTGGAGGCGACCGGATAGTTGGGGTCCTGCAGGCTGGGCAGCGTGAACTCCGGTGCCTGCTTGCCGATGAGTGGCGACGGGACATAGGACGGGTCGCGCTGCAGTCCCACGAACAGGAACACGCCGAGCAACGCGGCCAGTGCGAGTGGTAGGCCGAACTTGAGCATGTCGAATTTCCCGAAAAATTAGGTGGCTTTCGCCGTCTTGGCCAGGCCAGCTGTTTCGTCGGCCTCGGACTTGCGCGTGCGATAGCGGCGATCCGTGATAGCGATGAAGCCGCCAATGGCCATCACCAGTGCGCCGAACCAGATGAAGCGGACCATCGGCTTGTACTGCACCCGGATGCTCCACGCGTTGTCGCCGAGGTCGTCGCCCATGGCGACGAACAGGTCACGGTTCCAGTTCACCTGGATGCCCGCCTCGGTCATCGGCATGGTGCGGACGCGGTAGACGCGCTTCTGCGGATGGAGATTGGCGATGACCTTGTCGCCTTCGGTGATCGTGAAGTGCGCCTGTGTCGCGTCGTAATTGGGGCCCGCCACCTGCTCGATGCTGAGGAAGTTGAACTTGTAGCCCTGCAGCTCGACCGACTGGCCCGGCTTGAGCGCCATGTCCTTCTCGATGCGATAGGTCTGCACCACGGTGACGCCGATGCAGAACATCGCGACGCCGATGTGCGCGACGGTCATGCCGAGCACGCCCCGCGACAGCGACTGCCGCTTGCGCAGGCGCTGGAACGGCTCGTACAGCGACGAGAGGATCACCCAGAACGCCGCGGTCAGTCCGACCGACGCCATGAAGTGGAAACCGCCATAGGCAATGATCGGAATAGCCACGCCCGCGACGGCCGAGATCGCCAGCATGGTGACCAGCGCCTTCTGCTTCTCCTCGAGCTTGGCGTGCTTCCAGGCTGCGTGCATGCCGACCGCAAGCAGTGCCATCAATGGCAGCGTCGGGATCAGGAACACCGTGTTGAAGTACGGCGGTCCGACCGAGATCTTGCCCATGTTGAGTGCGTCGAGGAACAGCGGGTACAACGTGCCGATCAGGATCAGGCCCGTGGTCACCAGCAACAGCACATTGTTGAACAGCAGGAACGACTCGCGCGACACGACGTCAAACTTGCCCTTGGTGCGCAGGTCCGGGCCGCGCCATGCATACAGCGCGAGCGAGCCGCCAACGCACAGTGAGAGGAAGGCAAGGATGCACAGGCCACGGCTCGGATCGCTGGCGAACGCGTGCACCGACACCAGCACGCCCGAGCGCACCAGGAACGTGCCGAGCAGGCTCAGCGAGAACGCGATGATGGCCAGCAGCAGCGTCCAGCTCTTGAAGAGGCCGCGCTTCTCGGTCACCGCCAGCGAATGGATCAGCGCGGTGCCGACGAGCCAGGGCATGAACGAGGCGTTCTCGACCGGGTCCCAGAACCACCAGCCGCCCCAGCCCAGTTCGTAGTACGCCCACCAGCTGCCGAGCGCGATGCCGCACGTGAGCAACATCCAGGCGACGGTGGTCCACGGCCGCGTCCAGCGCGCCCACTTCTCGTCGAGCTTGCCTTCGAGCAGCGCGGCGACGGCGAACGCGAACGCCACGGAGAAGCCGACGTAGCCGAGGTAGAGCATCGGCGGGTGAATGGCGAGCGCGACGTCCTGCAGCAGCGGGTTCAGGTCATGGCCGTCCTGCGCGGCCGGCACCAGGCGCTCGAACGGGTTCGAGGTGAACAGGACGAAGCCCTGGAAGCCGACGCTGACGATGCCGAGCACGCCTAGCACCCGTGCCACGAACGTCTCAGGGAGGTTCTTGCTGAAGATCGCGACGGCGATCGACCACGACGACAGTGCCAGGGCCCACAGCAACAGCGAGCCTTCGTGCGCGGCCCACACCGCGGAGAACCGGTAGAACGTCGGCAGCTGCGAGTTCGAGTTGTTCGCGACGTATAGCACCGAGAAGTCGTTCTGGTAGAACGCCCAGGCCAGCACGGCGAACGACAGCGCGACGAAGACCCACTGCCCCGCGACGACCGGCCGGGTGGCAGCCATCCAGCGCCGGTTGCCGACAGCGGGTCCGGCAAGACCGAAGAAGGCCTGCGCGCAGGACAACAGCAGCGCCAGGATCAGCGCAAACAAACCAAGTTCGACGACCATGCGGTAAATGCTCCGGTGCGGGGCTGGCTGGGCTCAGTCCGTGACGATCAGGTGCTGCCGGGCGCCGGTGCCGGCGCCGGCGGGACCGCGCTGTTGGCCGAGGCGTTGTTGGCTGCGTCCATGTGCGGCTTCAGGCTCTCCTTGACCTCGGGCGGCATGTAGTTCTCGTCATGCTTGGCGAGGACCTCTTCAGCCACGAAGCGGCTGCCGTCGAGCTTGCCGCGCACGATGACGCCCTGGCCTTCGCGGAACAGGTCCGGCAGCACGCCCGTGTAGCTCACCGGGATCTCCTTCTGGAAATCCGTGAGCACGAAACCGATTTCCATGCTGCCCGGCTGGCGCTTCATGCTGTTGTTCTGCACCAGGCCGCCGACTCGGAACGTCCGGCCAGTGGGTGCTTCGCCAGCGCTGATCTGCGTCGGGCTGTAGTAATAGAGCAGGTTCTGGTTGAACGCCTTCAGGGCGAACGTGGTGGCGATGCCGACGCCAGCCAGAATGGCAACGACGGTAACCATGCGCTTCTGTCGCGGTGTCATGACAATCTCTCCCGGGCAAGTTCGTTGCGCCGCTGGGCGGCGGTCTGGGCTTCAGTCTCGGAGCGGCGCGCCGCCCACCAGTTCCAGAGCAGGATCAGGGCGGTGAGCCCATAGGCAGGCCACACGTATTCCGCGTAACCTCCCATCTCAAGAAACTTCTGTATATCCATGATTATGCTGCTTCTTTAAGCCAGTTTGCATTGCGTTCGCGGCGCAGGATCTCGCCTCGCAGCCGACGGGACACCGCCCAGCCGAAGTACAGCTGGAAGCCGATGATCATGAGGAACAACGGAATCAGCATGGCCAGCTCGATCGACGGTTTGTCCATCTTGGTCACACTGGCGGGTTGGTGCAGCGTTGTCCACCAGTTCGACCGAGTAGTGGATGACAGGCACGTTGATGACGCCGACCAGCGCCAGCACGGCGCTCGCCCGGTCGGCCCGCTGGGGGTCGTCGAACGAGGCACGCAGCGCCATGTAGCCGAGGTACAGGAACAGCAGCAGCAGTTCCGAGGTGAGCCGGGCGTCCCAGACCCACCACGTGCCCCACATCGGCTTGCCCCAGATCGAACCGGTTGCCAGGGCCAGGAACGTGAAGGAGGCGCCGATCGGGGCGCAGGCTGCCGCGGCCGCGTGGGCCAGCTTGATGCGCCAGATCAGTCCGACGCCGGCTGCGACTGCCATGACGACGTACGTGAACATCGACATCCAGGCGCTGGGCGCGTGGACGTAGAGGATGCGGAAGCCGTCGCCCTGCTGGTAGTCAGCAGGCGCCTTGACCAATCCCCACCAGGTGGCAAGGAGAATCAAGGCCAGCGAAGCCCAACCGAACCAAGGGGCAATCATGCCCAGGATTCGGTAGGCGTGAGGCGGTGATGCGAGCTTATGGAACCAGGTCCACGACATGTTGATCCTCTTGACCGGTCTGCGTGCGTTGCGTTCAGTGCTTTGCGTCAAATACGTGTCAATTCTCGACGCTGATACGGATCGCCGCAGACATTGCGATCGGTCCGAGACTCAGCGCCATGAAAAAGATCGCTGCCAGCAGCTGCAGCGGACCGGCCGGGGAGTCGCCGTCCATCTGCATGGCCACGGCGCGCGAACCGAAGATCAGCAGCGGCATGGCGAGCGGCAGCACCAGCAGCGACAACAGCACGCTGCCCCGGCGCACACCCACGGTGAGGGCCGCGCCGATGCCCCCCAGGATACTGAGCGTACCGGTGCCGAGCAGCAGCGACAGCATCAGGACGCCCCAGACGCTGGTCGGCAGGCCAAGGCCCGTCCCGACGATCGGCGACATGATAACGAGCGGGAGGCCGGTCAGCACCCAATGGGCCACGACCTTGGCCAGCAGCAGGTAGCCGAGGGGCTGGCCGGAGAGTACCCATTGTTCGGTGGTGCCGTCTTCGACATCTGCCCGGAACAGGGCCTCCAGCGCGAGCAGCGAGGCGAGCAAAGCCGCCACCCAGACCACGCCACCGCCGATTTCACGCAACGCTGACAGGTCGGGCGTGGTCGCGAGCGGGAACATCGTCGTGACGACGACATAGAAGATGAGCGGCTGTGCGACCTCGTCCCAGCGACGCCAGGCCAGGGTCAGGTCGCGCTGGAAGACCAGCTTGGCCGCCGCGATCGTCGGAGTGCGCACGGCGGTCATGGCTCGAGCTCCAGTTGGCGCAGGCAGGGCGCGTCGTCGAGCAGGCGCTGGTGAGCCGCGGCGATGGCCAGGCCACCCCGCTCCACGTGGTCGACGATCAGGTCTTCGACCAGCTTGATGCCGGCGGTGTCGAGGTTGGTGACCGGCTCGTCGAGGATCCACAGCGCCGCGTCCGCGAGCAGCAGCCGCGCCAACGCCAGGCGGCGCTTCTGGCCGGCCGACAGGGATCGAGCCGGCAGGTCGCCGCGCGAGAGGATGCCGACGCGATCGAGGGTTTCGTCGATGGTCGTGGCCGTGAGCGTGGTGCGCAGGCCGGCCAGAAACTTGAGGTTCTCGCGGGCGGTCAGGTCGCCCTTCAGGGAATTGAGGTGACCGAGGTGACCCAGTTCGAAATTGAACTCGTCGCGGCGGCCCCGGATCGACTTGCCGCGCCACAAAAGCTCGCCGGTTTCAGCGGGCAGCAGCCCGCAGATCACCCGCAGCAGCGTCGTCTTGCCGACGCCGTTGGGACCCGTGACCTTGAGGAACTCGCCGGGGTGGACTGAGAAAGACACGTCACGCAGGATGTGCCGGTCCCCTCGCCACGCGTTGATTTCGCGGGCCTCGAATATGGCCCCGTCGAATGTCATCAAGCCTCCGCGCGATTTACTGTTTTCTCGCCCTGAACGAAGGTTGCAGGGCCGCGATTCGGCGCGAAGTCTAGCAAAACAGACTCATTCCAAGGTCGGGGATTGCCGCAGTCAGTTTGCGGGTTCTAGCCGGACGAGATCCGTCCCTTCCTCGACTCTTTGACCCGTCTGCACCTTGACTTCGACGACGTTTGCAGGCCACGGCGCCGTGAGCGAGTGCTCCATCTTCATCGCCTCGAGCACCAGCAGCACGGCGCCCTGGTCGACCGTCTGGCCCACCTGCACGCGAACATCGAGCACGTGTCCGGGCATCGGCGCGCGGAAATGTCCTTCGTGCTCCGCCGAAACGCGATGCTCCGCGCCGGTGTCCTCGACGAAATCGAAGCGCAGGCACTGCCGTCGCACGCTCAGTCGACCGTGGTCCAGTTCGACACGCGCGCGCACCGGGTGACCATCGATGTAGCCCTCGAGCACATCGCTCCCGGGGCGTCGCAACGTCACCCGATGCGACTGGCCATCGATTACGACGGCCACGCCCTCGGGCTCGCGCCGGAACGAGAGCCAGTGCTGCAGCGGCTGCGACTCTGCAATCGACGCGGGGGCACCGTGCGTGTCGAGCCGCAACGCGACGCGGACGCTGGTCGGGCCGTTCAGCCGGAAGCCCGTGGCCGCGTCCCACGGACTGGCTGCGTAATGGGCAATCCCGAGATCGTCTCCCGGCATGGACTGCAGTCGAGCCGCCGCGGCAATCAGCCAGGCGGCGTGGATCTCGTGCGCTGCGACGGCGGGGATGAACGCGGGATCCGTCTCCAGCAGGCGCGTGCTGACGTCGCCCGTCCGCACGGCGGGGGCGCCAAGGACCTGCCAGAGGAAGCGTGCATTGGTGCGCACACCCTCGACTTCGGTGGCTTCGAGTGCGCGCTGCAGCTTGTCGAGCGCCGTCGCGCGATCGGGTGCCCAGACGATCAGCTTCGCCAGCATCGGGTCGTAGTGGACAGTGACCTCATCACCCTCTTCCACGCCGGCATCGATGCGCACGTGCTGGGATGCTGCGGGGAAGCGCAGGCGCGAGAGTCGGCCCGTGGACGGCAGGAAGCCGCGCTCCGGGTCTTCGGCGTACAGCCGCGCTTCGACGGCGTGACCGTGCTGCGGGATCGCCGCCTGCTCGAGCGGCAACCGCTCGCCCGAGGCGACCCGCAGTTGCCATTCGACCAGGTCGAGCCCGGTGATCATTTCGGTGACCGGATGCTCGACCTGCAGGCGCGTGTTCATCTCGAGGAAATAGAACTCGGCACCGTCGTACAGGAATTCGACCGTGCCGGCGCCGCGATAACCGACCGCCTTTGCCGCCGCCACCGCCGCTGCGCCCATCGCTGCGCGCGTCGTGTCGTTGAGGCCAGGCGCGGGGGCCTCTTCGATGACTTTCTGGTGGCGGCGCTGCAGCGAGCAGTCGCGCTCATACAGGTGCACGGCATTGCCGTGCGCGTCGGCGAAGACCTGGATTTCGACATGCCGGCCCTTCTCGACGAAGCGTTCGAGCAGCACTCGGTCATCGCCAAAGGACTTGGCAGCTTCACGGCGCGCACCGGCGAGCGCTTCGGCGAACTCGGCTGCGGCGCGCACGATGCGCATGCCTTTGCCGCCCCCGCCCGCCGTTGGCTTGATCAACAGCGGATACTTCAGCGTCTTCGTCGCGGCGAGCAGCTTCGCGTCCGACTGATCGTCATCATCGTAGCCCGGCAGCACGGGCACACCGGCGGCGGCCATCAAGCGACGTGCCTCGCTCTTCGAACCCATGCGGTCGATCGATGACGCGGGCGGGCCGATGAACACGATGCCGGCCGCTTCGCAGGCGCGGGCGAAGTCGGCGTTTTCGGACAGGAAGCCGTACCCGGGGTGAATCGATTCGCAGTCCTGCTGCTTCGCCACGGCCAGCAGCTTGTCGCCGTCGAGGTAACTTTCGCGGGCGGCGGCAGGGCCGATGCAGACGGCCTGGTCCGCCATCCGCACGTGCAGCGCTCCACGATCGGCTTCCGAATACACGGCGACGGTGCGCAGACCCAGCCGTCGCGCGGTGCGAATGACGCGGCAGGCGATCTCGCCGCGGTTGGCAATCAGGACGCTCTTGAGCATGGCTGGCCTCACATCCTGAAGATGCCGAAGGGGGTCTCGCCTGCGTCGGGTCGGCACGTGGCCGCCGCGAGCGCGAGGGCCAGCACGTTGCGCGTGTCGGCCGGGTCGATCACGCCGTCGTCCCAGAGCCGCGCACTGGCGTACGTGGGGTGACCCTGGGTTTCGTACTGGCCACGGATGTCGTCGCGGAACTTCTGTTCGTCGGCCTGCGGCCACTCTTCGCCTCGACGCTGCAGGCCTTCGCGCTTGACGATCGCCAGCACGGTCGCGGCCTGTTCGCCGCCCATCACCGAGATGCGCGAGTTGGGCCAGGTCCAGAGGAAGCGGCCGCCGTACGCGCGACCGCACATGGCATAGTTGCCGGCGCCGAACGAGCCGCCGATGATCACGGTGAACTTGGGCACGGACGCACAGGCCACCGCCGTCACCATCTTGGCGCCGTCGCGGGCGATGCCGCCGGCTTCGTACTTGCGCCCGACCATGAAGCCGGTGATGTTCTGCAGGAACACCAGCGGCACGCGCCGGCGATTGCACAGTTCGATGAAATGCGCGCCCTTGAGCGCCGCCTCCGAGAACAGCACGCCGTTGTTGGCGATGATGCCGACCGGGTAGCCGGCGATCCGGGCGAAGCCGCAGACGAGCGTCGTGCCATAGAGCTCCTTGAACTCGTCGAACTCGGACGCGTCGACCAGGCGCGCGATCACTTCGCGCACGTCGTAGGGGTGACGCGTGTCCCGCGGCACGACTCCGTACAACTCTTCGGCGGCATGGATCGGCGCGCGAGCCGGCTCGGGCGGTGGCTTCGAGCCCGTACGGTTCAGGTTGCTGACCAGTCGCCGCGCCATCCACAGCGCATGTGCATCGTTGTCAGCCAGGTAATCGACGACTCCGGACTGCCGGGCATGCACGTCGCCACCCCCCAGCGTTTCGGCATCGACGACTTCACCCGTCGCGGCTTGCACCAGCGGCGGACCGCCGAGAAAGATCGTGCCCTGTTCGCGCACGATGATCGCCTCGTCGCACATCGCCGGGACGTAGGCGCCCCCTGCCGTGCACGATCCCATCACCACGGCCAGTTGCGGAATGCCGCGCGCCGACATCTGCGCCTGGTTGTAAAAGATGCGGCCGAAGTGTTCGCGGTCAGGGAAGACGTCGTCCTGTCGTGGCAGGAACGCGCCGCCGGAATCGACGAGATAAATGCAGGGCAGCCGGTTCTCCAGCGCCACTTCCTGTGCGCGCAGGTGCTTGCGCACGGTGATGGGGTAATACGTGCCGCCCTTCACGGTCGCGTCGTTGCCGACGATGACGCATTCGAGGCCCGCGACGCGGCCGATACCGGCCACGACACCGCCGCTCGGAATCCAGTCGTCGTACAGGTCGTGGCCCGCAAGCTGGCCGATTTCGAGGAACGGTGAGCCGGGGTCGAGCAGGCGATCGATGCGATCGCGCACCAGCAGCTTGTCGCGGCCCTCATGCTGGGCACGAGCCGCGGCGGAACCGCCTGCGCGGACCCTGGTCGCCAGTTCACGGAGTTCGGCGGCCAGCGTCCGGTTGACGGCCTCGTTGGCCGTGAACTCGGCGCCATGCCGGTCGATACGGGTCTGCAGCACGCTCATGCTTCGAGTCTCCCCTGGCGCGGTGCGTGGATCAGCGGCGTTCGAGCGCAGCCAGGATGCGCTCCGCTTGCTTGACGTGCGGTCGGTCGATCATGCGGCCGTCGAGCGCCACGGCGCCTTGGCCACCAGCGGCAGACATCAGTTCGACGACGCGACGGGCCCACGCGACTTCGTCGCGGGTGGGCGCAAAGGCGGCATGGATCGGTGCCAGTTGTGCCGGATGGATCGCGAGCTTGCCGACGAAACCGTCCCGGCGGGAAGCCTGCGCCCGGCGTTCGACGGCAGCGACATCCTTGAATTCGATGTCGGTTGTGTCGTAGGCGGCAATTCCCGCCGCGGCGGCCATCAGCAGGCACGACGAGCGCGCCAGCCGGAACGTGAATTCGAATTCGCCGTCGACGGTGCGATTGGCTGAGGCACCGACGTCCGCAGCCAGGTCTTCGGCGCCCCAGGTGTAGCCGATGACCCGCGCAGGTGGTGCCGCGAAGGTGGCACCACTGAGTACCGCATGCGCGGTTTCGGTGATCAGCGCGATCACCTTGATGGAGCCGCGCGGGTGGCCGTGCTGCGCTTCGAGCGCTTCGAGCCAGTGATCGAGTCGTTGCAGGTCGGCGCCGTTGCGCGCCTTCGGCAGCACGATGCCATCGGGTCGTGCCGCGACCACGGCTGCGAGGTCGGCGAGCGCATCGTCGGTCTGGACCGGGTTGATGCGCACCCACAGTGGAATCGATCGCTCGGTCGCGCGCAGCAGGTCTGCCACGTTGAGACGGGCTCGCGGACGCGCGGCCGGCGTCACTGCGTCCTCGAGATCGCAGATCACGGCATCGGCGCCGCTCGCCAGCGCCTTAACGAATCGCTCCGGCCGGTCGCCCGGTACGAACAGCAACGAGCGCATCAGGTCACTCCCGGCAGCTTCTTCATCAACGCCATGCGCTTGCACACAGCCACTTCTTCGTTGCGCTGGTTGAAGCAACGATGGACGAACGTGACGATGCCCGCGTTCGGACGCGACTTGCTCTCGCGCATCTCGTGCACGATCGATTCGGTGCGCAGCGTGTCGCCGATGAACACCGGCTTCGGAAAACGCACTTCGTCCCAGCCCAGGTTCGCAACTGTCGTGCCGAGCGTCGTGTCCGCGACGGAGACGCCGACCATCAGGCTCAGCGTGAAGCAGCTGTTGACGATGCGCGTGCCGAACTCGGAGGACTTCATGGCCTCCTCGTCGAGGTGCAGTGCTGCCGGGTTGTGCGTGAGCGCGCTGAAGATGAGGTTGTCGGTCTCGGTGACCGTGCGTCGCAGCACGTGCTCGAACCGCTGACCCACGCTGAACTGCTCGTAATAGAGTCCGCCCATCGGCATCGTCGTTCCCCCTGTGCGTCAGGCCGTCGCCGCGAACAGCTCGCGACCGATCAGCATGCGGCGGATTTCGCTGGTGCCGGCACCGATCTCGTAGAGCTTCGCGTCGCGCAGGATACGCCCGGTCGGGTAGTCGTTGATGTAGCCATTGCCGCCGAGCGCCTGGATTCCGTCCAGCGCCACCTGCGTCGCCTTCTCTGCCGCAAGCAGAATGCAGCCCGCCGCGTCCATGCGCGTGGTCCGGCCCGCGTCGCAGGCCCTGGCCACGGCGTAGACGTAGGCGCAGCACGAGCTCAACGTGGTGTACATGTCGGCCAGCTTGCCCTGCATCAGCTGGAACGAGCCGATCGGCGCACCGAACTGCCTGCGCTCGTGCACGTAGGGCGCGACACAATCGAACACGGCACGCATCAGGCCCAGCGGTCCGCCCGCGAGCACGACGCGTTCATAGTCGAGTCCGCTCATCAATACGCGGGCGCCCTGTCCCACCTGGGCCAGCACGTTCTCGGCCGGGATTTCGCAATCCTCGAACACGAGTTCGCAGGTGTCCGATCCGCGCATGCCGAGCTTGTCGAGCTTCGGCGCGGTCGAGAACCCCTTACTGCCCTTCTCGACCAGGAACGCGGTGACGCCCTTGTGCCCGGCACTTGGATCGACCGTGGCGTACACGACCAGGGTGTCGGCGCTCGGCCCGTTGGTGATCCACATCTTGCTGCCGTTCAATACGTAGCGGTCGCCCTGCGGCCGCGCGTGCAGGCGCATGCTCATGACGTCGGAGCCGGAGCCGGGTTCGCTCATCGCCAGCGCACCGACGTGCTCGCCAGAGAGCAGTTTCGGCAGGTACCGTTCCTTCTGCGCCTGCGTGCCCCAGCGATGGATCTGGTTGACGCACAGGTTGGAATGCGCACCGTACGACAGCGCCACGCTGCCGGACGCCCGGCTGATTTCTTCCATGCAGATGACGTGCGCGAGGTACCCCATGCCCGTGCCGCCGAATTCGGGTGCGACAGTAATGCCGAGCAAGCCGAGATCGCCGAACTTGCGCCAGAGGTCCACTGGAAAGGCGTTGCTGCGATCGATATCGGTCGCGCGGGGTGCGATCTCGGTGGCGGCGAAGCTGCGCACCGTTTCCCGCAGGAGGTCGATGTCCTCACCCAGGCCGAAGTCGAAGTCGAACATGCTGGTCACCCCGGAGTTGCATGGACGGTCGCGGGACTCTATATTGTCCGACAATCGGACTATCCGTCAATCGAGACGCGCCATGACCGAGTCGACCCCCGCCTACAAGGCCGCGCTGTTCGAACCGCTGGCCCGCCAGCCGGCTTCGCATCGGATCTCAGCCGTCATCGAGCAGAAGATACTCCGGCGCAGCCTGCGCCCGGGCGATGACCTGCCGACCGAAACCGAACTCGCCGAGCAGTTTGCGGTCAATCGCTCGACCGTGCGCGAGGCATTGCGTCGCCTGGAGTCGGTCGGACTGGTGGGTCGCGAGGGTGGCAGCAAGCGCCTCAAGGTCACGCGACCGGGACACGCAGAAACCGCATCACGCGTGGGACGCACGCTCGCGCTCGACGATGTCACCTTCATCGAATTGTGGGAGGCCATGCGCGCGGTGGCACCACGCGTCGCCGCTATCACCGCCGACAAAGGCACGACCGCAGACGTCGCGCAGCTCGAGGCAATCGTTGCAGCAGTCGAGACCGCCCGCAGCGCCGACGGCGCCGTGAATCATGTCGTCGAGTTCTTCGGCAAGCTGGCCGAGCTCAGCGGCAACCGCGTGCTGCAGCTCGCCATGCAGCCCGTCACACGATTACTCGCCCCTTCCCTGCGACGCATGATCGACCGTGTGCCGCAGGGTCGCACCCGCATCCTCGTGGCACAGCGCTGCATCGTCGAAGCCATCCGCGAGCACAAGCCCGACGAGGCCGAGTCATGGATGACACGGCACGTGCAGGACTTCCGCCGGGGTTACGAACTCGCCGGCATCGCGCTCGACACGAAGGTCGGCGTCGGTTCGATGGCCGATTAGCGCAGGCGGATGACTGTCGTCGTCGACTGGCGCGCAGCAAGCTCTCGAACGGCACGCGCCCTCTGCATGTCGCACCCGGTCACCGCAGCGTCCGTGTGCTCGGCTAAACTGCGGTTCGGGCCCCGGTGGCGAAATCGGTAGACGCTACGGACTTAAAATCCGTTTCCCGCAAGGGAGTGCCAGTTCGAGTCTGGCCCGGGGCACCACCGCGACCTCCGTCGCTTTAGGCCCACAGCCTCAACGGCAGCAGGCCCCAGTATGCGAGGACAGCGGTGAACTGCAGTACGGCCAGCATGGCGGCGACATCCAGCGCGGCCGTCGCGTGCCACGGCCTGCGTCTCCAACTGAGTGCGAGGCCGACGAGCATCGCCAACGGCAGAATTGCGGTCACGGCCGCGAGCGCACCACTCGCCAGCGTCAAATCACCCAGCTCCAGGAATGGCTGGCGGTAAAACAGCGGTACCGGCAGCAGCAACCCCAGGCAGCCTGCGAACGGCAGCAAATTTGCATCGCTCGATCGAGTGCGACGGGTGACCGCGCGAAACAGCCCGTTCAGGATCAGATACACCCAGCCGAACGTGCCTGCAGCCAGGCTCGCCCACAGCAGCACGAGGTAGTCGAGCGACGTCTCCTGATAGGTTTGCGCGGCCGTGCTCATCAGGCGTTGACCGTCCACTGTCATGGAGAACGCATGCGAGGCGGTCATGCGGTCGACCTGCCTGTAGAGCGATCCCGCCGTTGGCGTCAACGTGAGTTCCGGTGATTGCAGGGCCCAGAGCTGCAAATTCGAGCCTTCCGGGCGGACCCGCAGGAAATTGAAAACGGTATCGATCCAGGCGAGGGTCGCCATGCGATTGGGCGACGGAACGTACCAGCCTTTCCAGGCGCTCGACGAACTCGTTGAATTGGCTTGCAAAGTCGCCGGGGCGTCGTCGACCTGCAGTTCTCGAATAAGCAGACCGTGAAACCGATCGTAGTGCGCGGTCTCGCTGTCGGTGTTGATCGCCAGAAAAAATGCCCGCTGGTGCTCGGGGAACAGGCAGAACAGCGCGTGAAAGCCGACCGTGCTGCCGCCCTGGCATTTGCCAAGGGATCCATGCCGGTCGCGGGCATACAGCCCCAACGCATATCCGACACGCAGTCCTGCGGCAGCGGCTTCAGTGCCAACCGGCACACCCATGGCAGCCAGCAAGCGCTTATCGATGAAAGATTGACCGTCGACTCGGCCGTCACTCATCAGGAACCGGGCGAACCGCGCCATGTCCCCAGCGGTCGTCGTGAATTGGCCTGCCGGCCGCAGCTGCGTCGGCACCGCAGCGTGAGCCTGGCCGCGTTCGAAATGTCCCATCGCAATCCGCGGATCGCGGGCTGCTCCAGACTGCGTCGTATACGCGAACGTGCTGTCGAGCATGCCCAGTGGCTGCAGCAGATGCGTGTCGAGGTAGGTCTCGTAACGCGTCCCGGTCACGGTCTCGATCACCATGCCGGCAAGCGTGTAGCCAATGTTCGAGTACGAGTGCCTGGTGCCCGGCCGGCTGCGGACGTGCAATAGCGGTTGGCCCGCTGTCACTGCCTGTGCCAGCGGCATGTCGGCACCTGCCCTGACGCTGAACACGTGCGCAATGCGCGCATCGTCGAGTCCCGCTGTCTGGTCGAGCAGGTGTCGAACCCGTATCGGATCACCCGCCGCCCATGGATTGTCGAATGCGACTCCGGGCACGAGGTCCGCCACGGGGGCGTCGAGCGACAGCCGGCCCTCGGTCACCAGTCGCAGAATGCCGGTCGCAACCAGCGTTTTGGCGACCGATCCGACCTGAACCCGATCTTCGATGCCGATGGGTTGCCCTACGCTCGCGTCCTTGATTCCTGCCGCGCCCAGGGCGACCGTGCCGTTGGAAAGCACGGTCGACCAGACCGCGCCCTGCAGTCCCTGCCGTTGCAGCTCCGCAGCAATATCCGTCGAAACGTCAGCCGTTGATCCAGTACTGACGCGCGACGCCGCGAGCGCAAGCAGCACGGCGAGTGACCTTGAGCGCCAGGCCCGATTCATCTTGCCGTCGTCAAGCCTGGCCTGAGCCTCCGCCCAGCACGCGGGCCGGCAGCATCATCAACGATCGCAGGAAGGCGAACACGCCCTCGACCACGATGCCGAGCAACCTGAACGGCAACAGGATCAGCCACACGAGCGGCCACAGCAGCAGCGCCAGGAGGGCGAGCGGCCAGCAGACGACGAGCAGCAGCAGCCAGAGCAGAAACTTGAGCATCTACGTGTCCTCCACGCCGGCAAATGTACAGGTTGCAGCCGACTTGTCGCATGCACCGATCGCATCACCTGCACGGTTCGGCCCGTCGTCGTCGATGGCTAAGTCAAGCGGCTGGCCAGACTTGGGTTCCCCTCGGCGGATGGACTAAGCTCCGGCAGGCCGTCGCGCCGACGGCCGCGGGAGCTTAGTCCATGATCGAACTGTTCACGGCCGCGACCCCCAACGGCCACAAGATCTCCATCGCGCTCGAAGAACTCGCGTTGCCCTACGAGATGCGGGTCATCGATTTCGCGAAGAGCGAGCAGAAGGAACCGTGGTTCCTGCAACTCAATCCGAATGGCCGCATTCCCGCCATCGTCGATCATGACGCCGGCGATTTTGCCGTGTTCGAGTCCGGCGCGATCCTGATCTACCTGGCGGAAAAGACCGGCAGGCTCATGCCCACCGACGCCAGGGGTCGCTCACTCGTCCTGCAGTGGTTGATGTTCCAGATGGGAGGCATCGGCCCGATGATGGGGCAGGCCAATGTCTTCTTCCGTTACTTCCCGGAGAAGATCCAGCCAGCGATCGATCGCTACCACGCCGAGGTGAAGCGCCTGTTTACGGTGCTCGACGGACACCTTGCGCACCACGAGTTCCTGGCCGGCGACTATTCCATTGCAGACATCGCCAACTGGGCCTGGGTACGTACTTCGAAGTGGTCCGGCGTGCCGTTCGACGACTTGCCGCACCTGACCCGCTGGGTCAGCCAGATCCGTGAACGTCCTGCCGTGCAGGCCGGCATCCTGATGCCGCCCTCGCAACTGAGCGTCGCCGCCGACGATGCCGAGCAGACGCGCAAATTCGTCGAGGAAGCCCGCAAGATCGTCGTGACGGGCGGACCCGCACCCGAAGCTGAATAGCGGCGACGTGTCCACAACGGCAACCAGAGTTGGCCGAGGAGAATCGAGCATGAAACTTCACACCTCGCTGCGCGCGCCGAATCCGCGCCGTGTCGACATGTTCCTGATCGAGAAAGGCATCACCGGCATCGAGCGCGAGGTGTACGACCTCAATGCGGGTGAGCATCGCAGCGCCAGGTTCACGGCCATGAATCCGATCGCCCGTGTGCCGGTGCTCGAGCTCGACGACGGCCGTTTTCTTGCGGAGTCGCGCGCCATCTGCAGCTACCTCGAGTACCTGCATCCCGAACCGAACCTGATGGGTATCGACGCCGAGGAACGCGCCTTCATCGAGATGGCCGATCGTCAGGTCGAGTTGACGTTGCTCGCGGCCGTCGCCAACCACGTCCGTCACACGCATCCCGGCTTGCTGCCCCTCGAGAATCCGCAGTTCGCCGATTACGCGGCCGAACAAGGCAAGCGCATGATTGCGGCAGCTGCCTTGTTCGATGAGTTGCTGGCAAAGCGTCCCTGGATGGCAGGCAACCGGTTCACGATCGCGGACATCACGGCGTTCTGTGGTCTCGAATTCGCGCGGCTCGTGAAATTTCGTCCGGCCGATGCGGGCCTGAAGCACCTGGCTGACTGGCGGGAGCGCGTCGCGGAACGTCCCAGCGCCAAGCTCTGACTCAGGCTCCAGGCCCAAGTCCGGGCCAGCCGACCCCATGCCGAAATGCGCTGCCCCGCCGCATTCGCAGGCCGGATCAAATAGCGCGTCCGTCCGGTAGCTCTCTGATTCTGCAGGCCTTACCATCGGCCGATGGGCGCCTTCTGGCGGCACGGGGGACTTTGGTGCATGACCGCGGCTGAGCTCAACCACGACTCGACCCTCGCGCGCATTCTGGCAGAGCACGCCGGGATGGACGGCTCCTTGCTGCCGATCCTGCACGCCGTGCAGGACTCGGTCGGGCACATCAGCCAGTCGCATGTGGCTCACATCGCCAAAGCCCTCAACCTGTCACGCGCAGAAGTCCATGGCGTGGTCAGCTTCTACCACTACTTCCGGCAGCGCGAACCCGGCCGTCACGTCGTGCGCGTGTGCCGCGCCGAGGCGTGCCAGGCCATGCACTGCGAGACGACCGAGCAGCATGCCAAACGCGAACTCGGCGTCGACTACGGCGGCACGAGCGCGGACGGCCTGTTTACGCTCGAAGCGGCCTATTGCCTCGGCAACTGCGCGGCGGCTCCGTCAGTGATGGTCGACGAGAAGCTGTATGGTCGCGTGACCCCCGAACGACTGGCGTCGATCCTTGCGGATTGGCGCAACCGTAGATGACGGTGCGTATCTACATTTCGCGTGACGCGTCGGCCCAGGCGCTCGGCGCCGACGAGACTGCGGCTGCGTTGCAGGTGGCGGCCGCCGCGAAAGGCGCGTCGATCTCGCTGACTCGCGTCGGATCGCGCGGCATGGTCTGGCTCGAGCCGCTGGTCGAAGTCGAAGACGCCACCGGGCAGCGCATCGCGTATGGCCCAGTGACTGCGGACGAGGTGCCCGGCCTCGTGCAGGCTGGCTTGTTCGACACCGCGCCGCACCCGTTGCGCCGCGGTCGGGTCGAAGAACTGCCGTGGTTCGCCAGGCAGGAACGACTGACGTTCGCACGCGTCGGAGTCATCGATCCGGTCAGCGTCGATGACTACGTCGTTCACGGCGGTTACGCCGGGCTGAAGCGCGCGCTCGACCTGTCCGGCGCCGAGATCGTCCACGAAGTGCTGGAGTCCGGCCTGCGGGGGCGCGGCGGCGCCGCCTTCCCGACCGGCATCAAGTGGCGCACGGTGCTGGAGCAGCATGCGCCGCAGAAGTACGTCGTCTGCAATGCGGACGAAGGCGACTCCGGCACGTTCTCGGATCGGATGTTGATGGAAGGCGACCCGCTGTGCCTGATCGAAGGGATGACCATCGCTGGCATTGCGGTTGGCGCCACCAAGGGCTACATCTACCTGCGCTGCGAGTATCCACTGGCGGGCCACGCCCTGCGTGAAGCGATCGAGGCAGCGCGCGCGCGCGGCTATCTCGGTCCCGACGTTTGCGGCAGCGGCAAGGTCTTCGAGCTCGAAGTGCGCGTGGGTGCCGGTGCCTATATCTGCGGTGAAGAAACGGCATTGCTCGAAAGTCTCGAGGGCAAGCGGGCCGAGGTGCGTTACCGCCCGCCCCTGCCGGCGATAAAGGGTCTGTTCGGCCAGCCCACGATCATCAACAACGTCATCTCGCTGGGCTCGGTGCCGATCATCCTCGAGCGCGGCGCGGCGTACTACCGCGACTTCGGGATGGGTCGCTCGCGCGGTACGCTGCCCATTCAGCTCGCGGGCAACCTGAAGCGCGGCGGACTGGTCGAGAAGGCCTTCGGCGTCACCCTGCATGAACTGCTGTACGACTTCGGCGGCGGCTCGGCGTCCGGGCGTCCGCTGCGTGCCGTGCAGGTCGGCGGTCCGCTCGGCGCCTACCTGCCGGAATCGCAGTTCGACACCCCGCTTGATTACGAGGCGTTCACGGCGATCGGCGCGCTGGTGGGACACGGCGGCATCGTCGCCTTCGACGACACCGTCGACATGGCCCGCATGGCGCGCTATGCGATGGAGTTCTGCGCGATCGAGTCCTGCGGCAAGTGCACGCCCTGCCGCATCGGTTCGACCCGCGGCGTCGAGGTCATCGACCGCATCCTGCAGGGTGTCGAGCCGCAGGCGAACCTTGCCCGACTGGAGAACCTTTGTGAAACCATGCAGCACGGCTCACTGTGCGGCCTGGGGGGCATGACGCCCTTCCCGGTCATGAGCGCAGTGAAGCATTTTCCAGGCGATTTCACTCGCGACCGCTGAGGCACGAGGAACCACCGCATGTTGGCGATCAATCGAAAGGACGCGGGCACGCCGGCCGCCCAGGGCGAGCCGGTCACGCTGTCGATCGACGGCGCCGAGGTCACCGTTCCCGCTGGCACGTCGATCATGCGAGCCGCAGTGGCAGTGGGCGGCGCCATTCCTAAGCTCTGTGCCACCGATACGCTGAAGGCATTCGGGTCCTGCCGTGTGTGCCTCGTCGAAGTCGAGGGTCAGCGCGGCTATCCAGCGTCCTGCACGACGCTGGTGGCGCCCGGCATGAAGGTAAAGACCGAGAGCGACAAACTGCGTCAGCTGCGCAAGGGCATTGTCGAGCTCTACGTCTCCGACCACCCGCTCAATTGCCAGGGCTGCCCCGCCGACACGCATTGCGAACTGCAGGGCGTCGCCGCCGACCTGGGCGTAACGACGAGCCCGTACGCTTTCGACGGTGTGAATCACCGGGACTCGCCCTGCGATGCCAGCAACCCCTACTTCGAGTTCAATCCATCGCTGTGCATCGCCTGCTCGCGTTGCGTGCGCGCGTGTGACGAAGTCCAGGGCACGTTCGCGCTGACGATCGAAGGACGCGGATTCGCATCGCGCGTGGTGGCAAGCCAGGATGAGCCGTTTCTTGATTCGGAGTGCGTTTCGTGCGGCGCTTGCGTGGAGTCGTGCCCGACCGCGGCGCTCAGCGAGAAGCCGCTCGCGATCATGGGGCGGCCCGACAGGGCCGTGACGACGACCTGCGCCTATTGCGGCGTAGGCTGCTCGCTCGAGGCCGAGGTGAAGGGCGAGGAAGTCGTGCGCATGGTGCCGAGCCGCGACGGCAAGGCCAACCGCGGGCACGCGTGCGTCAAGGGCCGGTTTGCGTACGGCTACGCCACGCATGTCGACCGCATCACCACACCGATGATCCGCAAGCAGATCACCGACCCGTGGCAGGCCGTCGGCTGGGACGAAGCGTTCACCTACGCCGCGTCCGAATTCCGCCGCATTCAGGCGCAGTACGGTCGCGAGTCCGTCGGCGGCATCACCTCCTCCCGCTGCAGCAACGAAGAATCGTTCCTGGTGCAGAAGCTCGTGCGCGCGGCGCTCGGCACCAACAACGTCGACACCTGTGCGCGCGTCTGCCACTCCCCCACCGGGTATGGCCTGAAACACACGCTGGGCGAATCGGCCGGCACCCAGGCGTTCGATTCGGTGATGAAGAGCGACGTCATTTTCGTCATCGGCGCCAACCCGACCGATGGCCACCCGGTGTTCGCGTCGCGCATGAAGCGACGGCTACGGGAAGGTGCGAAGCTCATCGTTGCCGACCCACGCGCCATCGACCTGGTGCATTCGCCGCACATCCACGCCGACTTCCACCTGCCGCTGCGACCCGGCACCAACGTCGCGCTGATCAACTCGATCGCGCACGTCGTCGTCACGGAAGGCCTCGTCGACGAGGCGTATGTCGCCGAGCGCTGTGAACCCGCTCCGTTCCAGAAATGGCGCGACTTCGTGTCGCTGCCGAAGAACTCGCCGGAAGCACTGGCCGAAGTCACGGGCGTACCGGCCGCATTGGTGCGAGGCGCCGCCCGCCTGTACGCGACCGGCGGCAACGGGGCGATTTATTACGGGCTTGGCGTCACCGAGCACAGCCAGGGCAGCACGATGGTGCTCGGCATCGCCAATCTCGCCATGGCCACGGGCAATATCGGTCGCGAGGGCGTCGGCGTAAACCCTTTGCGCGGACAGAACAACGTCCAGGGCTCCTGCGACATGGGTTCGTTCCCGCACGAACTCGCCGGTTACCGGCACGTGTCGGACGCAGCCACGCGCGCCCAGTTCGGCGCCGAATGGGGCGTGCAACTCGAACCCGAGCCGGGCCTGCGTATTCCGAACATGTTCGAGGCCGCGCTCGATGGCAGCTTCAAGGCCATGTACGTGCAGGGCGAGGACTTGGCCCAGTCCGACCCGAACACGCAGCACGTCACGGCCGCGCTCTCCGCGCTCGAATGCCTGGTCGTGCAGGACCTGTTCCTCAACGAGACCGCGAAGTACGCGCACGTGTTCTTCCCGGGCTCGTCGTTCCTGGAGAAGGACGGCACCTTTACCAACGCGGAGCGGCGCATCTCCCGCGTCCGCAAGGTGATGCAACCGCTCGCCGGGCTGGCGGACTGGGAGGCCACGGTCGGCTTCGCGCGTGCGCTGGGTTACGAAATGAACTACGGGCACCCGTCCGAGATCATGGACGAGATCGCGCGACTCACGCCGACGTTTACCGGCGTGTCTTACGACAAGCTGGACCGCCTCGGCAGCATCCAGTGGCCCTGCAACGACGCGGCGCCCGAAGGCACGCCGACCATGCACATCGGCGAGTTCGTGCGCGGCAAGGGCCGCTTCTACGTCACCGAGTACGTGCCGACCAGCGAACGAGTCAACGTGCGCTTCCCGCTGATCCTGACGACGGGCCGGGTGCTCACGCAGTACAACGTGGGGGCACAGACGCGTCGCACGGCCAACAGCCAGTGGTACGAAGAGGACGTGCTCGAGATTCACCCGCACGACGCGGAAGACCGCGGCATCGGCACCGGCGACTGGGTCGGCATCACGAGCCGCGCTGGCGAGACCGTGTTGCGGGCCACGGTCACCGAGCGCGTGCAACCGGGCGTGGTCTACACCACGTTCCACTTCCCGGATTCTGGCGCTAACGTCATCACGACCGAGAACTCGGACTGGGCGACCAACTGTCCCGAATACAAGGTGACGGCCGTGCAGGCGGCGAAGGTGCAGCGGCCCTCCGACTGGCAGCGCCGCTTCCACGAGCAGAACGAGCAACAGCTCGGCTTGCTGCGCGGCGCGACAGACGCCACGCGCTCGCGGCAATGACGCCGGAACTCCTGCAATGAACGTCGAGAGCCTGGTCACGATGGCGAACCAGATCGCGGATTTCTTCGTCTCGGAAGCGGGCGTCGACGCGGCCCCGCAGGAGATTGCCGGGCACATCACCAGATTCTGGGCGCCGCCGATGCGCGCCCGGATCATCGCGCATGCGGCGTCAGGTGGTGCCGGCCTCAGTCCCGCGGCACTGGCAGCCGCCAGGATGCTGCAGCCTCCCGGCGTGAAGGCTGCCTCAGCGGCGGTGTGATCCCGAGAGACCGATCGCTGCCTGCAGCGTATTGGCAAGCAGCATCGCGATCGTCATGGGTCCGACGCCACCTGGCACGGGAGTGATCGCCGCAGCGACCTGTGCGGCCGGCAGGTAATCGACGTCCCCCACCAGCTTGTCGCCGACGCGGTTGATGCCGACGTCGATGACGACGGCACCGGGTTTGATCCAGTCGCCTTGCACGAACCGCGGGATGCCGAGCGCCGCAACCAGGATATCCGCCTCGCGGCAGAAGGCTCGGATGTCGCGCGTGCGGCTGTGGCAGAGCGTCACCGTCGCGTCGGCGCCCTTCTGCGCCAGCAGCGCCGCCATCGGCTTGCCGACGATATCGCTGCGGCCGATCACGACGGCGTGCTTGCCGGTGGTTTCGATGCCCGACACCTTGAGCATCCGCATGACGCCGGCCGGCGTGCACGGCAGGAAGCGCGGCCGTCCCTGCTGCAGCAAGCCGACGTTCTCGGGATGAAAGCCATCGACGTCTTTCGCGGGGCGGATCGCATCGAGGATCACGGCGGTGTCGATGCCCTTTGGCAGCGGCAACTGCACCAGGATGCCGTGCACGTCGGCGTCCGCATTCAAGGTCTGCACCAGCGTCAGTAGCTCGGCCTGGCCCGTGCTCGCCGGCAGCCGATGCAGCGTGCTCCTGAAGCCGGCCTTGTCACAGGCGACCTGCTTGTTGCGCACGTAGACGGCGCTGGCGGGGTCTTCGCCGACCAGGACGGCCGCAAGGTGCGCAATCACGCCCGTGCGCGTCTTGAGCGTCAGCGCCCCTGCGGCGGCTTCCGCCCGGGTCTGCTCCGCGATCTGCCTGCCGTCGATCACACTCGCCGTCATGAACTCGCTCCTCTCGAATTGCGTGGACCCCCGCCGCGGATCCTTGCTACCGGAAAATTACCGTCCGGTTGCCATTCAGGAACACGCGGTGCTCGGTAGCGAGCCGAACTGCGCGGGACAACGCCCGACGTTCGGAATCGCGCCCCGCCGCCACCAGCATGTCGGGCGTGTAGGAATGATCCACGTGCTCGACGATCTGCTCGATGATCGGGCCTTCGTCGAGGTCCGCCGTGACGAAGTGTGCCGTCGCGCCAATTACCTTCACGCCCCGGTCGTAGGCCTGGTGATAAGGCTTGGCGCCCTTGAAACCCGGCAGGAACGAGTGGTGGATATTGATGGCGCGGCCGCGCAGCCTGGCGCAGAGGTCGTCCGAGAGAATCTGCATGTAGCGCGCCAGCACCACCAGGTCCGTCCCGGTCGAATCAATCAGCTCGATCAGCCTGCGTTCCTGCTCCGGCTTCGTCTGTGCCGTGACCGGCAGATGAAAGAACGGGATGCGGTTGTGGGCGGCAACGGGCTGCAGCACTACGTGGTTCGACACGATGGCCGTGATGTCCATCGCGATTTCGTCGATCCGGTGGCGGTAGAGCAGGTCTTCAAGGCAGTGATCGTAGTTCGAGACCATGATCAGGACGCGCGTACGGTCGCGCGAATCGTGGATGCGCCATTCCATCTGCTCGACGTCGGAGACTTCCTGGAACTGCTTGCACAGTTCCGCCAGGTCGACCTTTTCACCCCGCACTGCGCAGAACGTGACGCGCACGAAGAACCGCTGCGAAATCGTGTCGTCGAACTGCTGCATTTCGACGATGTAGAAGCGCCGCGAGGCGAGGAACGTGGTCACCCGCGCCGTCGTGCCCATGCGGCTCGCGCAGGTGGCCGTCAGGACGAAGGGGTGGTCGGTGTCGAAACTCATGCGGTTCTCCGCGGCGCGTTCGGGTTCTGTGTCCAGCCGCGGGTCGGAGATTGTCAGAATGCGTCGACGCCGCGCAAGCACGAGCCATTGCGGGCACGGCTCGCACCCGCCGGGTGACGCTCTTTACACTGCACGGCAAATGTCGCATCGTGACAAGCCCATGTCGCCGCAGCATGACCGGGACTTGCCCGTGATAAGTAGAATCGGCGCAGTGCCGGGGAGACAGCGATGTCCGATGACCAGACCGACGCATTCGATCTCAGCAGCCTGACCGACGAGGAACTCGTCGAGCAGGTCCACGACGATCTTTACAACGGTCTCAGGGATGAGGTCATCGAAGCGACCCACCTTTTCCTTGCCCGCGGCTGGGGCCCCGACAAGGTCCTGAACGACGCGCTCGTCGAAGGCATGCGCATCGTCGGCATCGACTTCCGCGACGGCATCCTGTTCGTCCCCGAAGTGCTGCTCGCGGCCAACGCCATGAAGGCCGGCATGGAAATCCTGCGGCCGCTGCTGGCCGAGACCGGGGCCGAACCGATCGGCAAGGTCGTCATCGGCACCGTCAAGGGCGACATCCACGACATCGGCAAGAACCTGGTGTCGATGATGCTCGAAGGCG
This sequence comes from uncultured Gammaproteobacteria bacterium, assembly GCA_963846315.1. GTDB lineage: Bacteria > Pseudomonadota > Gammaproteobacteria > Steroidobacterales > Steroidobacteraceae > RPQJ01. The sequence goes on from CAWJVM010000007.1 coordinate 88,602, forward strand.
CCGGCTTCGAAGTGATCAACATCGGTATCAACAACCCGGTCGAGAAATACCTGGCGGCACTTGAAGAACACCAGCCGGACATCCTCGGCATGTCGGCCCTGCTGACGACGACGATGCCGTACATGAAGGTCGTCATCGACACGCTGAAGCAGAAGGGCCTGCGCGACAAGTACATCGTGCTGGTCGGCGGCGCCCCCCTCAACGAAGAGTTCGCGAAGGCGGTTGGCGCCGATGCTTACTGCCGCGACGCGGCCGTGGCAGTCGAAACCGCCAAGACGCTGATCGCTGCACGCCGCTCGGCAATCGCTGCCGCGGCGCACTGACGGTGCGATGGACGGTGAAGCTTCCGTCCTGGTCATCGCGTGCGGCGCCCTCGCCCGCGAGATCGTCGCGCTCAAGAAGCTGAATGGCTGGTCGGCACTGGACATCCTCTGCCTGCCACCCGAACTCCACAACCGACCCGAACGCATTCCCGCGGCCGTCCGTGAAGCCATCGTGGCAGGACGCGCGACATATGAGCGGATCTTCGTCGCCTACGCCGATTGCGGCACCGGGGGCCGGCTCGACGAGGTGCTGCAGGCTGAGCGCGTGGAACGCCTGCCAGGCGCTCACTGCTACGAGTTCTTCGCGACCTCGGCAGTGTTCACGGCGCTGGGTGAAGCGGAGCTCGGCACGTTTTACCTGACGGACTTTCTCGTGCGACATTTCGACAGGCTGGTGATCGCAGGGCTCGGTCTCGACCGGCATCCCGAACTGGCCGACGAGTATTTCCGCAACTACCGCAAGCTCACCTACCTGGTGCAGGTGGCGGATCCGGAGCTCGCGCGAGCGGCGCGTGCTGCCGCACGGCGCCTCGGTCTCGGCTACGAAGAGCATTTCACGGGTTACGGCGACCTCGCCGACCGCCTCGCGATCGTGGCGTCCCGCCACGAATATCCGGTGTCCTGGGAGAAGACTGCATGGCGTCGTTGATCGTGATCTCGTGGCGTGACCTGCCGGCGCAGGTAGTCGTGAAGCGTGGCCGTGAGACGGCCAAGGTGCAGTTGTCGCAGCGTTTCCAGGAGGCCGTCGACCGTGCCGCCATGCGTGCGGGTCGCGGCAGCTCCGATGCCTACCTCGAGGACTGGCGTCGCGCTCCGCCTCAGCCCTGCGGCGACGAACTGCAGGTCGAGGCCCAAGCCGCGGCGTCAGCCATCGAGGCCCGCTATACCGACGAGGATCTGGAACGCCTCGTCCGCGCGAAAGGTATCGACCTCAACCTGCCCGACCCGTTCAAGCCCACGGTTGGAGACAGGACACCTTCATGACCGACACCGTCATCAGTTCGGCGACGCGCCGCCGGTGCCCCGGGTGCGGCTTGAGGCAGTGACGACGTGACACGGACAGACCCTCTCGTCGTCTTCACGCCCTCGGGCAAGCGTGGACGCTTCGCCATCGGCACGCCGCTGCTGACTGCAGCGCGCCAGCTCGGCGTCGACATCGATTCCGTCTGCGGCGGCCGCGCAATCTGCGGTCGCTGCCAGGTCCTGGTGGCCGAGGGCGAATTTGCGAAGCACGGCGTGCGCTCGAGCGCGGCCTCGCTGTCGCCGGTCTCGGCAACGGAACTGCGCTACGGCACGCGCAAGGTGCTCGCCGACGGCCGGCGGCTCTCGTGCCAGGCCAGGGTCGAGGCCGACGTCGTCGTCGACGTGCCGTCGAACAGCCAGGTGCACCGCCAGGTCGTGCGCAAGGAAGCCGAAGCCCGCGACATCGAGCTGTACCCGCTCGTGAAGCTGCACTACGTCGAGGTCGCCGAACCCGACATGCACGACCCCTCGGGGGACCTGCAACGGCTGGAACTGGCGCTCGCACGCGAGTGGCAGCTCAAGGGCCTCGAATGCGACCTGTCGGTGCTGCAGCAACTGCAGCCGGCGTTGCGCACCGGACAGTGGCAGGTCACGGTCGCAGTGCACGACACGTCGCGGATCATCGCGGTGTGGCCGGGATTCCACGAGCAGGCGTTCGGTCTCGCCGTCGACGTGGGTTCGACGACCATCGCGGCCCACCTGTGCGATCTCGTCAGTGGCGAGGTCGTGGCCTCGGCGGGGCGCATGAACCCGCAGATCCGCTTCGGCGAAGACCTGATGAGTCGCGTGTCGTACTCGATGATGAATCCGGGCGGCGCCCGGCAGATGACGGCGGCGGTGCGCGAAGCCTTGAGCGAGCTGGCGGCTGAAGTCACCGGCTCCGTGGGCATCGAGAAGGAATCGATCCTGGAAGTGACGCTCGTCGGCAACCCGATCATGCATCACCTCGTGCTCGGCATCGACCCGGTGGAACTGGGCGGCGCGCCCTTCGCGCTCGCGATCGATCGTGCAGTGACCGTGACGGCGGCCGAGCTCGGCATTGCCCTGCATCCCAATGCCCGCGTCTATGCGCTCCCCTGCATCGCGGGTCATGTGGGCTCGGACACTGCGGGCGTCATCCTGGCGGAACGGCCGGACCTGACCGACGAGATGACGCTGCTGGTGGACGTCGGCACCAATGCCGAAATCGTGCTCGGCAACAGCAGGCGCCTCGTCGCCTGCTCCAGCCCCACCGGACCGGCGTTCGAGGGCGCACAGATCAGCTGCGGCCAGCGCGCGGCACCCGGTGCGATCGAGCGCGTGCGCATCGACCGCGAGACGCTCGAGCCGCGGTTCAAAGTCATCGGCTCCGACCTCTGGTCCGACGATCCGGGCTTTGCGGACGCGGTCAGGTACACGGGTGTCACCGGTGTCTGCGGCTCCGGGATCATCGAGGTGATCGCCGAGATGTACCTGGCAGGCATCATCACGCAGGACGGCGTCGTCGACGGCGCACTGGCGGCCCGCTCACCGCGGGTCGTGGCGAGTGGCCGCACCTACTCGTACGTCCTGCACGAAGGTGCGCAGACGCTCTGCATCGCCCAGAACGACGTGCGGGCGATCCAGCTCGCCAAGGCTGCCCTGATGGCCGGCATTCGCCTGCTGATGGAACGGCTCGGCGTCGAGACGCTGGATCGCATCCGGCTGGCCGGTGCGTTCGGCGCGCACATCGACGTCATGTATGCGACGGTGCTTGGCATGATTCCGGACTGCGACCTGACGAAGGTGACGTCCGCCGGCAATGCCGCGGGGACCGGTGCGCGCATCGCATTGCTCGATTCGCGTTCGCGCCAGACGATCGAAACGCTGGTCGGCCGGGTCGAGAAGATCGAGACGGCGATCGAGCCGCGTTTCCAGGAACATTTCGTCGAGGCAATGGCGATCCCGCACAAGACGGCCGACTACCCCAACCTGCGCAAGGTCGTGGAACTGCCACCGCCCAAGACGGCAGCGCAGCCGGCGGGTGAGTCGCGTGGCGGCAGGAGTCGACGACCGGTGCGACCTGCTTGAGGCGCCCGGTGGCCAACCGTTACTCGATCTTCAGCCTGCTCAAGGAATCGTTCCGCGGCCAGCGTGGCTGGGCGCCCGCCTGGCGTGATCCAGAACCTGAGTCCGCCTACGACTTCATCGTCGTTGGCGGGGGCGGTCATGGGCTGGCCACTGCTTACTACCTGGCGAAAAACCACGGCGCCCGCCGTGTAGCGGTGCTGGAAAAGGGCTACATCGGCAGCGGCAATGTCGGCCGCAACACGACCATCATCCGGTCGAATTACCTGATGCCGGGCAACATCCCCTTCTACGAGCACTCACTCAAGCTGTGGGAAGGCCTCGAGCAGGACCTCAACTACAACGCGATGATCAGCCAGCGCGGCGTGATCAACCTGTTCCACGACGATTCGCAGCGCGACGAATGCGTAAGACGCGGCAATTCCATGCACCTGCACGGGGTCGACGGGGAGCTCCTGGACCGCGAACAGGTGCGCAAGCTCCTGCCGATGGCCGACTTCGACAACGCGCGGTTCCCGATCATGGGCGGCCTGTTGCAGCGACGCGGCGGCACGGTGCGTCACGACGCCGTCGCGTGGGGGTTCGCGCGTGCGGCTGACAGCCTCGGCGTCGACATCCTCCAGAACTGCGAAGTCACCGGCATCCGGCAGGACAGCAACGGCGTCTCGGGTGTCGAAACCACGCGCGGCTTCATCGCGAGCCGCCGCATCGGGATGGCCTGCGCGGGCAATACCAGTCGCGTCGCGTCGCTGGCCGGACTGCGCCTGCCGATCGAGAGTCACCTGCTGCAGGCGTTCGTCTCGGAAGGTCTCAAGCCGATCGTGCCGTGCGTGATCACGTTCGGCGCGGGTCACTTCTACATCAGCCAGTCCGACAAGGGCGGCCTCGTGTTCGGCGGCAGCATCGACTTGTACAACTCGTACGCGCAACGCGGCAATCTGCCCATCGTGGAAGAGGTCTGCGAGGAAGGCGTCGCGCTTTTCCCGTGGCTGAGCCGAGTGCGACTGCTGCGCTCCTGGGGCGGCATCATGGACATGTCGATGGATGGGTCGCCGATCATCGACCGCACCACCGTCGACGGCCTCTATCTCAATGCCGGTTGGTGTTATGGCGGCTTCAAGGCCACGCCGGCATCCGGTTGGTGTTTCGCGCACCTGCTGGCCACGGACCAGCCCCACGAGGTCGCCAGGGCGTATCGACTCGACCGGTTCGCCAGTGGCCGGCTGATCGACGAGAACGGCTCCGGCGCGCACCCCAACCGGCACTGAACCATGCGCATTCCCTGCCCCCACTGCGGTCCCCGCACGCACGAAGAATTCACGTACCACGGCGACGCGACCGTGCGCCGTCCTGCAGCTACCGGTCCCGCCGCGGAATCCGCGTTCTACGACTACGTCTATGTGCGCAACAATCCGTTCGGCCTGCACCGTGAACTCTGGTTCCACCAGGGCGGTTGCCACGAGTGGCTGGTCGTCGAACGCGACACGCGCAACCACGACATCAAGAGCGCCGTGCCGGCTCGGGATGTCTTCGCCGCCGGAGAGTCGAAGTGAGTTCGCGCCTTGCGAAGGGCGGCGCGATCGATCGTCAGCAGGCGTTGCGCTTCAGCTTCGATGGCAAGACCTACGCCGGCTACGCCGGCGACACGTTGGCGTCTGCACTGCTCGCCAACGACGTGCGGTTGGTTGGACGTTCGTTCAAATACCACCGGCCCCGCGGCCTGCTGAGCGCCGGACCCGAGGAGCCCAACGCACTGGTCGAACTGCGCAGCGGCGCACGCCGCGAACCCAACACGCGCGCGACCGTGATCGAACTCTATGACGGCCTCGAGGCCACGAGCCAGAACCGCTGGCCGTCGCTGCAGTTCGACGTGCAGGCGATCAATGGCCTGTTCTCGCCGCTGTTGGTGGCCGGGTTCCATTACAAGACGTTCATGTGGCCCGCCTCGTTCTGGGAGAAAGTCTACGAACCGCTGATCCGCAAGGCCGCCGGCCTCGGTCGCGCTGCACTCGAAGCCGATCCGGATCACTACGAGAAAAGCTGGGCCCATTGCGACGTCCTCGTGATCGGCGCGGGGCCTGCGGGCCTGGCGGCCGCATTGAGCGCCGCGCGCTCCGGTGCCCGCGTGATCGTCGCCGACGAAGATTTCCTGCCCGGGGGACGCTGTCTCACGGAACGGCGGACCATCGATGGCGCTGCGCCGGGCGATTGGGCCGCACAGGCGACTGCAGAGCTGCGCTCGATGCCTGAAGTGCGGTTGCTGCCGCGCACGACGGTCTTCGGCCTGTACGACGACGGCGTTTATGGCGCGGTCGAACGTGTCAACGATCACCTGCCGGTGCCACCGCCGTTCGAACCACGGCAGCGCGTCTGGCGCATCGTCGCGAGGCAGTCGGTGCTGGCGTCCGGTTCGATCGAACGTCCGCTCGTGTTCGGCAACAACGACCTGCCGGGCGTGATGCTCGCCGGTGCGGTGCGTACGTACGTCAATCGCTACGCTGTGCTGCCGGGCAGGCGTGCGGTGGTGTTCACGGACAACGACAATGGCTGGACCACCGCGGCGGACCTCGTGGCCGCAGGGGTACAGGTGGCTGCGGTTGTGGACTCGCGCGAACCGATCGTGTTCGCTGAACTCGCCCGTCGCTATCCCGAGGTCGAGACCATCGCTGGCGAGGTGAACGGTGCCCGCGGCGGCCGTCACGTCGAGTCGGTCGAGGTCACCAGCCATTCCGGAAGCGCCCGCCGGATCGATTGCGACCTGGTCGCCATGTCGGGTGGCTGGTCGCCGACCCTGCACCTGACGTCGCATAAAGGACACCGACCGCGCTGGGACGAAGACCGTGCGATCTTCGTGCCTGACAAGCTGCCCACTGGCATGCGCGTGGCGGGCGCGGCGAATGGCAACCTGACGCTCGGTGAGGCGCTCCTGACGGGTTATCGGGAAGGCCTCGCGGCGGCAGCCGCCTGTGGCCACTCGGGTTCAATGCCTGCGCTGCCGCGGATCCCTGAGGAATCCACGCGACGCGTGCCACTGTGGCGTGTCAAGCGAGCGGTGGGCAAGTGTTTTCTCGACTTCCAGAACGACGTCACGGCCGACGACATCGAGCTCGCCGAACGCGAGGGCTTCCGCTCCGTCGAGCACGCCAAGCGTTACACGACGCTCGGCATGGCCACGGACCAGGGCAAGACTTCGAACGTCACCGGCATCGCCTTGCTCGCGCAGCACCGTTCACGCTCCATCGCCGACACCGGCACCACCACGTTCCGGCCGCCCTACACGCCGATCGCCATGGGCGCGATGGCCGGACACCACCGCGGGATGGATTTCCGCCCCACCCGCTATGCCCCATCACACCGATGGGCCTGTGAACTCGGCGCGTCGTTCACCGAAAGCGGACCATGGCTGCGCGCGCAGTGGTTCCCCCAACGCGGTGAAGCCGGCTGGTTTGAGCCGACCTGCCGCGAAGTGACGGCCGTGCGCTCGGCCGTCGGCCTGTGCGACGTCTCCACCCTCGGCAAGATCGACGTACAGGGCCCGGATGCCCTGCAGTTCATCGAACGCCTGTACGCCAACAACTTCGCGACCCTCGCCGTTGGGCGCACCCGCTACGGCATCATGCTGCGCGAAGACGGCTTCCTGTTCGACGACGGCACGGCCGCACGCCTCGCCCCGAATCGCTACCTGATCACGACCACGACGTCGCACGCAGTGCAGGTGTACCAGCACATGCACCTGTGCCACCAGACGCTGTGGCCAGAGCTCGACGTGCAGTTCGTGTCGGTCACGGATCAGTGGGCGCAGTTCGCCGTGGCCGGCCCACGCTCTCGGGATCTGCTGCAACGCGTGTTGGACCCGCGATGCGACCTGTCGAACGCGGCATTTCCATTCATGGCCGCCGGTGAAGTCACGCTGCGCAACGACGAGCCCGCTCGACTCTTCCGCATCTCGTTCTCCGGGGAACTCGCCTACGAGATCGCCGTGCCCGGCCACCGTGGCGATGCATTGATCCGAATGCTGCATGACGCAGGACAGGACCTCGGAGTCGTTCCGTACGGCCTCGAGGCGCTCAACGTGCTGCGTGTCGAGAAGGGTCATGTGGCCGGCAGCGAGCTCAATGGCCAGACCACGGCCCACGACCTCGGCTTCGGCCGCATGCTCTCGGCGCAAAAGGACTTCATCGGTGCCGTACTGGCACGCCGGGCGAACCTGGTCGATCCTGCGCGCCCGCGACTCGTGGGCATCAAGACCGTGGATCGGGACACGAAACTGGCCGGCGGCATGCACTTCATTCCGCAGCACGCGAAGCGCAGCATCGAGCACGACCAGGGCTACGTCACGTCCGTGTGCTACTCGCCAGCGCTCGGGCAGTGGATTGGCCTGGGCCTGCTCAGCAACGGTCCGGAGCGACACGGCGAGAAAGTCATTGCCGTCGACCCGTTGCGCGGGGCCGAGACCCTCGTCGAAGTCTGTGCGCCGGTGTTCGTCGATGCCGAAGGAGCGCGCCTCCGTGGCTGACGCATTGCACTTCGACTACGGCCCGGGTCGCTTCGGTCGCCGCGACGGCACGCCTGGCCTCGTGCTGCAAGAGCTCACGCAGTTCACGTTGGCGAGCGTCGTTGCACGCCGGAATCGAGCTGGGCTCGCTGCAGCGGCCGCGCTGCAGTACTGCGGCACAGCGCCACCGTCCACCCCGACAATCACGACGGGTGGCGATCTTTCCTTCCTCTGGTCGGGGCCGGGTCACTGGCTCGCGCTCGAACCGCAGGGGACGGGGCCCGTCGAGGCACGATACAGCGCGGTGTTCGGTCCAACTGCGTCGGTCTTCGACCAGAGCGGCAGCCGCGTCCAGCTTGAACTGCGCGGTCCGCGGGTGCGGGATGTGCTCGCCAAGGGCGTGTCGATCGACCTGCATCCGCGCGCCTTTAAGACGGGCGATCTGGCCGTCACCACGGCGTCGCATCTCGCCGTGCACCTCTGGCAAGTCACCGACGAACCGGTCTATCGTCTGCTGGTCGTGCTCACGTACTTTGACAGCTTCTGGCGCTGGCTCGCCGCTTCCGCGGCCGAATACGGCTGTGAAGTCCTCGCGCCGCTGTCCTACGCAACTCGCCCGACCTGATCGCACCGGAGCCGCCACGTGCCACCGCCCGGCTCAAAACCGTCGCTGACCGGCCGGCCCGAAGCCAGCCAGGCTGCGATCCAGCGCTATGAGTCGGGTCGACCGGCCGCAACCACAGAGGATGCCGTCGCCGTCGAGGAGCCGCTGGAGATTCGCCTCGGCCGGGTCGAGAACGGCAAGCTTCGTCATCAGCCGATTTCGATCACGATGCGCACGCCGGGCGACGATTTCGAACTGGCGGCCGGATTCCTGTTCACGGAAGGCATCCTGCAATCGAACGCACAGGTCCGCGAAATCCAGCACTGCGGCAAGGGCAAGGGCGCGACCAACACCTTGCGCGTCGATCTCGTCGCGGATGTCGATGTCGACATGAAGCGACTGGAGCGCAACTTCTACACGACGTCGAGTTGCGGCGTGTGTGGCAAAACCTCGCTCGAAGCGCTGGCGACCGGGGCCCAGCCGGTTTCACCGCCTGCGGGCTTCACTGTCGACGCGCGTGTGATCGACGAGCTGCCCGGGCGCCTGCAGGCGCAGCAACACGTGTTCCGCTCGACCGGAGGCCTGCACGCGTCCGCCCTCTTCTCCCGCACCGGCGAGTTGCTCGGCCTGCGTGAGGACGTCGGCCGTCACAACGCGCTCGACAAGCTGATCGGTGCGCGCTTTCTCGCCGGCACATTGCCTGCCAACGACACGATTCTGTTCTTGAGCGGCCGCGCGAGCTTCGAGCTGCTGCAGAAAGCCGTGATGGCCGGGATCCCAGTCGTCTGTGCGGTGGGTGCGCCTTCCAGTCTCGCCGTCGATGCCGCGCGCGAGTTCGGCGTCACGCTGCTGGGCTTCGTTCGCGGCCAGCGCTTCAACGTCTACGCGGGTGGCGAACGCCTGGTCCACGACTGAATGGGCACCACCATGCGCCTGGAAGTACGCGACGGATTTTCTGCCACCATCGGCAACACGCCGCTGATCCGCCTGCGCCGCGCCAGCGAGGCCACGGGCTGCGAGATCCTCGGCAAGGCCGAGTTCCTGAACCCGGGCGGCTCCGTCAAGGACCGCGCGGCCCGCGGCATTCTCGACGACGCTGAACGCCGTGGCTTGATCGTGCGCGGCGGCACGTTCGTCGAAGGCACGGCCGGGAATACCGGCATCGGCTTCGCCCACCTCTGCAACGCGCGCGGCTACAAATGCGTGATCGTGATGCCGGACAACCAGTCACCGGAAAAGGCGGCGCTGCTGCGCACGCTGGGCGCCGAAGTACGCGTCGTAAAGACCGTGCCCTACTCCGACCCCAATCACTACCAGAAACTGGCGCCGAAGGTGGCCGAGGACATCGGCGCGGCCATCGGCGACCAGTTCGACAACACGGCGAACCGCGACGCGCACTACGCCACGACAGGACCCGAGATCTGGCGCGACACGCAGGGACGCATCGACGCGTTCACCTGCGCTACGGGAACCGGCGGCACGCTCGGTGGCGTGTCCCGTTACCTGAAGGAACAGAAGCCGGCCGTGCGCATCGTGCTGGCCGATCCGATGGGGAGCGCGTTGCATCACTGGGTGAAGCATGGCGAACTGAAGTCGTCTGGTTCGAGCGCTGTCACCGAAGGCATCGGCATCGGCCGCGTCACGGCCAACCTCGCGGACTCGCCGATCGACGACGCGGTGCAGGTCGAAGATCCGGAGATCGTCCACACGACCTACCAGCTGCTGCGCGAAGAAGGCTTGTTCCTGGGCAGCACCAGCGGCACGAACGTCGCGGCCGCCATTCGCGTCGCGCGTGACCTCGGTCCCGGCCACACGATCGTCACTGTTCTCTGTGATGGTGGACACAAGTACCTGTCACGGTTCTACAACCGTGACTGGCTCGAATCCAGGGGTCTGCTGCAGCACGCAGGTTAGCTACTCGGTCTCCGTCGGGCACGCTATAGTCGACGGGCATTCAAGCACCATTGCCCCGGGGGCCTGCCAGACATGCTTCATTTCTCTCCCGCACACCGTCGCGCAAGCGGTCGCTGGTGGCTCGCCACGCTGACCTCGCTGCTGGCGTGCGGTGCCCAGGCCGGCGATCGCTATTGGCCGCCAATCGTCGATCCACCCACCGGGCAGCACGTCCCGGGCCGATTCGTCTGGGGCGACCTGGTGACGTCGGACGTCGCAGCGGCCGCAGATTTCTACGGCAAGGTCTTCGGCTGGACGTTCGAGACGTACGGCGGGGACGACGATCGCGACACCTATACGCTGGCCCTCGCCGACGGACTGCCCATCGGCGGCATGGTGTTCGACCAGCGGGCCATGAAGGGTAAGACCCCTTCGGCACGTTGGGTCGGGCTGATCTCGGTTGCCGACGTCAAAGCGGCGACAGGGGCGGTGACTGCGAGTGGCGGCACGGTTGTCTACGCACCGGTCATGCTCGGCGAGCGCGGTGAAACGGCCGTCTTCAGGGATCCGGAAGGTGTCGTCTTCGGCGTCGTCAAATCGAAAAACGGCGACCCCCTCGATTTTGCGGGGGACGTCAATGAATGGTACTGGGTTGACCTCTGGACGGCCGACGTCGAGAAAGCCGCGGCCTTCTATCGCGCAGTCGTGGGCTTCGAGACGGTACCGATTGCCGACGACGGCCCGCGCAGCGGCCTGCGACTGCTCTCGGGCGGCTTCGCGCGCGCCGGCATCATGCAGAAGCAGAACAAGAACACGAGTTCGACCTGGCTGCCGTACATTCGCGTCGCCGACGCCACGGCATCCGCCGAGGCCGCCAAAGCCGCCGGTGGCAAGGTCCTTCTTGAGCCGCTCGCCATGAACCGCGCGACAGTCGCGATCATTGCCGACCCCACGGGCGCTCCCGTCGGCATTGTGCAGGTTCCGGCCCGGGAGGCGCAGCCATGAGCAAGCGCAATGACAGGTTCCTGGCTCGACTGACGAATCTGACGGCTGTCGCAACAGCCGCGATGACACTCGGCGGGTGTGCAAGCGACGGTGGTGGCGACTCCAGCTACAGTGGGGTCTCCACCAGCGTGAGCGTTGGCTATGGCTACGGTGGCTATTACGGCGGTGGCTACTACCCCGGGTACTACCCTGGCGGGTATCCGCCGGTGGTAGTCGTGCCGCCTGATCGACCTGGCAACGGCGGCGGTGCGGGTAACTACCCGGACCGGCCGACGACGCTCCCTGCCGACGTCAATCGCCCGACCGCGAAGGCGGCGCCGATGCCATCGTCGCGTCCTGCAAACGTCAGCCGGCCGACGAGCCGTCCGGCACCAAGGCCGGCACCGCGGCCAATGCCGCGCCGACGCTGAGCAGGCGCGATATCAAGCGGGTGTGAACGCACGAAACAGTGCTTCACACCCGCCCTTCCGTCACCTGGTTAAAAAAGAATTCCCAGCTGACAGTTGAGTCTGGATCCGACTCAATACTCGTAGAACATCTTCTGGATCAGGACCGGGTCAGCCGTCTTCGTCAACGCCAGTTGCAGCAGCACTCGTGACTTGGCGGGGTTCAGTTCACCCGAGGCGACCAGGCCCTTCTCGTCGTCGTTGACTTCGTTGTTGCGCAGCGTGATGCCGGACGCCAGTCGCGTGCTGCGCACGACCACGATGCCGCTCTTCGCCGCCCTGGTGATCGCGTCAAGCGCGGGCGTGGTCATGTTGCCGTCGCCGACGCCTGCGATCACGAGGCCCTTGGCACCGTTCTTGACCGCAGCGTCGATCAGGTCGGCGCTCATGTTCGCGTGCGCATAGATCACATCCACGCGCGGCAGCTTGTCGAGCGCGTCGACGGAGAATCCCGTCGCCGGGCCGACCTTGCGGTCCATCGGCTCAAACCACTGGATCTTGCCCGTATTCACCACCCCGGCGGGGCCGCGATTGATGCTCACGAACGTCTGCACCGTAGTCGTATTGGTCTTCATGACGTTGCGAGCGTAGTGAATTTCGTCGTTCAGGACGACGAGCGTGCCCTTGCCCTTCGCGCCCGGGTTCGTCACGACCGCCACGCCGTTGTAGATGTTGCCAGGGCCATCGGCACTGATCGCCGTGGCCGGCCGCATCGAACCCACCATCACCACCGGTTTGTCGCTCTTGGTGACCAGCGTCAGGAAGTAACTGGTCTCTTCCAGCGTATCGGTGCCGTGCGTGATCAGGACGCCATTGGTTCCCGGTTCCGCCAGCACGGCATTGACGCGCTTGGCAAGCTTGAGCCAGACCTCGTCGTTCATGTCCTGGCTGCCGATGTTCGCAACCTGCTCGCCCGTAATGACGGCCAGCTTGTCGAGGTTCGGCACGGCGCTCAGCAGTGAGTTCACGTCATACGCGCCGGACTTGTAGCCGTAGTCTGTCGCGCTGGCCTGCGCGCCCGCGATGGTGCCACCCGTCGCGAGCACTTTGATCGTCGGCAGGTCCGCCGCCTGCAAGCTGGCGGCAAAACCACCCAGAGCGGCGATCGTCGCGACGCTCAGAATAATTGAACGGGTCTTCATGTGTCTCTCTCCATTGGTGGGCGGCCGGCCTTGCGCCGGCCGCATTGCCTTGGTAATTACTTCTTGGCGCGCGGCTTCGGTTCGGACTTCGCTTTGGCCGTCTTGGGCGGCTTGCCCTTGGATGCCTCGTACGCCTGCCGGTAACTGCGGGCTACGGCCCTCACGGCACGACCGATGTCGTCATAGACGTGATCGTCGAGGTTGGCGAACGACACGCGTACCGACCAGTTGGGCGCCTCGAAGCCGCTGCCATTCAGCAACACGATGCCGTGGTCCTCGGCCAGCCGGAAGACGATGTCGAGCGGGTGGACGTTTTCCTTCATCCATGCGACGACGTCCTCGCCCAGGTTCTTGCGCGCCCAGTACTCGAAGTCGATCAGGCCGTAATAGTTGTCATGCAACTCGTTGGGTGGGACGTCCAGTCCTAAGCCCTCGAGCGTCGCCTCCACGCGCTTTCTGACGATGCCCATGCAGGCCTTCTGATAGTGCTTCTTGGTGTCCATCAGCTCGTAGGCTGAGAACAGCAGCATCATCACCTGCTGCGGCAGCGAGAGGCCCGCGGTATGGTTCAGCGCCACATCGCGGCTGTCGGCCACGATGCGGTCGATGAAGCGCAGCTTGCGCGGCTCGAGCGTCAGCGCGCCATAGCGCTTGTCGATCTTCTTCAACACCGGCTCCGGGTGCTGCGCGATCGAGCTTGTCGAACAGGTTGTCCTCGTGCACCGCGATCACGCCGAGGCGCCAGCCGGTGCAGCCGAAGTACTTGCTGTAGGAATAGACACCGATGGTGTTGTACGGGTATGCGCCCAGCAGCGAACGGAAGCCCGGCACGAACGTGCCATACACGTCATCAGTGAGCAGGATCAGGTCCGGCCGCTTTTTCAGGATGGCGCCGATCTTCGCGATAGTCTTATCGCTCAGGGCCACTGCGCTCGGATTCCCGGGATTGACCACGAAGAACGCCTTGATCTTCGGGTCGAGCAGCTTGTCCAGTTCCGCGTCATCAAACTGCCAGCGATTTTCCTGCTTGGCCTGGATGTTCACGATCTTGAGGTCGTAGTCCTCCAGGTGCGGCATTTCCAGGTACGGCGTGAAGATCGGCGTGGCAAGCGCGATGGTGTCACCGGCATTCAGCAGCCGGTTGGTCTTCATCGACTTGAAGATGTAGCACATCGCTGCCGTGCCGCCTTCGACCGCATACAGCTTGAACTTGCCCTTGGGTCGCGGCGAGCCGCACATTGCCCACTGCAGGTATTCGTGCACGACCTGCTCGTTGTGCACCAGCATGCGGTCCGGCACGGGGTAGTTGTCGCCGATGATCGAATCCACCAGTTCGTGCACGAACTTGTCGGCGTCGAAGCCGAACTTCTGCGCGGCCCACGGCACGAGCGCGCCGAGGAACCCGGCACCCGGCATGTCCGCATGCTTGCCGAGCCAGGCAGACATTCTCGAGGCGATGCCCCGTGCCTTGGGCATGCCGCCGACGCCGGGTGGCAGATCCATGACCCGCTTGCTCTCGACGACCGCGAATTGCCCGAGCAGGAAGAACGCCTCGCGCGGCTCGGTCGCAATCCAGTTCGGGTTACCGCGGCCAGCATTCAGATAAGTGACCGCCGACGTTCCCGCCACCTTGCTCGCCGCCTTGGCGAGGAAATC
>CAWJVM010000008.1:0-593808 GCA_963846315.1 uncultured Gammaproteobacteria bacterium
CATCCATCCTGCACCGCCGGGCGGGCCGCGTTCATCACGGGCATGTATCCGATCCGCACGGGTCTGACGTCGGTGGGCATGGTCGGGGGGCCTGTGGGCATGCAGGCCCATGACGCCACGCTCGCCGAGGTGCTGAAGACGCAAGGCTACGCCACTGGGCAGTTCGGCAAGAACCACCTGGGTGACCGGAACGAGCACCTGCCGACGGTGCACGGGTTCGACGAGTTCTTCGGCAACCTTTATCACCTGAACACCGAGGAGGAGCCCGAGGACGAGGACTACCCGCGCGACCCCGAGTTCAAGAAGCGGTTCGGACCTCGCGGCGTGCTGCACACCTGGGCCACCGACAGCGTGAATGAGACCGTCGATCCCCGATTCGGCAAGATCGGCAAGCAACGCATCGAGGATACCGGCCCGCTGACGCGCAAGCGCATGGAAACCGTGGACGAGGAATTCATCGGGGCGGGCTTGAAGTTCATGGACAAGGCGCGCTCGGAGGACAAGCCGTTCTTCGTCTGGTTCGCGACCAGCCGCATGCACGTCTTTACCCGCGTGCCCCCGAAATACCAGGAGAAGGCGCGGGAGTTTACGAGCTATAACGATCTCTACGGCGCGGGCATGCTCCAGCACGACGAGGACGTGGGCACGATCCTCAAGCGGCTGGAGGCCATGGGGATTGCGGACAACACCATCGTGATCTACTCGTCCGACAACGGCGTCGAGCACTCGACGTTCCCGCACGGCGGCACCACGCCGTTCCGCTCGGAGAAGATGACGACGTGGGAAGGTGGGGTACGCGTTCCGATGATGGTGCGCTGGCCGGGCAGGATCAAGCCGCGGACCGAGCTCAACGGAATTCAAAGCCACGAGGATGTTTTTACGACGTTGTCAGCCGCCGCCGGAGTGGCCGACATCCGTGAACGGATTGCCGCGGGCGACAAGCTCGGGACCGATGTGGAACACAAGAACTACATCGATGGCGTCAACAATCTCGACTACTGGACCGGCAAGACGGACCAGTCAGCCCGGGACGATTACCTCTACTACGCGGAGTCCCGTCTCCAGGCGATCCGGATCAACCAGTGGAAGGCTCACTTCTTCGTTCGCGACGGGTACTACGGGCACACGACGAAGCTCGACATCGCCTACGTGTTCAATGTCCGGCAGGACCCCTACGAGAGCTACGACCAGGCTCCCGGACCCCGCGCGACGATCACCCAGCAGAAGACCTGGCTGTACAACGATGTCATGGATCGACTCGCACGACACATGGCTACGCTGCAGAAGTACCCGCCGAAGCAGAAAGGCACCAGCCTGAGCGTCGGGAACTGAGGCCGCGACGCCACGCTCCCACCGCCCCAGGCTTGCGCCGACCGCGCCGATCAGGACTTGAGGCGCAGCATCAGGTTGAGCAACTTGAAAGCCCCCTTCTCGTAGGGCGGCAGCAGCAGGTTCAGCGGCCGGATCGGCCCCTGCCTGAACACCGGCCGCATCTTGGAGAAGGTCGTGAACCCTTCGTAGCCGTGGTAGTGGCCCATGCCGCTGTTGCCGATGCCCCCGAAGGGCAGCGCGTGCAGGCCCGCATGGATCAGTCCGTCGTTGACGCTGACGCCGCCGGACATGATGTGCTTGAAGTACCAGTCCTGCAGGCGCCGGTCATTCGTGTAGATGTAGAACGCCAGCGGATGCGGGCGCGACCGGACGTAGTCGCGGACCTCCTCCTTCGTCCGGTAGGTCTTGATCGGCAGCAACGGACCGAAGATCTCGCGCTGCAGGATCTCCATGTCGTCGGTGGGCTCCAGCACGATGTGCGGCGCGAACTTGCGCAAGGCTCGGTCCGGCACCTGGCCCTCGACGAGATTCACGAGCCGGGCGCCCTTGCGCCGGGCGTCCTCGAGCGTCGTCTCGAGCCGCCGGTAGGATCGCTCGTCGATGATCGACGTGTAGTCATTGCCGTTGATGTCGGGGTAGCGCTGCTGCACGACCTCGCGCGCGATGCGCACGAAATCGTCGACCTTGTCCTCGGGCAGGAACAGGTAATCCACGTTGGTGCAGATCTGCCCGGCGTTCAGCATCTTCACCCACATGATCCGCTCGACGGCAGTGCGGATCGGATAGTCGGGTGCCACCACGGTCGGCGACTTGCCGCCGAGTTCCAGCGTGACCGGCGTGAGGTTGCGGGCGGCGTTGGCCATCACCGCCTTGCCCGTCTGCGGCGACCCCGTGAAGAAGATGTGATCGAACGGCAGCGTCGTGAACGCGGGTCCGCGCCCGCCGCCGTCCTCGAAGAACCTGAGCTTGTCTTCGGGCAGGTACCGAGGCGACACCTCCATCAGCAGCCGCGTGACGTGGTTGGAGTTCTCGGACATCTTGACCATCGCGCGGTTGCCCGCGGCGATGACGCCCGTGAGCGGAGCGAACGCCATGGAGACGGGGAAGTTCCACGGCACCACCACGCCGACGACGCCCACCGGCTGCGGAATCACCCGCGCGCTGGCGAGCGGGTACTGCGTGATGTCGAGCCGTCGCTTCTGCGGCTTCATCCACCGGCGCAGGTGCTTGATCGCGTCGAGGATGCCCTCCTGGTTGAGCAGGCACTCGGTGAACAGGGTCTCGAATCGCGAGCGGTTGCCGTAATCGCGGTGCACAGCCTCGACCAGCGCATCGCGATTCTCGACCAGCAACCGGTGCATGGCCCGGAGGTCCGCGACCCGCTCTGCGTAGCTCGGATACGGGTGCGCGAGAAACGCACCGCGCTGGCGTTCGAAGCAATCCGTGAATTCCGTCGGGACGGACGGTTCAGGCGCGGAGACGCCGCCCAGCGGGGTGATGGCGTTCATGGTTGTTCCTCCTGGCTCAGGGCTGAAGCATTCGGTGAATGGCGAAATCCGCCGCCGCCATGATCGGGATCATCGTGTGCGTGGCTGCACTGGTCGGCATGACCGAGCCGTCCATGACGTAGACGTTGTCGACGCCATGCACCTTCAGGGTCTGGTCGACGACGCTGTTCGCCGCGGAAGTGCCCATGCGGCACGTGCCCTGGTTGTGCGCGGAGATGAAAGCCACCCAGCCGGGCTCGATGGGAAAATCGGCGATCCGGCGCAGCTCGTCAGGGCCCTTGAGCGACGGGAATGCCTGGTTGGCAAAGGCTATCTCCCGGGCGCCCGCCGCGAACAGCAGTTCGGCTCCACGACGCATGCCCGTCTTGAGACGCTGTTTCCATTCGTCCTGCATGACGTAGTCGATCTTTGGCGCGACCCGCCCATCCGGTGCCCACTGATAGCTCACCGCGCCTGATGGCTGGTCCGGAACCAGCACCAGCGTCGCGGACAGGTTGCGCATGGACTTGCCGAAGCGCTTGTGCTCCCGCCCGAATCCAGGCGCCATGGTCAAGACCGGACCGATCGCGCCGCCGATTCCCTCGAGCCGGAACCCGCCGAGGCCGCGTTCCACCGTGTTGTCCGCGAACTCGTTCACCTCGACGGACTGCGGTGCGCCGCGCCAGTGAACGATCTCGTCGCCCTGGTCGAATCGCCCGATCATGCCGAGCTGGGGTTGCAGCGTGAGATTCTTCCCCAGTTGCGGCAGCCCGTCCCCGAGGCCGGAACGTTGCAGGATCGCGGGAGTAAAGATGGCGCTTGCGGCAAGTACGACGCGCTCGCAGGTGATCGTCAGCGGATGGCGGGCGGCGCGCAGTCCGCGCTCGACGACGGTGCAATGCACGCGCCATCGGGAACCGTCGATTCTTTCCAGGCGATCGCAGCGCACGTCGGTATAGACGTGGGCACCTTTCTCCACCGCCCAGGGCAGGTAGGTCAGGTTCGTTCCAAGCCGTGCGTCATACGAGCAGCCCAGCAGGCAGTAGCCGCTGCCGACGCAGCCCTTGCGGTTCGAATGCATCACTTCCGCTGACCAGTTGAGCTTCTGCGCGGCCTCGAGCAGCAGGCCGTTGTTGCGGTTGACCAGGCTCTTGTTGATCCGCTTGACGTTCAAGTCGCGGTGGACCCGGGCATACGACGCCTCGAGACTCTTCTCGGTCCACTCCTTCGTGCCGTAGGTGCGCTGCCAGTGCGCGAGGACTTCCGTGGGGATGTCGAAAGCGTCCGAAACGTTGATGACCGTGCCCCCGCCGTAGCACGAGCCCTGCATGACGCTGATCATGCCGTCGCTGGTCATCTGCTGCCCGCCGGAGCGGTACAGCATCGGATACATGTCCTCCTCGCGCTGGTTGAACTCGGCGGCGACGTGATGGCCACCTTCTTCGACGACGATAGTATCGACGCCAGCCTCGGCGAGACGGTAAGCGGCGACACCGCCACCCGAGCCGGAACCGACCACCAGCGTGTGCGTGCGCAGCGAACGCGGTCCCGTGATTTCGTGCCCCTGGACGATCATCGTGCATCCTCCAGCAACATGGGGCCGTCATAGCCCGTGTATTTCCACGTGGCGTCGAGCGTGTAGAAGTAAGTCAGGCTGAAGGACTTCATCGCCAGGAAAATGCCTGCAGGCAAACCGCCCGCCTGCAGCATGGCGCTGCAGACCGCGGTGCGGTCCGCCTCGGAAAGGCCGGAGAACGGCGCCGACTTCCCGGCCAGCAAAGGCGCCTGCTGTTCGACGAAGACCAGCGCCCCGCGGAATCCCTGCGCCACGGCCGGATCAAGCCTCGGCAGGTGACTGTCTATCCGCGCCGCCAATACGACATCTCTTGCACCGATCTCGAACGCGCCCCCGTGCGGAATCATCGTGTCGGTCACTGCTTCCAGGGCCACGTACTGCTCAGGGGTCAGGAACCTGGGCGGGGGAATTGCCGCGGCAGGCCCGGATCTGGCGTCCGTCTCGGTCGAGGGCTGCACGGCCGAGGATGCGCAGGCCGCGAGCGGCATTGCGGCCGCCACGCCCAGTGTCTGCAGCGTTTGGTTCAGGAACACCCGGCGCGTCATTTCCGGAATCTTGTGCATCTGTGTGTCTCCGTCGCGACGCATGCCGGTTGGTACGCGTCAGGCATCGATCAGGTCCGGGCCGACATCGGCGATTCGTGAGACGCCCGTGAGCGCCATCGCCGTCCGCAATTCGCGCTGGAACGTCTCCAGCAGGTCGACGAGCCCCTGCTGGCCCGCCCCGGCGACCGCCCACACCCAGGGCCGCCCGATCAGCACGCCGCGCGCGCCGAGCGCGACGGCCTTCAGCACGTCGACGCCGCTGCGCACACCGCCGTCGAGCAGGACTTCGGTCCGGTCGCCGACTGCCGCCATTACGCCCGGCAGCTTGGCGATTGACGAGGCCACGCCGTCGAGCTGGCGTCCGCCGTGATTCGAGACCACCACGCCATCGGCACCGACGTCGACCGCATCGCGCGCATCGTCCGGTTCGAGCACGCCCTTGATGTAGAGCTTGCCGTCCCAGATCCGCCGCAGCCACGCGATGTCCTGCCAGGTCACGGACGGATCGAATTGCGCGTCGATCCAGGCCTTATAGGCGTTCAGGTCGGTGGGATCCGGGACGACGTCCGACAGGTTGCCGATGGTGTGCGGCTTGCCGAGCAGACCGACGTCGCGGATCCACGCTGGTCGCGCGAGGAGCTGGCGGAGCTTGCTCAGCCTGGCCTTCAGCGTCGGCCGTCCTATCATGCCGTTGCGGATGTCGCGATGGCGCAGGCCCGTCACCGCGAGGTCCACGGTGAACAGCAGCGTATCGCAGCCGGCATCGCGAGCCCGACCGAGCAGCCGCTGCACCACTGCGCGGTCGCGCATCATGTAGAGCTGGAACCAGAACGGGGAGGGCGACGCGGCGCGCAGTTCGTCCATGGTGCACACGCCGAGCGTGGACAGCGCGAACGGGATGCCCGCGTGGTCCGCGGCCCGGACCCCCGTGACCTCGCCACGCCTCGAGAACATCCCGGCCATGCCCACCGGTGCGAGCGCGAGGGGCATCGCGACCTTGCGGCCTGCGAGCACGGTTGACGTGTCGACGCCAGACACGTCGCGCATCACGCGCTGGCGCAGCGTCACCGAGGCGAAATCCGCCAGGTTCGTCGCCATCGTCCGCTCGTCGTTGGCGCCGCCGTCGATGTAGTCGAACAGGAAGCGCGGCAGCCGCCGCTCGGCCAGGCGCCGGTAGTCAGCCGGCGTCACAGGGGCCACCTTGTAGGTTCCAGCCATCTCTGCACTCTCCCCCGCATCGCTGGACGCTCAAGCCGCCGCGTTCGCGGCCGGCATTGGCCATTCGAACTGGCACGAATGGCTCAGTAACTTGTCACAGAGCCCGCGGCTCCCGCGACCGCGTGCAAGCCATACCCCGACATGACGCTGGCGGCCCGTTGCAGTTCGGGTTCCCAAGATTCGCGCGGCGGAGCCACGAAGTCCTTCATCGGATAGGGCATGCCGAGGGCCACGTACTTGTCCTCGCCAAGCTTGCGGAACGGCAGCAACTGCACCTGCGCAACCCGTTCGCCGAATTCCTCGGCGATCAACCGGGCGGTGGCACGGAGGTCGGACTCTGCGCCATTGTGGTCGGGCACGACGGGAATGCGGATCACCACGCGGACGCCGCTGGCGACGACCGTGCGCAGATTCGCCAGGATCTGCTCGTTCGATGCGCCCGTGCAGCGGCGGTGTGCTGCCGGATCGAGGTGCTTGAGGTCACAGAAGATCATGTCGAGCAGTGGCAGGACGCCATCGAGCGCATCGCTGTGGACGTTGAGCGCGGTCTCCATGCAGGTGCCGATTCCCTCGGCGCGCGCAGCCTTGAGCAACTCCGCCGCGAACTTCGGCTGCAGCAGCGCTTCGCCACCCGACAGGGTGAGTCCGCCGCCGGAGGACTCATAAAACGAGCGGTCCGCGACGACCTCCTTCATGATCTCGCCGACGGTGACCCGCCTGCCCCACACTTTCAGCGCACCGGCCGGGCAGGCCTCGGCACAGGGGACATATCGCTCGGCGCGGCGTGCCCGAATCGCCGTGACCCGGCCGTCCTGCACGTCGAAGACGGCGCGGTTGGGAGCCACGTCGAGGCACGCACCACACTTGTCCACGCCGAGGCAGCGGTTCGCATACACACCGATCTGCACCGACTTCGACAGGCTCTCCGGGTTGGAGCACCAGCGGCACCGCAGCGAGCAGCCCTTGAGGAACACGACGGTGCGGATCCCGGGGCCGTCATGCACGCTGAACCGCTGGATGTTGAAGACGGTTCCGCTGACCATTGGATCGTATGCCGCGCTCATGCTCGTCGCGCCCGCTCAATCGAACGACAGTTCGGTGCGACTCATGATGTCGCGCCGCAGTTCGTCGCTGAGGTCGGCCCACATTGCGCTGTAGCCGGCCACGCGCACCATCAGACCCCGGTATTTCTCGGGGTGTGCATAGGCGTCCTCGAGCAGCTCGCGGCCAATCACGTTGAGCTGCATGTGCATGCCCCGGGCGAAGTAGGCCCGGGAGAGCGCGACGAGGTTCTCGACGCCGGTTCGGCCGGACAGGCTCGAAGGACAGAAGCGCAGGTTCAGCAGCGTGCCATTTGACATGCGCTGCTGATCGAGCTTGCCAGCGGAGTTGATGACGGCCGTCGGTCCCTTGACGTCATGCGAGCCGAGCGCCGTGTGCACGGGCCCGAGGCAGTCTGAGAGAGGCTCGCGCGCCTTCCTGCCGTCCGGTGTGGCTGCCTGGACCAGGCCGAACGGAACGTTGGCGGAGACCGTGTACACGCCCGGCTGGTAGACGCCGCCGCGCGGGTTTGGTCGATCCTCGACGGCCGAGCAATACACGTCGGTTGCGTAACGCGCCAGGTCGTCGGCGTAGTCGTCGTCGTTGCCGTAGTGGTGCACCCTGTCGCCGTTCACGAGGTGGTAGAGGAGGTCGAATCCCTGCCAGTCGGCGCGCAGGGCCTGCATGAGCTCGGCAGCGGAGACCTTCCTGTCCTCGAAAACAAGCTGCTTGATGGTGGCGAGGCTATCGGCCACCGTGCCAACGCCGACCGCCTGCGGACCGGTGAAGTTGTAGACCGCGGCGCCGGTGCCGATGTCGCGGCCCTGTTCGGTGCAGCCCTGCACGAGCAGCGAGAGGTAGGGCAGTGGCTTCAGGTCGCGGTGCACCTCGTCCATGATGTCGGTGCTGCGTGCATGGACCTCCACCCAGTAGGCCATCTGCGTCTCGTAGGCCTTCTGCAGGTCCTCGAACGCTTGGAATTCCTCGAGGCGGCCGGTGGCCGGGCCGAGCCGGCCCAGCTGTTCCTGGCCGAGTGCGTAGCCGTCGTTCATGGCCATCTCGAGGACGCGCGCGATACTGAAGTACGCCGAGTCGTGCCACCCGTACTCCTTGCCGGGCACGCTGAGCTCGACGCAACCGACGATCACATAGTTGCGGGCGTCCTCGGGCGCGATGCCGCGCTTCAGCATCGTCGGGATGATCACCCGGTCGCTGAAGAGCTTCGGTTCGCCCGTGCCCATGCGCATCGCCTTGGCCACCTTGCGGGCGAACCAGCCGGCCGTGCCTTCGTGCATCCGCACGGCGGTCCATGGGTTGCCGAGCCGCGTGTGGGCGATCATGTCGATGAAGGCCCCGGACAGCTCGTTGCTGGCGTCACGCCCCTCGGCGTCGATGCCACCCAGTGTCACCGTGGCCGTGCCGAGCCCACGCCCGCTGTTCGCCTGCGTGGTGAGCCAGTCGCGCAGCTTCATGAAGGACGAGTTCAGCACCGCGTGGCATTCGATCACCTGCTGCAGGAAATCACGCGTTGCGGTCCCCGACTCGAGGTCGCGCTGGTAGTACGGGTAGAGCAGCTGGTCGAGGCGACCCAGCGACACAGAGTGTCCGTTCGACTCGATCTGCACCAGGCTCCACGAGAAGTGCACGAGCTGGAATGCCTCCCAGAACGTCCGCGGCGGGTTCTCCGCGATCCAGGCGCAGTTGCTGGATATCGCGCGCAGTTCCTCGCGACGCTCACCTTGTGCGGCGCGGGCCTGCTCTGCGGCAAGCGTGGCGTAACGGCGAATGTAGTCGCTCGCTGCCGCGAGCGTGATGAGCTGCGCACGGTAGAAGATGCGCCTCTGTTCGGATTCCGGGTCCGTCGCATCGAGCGCATTGATGCGCGTCTCGACGTCGCGGCGCAGGCCGCCATAACCCAGTGCCAGCAACCGCGCGTAGTCCGGCACGAGATGGCCGACTCCCGCGACGTGATAGAGGCTGGTCGAGTACAGCATGATGCCCATGAAGTCGCCCTTCATCTCTTCGGGCGTCATCCGCGCGAGCATCGCATCGGACAGCGTGCGGCCGCGCCAGTAATCCGCGATGCCAAGGAGATTCCGCTCGGTCTCGTCGCTGTAGTCGTATCGGTTGTGTGGCCGCTGCCGCATGGGCAACTCGCGCAACTCGTGCTCCAGCCACGAGTAGGAGAACTCCGGGTAGATCGGGCAGGACTTCGGCGGTGCCGCGCTGTCACCCACGAGCAGCTGGTCGCGCACGATGTGCAGGGTCACGTTGCGCAGCACGTGTGCAAGCGCCTCGGCGACCTTGATCGGTTGTGGCTCCTGTTCGTGCCGCCGATAGGCTTCCGTGACGAGCAGTGCCCGCTCGGCATCCACGGTGAACGGGCACTCGTCGAGGAACCAGTTGCGCAGACGGTTGATGCGCGGGATAGGGCGAGGGGTCGTCCACCACGCCCGACACGCCGACACCCCACTGATCCTCGTCGTGGCCCACCTGCGCCAGGGACGTCACGATCGACGTGGAAGCCATCCGTTCCGCTGCTGCTGCCATCGCACTGCCCTCTGGGTCGCCTCACTCGCATAGAGCTTGCGGGCACGGGGGCATGCAAGTATTGCGAATTGGCGACAAAAAATTGTATTTTGCGACAAGTCTTCCTTTCGTAAAGTGAAGCGCACGCTGCCATGACCCGCCGTATGCACAGGAACCCAGCGACGGGTGCCGGAATGGTACGGGCCGCGGGGCTACTGGGCTTTCGCCGGTTGGTCGAAGAGATCGGCGGTGACGCGGACGCGCTGTTGCGCGCCGCCGCCATCGGCCCACGCGCGCTGGACTCGCCGGACAGCCAGCTCCCGTATGCGGCGATGATCCGCTTGCTCGAGGATGCGGCAGTCCGGCTAGGTTGCCCAGACTTCGGGCTGCGGCTCGCAGCCTACCAGGACATCCGGATACTGGGCCCGGCCGCGATGATCGGCCTGTACTCCGATACCGTCGGCGAGTGCCTGAAGGCCATCGGCACTTACTTTCTACGCGCACGCGACGGGCGGTGCCGTCGGGCTCGCGGGCGCTGGGGCGACCTCGTGTGACGTCACGTTCGAGATCCTGATCCCGGGCCTGCACGCCAAGCGCCAGATCAACGAGCTGAGCCTCAGCATCGGGCAGGCGCTCCTCGAGATGATCATTGCACCGGGCTTCCGCTCGGAACGGGTGCAGTTCACCCATCGCCAGCCGTCCGACGTCACTCCGCTGAAGAAACGCTTCGGGCCGCATCTCGAGTTCGACACGCCGGTCAACGCCATCGCGATTCCCCGGGATGTTCTCAGTCGGCCCGTGGCGACCTCCAATGCGGTCTTCCGACAAGTCGCTGTTCAGTACGTTCACGAGCACGTGAGCACGGCCGAGCACGACCGCGCGCGGCATGTCGAACTGCTCGCCCACCAGTTGTTACCCACCGGTCGCTGCACGCTGCGAGTCGTCTCCGAGGTGCTCGCCCTGCATCCGCGGAGCCTGCAACGCGAACTGCAAGTGCTCGGCACGGACTTTCGCAGCATCCTGGACAAGGTCCGCCGCGACCTGGTGACCGACTACCTGCGCGACACCGACGCCAGTCTCGGCAGAGTCGCAGCCATGCTGGGCTACGGTGACCAGGCGGCGTTCACCAATGCCTTCAGTCGCTGGTTCGGTATGCCTCCGCGCGCTTGGCGGATGCGCGAGAGCCATCGATAAGCGGCACGCTTACCCTGGCCCTGGCCGTCTCGCCCCATTCGGGAATGACCGCTTCCGGGAAGTTGTCGCTGCGCTCTTGAAGGACCGCTCGTGGCCGACTCTACGCGTAGACGAGTGTCCGCTTCCTCTTGGGTCCGCGCAACGATCGAGACCTGGTCTCCGAAGCAGCCGGTCATCGGGGAATGTCGACCCACAGCCGTCATTCGACGGCCGCCCGCGATTGGAGCCCTAGCCGGCCTGCAGTCAGGTTCCGCTCGGCCACGAGCCGCCGGACTGCCTCGTGTCGATCATCTAGCGCCTCACTGAAAAATAGTGGCTCCAAGGCTGCAATCCGAATTCGAGCCGCCTCAATAGGTGGTTCTGGATGTTCCCAAGATATGAAATCGTCCCATTCCAGTTCGTAACCTAACTTGTCGTCGAGAAAGCGATCAATCAACTGGACGAGTTCAAGCTGAGTGCCGACGCGATCCTCCCGGAGGTGAACCCGCGACGATTGGCGAAGCCATTGGCGAAATGTCGTCATTTGGTAAAGATTTCAGAGGCGGCTAACGACCCAGACTCATTCATTCAAGGCTCGTCTTCCGTTCGTAGCCCAATTCATCGTATAGCCAGCGGTCGAAGTACTTTCGACGCGTGGGCTGATCGTCGCCCAGTTCCAGCCATTCGCGCGACGCCCGCCGCATCGATTCGAGAGCCTGGACCTTCTCTGCCGGTTTGCATTCGACCCAGTCCGTCAAAGCACCCCAGAGGAGCCACAGCGCCCAGAATTCTTCGTGCCGCTCCGCGCGCTCAAATGCTGCTGACCATACACGCAGTCCTGCGTCGTACGGTTCGGCGGAGCCATCGACAATGGTGCGAAGTTCGCTCCGGATGACTTCCTCGTCGACAGGCGGCAGCAGTGCGTCGCTCAAGGAACCTCCGGTTCCACAACCATCGACTGTCCGTTCGTGGCCGATTTTACGCCTACACGAATGTCCGCAGACCACGTCACGTCAGCAGCATCCGACCAACGCTCGCCGACATCAATATCCGCTCCACCGCATCCCGCGACGAATTCGGCTCGAATCTGTGACGCGTATCCGTCTGGGCCTCGCGCGGCTGCGGTAGTTTCCTGCGTCCTGTATCGCGAACACGAGGGGAACTCATCCAATGGCGGCTGCACACGATCTCGTTTCCGAGCGGACCTCGATCCTTGGACCGACCCTGCGCTTCAAAGGCGAGCTGTCCACCGCCGACGAGCTGGTGATTCACGGTCAGGTCGAAGGCACCGTGGGACCCGCACCGAAAGTGACGATCGGCCCCGAGGCCCACGTCAAGGCAAGCGTGACCGCGGACGTGATCATCGTCGAAGGCCAGGTCGAAGGCGACCTGACGGCTGGGGTGTCGATCACCGTGCAGCCCAAGGCTCGCGTGCGTGGCAACCTCGAAGCGCCGGTCATCAACATCGCCGAAGGCGCGACATTCAACGGCGGCATCAAGATGGAGCCCCGCGCGGCCGCGGCCAGTACCCTTCCGGGTCGCACTCGAGAGGCGAGCCCGGTCCGCACCGGCACGGCCAACTGAGCACAGGGAGGAGGCCGAGATGTGGAAACGCGAACGCGCCGAACCGATCGATCTTGAGCACGTCCTGACCGAGTCGCCGGCCCTGGTGGCGCCCGTCTCGCGCCCGGTCATGCCACCGTCGGCACCTCCCGTCGAGGTCCCGACGCCGCGCGCGACGGCGCCCAAGGGCTCGACCCTGGGGGCAACCTTGCGCTTCAAAGGCGATCTGGTCGCCGACGAGGATCTCGTCGTTCAGGGGCAGATTGAGGGAACCATCCTGCACTCCCGCAGCCTCACGATCGGCGCGCAGGGTCGGGTACACGGCGACATCCGCGCCCGGCGGATCATCGTCGAGGGCTCGGTCGAGGGGAACCTTTTCGCACTCGAGCGAGCGAGCCTGCGGCCCGGCGCGACCGTCCGCGGTGACATCTTCGCGGCCGAGGTCGTCATCGACGAGGGCGCATGCCTGAACGGCCGCATCGATATGGACAACGCACCCGCCGTCCCCACCATCAAGGTCCCGCAGCCCGACTCGACCGAGCCTGTCATCAGCGAACTGTCCTCTCCGCAAGCCGACGCGTTGCTGCGCGGTACTTGAGCACGGTCCACGCTAACGCCCGAGTGAACGCGCGGACGTTGCCAGCCCGGACAACACCGCGATCACCACCTGACCCGCCCGCGTACTGAAAGCAGCCGGTCAACGGTGGAAGGCGACCCAGCACAGCTTTCGCGGCGTCGCCGAATGCCACCTTGCGATGAATGACCGCGGGCGACAAGAAAGCGACGGTAAAAAATGATGCTGCCATCGAAACAAGGAACAGGACCGCACTTACCAGCATCTCGTTTGCGCTCACCCTGCCTTCCTTTTTCTAATACTAGATACACGCGATCGATTGCCGCGGCCCCGTCGCAAAAGACCGCTTCTGGCCGAACTCGGCCGGTCGAGTCCGCTGGCAGCAAACCCGCAAGCACGGAGTGGAACGCGCGGACAGGCGGGCGCACTGACTCCACACCTTCCGTCGGCTCGACGCGAGTCCGCAGCCGTGGGTGACGTTGCGCCACCCAACGCTACATGCGCCGTGCGATGTTTTCGGGCTCGGCCGAAAACGAGCCCAGGCGCCGAGTCTCAAGCGGTCGATCCGGTACCTTTTGCCGAGCGCGTGTCTGCCTTTCCAAGCTCGGCGAAAGGTACCGGATCGACCGCCTGTGCTGCTCCGCCCGGGGCTGACTACGGGCAGACCGCAGCTTCTTAGCCACGGCCCGCAGGTTCGCGTGGCGAAGCGACTGCGCCGGGGCGGCTACTTGAGCCCGAGCCGACGCTCGAGGTAGTGGATGTCCGTGCCGCCCGCCCGGAACGCCGCGTGCTGGAAAATCTCCTGGTGCAGCGCCGTATTGGTCTTGATGCCTTCCACCACGATCTCGTTCAGCGCGTTGCGCATGCGCGCGATCGCGGTGTCGCGATCCTCGCCGTGGGCGATGACCTTGGCAACCAAGGAGTCGTAATACGGCGGCACGTTGTAGCCCGTATAGAGGTGGCTGTCGACGCGAATGCCCGGCCCCCCCGGCGCGTGCCAGAGCTTCACCGGGCCCGGCGACGGCATGAACGTCTTCGGATCTTCCGCGTTGATGCGGCACTCGATCGCGTGGCCGCGGATCTGCACGTCATCCTGGGTCCACGGCAGGCGTTCGCCATCGGCGAGCCGCAGCTGTGCCTTGACCAGGTCGATGCCTGTGATCAGTTCGGTCACCGGGTGCTCGACCTGGATGCGGGTGTTCATCTCGATGAAATAGAACTCGTCGTCCTGGTACAGGAACTCGAGCGTGCCCGCGCTCCGATACCCGATCTCGGCGCAGGCCGCCGCGCAACGCTCGCTCATCGCGCGCCGCTGCTTGGCCGACAGGCCGGGGGCCGGCGCTTCCTCGATGATCTTCTGGTGACGTCGCTGCATGGAGCAGTCGCGCTCGCCCAGGCAGATCACGTTGCCGTAATGGTCGGCGAGTACCTGGAACTCGATGTGGCGCGGCTTCTCCAGGAATTTTTCCATGTAGACCTGGTCGTTGCCGAACGCCGCCAGCGCTTCGGCCTTGGTCACGCCCACGGAATGGACCAGCGTCGCGTCGCTGTGTACCACACGCATGCCGCGACCGCCGCCGCCGCCGGACGCCTTGATGATGACCGGGTAGCCGATGTCGTTCGCGATACGGAACAGTTCGTCGGGATCCGGGCCCAGGGGCCCGTCGGAGCCCGGTACGCAGGGCACGCCCGCGGCCTTCATCGTCTTGATCGCCGAGACCTTGTCGCCCATCAGGCGGATGGTCTCGGGCCGCGGGCCGATGAACTTGAAGCCGCTTTTCTCTACCCGTTCGGCGAAGTCCGCATTCTCGGACAAGAAGCCGTAACCCGGGTGGACCGCGACCGAATCGGTCACTTCGGCCGCACTGATGATCGCCGGCATGCTGAGGTAGCTGTCGCGCGAATTCGGCGGACCGATGCAGACCGTCTCATCCGCGAGCAGCACGTGCTTGAGATTGCGGTCGGCCGTGGAATGCACGGCCACGGTCTTGATCCCCAGCTCGCGGCATGCGCGGAGGATTCGAAGTGCGATCTCGCCGCGGTTGGCGATGACGACTTTCTCGAGCATCGGGGCGGCGCTCGGCTATTCGATCACGAAAAGCGGCTGGCCGAACTCGACGGGATCGCCGTTCTTCGCCAACACGGAGACGACGCGCCCTGCCTTGTCCGACTCGATCTGGTTCATCATCTTCATGGCTTCGATGATGCAGAGGACGTCGCCCGGCTTCACTTCCGAGCCGATGTCGACGAACGGCTTGGCACCCGGCGCCGAAGCCGAATAGAAAGTTCCGACCATGGGCGCTGTCACCGTCTGGTCCGCAGTTGCAGCGGCGGCAGCGGCCACGGCTGCAGCAGCGGCGGCGGGCGTAACGGCAGCTGCGGCGGGTGCCGCTGCCGGCGCGGGCGGAGGGCCATACATCATGTGCTGCGGCATCATTGCGAAGGAGCCGCCGCTCGGGTGCCGGCTGATGCGGACCGACTCTTCGCCTTCCTTGATCTCGATTTCGGCGACGCCCGTTTCATCGAGCAGTTCGATCAGTTTCTTGACCTTGCGGATATCCATCTTGGTGTGATCCCCCGGATCTCGATCAGTTGGGCAGCGGCGCGTGGCCGGACTTGCCAGCAGCAAGCTGCTGGCTGGCGGCGCGCAGGGCCAATTCGTAGCCGACGGCGCCCAGACCACTGATGGTCCCCACGGCGATGTCGGAGAAGTAGGAGTGGTGCCTGAAGGTTTCGCGTGCGTGCACGTTGCTCAGGTGAACCTCGATGAACGGAATCCTGACCGCCAGCAGCGCGTCACGGAGCGCAACGCTCGTGTGCGTGAAGCCGGCCGGGTTGAAGACGATGTAGCCGACGTGGCTGTCCGGCGCCTGGTGGATGCACTCGATCAGCTCGGCTTCCGAATTGCTCTGCTTCGCGGTTAACTTATGCCCGAACTCGGCGGCGAGCTGGGTCGCGCGTTCGTGAATCTGCTCGAGCGTGACCTGGCCATAGACGCCAGGCTCGCGACTGCCGAGCAGGTTCAGGTTGGGTCCGTTCAGAAGCAGGATATGCGCCATGGCCTTGGGGTGGGATGAAGGCGTGGTCGGGCGCGCAGTCTACCCCCATCTGTCGCCAAATGGCGACAGCTTTGTACGCCGGTTCGGCGGAGATAGCGTCGTTTTCTAGCTTATCCGCCGCTTTTCTGTTCGGTCTTGGCGGGCAGGGAGGCCAGTGCGGTCGTGATGGCCTGACGGGCCTGGGCCGGATCCGACCGGCCGGCGTTGACCTCGCGAACGGCGCCTAGAATGATGGCCGCCTCGTCCGCGGTCAACTCACCCATGTGCAGGGCAATGACCCGGCCGCCGGTGTCGGTGAAGATGGTGAACGGCAGGCCGACCGCGTCGACGCCGAAAGCCGCGGCGGCGTCCAGCGCGTCCTGCTCCCCGATCAGCATCGGGTAGTCGATCGACATTTCCCTGGCGTACTCGAGCACCTTGTCGCGGAAGTCGATCGCGATGCCGACGACCTGGAAATTCTCGACGGCGTGGTCCGCGGCCAGCTGGTTAAGCAGCGGAATCTCGCGACGGCAGGGCGCGCACCAGGTTGCCCAGAAATTGACGATCAGCGCCTTGCCTTGCCAGTCGTCCCGCAACGAGCGCAGGACGCCCTCGCGATCGGCCAGCTTGAACTCGGGGATGACGGCGGCGAGCTGCGCCTTGGGTACCGCCGCAGGTTCGGTCGTGGTTGCCGCCGGCACAGACGCTTCGACGGCAGCCGTCGTGGTCGCACGCGGCTGCATGAAGAAGTAATAGCCGACTGCACCCACCATTCCGGCCAGTGCCGCGATCACGATCAAGGTGCGGCCGTTCATGGCTGGCCCCCGAATGCCTGCTGGATGTGCGGCGCGAATTCAGTCGCCGGTTTGAAGCCGACGACACGGTAGTTCTGCTTTTCGGCGCCGTCCGTGCCAAAGAACAGGATCGAAGGCGGACCGAGGATGCCGAAGCGCTGCATCAACGCCTGGTCGGCGTCGTCGTTGGCCGTCACGTCCGCCTGCAACAGCACGGTGTTCGCGAGCGCGGCCTGCACCGCCGGCTCGGGGAACGTGTACTTCTCCATCTCCTTGCAGGACACGCACCAGTCCGCGTAGAAATCGAGCATCACGGTCTGGCCAGACGCATTCGCTGCGGCCAACGCGGCATCGAGGTCGGCGACATTCTTGATGCGCTTGAAGTGTGCCCCGTCATGCACCGCTCCCGCGGTGGCCTCACCGGCAGACCCCGACGAGGGTGAGCCGACCACTCCAGCCAGCGGTTGCAGCGGATCGCTGCGCCCCGACAGGGCGCCAACGAGCATCAGCACGCCGTAGATCGCGGCCAGCGCCCCGAAGCCACGGCGGAGGACGATCGTCGCACCTTGGTTCTTGTCGCGGCCGCCCATCATCAGCAGCCAATAGCCCGTGACGAAGGCGAGCGCGGCCCACAGTCCGAGCGTGACCGGGCCCGGCAGGATGCGGCTCAGCATCCAGATCGCCACGCCGAGCATCATGATGCCGAACACCTGCTTGACGGTGTCCATCCAGGCGCCCGCACGCGGCAAGAGCTCGCCGGCGGAGGCGCCTACAAGCAGCAGCGGTGCGCCCATGCCGAGACTCATCGCGAACAGCGCTGCCCCGCCGCGGAACACGTCCCCGCTCTGGCCGATCACCGCGAGCGAGGCAACCAGGGGCGGCGCGACGCAGGCCGTCACGATCAGCGACGACAGCGCACCCATGATCGCCGTGCCGATCAACGTGCCCTGCTGCTGCTTGTCGCTGAGGCGCGAGACACGTTCCTGCAGCCAACCGGGGATCTGCAGGTTGAACACCCCGAACATGCCGAGCGCGAGCCACACGAACAGCGCGGCAAAAAGCGCGATCATCCACGGCTTCTGGAAGAACGCCTGCGCCTGCTGGCCGGCGGCCGCGAACGCCGCGCCCGCGATCGTATAAGTGAGTGCCATGCCGAGCACGTAGGCAACCGACAACGCGAACGCGCGGCTGCGCGGGACCGGCTTGCCGCCGCCCGCGCCGACGATGATGCCGGACAGGATCGGCACCATCGGCAACACGCAGGGCGTGAAGGCGAGCAGCAGGCCGAAGCCGAAGAAAGACGCCAGTACCGCGAACAGGTTGCCGTCGCGAATCTTGTCGGCAAGCAGGTCCTGTTCCGAGCGCATGGGTTGGGCCGCGCCGTCCGGGCCTGCGACCGGCAGGCTCGCCGTGGACGCCGTCGTTGCTGCAAGCTGCACCACTACGGTCTTCTTGATGGGTGGGTAGCAGAGCCCGGCATCGGCGCAGCCCTGGTACGTGATCTCGAGCGGCACTTCGGTGACGCCCGCTGCCGCGACGACTACCACGTCGGCAACCATCTGGTCGTGGAAGACGACCTGTTCGCCGAAGTACTCGTCGTGCTTCGTCTCGCCACCGGGGATCGACACGCTGCCAAGCTGCACATCGGTCGCGGTCGTCTTGACCGTGACCTTGTCGCGGTAGAGGTAATAGTCGTCGGCGATGTCCCAGCGCAGCCGCACGCGGTCACGCGAGCCGCTTGACGTCGAGAAGACGAATGCCTGGTCGGCCAGCAGAAAATCCGCATCGGACTTCGCGCCGCTGCCGAGCAGTGAGCTCAGGCTGAAGCCGCCACTCTTCGCGGCTGCCGCCACCGCTGGCGGGGGTGTTCCGGCGACGCCCTGCGGCCACGTCACGGGTAGGGTCCAGGTCTGCGGCGGGTAGCAGAGGCCTGCGTCCGCGCAGCCCTGCAGCTTCACCTTGACGTCGAAATTCCGCGGCGCGCCGCTGAAGGTGACCGGCACGCCGACCTTGACCATGTCGCGGTAGATGACCTGCTTGCCGAAGAATTCGTCTTCGTGGTCGAGCCCGACGGGCAGGCTCGCTTTGCCGAGCGTGACGCCCGGGGTCGCGGATTCGAAGCCGAGCCGGTCTCGATACAGGTAATAGCCGTCAGCAATGTCGAAGCGGACGATCAGTACATCCGGTGAGGCCGACAACGCCACCTTGTAGGCCGAGCGCACAGGCAGGAAGTCGTCGTCGCCAGCCAGGGCGGGAGTTGTGGCGGCCAGCAGAGGGAGTAGCAGAGGGAGGAGGTACCGGCGGACCGGCAGGGTGGCAATCAATGACATGCGGTGGTGGGTCCGTCGGGTGGCGTCGGAGCAAGCGCGAACGATACATGGACCGGCTCGCCGGGACGATGTTCACCGCCGGTGCGTGAATCCGCTCAAGAATCAATCGCAATCGTTTGAAAAACCTGCGGAGCTGTCTGCGTGCCTCGGCATCTAGTTAATTTTGTTAAATAAAACAAAAGGTTGAAACTGGATTGTCGTTCCGTTGGGCAGGGCAGATCCGACCCGAACCGTTGCGCCGGACCCACGTTCCCCTTGAAAAACGGCGCCACCCCCCTATCATTAGCAGCCGTATCGGGAGAGTGCTAACAATTGCACGACCCCGACTTCCCCCTAAACGGCTGAACAAAGCAGCACGGAGTTTGCAGCAATGGCAGACAAGTTGAAGATTCGCCCGCTCCACGATCGCGTGATCATCCAGCGGCTCGACGCCGAGACCCGCTCGCCGGGCGGCATCGTCATTCCCGACAGCGCCGCCGAGAAGCCGATCCGCGGCAAGGTCGTTGCCGTCGGCAAGGGCAAGATTCTCGAGAACGGCAACGTTCGCGCGCTCGACATCAAGGTCGGTGACCACATCATTTTCGGCAAGTACAGCGGCACCGAAGTGAAGGTCGATGGCGAGGAATACCTCGTCATGCGTGAAGAAGACGTGATCGCGGTCGTCGAGAAGTAATCGGAGAACACAGACATGGCAGCAAAAGAAGTACGTTTCAGCGATGACGCCCGCACCCGCATGCTCCGCGGCGTCAACATCCTGGCCAATGCGGTCAAGGTCACGCTCGGCCCCAAGGGCCGCAATGCGGTGCTCGAGAAGAGCTTCGGCGCCCCCACCGTCACCAAGGACGGCGTGTCGGTCGCGAAGGAAATCGAGCTCAAGGACAAGTTCGAGAACATGGGCGCGCAGATGGTGAAGGAAGTCGCTTCCAACACCTCCGACGAAGCCGGTGACGGCACGACGACCGCCACGGTTCTTGCCCAGGCGATCGTGCGCGAAGGCCTCAAGGCCGTGGCCGCCGGCGCCAACCCGATGGACGTCAAGCGCGGCATCGACAAGGCCGTGATCACGGCCACCGAAGAGCTGAAGAAGCTCTCGAAGCCGTGCAAGGACCAGAAGGCGATCGCCCAGGTCGGCACGATCTCTGCCAACAGCGACGAGTCGATCGGCAAGACGATCGCCGACGCGATGGAAAAGGTCGGCAAGGAAGGCGTGATCACCGTCGAAGAGGGCTCGGGCCTGCAGAACGAGCTCGACGTCGTCGAGGGCATGCAGTTCGACCGCGGCTACCTCTCGCCGTACTTCATCAACAACCAGGCCAGCCAGTCGGCTGAACTCGAGAACCCGTACATCCTTCTGTATGACAAGAAGGTGTCGAACGTTCGCGAGATGCTGCCGCTGCTCGAAGGCATCGCGAAGGCCGGCCGTCCGCTGCTCGTCGTCGCCGAAGACGTCGAAGGCGAAGCGCTGGCGACGCTGGTCGTCAACACGATCCGCGGCATCGTCAAGGTCGCGGCCGTCAAGGCCCCGGGTTTCGGCGACCGTCGCAAGGCCATGCTGCAGGACATCGCTGTCCTGACCGGCGGCGAAGTCATCGCCGAGGAAGTCGGCCTGACGCTCGAGAAGGCCACGCTGGCCAACCTGGGCCAGGCCAAGAAGATCGTCGTGGAGAAGGAAAACACCACGATCATCGACGGTCACGGCAAGGCCGGCGAAATCAAGGGCCGCATCGCCCAGATCAAGCAGCAGATCGAAGAAGCGACGTCTGACTACGACAAGGAAAAGCTGCAGGAGCGCATGGCGAAGCTCTCCGGTGGCGTGGCCGTGATCAAGGTCGGCGCTGCCACCGAG
Organism: uncultured Gammaproteobacteria bacterium; assembly: GCA_963846315.1. GTDB lineage: Bacteria > Pseudomonadota > Gammaproteobacteria > Steroidobacterales > Steroidobacteraceae > RPQJ01. Next base: position 21,047 of record CAWJVM010000008.1, read on the forward strand.
ATCGAGATGAAGGAAAAGAAGGCCCGCGTCGAAGACGCGCTGCACGCCACCCGTGCGGCCGTGGAAGAAGGCGTGGTCCCGGGCGGTGGCGTGGCGTTGATCCGGGCGCAGAAGGCGCTCGCCAACCTGCAGGGCTCGAACGAAGACCAGGCGATCGGCATCAAGATCCTCTCGCGCTCGATCGAAGAACCGCTGCGTCAGATCGTGGCCAATGCCGGTGAAGACGCTGCCGTCGTCCTGGCCAAGGTCAAGGAAGGCAAGGGCACGTACGGCTACAACGCCGCCACGGGCATCTACGGCGACATGCTGGACATGGGCATCCTGGACCCGACGAAGGTCACCCGTCTCGCGCTGCAGAACGCCGCCTCGGTGGCGGGCCTGCTGCTCACGACGGAAGTGATGGTCGCCGAAGCTCCGAAGGACGACGACCACAAGCACGGTGGCGGCATGCCGGACATGAGCGGCATGGGCGACATGGGCATGTAATTGCCTCGCGACCTTCGGGTGGCGAACGAGAAGGCCCCGCACTGCGGGGCCTTCTTTTTTTTCGGGCCCTTCCCACCGACATGGGAGAGGCACCCGATTGAATGCTGCGGACTGTGCGCCTCGCAATCGCCTGGTCCGCGCGGCACACTCGGTGCCCATGAGGTCTCCGGTCCGCACGTTCGCCTGCACAGTGCGTCCACTCGCATCGGTACTCATGATCGTTGCGCACGTCGTATCGCCCGCACACGCTACGGGTGACCCGCTCGGCCAGCATCACAGTCCAGCAACGCAGATCACGCAGGACAACGTAACGCAGCTGCAGCCCGCCTGGACCCACCGCAACGGTGACATGGCCGCTGCCGAAGGAGCGCCCTCGAGTGTTTCGGCGCAGTCCACGCCGATCCTGTTGCCGCCGCAGGCCGGCGAGCTCCTGGTGTACTGCACGCCGTTCAATCGCATCATCGCGCTCGACCCGCAGACGGGCCGCGAGCGCTGGACCTTCGATCCCGCAGTTCGACGCACGAGCGAGCGACCCTACCGCTGCCGCGGTGTGGCCTACGCGCAGACGGCGCAAGTCGAAGCTGGCGTTGCGTGCGGGCATCGTATTTACACGGTCACGGGTGACCGCCGCCTGATCGCATTGGACGCACGCGACGGCAAGCGGTGCGCAGGGTTCGGTGCGGGCGGCGAGGTGACGCTCGCGGAGCATGAGCGCTACGGGCTCGAGGAGGTCGGCTCGAGTTCGCCGCCTGCCGTCGCCAACGGCGTGGTCGTCGTCGGTTCGTCGGTGATCGACTTTGCGTACGCCGAGGCACCGCGCGGCGTCATCGCAGCGTACGACGCGATCAGTGGAGAGCCACGCTGGACCTTCGATCCGTTGCAAGGCGCCACCGGCACCGGTGCGGCCAACGCCTGGGCTCCGCTGGCGGTCGACGCCGAGCGCGACCTGGTGATCGTGCCCACGGGCGCACCGTCGCCCGACTACTACGGCGCGCTGCGCCTGGGGCGTAACGGCTACGCCAACTCGGTCGTCGCGCTGCGTCTGTCGACCGGCGAAGTGGCCTGGGCTTTCCAGCTGGTGCACCACGACCTGTGGGACTACGACACACCCGCGCAACCCGTGTTGTTCGATTGGCGCGGAGCAGACGGCCAGCGTGTCCCGGCGCTTGCACAGGTGAGCAAGCAGGGTTTTGTCTTCGTGCTCGACCGGCGTGACGGCAAGCCGCTGTTCCCGGTGCAGGAACGCGCCGTGCCTCGCAGCACCATCCCAGGCGAACAGGCCTGGCCGACGCAGCCTTTTCCATTGCAATCCCTGCAGCTGCTGCCGACACGCATCCAGCCGGACGACGCCTGGGGCCTCACGTTCTGGGACCGTGGCCGCTGTCATGATGCGATCGCTGCCCTGCGCAACGAAGGCATCTTCACGCCGCTCGCCGAGCAGCCGACACTGCTGTTTCCCGGCAGCCTGGGCGGCGCCAACTGGGGCGGTGGCGCATATTCGCCACAAACCCAGCGGTTGATCGTCAACGTCAATGCCGCGCCATTCGTGGCGCAGCTCATTCGAGGCACCGCAGCCGGAACGAAGCAGGACCATCCCGTCGCCGGCCAGAAGACGATGCATGTCACCATGCAGGGAACGCCGTACACGTTGGCCGTGGGACCGCTGCTGTCGCCGCTCGGAATTCCGTGCACGGCACCGCCTTGGGGAAAGCTGGTGGCGGTCGATCTCGCGCACGGCCGCATCGCGTGGGAAGCACCGCTCGGGTCCGTACACGAGATGGGTCCGTTCCCGCTGCCGTGGCACATCAACTGGGGCACGCCGAATCTTGGCGGCGGACTGGTGACCGACGGCGGCGTGTTCTTCATCGGCGCCACGATGGACCGGCAGTTCCGCGCATTCGATGTGCGCGACGGGCGCCTGCTCTGGTCGTACGAACTGCCGATCGACGCCACGGCCACGCCGATGAGTTATGCGTTGCACGGCCGGCAGTACGTGCTGATCAATGCCGGTGGGCACGCGATGTACAACCGCGGCACCGGCGACTACCTGATTGCCTTTGCGCTGCCCGTCAATCCGCAGCATGACCCGCCGCGCAACGTTCCGTGGCCACTGCGGGACGTGAAGCAGGCTGTGACCGCGCACGAAATCCTGGCCGACGGCCGCATCCATCTCACGATCGAGCATCGGTTGCTGCCCGGCGTCACGACGGAGATGCTGGCCTGGTGGTATCGCGTGCTGCCGCTCGGCAAGGTGCAATTCGATGGCGCGTTGCGGCCGCTCTATCACCTGTTCCATCCCACCGAGCACGGCCGCATCTGGGTCAAGGCAGCGGCTGCGGACGGCAAACCTGGCGTCGGTGCCGGCGGGGTGGTGGCGCGTTACGAGTGGTTCGGTCCGTACGACAGCGAAGGCGCCGCGCGTGTGATTGAACTGTCGCCGCGCCGCTTCGTCACGCGGCCAAGGGTCGCGGGCGTGACCATCGGTGAACTCCGTCATGACTGGACCGACTCACCGCAGGGTGCGACCTACACCGTGGACACGGTCATCGGCGTCGACTGGCCCGTCGTTGGCCCGCTGGTCAACTTCCTGTTGCGCCGTTACGTGTTCAGCGAGGGCATGCTGCGCGAATGGACGCGTCATCAGGTCGAGGAGGTGGGGCTGCTGCCGCGCTTCCTGCCGGCGTTGTATGCGCAGCGCAACGATAGCAACATTTACCGCCTGTCCGAGCCGTGAGAACGGCAGGCACAATGCACGGGATCGGTCACGCCGACCATGAGAAAATCACGCGAAGGACATCAGGGGGACTCATGAGACGCGGGACGCCTGGCTTGCGCCATCTGTCGATTACGCTTGTGCTGATGGCCTGCAGCGCGCCGTCGTTCGCTGCCCACCTGACGGTGACCGACCCGGCGGGTCAGCCGCTGGCCACGGTCATGGTGCGCGAACGTCCGGCCGACGGTCCGAACCTCGACACCTCGGACAACGGCTACCCGGCGCCCGGCATCGCGCGCACCGTCGCACCGGAGGTCACTCGATTCAGCGATGCGACCGGTCGCGTGGAGTTCGCCGAGCGCGACGCGTTGATGGAATACCTGGTGCGCAAGCCGGGTTACCAGGACCTCGCGATCAAGCCGGCGGTCGATACGCGCGAGTTGAACGTGACGCTGGTGCCCGAGACCGACCCAATCAAGCTGGCGGAGGCCAAGCCCGCGAGCGTCTGGCTCGGGGCACTCGATCTCGGCGACCGCGACACCAGGCTGCACTTCCAGACCCAGTGCACGTTCTGTCACCAGCAGGGCAACTCGTTCATCCGCATGGAGCGCACGCCGGAAGCGTGGGGCGACATCATCCATCGCATGCAGCGCTACGGCGCCCGGCTCTCGAGCCAGGACCAGAGGGCGCTGCCCGAGCGCCTCTCAGCGGGCTACCGCAAGCTGCGCGAGAACCCGCAGCTGCTGGCGGATCCGCTGCCGTGGAGTCCGGCACTCACCGGCATCACGATCACCGAGTGGCCGCTCGGCGACATCTTCAGCCAGGTGCACGACATGCTGGTGGCTGCCAACGGCCTCGTGTACGTCGCTGACAACATCCAGGACCGGCTGTATGAAGTCGACCCGAAGACGAACCAGGTCACGGTCTACAGGATTCCGCACCGCGAGGGCGAGCGGAACGGCGGCCTGCTGGCGGCGCGGTTGCGGAATTTCCCCAAGCACGACAGCACCTCGAACGCGCATTCACTGGCCGAGTCGCGCGTGGACGGGCACATCTTCATCACGCCGTCGGCCCAGCGCCGCCTGGTCGAGTTCGATCCCGCGACCAAGGCCTTCACGCTGCACGAGATGGACGAAGGTTTCTATCCGCACACTATCCGCGTCGACCAGCAGGATCGCGTGTGGTTCACCGTCGCGTTGTCGAACCAGGTCGCGATGTTCGACCGCACGACGAAGCACTTCACCATGTACGACCTGCCGACGCGCGGCTTCCGCGAGTGGCTCAACGTGCGGCTCATCGGCGTGATCTTCAAGCTGATGAGCTGGGGCGTGCCGCTCGCCAACTGGTTGCCGGTGGACCGCCAGGCCACCGGCACGCCGCTGCCTTATGGCATCGACATCACGCCCGACGGCAAGGTGTGGTTCGCGCGCCTGCACACCGACGAGATCGGTTCGATCGATCCCGACAGCGGCAAGATCACCATGATCGCCACGCCCTTCAAGGGTCCACGGCGGTTGCGCACCGACGCGGCGGGCAAGCTCTGGATCACCGCCTTCCCCGAGTCGGCGATCGTGCGTTTCGATCCCGCGACGAGCCAGTTCACGCGCTTCGACTTGCCACTGAGCCCGAAGGGCGGCGACACGCCGTATGCGCTCAACGTCGACCGGCCGCGCGGCATCGTGTGGGTCAACGGCAACCAGAGCGATTCGCTCTACACCTTCGACATCGCGAGCGAGACGTGGGCCAACATTCCAATGCCGCGCCGAGTGACGTTCACGCGCGACGTCGAGTTCGAACCGGACGGCACGGCCTACACCGCGATCGCGCACTTCCCCGGCTGGCACGTCGAGGACGGGCAGTCCACGCTGATCCGCGTGCAGCGGCCGTGACGCGCGGCCAAATTCGGCTTACTGGCCGGGTTTACGCCCGTACACCAGCAGCATGTTGCCCGGCATCTGCCCGAACATGCCGTACCCGGACAGGATGAACAGCTGGTCGCCGTTCACGAGCACGCCGCCCACGTCGATCGCCCCGCCGTGCCCTGCAACTCCGTTGCTTGCCTGGTAAGGCAGCTTCGTCTCGATCACGCGCAGCAGCTTGCCGTTGCGCGCATCGAACGCACGCAATTTGCCATCGAGCGCGCCGGCGTACACGATGCCGTTGGCGACCACGGCCGCCGCGGAATGGCCGTAGTAATAGCTGCAGTCCGGCCAGGGGGACCGCTCGGCCTTCCCCTTGGCCATTTCAGCGAGACCGACGAGCGGCGCGTCGCCCGGGTCGAAGGCGCAGCCCCGCTGTACGGGGTGTGACCACAGCACCTTGCCGTCATCCACCTTCAGCGCGTACACGCCGGGCTTTGGCACGTAACCGGCGATCTTGCGTTCGGGGTCTGCGATGGGGACGAACACCGCTTTGCCATCGGTCGCCATGCCGTGGTGCACGCCGCCGTTCGAGCTACCCGAGCCGATGCGCTTGCGCCAGACGACGGCGCCGTTCCTGTCCGGATCGAGCGCGAAGACCTCGCCGGATTTCTGGCCGGCGATCAGCAGGTCGCCTTTGTTCCGTTCGACCAGCATGACCGACGCGCCGAAGTCGAAGTCGGGGCCGTTCTCTGCCGGGCAGCTTGCGCCGCCGCTCAGGCAAGCCGCATTCCACGCATCGTTGGCCAGCGCCTGGAAGATCCAACGCTTTGCGCCCGTCTTGAGGTCGAGCGCGATGATGGCATCGCTGGTGTCGGTGGCCGGCGACGAAGAGTTCTGCCCGGTACCGAAATAGATCGCGCCGCGCTTCGGATCGATGGTCGGACTGTTCCAGACGACCGCGCCACTCGGTCCCCACATCTGCACGCCATTGCGATTGATCACCGTCTTGACTGCTTGCGGCGTGGTATCGAAGCGCCAGACCACGGCGCCAGTCAGCGCATCAAGTGCTGCGATTCCGCCGTGCGTGCGGCAGCATTCATGCGTGGGCAATCCAGCCGCAGCGACTTCGAAGGACGAGAGCGGCACGTACAGCCGGCCGTCGTGGTAGGTGATGGGGCCGCTGATGATCGACGTCGGAAACCACTTGACGCGTTCGCGCCAGCGCAACCTGCCGGTCGTCGCGTCGACGGCATACACGGTGGCCATTTCGTCGGCGAAGAACAGCGTGCTCGTGCCGTCGGGTGTCGCGTCGAGCGTCAGGGCGGAGTGCACCGGCGCATCCGTCTTGAACGACCAACGCACGCAGCCGCTCGAGCGATCGAGCGCCAGCAGGTGCGCGCCCTTGCTGCCGAGGAACACGGTTTCGCCGGCAATGACGGGTTGCGAGCGCATGGTCGTGACCGACGGCAACGCGATCGACCAGAGCAGTTCGAGCTTGCCTGCATCGCTGCGGTGGATTCGTACGTTCTCGGCCTGTCGCGTGTTGTTGCGGCCGAGACCCCAGTTTTCGCTTCCCGTCATGGGCACGGGGGTTTCGCTCGGACAGGCCTTGTCCGTGATCCACGCGTCGCGCTTAAGGTCTTCCGCCGCCGCCAGCCATTTGGCGATGCGCACGCGCTGTTCCTGCTTGAGGGCGGCCGCTTGCGGCTGCATCTTGCCGAACTCCATCGCCATCAGGATGTTCGCGGCCGGCAGTTGGCGGAGCGTGTCCGTGGGCGGTGCCTTGGTCTCGGGCACCTCGTGACAGATGGCGCAATGCGTCTTGAACAAGGCGGCGGTGTCATCGGGCGCGTCGGAGCTCGCGCACGCCGTGCCCGACCCTGCGAGCATTGCGATGACAACGGACGACAGCAGTGCCTGCGCCACGCGTGTGGGCCGCCCGCGCGACGCATGTTTCAGCCTGTGCATGCTCTTGACTCCCCTGCGCTCTAGTCCTTCCCGCTGCAAGCAACGGCTCCCCGCATGCATGTTAGCGCTCTTGCTCCTCCCCGCGTCTGCTATGGAGAGGGTGAGGTCTGGATCGCTCTGCTATCCTGCGCATCCACACGAATGAGCGACACGCTGTGGCCCCAGGGAACCGTAACACCGGCACCTCATGCAACTAGCCTGGCTGTCCCTCGCCATCGCGTCCACGGTCGCTTACCACGTCATCCTCAAGCTGACGCCGGCGGGCGCCAACCCGTTGTTGTCGCTGATGGCGACGTACGGCTCCGTCGCACTGCTGTTTGCTGCCGTGCTCGTGCTGGCACCCGGCGACTTTGCCTGGCGCGAGGAAGCTCATCACCTGAACTGGACCGCGATTGCCTTGGCGCTGGCGATCATCGGACTCGACCTGGGTTTCATCCTGCTGTATCGCAGCGGGTTCGAGGTCAGCCTGGGCGCGCTGGTGACGCAGACTGCGGCTGCGATGCTGCTGGTCGGCATCGGCGTGCTCGTGTTCCGTGAAAAGTTGAGCCTCGAGCACGGGCTCGGCATCGCTCTCTGCCTGGTCGGGCTCTGGCTGGTCAATCGCCGCTGAGACGCCGGCTACCGCCCGTCCATGCGTACCCAGCCCGAGATCGGCATCGAGTCGAAGAACATCTGGATCCGGTGCAGCAGTCGATTGTGGTCGGCCCAGGCAACCTGTTCGTCCAGCCGCGCCATGCGGTCGACGTCGGTCGGGTCAGAGTCGAGCCCGACGACCAGCATCTCGGGCGGCGGGGTCTTGCCGCGCTTCTCGGCGTCCTCGACCAGCATCTGCTGCAGCTTTTCCCAGTAGCGCGGCGAGGGGAAGGCGCGGCCGCGCAAGCGGTGGTGGTCCAGCAGGCGCAGTGCACGGCTCGACGGTTTGCGGACGGTGGCCATGGATCGTCTCCTTGCAGAATAGCCTAACGAATTCGGCGCCGCCTTCAATCCGTATCCGTTGCTATCGGGACGATCCGGTATGCTCGCCTCGAAATTTCAGTGAGGGAAAGCCAACATGACGGTAGCGTTCTGGTGCGTGCTCGTGGCGGGCTTCTTGCCGTATGCCGCGACGCTGACGGCAAAAATCGGCGCCGGGGGCTTCGACAACCGCAATCCGCGCGACTGGCTGAGCCAGCAGGATGGCTTCCGTCGCCGCGCCAATGCCGCGCAACACAACTCGTTCGAGGCGTTTCCCCTGTTTGCGGCTGCCGTCATCGTCGCGCACCTTGCCGGCGCGCCGCAGCCGCGGGTCGACCTGCTTGCCGTCATCTTCGTCCTGGCGCGACTTGCCTATACGGCGTTCTACGTCGCCGACCTCGCGACGCTGCGTTCACTCGCCTGGTTCGTCGGCATCGGCAGCGTGGTCGCGATCTTCCTGGCGGCAGCGTAGGCGATCAGCGCCCCCAATAGGGCAGTTGCTTGCGGCTGCGCCAGAGGCCGTCGGCGGCGTAGACGGCGAGCGCCGTCCAGATGAACACGAAGCCGACACCGCGCTCGACACTGAAGGCTTCCTTGAAGACCACCACGCCCAGCAGGAACTGCAGCGTGGGTCCGATGTACTGCACGAGACCGACCGTCGACAGCGGGATGCGACGCGCTCCGTAGGCGAACAGCGCGAGTGGCAGCGCCGTGACCAGCCCGCTGCCGAGCAGCAGCGCGTTGATGTGTGGAGCGGCGTGGCCGAACGCAGCCGTGCCGTGCAGCTCGATCCAGACCAGGAAACCGACCGCGAACGGCGCGAGCAGCAGTGTCTCGGTGGCCAGTCCGGGCACTGCTTCGACCTTGACCACTTTGCGGATCAATCCGTAGCCGCCGAAGCTTGCGGCCAGCGCCAGGGCGATCCAGGGCGGCCGGCCGGTGACGACGGCAAGGTACAGGACACCGATGGCTGCCATGGCGACGGCCGCTTTCTGCGCCACGTTGAGCCGTTCGCCCAGCAACAGGACGCCCAGCACCACGTTCAGCAGCGGGTTGATGAAGTAGCCGAGGCTCGCGTCGATCACGTGACCGTTGGCGATCGACCAGACGTAGATCAGCCAGTTGATGCTGATCAGCACGGCCGTGGCCATCAGGCGATAGCGTGTGCCGGGATTGGCCAGTGCGATGCGCACGGCCCCCACCTCACGCCGCCACGCCAGCCAGCCGAACACCAGCAGGCAACTCCAGACGATCCGGTGCGCCATGATTTCGAGCGCCGACAGCTCGTGCAACGGCTTCATGTACAGGGGCAGGACGCCCCAGATCGTGAATGCGCCGACGGCGGCCGCCAACCCACCCCGTTCGCGCGGTGTCGCCGGGACTGCGGGCGCTGGGTTCGGGCTGGTCATGGGGCGCGCATTGTTGCACGCAGTCTGGCGCCGGACACGAGCTTCCGCCGCGCGCGCGAGCGCCGCGATCCACGGATCCGGCTCGTGGAAACTCCGGAGCGCGGGGTGAGAGCGCTCAGGTCAAGCTCGTGCCATGGGTACCCGTCTCGACACCGGCCGCCTGCGGCGCGAATGGCGCACGATGCAGGTCATGGTCGGCATCTATTGCCGTGGCCATGCGCATCAGGGCGCGGCTGGCCAGGCGCTGTGCGCAGAGTGCGCCGGGTTCCTGGGCTACGCGGAGCGCCGGTTGGAGAAATGCCCTTACGGGCCGGACAAGCCCACTTGCGCGAAGTGTCCGATCCACTGCTACAAGCCACAACCGAGGGAATTTGCGCGCGAGGTCATGCGCTATGCGGGGCCTCGCATGCTGCTGCGCCATCCGTGGCTCAGCCTGACTCACTTCGCCGACAAGGCTCGCCGGGTCGAACACCCGATGGCGATGCGTCGCAGCCGGCGTGATGAGGGTGAGTCGTCGCGCTAGGCCGCGCGGTAGGCCTGTTCGTCGAGCAGCAGGCGCTGGTCCTGCTCGTCCTTCAGGAACCCGTTCTGCGGGCGCCACGCGAGCGCTTCGCGCTTGCGTTCGAGCACCTTCGCGTCGATGTCGTCGACCAGGCGTGCGCGCGGCGAAAGTTCGAGGCTGCGGTTGCGGTTGATCCAGCTTAAGTTCATTTCGATGCTCTCCATGGCATGCGCCTTACGGCCTGCCGGTATATGTGCATGGCCCGTGCCAAGCCCTGCGGCACGCGGTTTCGCGAGGTGCGGCGCGGGTTGCGACATAACGGGAGCGGGCCGCTTGCTCGAGGTGTCAGGTTCCCCGACAGCGGCGGACGGCTACAGAGTCTCGAACCCCTTCATTCTGACAAATTCTTCGATCGCTGCCCGTTCGGTGCGCAGCGCGTTGATGGGGTGCGACGGGTTTGCGTAGCCGAGCGCCATGCCGGAAAACAGCATGAGGTTCGCAGGTGCGTCGAGTCGCTTCTGTACGGTAACCGACACACGTGACCAGATTTCCTGCGCGCACGTGTGCAGCCCGTGGTCGCGTGCAAGCAGCATCACCGTCTGCATGTACATGCCGACGTCCGACCACTGCGGCGGTCCGAGGCTGCGATCGACGAAAAAGAACAGTCCGACGGGCGCGCCGAAGAAATCGTAATTGCGCGCGAGCTGCAACAGTCGTGCGAGTTTGTCTTCGCGTGGGATGCCGAGCGTCGCGTACAGGTCTTCTCCGGCCTTGAACCGGCGCGTGCGGTAGGGCTCGCCGAGGCCGGGCGGGTAGATGTCGTATTCGTGCGAATTGTCGCCGCGCGGGTTCGCCATGACCTGCGCGCGCACGGCCGACTTCAGCTCCGCGAGCGGTTCTCCGGCGAGCGCGAAGACCCACCAGGGCTGCAGGTTGCCGCCGGACGGCGCGCGCCGGGCGGCGTCGAGGATCGCGCGCACCGTGTCGCCGGGGACCGGCGTTTCAAGGAACTCGCGGCAACTCATGCGGCTCGCAACGGCTTCACTCACGTTCACGGGTGCACCTCCTGGCGGCGGGCGATTCTGCCAGAAGCCGGACGCTGCGGTTTGACCGTGTCGCGGTGGCGGCAGTTTTTCGTTACGCTGCCCGCGCGTTGACCGAGGTGCGCATGCAGGACCTGAAGCAGTTCGTCGTCGACATTCCCGACTTCCCGCAGCCGGGCATCCTGTTCCGTGACATCAGTCCGCTGTTGCGCCGGCACTTCGGGGCCACGATCGAATCGGTCGAAGGCCTCTTCACGGAGCAGGAATGGGAGACCGTCGATGCCGTGGCGGGCATCGAATCGAGGGGCTTCATCCTGGCGTCGGCCCTGGCGGAGCGTCGCGGCAAGGGCTTTGTCCCCATCCGCAAGAAGGGCAAGCTGCCGCCGCCGGTCGTCGACATCGCCTACGACCTCGAATACGGCACCGGCGTGCTCGAAATGCAGGCGGGGCAGGGCCGGTTGCTGCTCGTGGACGACGTGCTCGCGACGGGTGGCACGCTCGCCGCTTCGGCGACGCTGAGTCGCCAGGCGGGGTACGTCGTGCAGGGCGTCGGCGTGCTGATCGATATCGGCATTGCGCCCGGCTTCCGGTGCGGGGGCCACGCACCCCGCATCGTCCTGCAGTACGGCTGAACACCGCGCATGAGCGAGCCCGGCACGCCGCAGGCACCCCGCCGCGCGGCGCTCACCTTCATCTTCGTCACCGTCGTGCTCGACATGCTCGCGCTCGGCATGGTCGTGCCTGTGCTGCCGCACCTGATCGAGGACTTCCTCGACGGCGATACGTCGCGCGCCGCCCTGATGGTCGGGTATTTCGGCACGGTGTGGGCCGTGATGCAGTTCTTCGCGATGCCGGTGATGGGCGCGCTTTCAGACCGGTTCGGACGCCGGCCGGTGATCCTGCTGTCGAACTTCGGGCTGGGGCTCGATTACGTGCTGATGGCGCTGGCCCCGACGCTGTCGTGGCTGTTCGTCGGGCGCCTGATTTCCGGCGTCACCGCGGCCAGCATCAGCACGTCGATGGCCTACGTGGCCGACGTCACGCCACCGGAACGCCGGGCGCAGAGTTTCGGTTTCGTCGGCGTCGCGTTCGGTCTCGGGTTCGTGCTCGGCCCTGCGATCGGCGGCATGCTCGGGTCCGTCGATCCGCGTCTACCGTTCTGGGCCGCCGCCTGCGCCAGCCTGGTCAACGCAGCGTACGGCTTCTTCATCCTGCCGGAATCGCTTGCGCCCGAAAGACGTCGCGCGTTCGACTGGCGTCGCGCCAACCCGCTGGGCTCACTGCGCTTCCTGCGCGCGCACCGCGAAGTGTTCGCGCTCGCCGGCGCGGCCTTCCTCAGCAACCTGACGCACGCGGTGCTGCCGGCCGTCTTCGTGCTGTATGCCGCCTATCGCTACGGTTGGGACGAAAAGATCGTCGGGCTGGCGTTGGCCGCCGTCGGAATTTCCTCGGCACTGGTGCAGGGAGTGCTGGTGGGCCCGCTGGTGCGCCGTTACGGCGAGCGCCGCGTGATGATCGGCGGCCTGCTCACCGGCACGGTCGGATTCATGCTGTACGCCTTCGCCCCGACCGGTCCGTGGTTCGTCGCGGCCATTCCGATCGTGGCGCTGTGGGGTCTCGTGGGTCCGGCGTCGCAGGGAATCATGACACGCGCAGTGGGCGCCTCGGCCCAGGGTGAGTTGCAGGGCGCCATGGGGAGCCTGGCAGGCATAGCGACGGTGATCGGTCCGACCCTCTTCGCCACCGTCTTCGCCTGGTCCATACGCGACGGCGTGGCGTGGCAGTTCCCAGGTTCGGCCTATGCGCTCGCAGGCCTGCTGCTCGCCGTCGCCGCGATCATTGCCGAGCGCGCCACGCGGCCGCAGGTGCAGGCATGACGCCTGTGCCCACCGTGCCGGCTGCAATCCGTGCGCGAATCGTCGACAAGCTCGAGCGGCACGCGACCCGGCCCGCATTGCCCGATACGCCGGCTGCTGCGTCGATCGCGGCAAGCCTCGACTACGTCTGGGCGTGCAGCGCGTTCGCTGCAGACGCCTGCCTGCGCGACGCGGGGTTGCTCCCATGGCTCGCCAGCGAAGGCCGGCTGCTCGAGCATGCCGACACGGCGTGGTACCAGCAGACAGCGGATGCCGTCACGCGGTCAGGCCAGAACGACGATGCGACATTCATGTCGGCGCTGCGCATCTTCCGGCGCCGGCAACTCGTGCGCATCGCCTGGCGCGATCTTGCGGGTTACGCGCCGATCGAACAGGTCCTCGCCGAACTCTCGTGGCTTGCGGATGCCTGCATCAACGTGGCGTGCCGGCAGGCGGCGGCGCTGCTCGGCGCGCGCCACGGCGTGCCGAAGGACACGCATGGCATCGAGCTACCGCTGCTGGTGCTGGGCATGGGCAAGCTCGGCGGTGGCGAGCTGAATTTCTCGTCCGACATCGACCTCGTGTTTCTTTTCGCGGAACACGGCGAAACCACAGGTCCACGCCCGCTCGAGCACGAGGAATATTTCGTGCGCGCGGGCAAGCGCGTGGCGCAACTGCTCGGCACCCCAACGGACGACGGCTTCGTCTACCGAGTCGATCTGCGGCTGCGGCCGTTCGGCGATTCAGGACCCGTGGCCGTGAGTTTCGATGCCATGGAGGAATACCTGCAGCAGCACGGTCGCGACTGGGAGCGTTACGCCTACGTGAAGGCCCGCCCCGTTTACGGCGGGGAACCGGGGTTCGCCGATCTCTACCGCGACGCATTGCGCCCATTCGTCTATCGCCGTTACCTCGACTTCAGTGTGTTCGAGTCGCTGCGCGCGATGAAGGAGCTGATTGCGCGCGAGGTCGAGCGCCGCGAGCTGCAGCAGAACGTGAAGCTCGGTCCCGGCGGCATCCGCGAGATCGAATTCATCGTCCAGGCGTTTCAACTGCTGCGGGGCGGCAGCACGCAACGGTTGCAGACGCGCAGCCTGCTCGAGGCGCTGCCGCAACTGGCCGGGCAGAAGCTGTTGCCGGCCGAAGCCGTGGCGGAGCTGCTTGCGGCCTATCGTTTCCTGCGGCGCGTCGAAAACCGTCTGCAGGAATGGAACGATGAGCAGACCCACGAGCTGCCCGTCGACGAGCACGCCCGCGCACGACTGGCGCTGGCGATGGGGCTGCCCGACTGGCTCGAGCTGGAGCGCCAGCTCGCACATCATCGGGGTCGCGTCAGTGCGCACTTTCAGCGTGCAGTGTTTGCGCCGGGTGTCGCAACCACGGACGACGTGGCCGGCGCCGGACTCGAGCACATCCTCGATCCCGAACTCGATGACGAACGCAGGCGTGAACGGCTCGCGGTGCTGAACGTGCCGGAGCTGGTCGAGCCGTTCCTGCGGCACCTCGACCCGTTGCGCGAAAGCGCGTACTACCGCCGCCTGGATGAAACCGGTCGCCGCCGGTTGCAGGTCCTGATGCCACGCCTGCTGCGGGCGGTGGCGCGCGTTCCGAACGCCGAGGCCGCGTTGGCGCGCGTGCTGAACGTGATCGAGCGCATCGGCGGTCGCACGGTGTACCTCGCATTGCTGAACGAGAACGCGGTGGCGCGCGAACGGCTGTTCGAACTCTGCGCGCACTCGCAATTCCTGTCCGACCAGATCGCGGCGTTTCCGCTGCTGCTCGACGAGTTGCTCGATGAGCGGTTGTTCGACGCGACGCCGACGCGTGCCGAGCTCGCCGTCGAGCTGCGCAATCGCATGGCAAACTGCGCTGCCGACGATACCGAAGAACAGGTCGAGGCCTTGCGCCAGTTCCAGCGCACGGCGATGTTCCGCATCGCCGTCCCGGACCTCATCGCTCGCCTGCCGCTGATGAAGGTGAGCGACCGGCTGACGGACCTGGCCGAGCTGCTGGTGCAGGAGACGCTCGATCTCGCCTGGCAGCAGATCGTCGCGCGGCACGGCGTGCCGATGTGCGGGCCCAACGACGATTCGCTGCGACAGGCGGGCATGATCGTGGTCGCGTACGGCAAGTTCGGCGGCATCGAGCTCGGTTACGGCTCCGACCTCGACCTGGTGTTCCTGCACGATTCGAGCGGCGAAGTGCAGCGCACCGCCGGTCCACACGCGGTCGACAACGGCGTGTTCTTCCTGCGGCTGGTGCAGCGACTGGTGCACCTGCTCACGGTGCATTCGGCGGCCGGTCGCCTGTACGAGGTCGACACACGATTGCGCCCGAGCGGCAAGGGCGGGTTGCTGGTGCAGAGCATCGAAGGCTTCGCCGATTACCAGCGCACGGACGCGTGGACCTGGGAGCACCAGGCGCTGTTGCGATCGCGTGCGGTTGCCGGCGGCGCAGAGTTGCGCAGCCGCTACGAGACGCTGCGGGTCGAATTGCTGCGCACGGCAGTCCGTCGCCCAACGTTGCGCGACGACGTGCGCTCGATGCGCGAACGCATGCGGGCGGAACTGTCCAAATCAAAGGCCGGCGAGTTCGACCTCAAGCAGGACGAGGGCGGTATCACCGACGTCGAATTCCTGGCCCAGTACTGGACCTTGCTCTGGTCGGCGCGGTACGCGGAACTGGTGACCTTCTCCGACAACATCCGCCAGCTCGAGAGCCTGGCGTCGATCTGCCTCGTGCCGCAGGAGACCGTCGACGTGCTGACTGCCGCCTACCGAGCCTACCGGCAGCGGATGCACCATTTGTCGCTGGAAGGTGGTGACAGCATCGCGCCCGCGACGGAGTTCAGGTCGACTCGCGCCGAGGTTGCCGCGATCTGGCGGGAAACCATGGGACGCCTATACTAGTGAGAAGTGATTAGTGAGTAGTGAGTAGTGATTAGTGAGTAGTGAATAGGGACTGGTGGCAGCTGCCAGGTCACTTGTCACTATTCACTGCTCGTTACTCAGCGCTCAGTACTCACCGCTTACTAATCACTACTCACTAATCACTACTCACTACTCACTTCTCCTATGGCCCAACTCCTCGTCCCGATCTCGCCCGGCGAACTCATCGACAAGATCACGATCCTCGAGATCAAGTCGGCGCGCATGACCGACGCGGCCAAGCTGCACAACGTGCGCACGGAACTGACGGCGCTCAACGAGACCTGGCGGGCATCTGCCTATTCGGCGGTGGACATCAGCGCCGAATGGACCGGACTGCGTGAGGTAAACGGCCAGTTGTGGGACATCGAAGACCGGATCCGCGACAAGGAGCGGGAGAGCCAGTTCGACGCCGGGTTCATCGAGCTCGCGCGCGCGGTGTACGTGACCAACGACGAGCGCGCGGCGCTCAAGCGCCGCATCAACACCAAGCTGGGGTCGACTCTCGTGGAAGAGAAGAGCTACAAGGAATACAAGAAGTAGAGGAAGGGCAGGAAGGGCAGGAAGGGCAGGCAGTGGAGGAGCGGAGTCTTTGGCCCCATGAAACACCGAACCCACCTGCTTGTCTTGCTGGTCACGTCGTCGGCGTGTTCATCGGTCCTGGCCCAGGAGCGCACCTGCCAGTCCGATGAGGCGGTCGTCGCCCGGGGGGCGAAGGCGCTCGGTGAGGCCACCAGGCATACTGACGTCGCGACACTCGTAGACATGACGTATCCGCCCATGGTCGAGCTGGCGGGTGGACGGAAAAAGCTGGTGTCCCAGACGACGGCCTCGATGGCGCAAATGAACGCCGGGGACATGAAGATAGAGAAAATCGAATTCTCTTCGCCTACTCCAACCTACCTCGATGGCAGAAAGTCGATCTGCTTCGTGCCGCGCGAGATGCAGGTCAGCATCCAGGACATACGGGTGCACGCCGTCGGGTACCTGATGGCCATCTGGGACCCGAGCGGACCGCGCAAGTGGATGTATCTCGATTCCGATGGCTTCCAGCGCGACCCGACGCTGCTGCGTCAGCTGTTTCCAGGGCTGCCGGAGGGCGTCAAACCGCCGCCCGTCTACAACGAGCGTCTGAAGTGATGTCCGGCGCCCCCACCTCGGTCTCTGTCGTATGTGCGGCACCGCGCTGACAATGCTGCTATGCAGCATTTAATCTGAGCCTATCTTCAATGTGCGGAGCACACCATGACGATGGGTTGGATGGAAACGATTCGCTTTGTCGGCCTCGACCTCCAGGTCGCGACCGTGTTCGCCGTGGCAAGTCTTGACGTGGCCGCGCGCGCCTTCAAATCCGCATGGGGTCGCATCTCAGCTGACGCGCCAAGGCGGGGTTCGGTTCACGTCAGGGCAAGGAGTCTGCATGCGTCTCCGCGAATGTATCCTGCGGGACAGGGAGCGGAGGCTTCATGAAAGAAGTGCAGGGCAAGACCGAGAAAAAGTGACTGGAATCGGTGTTCGGTTCCGCACAGACCGCACCCATCTGCTCGACGATTCTGGCCTCGAGTGTTCGACAGCCCATCCGTCGGGCGCTCACAAAGTGACCCGGTGACACCATCCCGTCGCCGGGCCCTTTGTCTTGCCTCGCTGCGACCAGCCCGTCGGGACCCCCAGCGCAAAGCTGTGGGCACGCACCACCAACATGGCGCAGTCCGAGCGCAGGCGCAGCGCGACCTGGTCGACAAGAGTCCGCTGGCCGCCGTGGCTGTTGAAGATCACCAGCTTGCGCACACCTGCACGCGCCACGCTGTGCCCTATGGACAACCACAGCCCGAACAAGGCCTGCAGGTCAACGCTCAACGTGCCGTTGAATGCAGTGTGTTCGAGGCTGTCGCCCACCGTGAGGGCCGGCAACACGAGCACCGAACTGTCGGCTGGCAACCGCTGCATCATCAGGCGCACGATGCTTTCGTTGATGACCGCGTCGGTCGACAGCGGCAGGTGCGGCCCGTGCTGCTCGACGGCAGCCACCGGCAGCAGCGCGATCGTGCGAGCTGGATCGACGCTCGCGAAATCGGTGGTGCACATGTCCTGCCAGAAGGCGGTGGGCGCAATGGGTGCCAATCGCGATCCTGCTGAGCCCGTGTACACGTTCATGGTGTCGCCGATGGTTGAGTGGGGGAGAGACTGCGCGAGAGCTCGTTCGATCTTCGCATGGGCCGCGACGGATGCGCGTGCCATCGCGCGTGATCCACACCCATCAGTCGATGCCGCATCGCTCGGCAAGCACTCCGGTCGCGCCGATGTGCCGATTCGCTGGTTCGATCAGCACGCCCGGATTGAGAATGCCTTGCGGGTCCGCGACCTGCTTTGCGGCCGACAACATCTGACGGAAGAGCGGATCCACTTCGCGCTCGTAGCCGCTGCGGTGATCGCGACCGACGGCATGGTGGTGCGTGATGGTTCCGCCGTGCGCGACGACGGCCTCATTGGCGGCGAGCTTGATGTCCCGCCAGGCGGCAAGCGCGCTGGCGACGTTGCCATCCGCAGCACGGGTGGCGAAGGTGAAGTAAGGCGCGGGGCCATCCGGGTAAAGGTGCGTGAAGCGGCAGGACAGCCGTGCCTTCTGACCGGTCGCGCGCGTGATCGCACGACTGACGTCTTCCTTGACGGACGTGTAGAAAGTCTCGAAGCGATCCCAGGTGATCGCCGTTTCGAAGGTGTCCATGATCACGCCCAGCCCGACGGCGGGATCGCGCCAGTACGGCATGCGCATGAAGGCATCCCGCCAGGCGCCGGCCGCGCCGGAGCGGTGTTCCACGGAGTCCTCGGACGACATCGATCGCGCCACGGCTTCGGCGTCGTAACGGCCACCGTGACTGCTCACCATCTCCAGTGCCCGCGCCATCCAGGCCTGCAGGGGATGGTCGTCCGACTCGAAGGCCAGCACGAGCATGGCCGTGCGTCCGTCGCCGACGCCGGCGAAAATTGTTTCCGCTGGATCGAGCAGCCGGCAATTGCTCGGATTGAGTCCCGACTGCGCGAGCGCCCGGACGCAGGCGACGGCGGTGAAGTAATCGTCGAACTGTGCGGAAGCCGACGCGCGGAATCGCGGCGGCACCTGTACTCGTACCCAGGCTTCGGTGACCACGCCGAGCGTGCCCTCGGAGCCAAGGACCAGCCGGTCAGGTGCCGGTCCCGCCCCCGAACCGGGAAGCCGTCGCGTCTGCATCACCCCGGCCGGTGTCACCAGGCGCGTGGCCTCCACGAAGTCGTCGATGTGGGTGTGCAGCGTGGCGTAGTGACCGCCCGCTCGGGTCGCGATCCACCCGCCGAGGGTTGAGAACTCGAAACTCTGCGGGAAGTGGCGCAGCGTGAGATGGCGCGTCTTCAATTGCGCCGCCAGTTCTGGACCGAGGGCCCCAGCCTGGATGCGCGCTGCGCGACTGATCGGATCAACTTCCAGTACGCGGTTGAGGCGCTCGAGATCGATCGACACGGCCCCGGCAAAGCCGTTGCCCACTGCAGCCTCCACGCCGCCACAGACACTGCTGCCACCACCGTAGGGAATCACGGCGACGTTGTGCGCCTGTGCCCAGTCCAGAATGTCGACAACGGCCTGCTCGTCGTCCGGAAAGGCAACCCAGTCGGGTGTGGCGGGCGGTCGGCGCATCCACATGCGGGCGCAGTCGGCGTAGCTCTTGCCGGCGCTGTGGTTGAGGCGGTCGAGCGGTGCTGCCGAGAAACCGGCGGCGAGTGTCGCGGGTGGGGTAACGCGCGGTGGCGCAAGGTCGAACTCTTCGACGCGCGGCGCCGGCCTGTCTTCGAAGTGGGCGCCGACGCTTGCCAGCATGGCCCGAACGATCGCGTGTTCGCGCTGGTCGAGCGCGGCGTCCGCCCGTCCCCAGCCCCAGAAGCGACGTGGCGGCCGGCGTGACAGTGAGGCATTTGCGTTCATTGCGGTTCCCGCTTCCTCGCCTTCCTGTCCTTCCCGTCCTTCCCGTCCTTCCCCTACTTCCCCTACTTCCCCTACTTCCGCAACGTGTACTCCGCGCTGCAGTACGGGCACTTCGCCGCGCCGGTCTTCTCGATTGGCAAGAACACGCGGGGATGCGAGTTCCACAGGTGCATGCCCGGCATCGGGCAGGCGAGCGGCAGGTCCGCCGCCGTCACCTCGTACTGGTGCTGGGCGTTCGGCTGGGTGAGCTTGTCGCTGCGTTCGGCCGTCACGGTGCTGCTGCCTTTGCGTCGAAGTGAGAGCGGGTTAACCCAGGTCGGGTGCGCATTATCGCGCAGCTGCCCTCACGCGCGCTACGCAGTGGGGGTGCGGGGTGCGCCTGCCAGCACCAGTTCGTCGAGTTTCTCGATCGCGTCGTCGACCTCGATCAGGTCCATCACACCCGGCATCTCGATTTTCTCCGTCCACGGCAGGCTCTGCGCCGACCGGTTGAGGAAGCGAGTCGCGGCGCGGTCGTAGCGATCCACGCTCCAGCGGCGGCTGTAGTACGGGCCACTGCGTTCCGGATTGGTGGCGGCATAGAGCCCGATCACCGGCGTGCCCACGGTCGTGGACATGTGCGCCGGCCCTGAATCCGGTGACACCAGCACCGTTGCCCGCTGCAGCGTCGCCAGGAACTCGAGCAATGTGTCGCGCCCGATCAGGTTGCGGCACGGCTGCTGCATTTCCTGCTCGATCCGCGCGCCATACTCGAGTTCCAGGGCGCTGCGGCCGCCGCACAGCAGGACTTCCATGCCGTGTTGCTTGACCGCGTGATCGGCGAGCGCTGCGTAGCGAGCGGAGCTCCAGTTGCGCAACGCATGGCTCGAGCACGGACTCATCACCAGCGTGGGCCTGGCCGGATCGGGGATTGCCTGGTTCGCGTAGGCCAGCGCAGACTCCGGCAGCGGGATATCCCAGCGCATCGAACGGGTGGTGACGCCCAGCCGTTCGGCGAATCCGAAAAGACTGTCGAGCACGTGCTCGCGCGACCGCGCCTCGATCTTGGCGTTGGTGAACAGCCACTGGCCTTCACGCGCCCGGGCGCGGTCGAATCCCAGCCGGTGCCGTGCCGGCACCCGCATCGAAGCGAAGCTTGCACGCAGCGCCAGCTGCATGTGCAGCAAGGCGTCGAATCGCCGGCCGCGCAACTGCGCGCGCAGATCGCGATACCCCTGGGTGCCGGCCTTCTTGTCGAAGACGACGAATTCGATGTCCGGAATGTGGCCGAGCAGCTTGTGCTCGAGCTTGCCCAGGATCCACGTGATCTGCGTCGACGGCCACGTGTCCTGCAGCGTACGGACGACGGGCAGCACGTGACACACGTCTCCCAGCGCCGACAGGCGCAGGATGCAGATCGACGACGGTGGTGTGGTGAACAGGGGCTGCTTCATTTGCGGTTCGAAACGGTAGGCAGCGGCGTCGGGATCGTGAACAATCCGCACCGATGAACGAAGCAGCCGCCGCCGGAGAGGAGGCGCTCGCGCGCGGAGCGGGCGGCGCGATGCTATACGATGCCTCCTGTCTCCACCATCCAGACACCTCCGTGTTCGATCCGTCGCACTGGCAGGCGCAGGGCGCGCTCGAGACGGCGCGCGGCGGGCGCGGCACGGTGGCCTTCGTGCGCGCGGGCCCGGACCAGCGCTGGGTGTTGCGTCACTATCGCCGCGGCGGGCTCATGGCCCAGCTCTCGGACGACCTCTACCTGTGGACCGGTGCCGACCGCACGCGCGCGTTCAGGGAGTGGCGCCTGCTGCGTCAGCTGCGCGCCTGGGCACTGCCAGTACCTGCACCCGTCGCGGCGCGGTACCAACGTGCCGGACTCGTCTACCGCGCCGATCTGCTCACGGCCGAATTGCCGGTGCGCCGCACGGTGACCCAGGCATTGCAGCAGGCACCGTTGCCGGTCGAGGCATGGCACGCGATCGGTCGTTGCGTCGGCTCCCTTCACGCGCGTGGAGTGCAGCACGCCGATCTCAACGCGCACAACCTGCTCGTCGGCGCGAGCCAGGACATCTACGTGCTCGACTTCGATCGTGGCCGGATTCGCGCGCGCGGCGCGTGGGAACAGGCGGTACTCGCACGCTTGCAGCGTTCGTTGCTGAAGGTGACCGTGGACCTGCCGGGGGATCGTTTTACCGATGCGAACTGGCGCGCGCTCTTGGCCGGCGCCGGGACTGGCTGAATACCCGCCATGCGACTGCTCTACGTCCTGCTGATCTATCTCATCGCGCCCCTCGTGATCGCTCACGAAGCGTGGAAAGCGCTGTTCAACCCGGAGTACCGCGGCCGACTCGGGCAACGGCTGGGTTTCGTGCAGCGTGCGGCGCGCCCCGGGTCCGTCTGGATTCATGCCGTGTCGGTGGGCGAGGTGCAGGCGGCGGCCGGACTCGTCAGCGAACTGCAACGCCGGTATCCGACGCTGCCGATCGTGCTCACGACGGTCACGCCGACCGGCGCGCAGCGCGCGAGGTCGCTGTTCAGGGACCGCGTGCAGATCTGCTACCTGCCGTACGACTTGCCCGGTTCCGTCGGCCGTTTCCTCGACCGGATTTCGCCGCAGGCGGTGGTCATCCTCGAGACCGAGATCTGGCCCACCCTGTACCACCACCTCGGTCAGCGGCGGATTCCGCTGCTGCTCGGCAGCGCACGCGTTTCGACGCGGTCGGTCGATCGCTACCGGCGCATGGCGACGCTGTTCCGCGATACCTTGTCGCACGGCATCCTGATCGGTGCGCAGACACCGGCCGACGCCGAGCGATTTCGCGCGATCGGCGCCGCGCCGGGCCGCGTGCAGGTGACCGGCAACATCAAGTACGACCTCGAAATTCCCGTCGCGACGGTCGATGCCGGTCGTGCCCTGCGCCAGCAATGGGGAGCGGGGCGGCCGGTCTGGATCGCTGGCAGCACGCACGAGGGTGAAGAAGAAGCCGCGTTGGCAGCCCACGCGGCCGTGCGTGCCCGCCATCCCGATGCGCTGTTGTTGCTGGTGCCGCGTCACCCGCAGCGCTTCGATGCGGTGCGTGCGCTGCTGCGCAAGCGTGGCGTGCCGCATGCGCAGCGCAGTTCGGGCACGTTGCCGGCGCCGGGCGACGCGGTGTTCCTGATCGACACCCTCGGCGATCTGCAGATGTTCTACGCGGCTGCGGACATCGCGTTCGTCGCCGGCAGCCTGGTACCGATCGGCGGACACAGCCTGCTCGAGCCGGCGGTGCTCGGATTGCCGATGCTCTCGGGTCCGCACACGCACAATTCGCAGGACATTGCCGACCTGTTCGAGCAGGTCGGCGCGCTGCGCATCGTGCGCAGCCAGGAAGAACTGGGGTATCGCCTGATCGAGTGGATCAGCGATCCGGAGCGGGCGCGGGCCACGGGCGCCCTCGGCCGCGAGGCGGTGGCGGCCAACCGTGGAGCGGTCGACCGCCTGGTCGCGATGATCGAGCCGCTGCTCAGGGCTTCGGTCTGACCACTGGCAGCGTGGTTGGCTGCGTCAGGAAGCCGTTGATCGCGTCGAGGTCGTCCTGCTTCAGGCCACCGGAGGCCGATTCGAGGCGCACGATGTTGATCAGGTAGTCGTAGCGGCTGCGCGCGTAGTCGCGCTGGGCTTCGAACAGGCGGCGACGCGCATCGAGCACGTCGACCGTCGTGCGGGTGCCGACCTCGAAGCCGGCTTCCGTCGCCTCGAGCGCGGTCTGGCTCGACTTCACGGCCTGGCTCAGCGCCTGCACGCGAGCCTTTTCCGCGAGCACGCCGAGATACGCATCACGCGTCTCGCGTTCGGCCGAACGCATGGTGCCTTCGAGTTTCTCGCGCGCCGCACGGTGCAGGTGCACCTGCTCGCGCACGCGTGATTGCGTGCCGCCGCCACTGAAGATCGGGATATTCAAGCGCAGGCCGATCACGTCGCTGGTTTGGCTCGAATCGGCCGAGCCGCCCACACGGTCGCCCGCGCCGAGGTCGCCCGAGGGGTCGAACGACTGGTTAGTCTGCGTGGCGTCGCGGTTGCTCTCGTTGTATTGCGCGAAGAGATCGACCGTCGGCAGGTGGCCGCCCTGCGCGATCTTGACGTTGGCACTCGCGACTTCCGAATTCAGGCGCGCGGCGATCACGGCGAGGTTGTTGGCGAGCGCAAGGTCGACCCACGCCTGCTCGTCTTGCGGGTCCGGCTTGTTCAGCGGCATCTGTTCTGCCGGCTTTACCAGCGCCTGGTAGTCCTTGTCCGTGAGTTCGCGCAGTACTTCCTGCGAGGTCGCGAGCGTGCGCTTGGCGG
This sequence comes from uncultured Gammaproteobacteria bacterium, assembly GCA_963846315.1. Classification (GTDB taxonomy): domain Bacteria; phylum Pseudomonadota; class Gammaproteobacteria; order Steroidobacterales; family Steroidobacteraceae; genus RPQJ01. Next base: position 45,031 of record CAWJVM010000008.1, read on the forward strand.
CGATGACACCCGCCGTCGCGCTGTCGTGCGCAGCGCGCGATTCCTGCACGTCCGTGACGGCGATCAAGCCGACTTCGAAACGCTTGTCGGCCTGCTCGAGTTGCCGGCTGAACGCCTCGAGCGTGGCCTGCGCAGCGCCCAGCGTGTCCTCGGCGGCCAGCACGTCGAAATAGGCCTGCGCCACCCGCACCAGCAGGTCCTGTTGCGCGGCACGGTACGTTGCCTCAGCCACCGCCACCTGCGAATCGGCGCGCTTCAGTTCCTGCCACCGATCCCACCGGAACACGGTCTGGGTCAGTTCGGCGCGGTAGTCCCAATACTGGCTGACGTCGGTCGAGCTCTTGTTGCCGACCGTGACGATGTTGCCCGTGGCCTGGTTCACTTGCGGGAAGGTCGACTCGCCATCGGAATTGGCGGTGTAGACCTGGCCGTCGACGTTGACCTGCGGCAGTAACAGGGCACGCGCCTGCGGCTTGGCTTCGAGCGCGGCTGACCGCCGGGCCTCGGCTTCGCGTACCAGCGGATCGCTGCGGACCGCGTCCAGGTAGACCTCGATCAGGTTTTCGGCGCGGACCGGGGCCGTGCCCAGCAGGGCAGCAGCGACGCTGCAGGCGAGAAGGAAGGATTTGGACGTCATGAATGCACCGTGGCGGTCGGAACCGCGCAATTGGTCAACTAGTGTTCTACTAGACTATATCACCTGCGGCCCGGTTGCCTAGCCCCCAGGGCCCGCCGGTTCAAAAAGCGAACTTGGACGGCGCCGGCGCATGCACCAGGGCGAGCATTCCCGTCTCGAACAGGCTTTCGCGTGACCAGTCGGCTGCCCCGGTTCGAGTCACCCGGATGGCTTCGAGCATCGGGCCGTTACCCACACAGGCGAACAGCCGGCCGCCGACCTTGAGTGCCCGCTCGAAGCGGGCATCGTAGACCGGCAGTGAGCCCGTCAAGGCGATGATGTCGTAGGCGTCACGTTCGGCGAGCTGCATCGCGTCGGTCGTCTCGGCGACGACGTTGTGGGTGCCAGTGCGCGTAAACGAGGCCGTCGCGCCGGCGACGAAGTCCGGGAACAGGTCGATGGTGCGCACGCTGCGCGCGAGCTGCCCGATGCAGGCCGCGAAGAAGCCGGTGCCGGTGCCGACTTCCAGCGCATGCTCGTGCGGCTGGACTTCGAGTGCCTGCAGGATCCGGCCTTCGACTTTCGGTGGCAGCATGCATTGGCCGTGCGCCAGTGGCACGCTGGTATCGGCAAAGGCGAGCTCGCGATAGGCGGCCGGAACGTACTCTTCGCGCGGCACCTGCTGCAGGGCATCGAGCACCTTGAGGTCCAACACCTCCCAGGCGCGCACCTGCTGTTCGATCATCTGGCGGCGGGCGAATTGAACGTCGAACATGCGGGTGATTCCAGGGCGGGGAGAACGCGGATCCGGTGACACTGCCGGCGCGAAGGTTAAAGTCTGGGCACCGGCGCGACAAGCCAAACTGCCGGTGGATTATGGTGAATCCGGAGGGTGCGCGCGATACGTTCCTATATGCTGCTGTCGCAAGCCTGGGGCATGCACGAAAACAACTACAAAACCCTGCAGCAACGCGGTTGCCCGCGGTCTGCCAGGGCATGGCCAGTCCGGAGAACGACACCGTGATGTTCGCGCTGATCCTGCTGGGTGCCGTAGCGGTCGGGTTGGCCGTGGCGCTGCTGCAGCGCGCGCGCGAAATCCGGCGCCTGCGCGAACTCGGCGAGCGCGTGCAGGCCGTGGTGGACAGTGGCGACCTGGCCGAGCGTCTCACGCCCCATGCGGGCGAGGGCAGCGCGGGCGAGATCGCGGGCGGCGTCGACCGCCTGATCGAGCGCTTGCAGGTCGAGAGCACGGCACGCGAGGAACGCGAAAGCGTTTACCGACGGCTGCTCGACACGATGAGCGAAGCGATGCTGGTCGAGCGTGACGGCATCCAGCTCGCGAACGCGCGTTTCGCGGAACTCACGGGCGTCGCCAATCCGGGCAAACTGTTCGGCCGCCGCTTGGCCGATCTCGTCCACGCCGACTACGCCGAACTCGTCACCGAATACCTGCGTCGCCACGTGACCGGTCAGGCCGCGCCGGCGCGGCTCGAAGTGGAACTGCAGCCGGATGCGGCGGGCAGGACGCACCGGCTGGAACTCAGTTTTGCGCGCACGATGCTGGATGGGAAGCCTGCGGTCATGGTCACCGGCGTCGAAATGGCGCCGCAGCCGCAGGCCGATAACAGCCCCTCGCGCAGTCATGGCAGCGCGTGGGAAGCGCTTGATTCACTCGCCGAAAGCGTGCTGACGACCGATGTCGACGGCCGCATCGTCTACATCAATTCGTCCGGCGAGCAGCTCATCGGTAAACCGGCCAGCGAGATCCTCGGTCGCACGCTCGGCGAGGTCATCGAACTGGTGGACGAGGGTGACCGCAAGGCGGCAAGCGATCCCGTGCGCCAGAGCCTCGCGACCGGTACGCGGATCAGCCTCGGGCGCCGCGGCATGCTCGTTTCGGCCGCCAGCGACGGTGAGCGGTCGATCGAACTCACGGTGTCGCCCATGCGCGACGCCAGTGGCCGTGTCGACGGCGCGGTCATCGCGTTGCGTGACGTGAGCGACCTGCGCGGGCTGACGCGCACCATGACTTACCAGGCGAGCCATGACGCCCTCACGGGCCTGGTGAACCGCCGCGAATTCGAGCGTCGGCTCGAGGAAGCCCTGGAGGCGACGCCGGGTGGCGCGCGCCACGTGCTGTGCTACCTCGACCTCGACCGCTTCAAGGCCGTCAACGACGAATGCGGGCATGGCGCCGGAGACGGCATGCTGCGAGAGGTGGCTGCCCTGATCAAGGACGCGGTCCGAGATTCGGATACCGTCGGCCGCCTCGGTGGGGACGAGTTCGGCATCCTGCTCGCGGGCTGCCCGCTCGAGAAAGCCCGGCAGATTGCCGACGACGTGGTGCGCGCGGTCAACGATCACCGCTTCGTCTGGAAGGCGAAGATTTTCAGCATCGGCGTGAGCGTGGGCCTGGTCGAAGTCTCGGCCGAGAGCACGTCCATCGAAGACCTGCTGCACGCGGCGGATTCTGCCTGCTACGTGGCCAAGAACCAGGGCGGCCACGTGCACGTCTATTCCGCGCGCGACGAGGCCGATGCCCGTCACCGCGGCGAGATCCTGTGGCTGCAGCTGCTGCAGTCGGCACTCAAGGACGACCGCTTCGAACTGCATGCGCAGCCGATCGTGCACGCCTCGCCGGACGTACAGTCAGGCGGTCCCGGCCTCGAGATCCTGTTGCGGCTCAAGGACGACAAGGGCACGCCGATTGCCCCGTCCGACTTCATGCGCGCGGCAGAGCGCTATCGCTTGATGCCGCACGTCGATCGCTGGGTCGTGCAGACCTCCCTCACGTTGCTGGCGCGCGGTGCCATCCGCCTGGCCGCCGACCGCAGTCTTTGCATCAATCTCTCTGGCCAGACGCTCGGCGACGGGGCGTTCCTCGAGTTCGTGGTCGATTGCCTCGATCGCACTGGCGTCGCGCCGAGCCGCATCTGCTTCGAGATCACCGAGAACGCAGTCATCACCAACATCGAGCATGCGCGCCGCTTCATCGGGGTGCTGCATGGCATGGGGTGCCAGTTCGCGCTCGACGATTTCGGCCGCGGGATCAGCTCGTTCGCCAACCTGAAAAACCTGTCGCTCGATTACCTGAAGATCGACGGCTCGTTCATCCGCAACCTGGCCTCCGACAACGTCAACCAGGCGATGGTGACGGCGATGATCAAGCTCGCGCGGTCGCTCAATTTCCAGGTCATCGCCGAGCACGTCGAGGATCTGAGCGCGCTCGACTCGGCGCGTCGCATGGGCGTCGATTTCGTCCAGGGCTACCAGGTGGGTCGTCCGGCGCCGTTGCCGCTCGCAGGCTGACTTCCGGTATCCTGCGGCGCGTGATCACGATCGCCTCGCTCCGCGTCTATCCGGTCAAATCGTGCCGCGGTATCGCCGTCCAGCAGGCACGGTTGATGCCGCGCGGGCTGCAGTACGACCGCGAATGGATGGTGGTATCGCCCGACGGTCGCTTCCTCACGCAACGTGAAGAGCCGCGCCTGGCCCTGGTCGGCACGGCGCTGGTGGAGAACCACCTCGAGCTCACTGCACCCGGCCTGCCGAAACTGGCCGTGCCACTGCAGCGATCGGCCCATGGCCCGTCCGCCGAAGTCACCGTCTGGCGTGATCGCGTGCTGGCCAGCGATGAAGGTCATGCCGCCGCGAGCTGGTTCGGTGGGTACCTGCGCCGCGACGTGCGACTCGTGCGTTTCGACGATACCCGTGTGCGACCCACGGACCCCGCGTGGTCGCAGGGGCTCGCGGGCACCAGCGCGTTTGCCGACGGTTATCCGGTCCTGGTGCTTTCGCAGGCGTCGCTCGACGACCTGAATTCGCGGCTGCCGTCGCCGTTGCCGGTCGATCGCTTCCGGCCGAGCGTACTCCTCGACGGCTGTGAGCCCTACGCCGAGGACGCGATCCGCGCGCTCGAGGGCGAGCAGGTGCGGCTGCGACTCGTGAAACCCTGCACTCGCTGCATCATCACGACGACGGACCAGGCCACCGGCGTGACGCAGGGTGAAGAGCCGCTGCGCACCTTGAAGACGTATCGCTGGGATGACGCCCTGCGCGGCGTGACGTTCGGCCAGAACGCGATCGTCGAGCGGCCCGGGCTGCTCGAAGTGGGCGCGGTGCTGACGAGTGACTAGTGACTAGTGATTAGTGATTAGTGATTAGTGCTTAGTGACTCGTGACTGCGCTGGCCTGCTCGAGATCGGCGATGAATCGGTTGGCTTCCGCGATGGCCTTGTTGATTTCGGTGACCAGCTGATTGACCTGTGCGTCGACTTGGGTCACCTCGCCCTTGAGTCCGGCGACAGCCCGTGCGTTGAGGTTGTGCTTGAGGAACAGCACTTGATCCCGCAGCGGCTGCAATGCCGGCTCGAGCTTGCTCTCGGCGCGCTTCATGGCACCAATCATCTGGTCGTAGCGTGCCTGAGTCTGCCGCAACTGCTGCTCGCTCCTGGCTCGCAGGTTCGGGTTCGAGTACTGGGCAAGCTCCGCGTTCCATTCCTTGAACAATGCAGCCGCCACGTCCTCGACGTCACGGATATGGCTTCGCACCGCGTTCGCTGCGTCTTCACTGTCGTCGAGCTTCGCCGCCAGCGACTTGTACTCGACCTCGAGTTCGCCGCCCGGCACGTTCACGACCTTGCGAAACTCGGTCAGCGCGTCGGTAATCTCCTCTTTGGCGGCTTCCTGCGTATCCCGCGCCGACTTGACCCGGCTGACGAGGATGTCCCGTTTCGCGTAACCCACCTTTTCGGCCGCGGCATAGTACGTTGACTGGCAGCCCGGCAGGATCAGCGCCGCCGCCAGCAACAGAAAAAGCTTCTTCATGGGTGCGCTCCAGGCAAACGTGAGTCCAGCACAGCCTACGCAAAAGATCCTGCCGCTACATCGGCGGGTCATCGACAAGTGCGGGGCGCACCAGATAACCGCCGCGCCCCTTGGCTTCTCCACGGCTTTCGCCTACCGTTCGCAGCGCGGTCGGACGCATCCGGCTGCGCATCCATTAATTTACGAGGTTGAACGACCCCCGATGGCAAAAGCGAAGAAGTCCGTGAAGAAGTCCGCCCGCAAGCCGGTGAAGAAGTCCGCCCGCAAGGCAGCCCCGAAGGCCGCACCGACGATCAGGAGCGTGCTGACCAAGTCCGCGCTGGTCGCTCACCTGGCCGAGGCCGCGCAGGTTGCCGCCAAGGACGTGCGCGCATTGCTCGCCGCGCTCGAGAACGTGATCCACGCCTCGATCAGCAAGAAGGGCGCCCGCGTGTTCGTGCTGCCGGGGCTCCTGAAGATCACGGTCACCAACGTGGCGGCAAAGCCGGCGCGCAAGGGCGTCAACCCGTTCACGGGTGAAGCCACGACGTTCAAGGCCAAGCCGGCGACCGTGAAGGTCAAGGTGCGTCCGATGAAGAAGCTGAAGGACGCCGCGACCCGCTGAGGTCGGGCTTTCGTCGGTTTCTAAAGGCCAGGACGACTGTTTCAGTCGTCCTGGTCCGCGCCTGCGTCGCGCGCCGGTCAGCCGGTCGCGAGATGGAATTTGGTGCGCAGGAATTCCATGAAGCTGCGGCTCTTCGCCGGCAACCAGCGCAGCGGCGGGTGGCCGGTGGGCAACGGGGCGTACGGCATCAGCAGCATCAGTGCCAGGTACACGAGCAGCACGCTGCCGCCGCTCAGCAGCAGCAGCAGCACCGCGAAGACCCGCAGCGCCGCGACGTTGAAGCCGAAATAACGGCCGAGACCGGCGCACACACCACTCACGACGGCGGTTTCGCTCACTTGCTGCAAGGTCCGCGCCGAGCTGCGCGGCGACGATTCCGGGGCGACCGACGGCCCCGGCGCCTGTACCGACCCGATTTCCTCGAGCGCAGGCTCGAGTTCCGCCAGTGTCACGACCGTCTGGTCCGCACGCAGGCGACGCGTGCACTGATCGGCCACGGCCTGCTCGAGGTCACTGAGGATCTCCTGCGGATCGGGATCGCCTTCCAGCAGGCTCGCCGATTCGGCGAGGTACCGCTCGAGGCGCGCCTGCGCTGCGTCGTCGAACTGCAGCACGCTGCGATTGAGACGGACGGTGGTGGCTAGACGTTGCATGGCTCAGTTTCCGATGTCGGCGATCGTGCGGTTGATCAAGTTCCAATACTCATCCAGCGCGTTGAGTTGCGCGCGGCCCGAGTCGGTCAGCCGGTAGTACTTGCGCGGCGGCCCGGCGTCCGACTCCTGCCACTCGTACTGCACCAGGTCCTCCCGACGCAGCTTGCTGAGCAGAGGATAAAGCGTGCCTTCCTGGGTGGTGAATTCGGTGCCAGCGAGCCGACGCAGGATGTCCGGCACGTACACGCTCTTCGCACCCACGATCTTCAGCACCAGGAATTCCAGGAGACCCTTCCGGATCGGTGCAAGCTTGGTTTCGACGGCCATGATTTGTGACTACAGTACCTTTGTACATAACAGTACCTGTCTTCATCCTGTTCGTCAACCACCCCCACCCGTCCAGAGGCCACGGCTGCGGTACGCGTAGAAGTAGGCGGCCAGGTACGCGGGCACGATCAACAGCGTCAGCACTGCGGCAAACATGGCAACCGCGCGGTCGCCCAGCATCACCGGCACGAGCATGACGGCGTTGGCGAAGAGGACCAGCCAGAAAACAGCACGCCAGTAGCGTTCGCTGCCGATACGACGCTGCAGTGCGTAACCCCAGAGCGCGGTCAGGAGCGCTGCGCTCAACGTCCAGTTGCCGAGCATCAGCGCCGTGATTTCGCCACCGCGGGAGAGGTTGACGGCTTCGCCCGCGAGCACGCCAAACGTCAGCACTGCCGCGTATGCGACCCAGCCAGCCTTCGCTCCGGACAGGGGATGCGTCGTCACGTCAGTAGTGCGGAGGAACTTCGATCCCGGTCGGGTCACCGCCGCGGTCCTCGAGCTGTTGCACTTGTTCGACCAGCTGCCGGTTGCGGTCGCGCAGCACGTCGAGCTCGCGCTGCTGCCGATACAGGACGTCGCTCAGTTCCTGCAGCGCGCGCTCCAGGTGGGCGACCTTGAATTCGAGCGCATCGACGCGCTCGCTCATTGCGGCGTGGCCGGTGCGCGGTAGTCGGCCGTGACGACGCCGACCTGCAACGCCTCGGCCTCGTGGTCGACCTCGCGCCAGGTTTCGGCGAGCGCGGCCTCTTCCCATGCATGCATCGCGGGCAGTTCGAGCAGGCGCTGCGCGTACTGCGCGGCGTTGCCGGTCAACTCCAGGCCATACGTGCGCACGCGGTAAGCGACCGGACAATAGAACGCGTCGACCACGGTGAATTCGCGCCCGGCGAGAAACGGTCCGCCGAAGCGCGACAAGCCTTCGTTCCACAGTTCTTCGATGCGGCGGATGTCCGCGACGAGTGCCGCGGGTTGCGTGTGCAGCTGTACGCGCAAGCCGACGTTCATGGTGCAGACGGTGCGCAGCGTGGCGAAGCCCGAGTGCATTTCTGCAGCAGCGCAGCGCGCCCAGGTGCGTGCCGCAGCCTCGGCCGGCCAGAGGCCCGGGTCGCGCTCGGCCAGAAACTCGCTGATGCCGAGCGAATCCCACACCACCGTTGCGCCATCGCGCAGGCACGGCACCTTGCCCGAGGGCGAGAAGGCGCGGAACGCAGCGAAGTTCGAGCCGCGCGCGAACGGCTTGATGTGTTCGACGAAGGGGATGCCGCGTGCGTGCAGCAGGACCCAGGGTCGCAGCGACCACGACGAATAATTCTTGTTGCCGATGTAGAGCTCGTACATGGGTTCTCCGGGTTCGTGGTCAGTACTTGTGCGTCGAGAGCAGCAGGTTGGTCTCGGAGTTGGCCACGCCTTCGATGCGGCGAATGCGGCTCAGCACGCGGTCGAACTCCTGCAGCGTGTCGGCGCGCAGCTCGGCGATGATGTCCCAGCGGCCGTTGGTCGTGTGCAGCGTGGCCACCGACGCATCCCCGCGCAGCGAGCGCAGCACTTTCTCGACGTTGTTGCCCTCGACCGCAATCAGCATCAGCGCGGTGATGCGGCGGTCCGCGTCGGGTGCGGCCAGGCGGACGGTGTAACCCGCTATCACGCCTTCCTGCTCGAGCCGGGCGATACGGTTCTGCACGGTGCCGCGGGCCACGCGCAACGTGCGCGCGAGGGTGGCCGCCGGCAGGCGGGCATTGTCCCGCAAGAGGCCGACGAGTTGGCGGTCGAGGTCATCCATGGCGCACCTGCAATCTGGCGAACTGCGCGATCGTGTTGGCGATTTGGTCGAATTATAGACCAGATCGATTGGTTTGCTGGCTTCCTGTTAGCTCGTACGGAGCCGATGATGCTGCGATGGGCCCGCGATTTCTCGCTCCATGGCGGCCCGGGCAGGGGGACAGCGATGGTCGACTATATCGGCGTCCGTGACATCCAGCGCATCGTCAATGCGCTCGGGCCGGCGGAATTCATTGCCCGGCTGGCGGGCGAAATCGAGGCGGATTACCGGCGCTGGCCGGAGTTCGATAAGGCGCCGCGCCTGGCGAACCATTCAGCGGTCGGCGTCATCGAGCTGATGCCGGCGACCGACGGCACCTTGTACTCGTTCAAGTACGTCAACGGTCATCCCAAGAACACGGCCGAGGGCCTGTTGACGGTGACGGCGTTCGGGGTGCTGGCGGATGTCGATACGGGGTATCCGTTGCTGTTGTCGGAGCTCACCGTGACGACGGCACTGCGGACTGCCGCGACGTCGGCCCTGGCCGCGCAGAAGCTGGCACGTCCCGACAGCCGTGTGATGGCGCTGATCGGCAACGGCGCCCAGGGCGAATTCCAGGCCATCGCGTTCCATCGCTTGTGCGGCATCCGGGAACTGCGGATCTACGACGTGGACCACCAAGCCACGGCCAAGCTCGAGCGCAACCTTGCAGCCATGCCTGAACTCGCGGACCTGACGGTGGTGCGCACGCATTCCGCCGCCGAGGCGTGCAAGGGCGCAGACATTGTCACCACGGTCACGGCGGACAAGCGCAACGCCGTCATCCTGACGCCGCCGATGATCACGCCCGGTATGCACATCAACGGCGTGGGCGGCGATTGTCCGGGCAAGACAGAACTGCACCCGGACATCCTGCGGCTGCCGGACTTGCGCGTCGTGGTCGAGTTCGAGCCGCAGTCACGGATCGAAGGCGAGATCCAGCAGATGCCGGCGGACTATCCGGTGCTCGAACTGGCGCAGGTGCTGCGCGGGGAAGCGGTGGCTCGGCGCTCGGAGCGGGACATCACCCTGTTCGATTCCGTGGGCTTCGCGTTGGAGGATTTCTCCGCGTTGCGATTCCTGTACGCACTGATTTCGCAGCAACGGCTCGGTCGCCGCGATCTCGATCTCGTGCCGGTGCTCGACGACCCGAAGGACCTGTTCGGCGGCACGCTCGCCGGACGCACGACCGCGCGGCCTCGCAAGCGCAAGACGGCTTGAGTTGCGGCCATGACCAGCACCATCGCGCTGATCGGCGCACCCACCGACATCGGCGCCGGCGCGCGTGGCGCCTCGATGGGTCCGGAGGCGTTGCGTGTCGCGCAGTTGCAGGCCGTGCTCGAAGCGCAGGGCCTGGAGGTCATCGACCGCGGCAACCTCAACGGACCGCCGAATCCCTGGCAACCGCCCGAGGACGGTTACCGTCACCTGCGTGAAGTGACGGCGTGGAACCAGCTCGTGCACGGCGCCGTGCTCGACGAACTCGCTGCGTCGCGACTGCCGATGCTGCTCGGCGGCGATCACAGTCTCGCGATCGGCTCCATCAGTGCCGCCGCGAAACACTGTCGCGACACGGGTCGCAAACTGCGCGTGCTCTGGTTCGATGCGCACGCCGACTTCAACACCCACGTCCTCACGCCCAGCGGCAACGTGCACGGGATGCCCGTGGCGTGCCTTTGTGGTCACGGCCCGTTGCAACTGGTGTCGATCGGCGGCCACGTGCCGGCCATCGATCCTGCGCAACTGCGGCAGATCGGCATCCGCAGCGTCGATGCCGGCGAGAAGCGCTTCGTGCGCGAGGTGGGCATCGAAGTCTTCGACATGCGCTACATCGACGAGATGGGCATGCGCTACACGTTGCACCAGGCCCTGCTCGGCGTCGACGCCGATACCCACATCCACGTCAGTCTCGACGTCGACTTTCTCGATCCCGACATCGCGCCGGGCGTGGGCACCACGGTCTCCGGCGGACCGACCTACCGCGAGGCGCAGCTCTGCATGGAAATGGTGGCCGACACGGGCCAGCTGGGCTCGCTCGACATCGTCGAGCTCAATCCGGCGTTCGACATCCGCAATCGCACGGCCGAGGTGGCCGTCGACCTGATCGGCTCGCTGTTCGGCAAGAGCACCCTGATGCGGCAGTGAGACGCGGCCGCTCGGCAGCGCGCATCGTCAGCGCCTGGTTCTGCCCCGCGCAGGCAGCGCTTTCGAGGCAACGAGCGGCGCGGTACCCTGCGCGCTGCAAACGCAGCGAGCGGCAACGATTCACCATGCGCTGGATTCGAATAGGCTTGTTGGCCGGCCTGGCCGTCGTGGCGGCCAGTGGCTGGTTGTCACGCGAAACGCCGCGAGGCGCGAGCGCAGGGGCCGAGGTGGCGTCGGAGCGGGGCACGTCGGCATCGCAGCCCGACACCACCGGACTGCCGCTCGAGGCGCAGCAGACACTGCGGCTCATCGCAGCTGGCGGCCCGTTTCCCTACGACCGTGACGGCGCGACCTTCCAGAACCGCGAGCGACGACTGCCCGCGCAGCCCGCCGGCTACTACCGTGAATACACGGTGTCGACTCCGGGCTCGTCCGACCGCGGCGCACGTCGCATCGTGAGCGGGGGCAATCCACCCGCCGAGTTCTATTACACCGACGATCACTACCGCAGCTTCCGCCAGGTCGAGGCGCCGCGCCCATGATCGAACTCGTGCGCGACGTCGAACTGACCGACGACACCGTGCGTGGCCTGGAACTGCTGGCGTCGTCGCTGGACTGGCCGTGCTGCGTCGTCGAGCTCAAGGGGTGCGTGGACAAAGCCGGCCTGCTCGAGCGGTGTGCCGAGGTGCTGCGGTTTCCAAGCTGGTTCGGCCACAACTGGGACGCGTTCTTCGATTGCCTCATCGACCTGCCGGGCGCGCGCCGGGCGCGTGGCTGCGTCATCGTGCTGCGCCACGCCGGCGAATTGCGGGCTCACTCGCCCGAGGCATTCGATACGGCGCGATCCATCCTGGCGGACGCGGCCAAGGTCTGGAGCGACCGCGGTGTCGCCATGCGCGTGTTTGTCGAGACCGCCTGAAGTGGCGTGAACGGCGGGTGGCGACGCGCGCCAAACACCTTGAACTCAACCCGTGGCGCTGGTCCAGAAATGCGCTTCGATCGACCGGGACGACAGTTTGACCGGCGATGGGCTCGCCGGCAGGTGCCGGCCGTCGCGTGGCTGCTTGACGCGAGTCAGCCAGACCTGGTGCGGATCCCACGACCCGGACCCGACATTGCGCTGGGTGCCGTCATCGTTCGGAACTCGATTGTTCGCGACGTCGTCCGCATTGCTTGCCATTGTGTTCGCCCAATTCATGTAATGCTTCCTGCTTGCTTGTGGTCAGCCTGCCGGCTCGCGAATTGACGCGAGCAAGTGCGGGAGCCTGGCGGGTAACACGGCCGATCTCTGTGCGTTGCCAGACAGTAGACGGTGCTAAACACTGCATCGCGCCCAACTCGCGGCCGGGCGTCAGCCACGGCTTCCCCGGCTCGCGCGCGACATCGCGCCGTGGCGCCAGTAACGGTTCAGGGTGCGCTGGTGATGGACGTCCTTGCGCAGCGAGCGAACGGTGATCGTGAGGCCAAAAACAGCCACGATGAGGATCATCGCCGCCGGGCCGATCAGCGCGATCGACCACGTTTCGACATCGCGCTCGCTCGCCATCCTTCGCGCGCTCGCGTCGACCTTGACCTTCCAGTCGGTGTCGTACGTCCAGGTCGACGGCAACTCGCTCTGCAGCGCGATCGGCGTCGTCGGCGCCGAGGAATCCTGTGCGCTCACGGGCAGCGCGAAGGCCAGCGTGAAGGACAGCGCGACGAAGGCCGCGAGCCACGGTCCGAGCATTCGGCAACTCATGCATTCTCTCCAGGCGGGCAAGACCATACCAAGCGGGCAGGATCAACTGCCGCGCATGGCGCGTCTGTACGTCACCGAACGAAGTTCGTGTGGGACCGGGCGCTAGCCGGTGTAGGTGCCCGGAGGAAACGGCGCCGTCAGGCGCCGAGGTGCTTGGTCAGCCCTTCGATGCGATCCGTCTCGCGTTTGACGACCGAATAGCACTCGCAGCACAGCTGCTCGAGCCGCTGCCGGTCGAGCACGGTGATATGTCCGCGGCTATAGCTGATCGCGCCGAGCTTCTGCAACTTGCCCGCTGCGTCCGTGACACCTTCGCGGCGGACACCCAGCATGTTCGCGATCAGCTCCTGCGTCATGACCAGCTTGTTGGACTTCAGCCGGTCAAGCGACAGCAGCAACCACCGGCACAGCTGCTGGTCGACGGAATGGTGCCGGTTGCACACCGCCGTCTGTGCCATCTGCGTGATCAGTGCCTGCGTGTAGCGCAGCAGCAGCAATTGCAGCTCACCGTTGCGGTGAAACTCGTCCTTCAAGCGCTGGCCGGCCAGGCGGTAGGCGTGACCGGCGCTCTGCACGATGGCGCGACTCGGTGTGGTGCCGCCGCCCATGAACAGCGCGATGCCGATGAGCCCTTCGTGGCCGACCACCGAAATCTCGGCCGACGCGCCGCTTTCCAGCACATACAACAGCGACACGATCGAGTTGGTCGGGAAGTAGACGTATTTGAGCGCATCGCCGGATTCGTACAAAACCTTGCCGAGCGGCATCGCAACGAGACGCAAGTGCGGGAACACGCGCTCGCGCTCGTCGGACGAGAGCGCAGCGAGCAGGTGATTCTGTTCGGGGAGGTGTTGTGCAGGTGAGGCAGCGGTGTCCGTCATGTCTGCCATCCACGGTCTTGCGGCCTCTCAGGATACCGCAGTGCCGGCAAGTCTGTAGGGAATGGGACAAAAGCCCGCCTGGCAACGTGCTTTACCCGGCGCCACCTGCGTCAGGCTCAAGTCATGACGCGAGCGTAAGTGTCCTGGTTGGCGACGTAGCACGAACAGGCCGACTTCTCGAGTCCGCGGCGGTCGAGCACCGTGATGGCGCCACGACTGTAGCGGATCAGCTTCTGCTGCTGCAGGGAACCGGCCGCATGCGTCACCCCTGCGCGACGCACGCCGAGGATGGAGGCCAGTGCCTCGTGCGTCGAGTGGAAGTGGTCCGAGTGCGCGCGGTCGCGGGTCATCAGCAGCCAGCGGGCCAGCCGCGCCTCGACGACGTGAAATCTCGTGCACGCGACGGTCTGTGCCGATTGGCACATGACGACGTGAACGTAACGCTGCAGGCGGCCGCGCAGTGCGACGCTGCGCGCGAGCTCTTCGCGAAACGAGGCGGCGTCGATCCGCCAGGCCGTGCCGGAGTCCTGCACGAGCGCGAGCGCGGGTGCGACGGCGACGCCGAGCACCAGTGAGGTGCCCAGCATCCCCTCGTCGCCGACGAGGCCCACTTGCAACTGGTCGTGTCCGTGCAGCGTCGTGATCAGCGATACGGAGCCGCCGGTAGGGAAATAGACGTCGGCAATGCGCTTGCCTGGTTCGTACAGTACGTCGGCCGTGGCCAGCTCAATGGCACTGGACTTGCCCAGCAGTCGGCGTCGGTCCAGGTCGGGCAGGCCTGCAAGCAACCCGTTGGTCGCCGCGGCCCGTTTGTCGGTTTGCATCGGAGAGTGTTTCATCACGGCTGCATTCGGCGGGTGCATCGAGCCTGAGCGGCTTCCACGCAGGGGTCTGTGCGGTGACTCACCCAGCGCAATGCCGCGTTGCGAACGAAAAAAAGACCCGGGATCGTTGCCGATCCCGGGCCGCTTCGCGTGGGTGGGGGGTGCACAGCACGCGCTGCATCCTGCTCACGTGCGTACGGCGCCCCCGTTCTTGACGGACTTCACGCCGTCCAACTTTCCTGGCGATTCCTGTATCGCGCGTTGCGGGTCGGTGCGATGTCGCACCGACCCGCGCTTCGGTGCGGCTAGACGCGACGGCCCTGGATCACGTTGATCACCACGACGATGATGGCCAGCACCAGCAGGATGTGGATGAAGCCGCCCAGGGTATAGGAGCTGACCAGCCCCAACAGCCACAGCACGGCAAGAATGACTGCGATGGTCCATAGCATTGTTATCTCCTCGTAGGGGTCAGGTTGAAATCAGGGGCTTCAGCGCCGATCGGCGTTGTCGTTCAGGACCAGTTCGCCGTTCTCGACTGCAATGCTGCTGCCCGGGTCGTGATCCATGCGCACGGTGCCTTCGTGATCGCCAAGGCGGTAGCGCACCTGGTAGCCGTCGGGCTTCTGCACCGAGTCGTAGACCGTGCGGCAACGCTGTTCGACGGACTGGGTCGTATTGTTCTGCTGGATGTGCTTCTGGACCTCGCTGCCGGCGTAGCCACCGGCCGCGGCACCGGCCACGGTAGCGATCGTCTGGCCATCGCCGTGACCGACCTGGTTGCCGAGCACGCCACCCGCGACCGCGCCAATGATGGCGCCGGTCACGCGCTTCGGATCCTTGACTGCCGCCTGGTGAGTGACGACTTCGCTGCCGCAAACCTGACGCGGCGCCTTGACGGTGCGCGACATCGGCTCGACGTTGAGCACCTTGGCCGACCGTCCCTGGTCGATATTCTGGTAGCCGGCGTAGGCGCCGGCCGCGGTGACCGCGATGCCGCCAACGACCAGCCCGGTCAGTAGTGATTTGTTCATCTGGCTTCTCCATTCGACGGCACCCGTCGCACGGAAAATTCCCGAAACGGAACTGTGTGGTCGATGTCCTGCAGGCTACTCCGACCGGCGGAACGGTCTGTTCGCTACCGCACTGATCCCATCCGGCGCCTGCCCGAGGCGACCGATCGTCTGTGCGGGAGCGTACCGAATCGTGGCTGACTGCCGCGGATGATCAAGCGTATGCGACGCCTGCTGCACGCCATGGTCCTGCTGTTGCCCCTTGCGGGGTGCAGTACCTTGCCGCACGTCACAACGGAAAGCGTCCCTGCCTCGGTGCCGGCACAGGTCGAGGGTGCGCACGGACCGCTTCCTGCCGCGCGCAGCCGCGAGATCCTCGCCGGACTCGAGCGCGGCGCCGACGAGACGGGCATCTTCGATCGTCACCTGGCGGTCGAGCAAGCCGTGACCGGGACTCCACTCGTCAGTGGCAACCGCGTGCGCCTGCTCGAGGATGGGCCGGACACCTACCGCGCCATGTTCGAGGCCATCGCAGGCGCCAGCGACCACATCAACATGGAAACCTACATCCTCGAGGATGACGGCGTCGGCCGCCGCTTTGCGGATGCGTTGCTCGAAAAGCAGCAGCAAGGCGTGCAAGTGAACCTGATCTACGACAGCGTGGGCACGCTGGGTACCCCGGAAGAGTTTTTCCAGCGCCTGCGCGACGGCGGCATCCGCACGTTGCAGTTCAATCCCGTCAACCCGGCGACCGCGAAGGCCGGCTGGGACGTGAACCAGCGTGATCACCGCAAACTGCTGATCGTCGATGGTCGCACCGTGTTTCTCGGTGGCATCAATATCAGCAGCGTGTACTCGGGTGGATCGTCCCGCCGCTCGTCGAAACCGCGTCCCGAAGGCGGGCCACCCTGGCGGGATACCGACCTGCAGATCGACGGACCCGTGGTCGCGGAGTTCCAGAAGCTATTCCTTGCCACTTGGGCTGCGCAAAAAGGTGAACCGCTGGCCGCGCGCAATTTCTACCCGACGCTGCAGCCGCAAGGCAAGGAGGTCGTGCGCGCGATCGGCAGTTCGCCCGACAATGAATTCTCCCCCATTTACGTAACCCTGCTGTCGGCGATCGCCAGTGCCGAGACCGAGGTCTGGCTGACCAACGCCTACTTCGTCCCGGACCCGCAGCTGCTGGCCGCACTGAAATCCGCCGCGGCGCGCGGTGTCGACGTGCGTGTGGTGCTCCCCGGGCGCACCGACTCGGCGCTGGTTTTCCACGCTGGTCGCTCGTACTACGAGCAGTTGCTGCGGGACGGCGTCATCCTGTTCGAGCGCCGCCATGCGCTGCTGCATGCGAAGACCGCCGTGATCGACGGTGTCTGGTCCACCGTCGGTTCGACCAATCTCGATTGGCGCAGCTTCCTGCACAACCAGGAAGTGAACGCCGTGGTGCTGGGCACCGAGTTCGGTGACCGCATGCGCAAGGCGTTTGTCGCCGACGTGGCACAGTCCGACGAGATCACGCTGGAGCAATGGCACAAGCGCTCTGCAGTGACGCGCGTCAAGGAGCAGTTCGCGCGGCTCTGGGAATACTGGCTGTAGCCGCGGCGCGGCAACAGCCGATTCACTGTCGCGGCATTGCGGCGATCACGCGCCACACGGTGTTGCCGACGTCGTCCGCGACCAGCAGTGCGCCCTTGCTGTCAATGACGACGCCCACCGGGCGGCCGCGGGCGTTGCCGTCGGCATCGACGAACCCGGCGAGTACGTCGAGCGGCAGGCCACTGGGTTGCCCGCCGACAAACGGCACGAAGATCACCTTGTAGCCGCTGTGCGGCCGGCGGTTCCACGAACCGTGCTGGCCGATGAACATGCCCTGCTGGTACTGGGCGGGCAGGGCATTGTGCGAGGAGTGCGCCAGGCCGAGCGAGGCCGTGTGCGCACCCAGGGAGTAGTCGGGCGCGATGGCGGTGGCCACGAGGTCCGGCCGCTGCGGCGTGACGCGCGTGTCCACGTGCTGCCCGTAGTAACTGTAGGGCCAGCCGTAAAACGCGCCGTCGCGCACGGCCGTCATGTAGTCGGGGACGAGGTCGTCACCGAGTTCGTCACGCTCGTTGACCGTCGTCCACAGCGCCCCTGTCACGGGCTCCCACGCGAGTCCATTGGCGTTGCGCAGTCCGGTGGCGAAGACACGATGGTTGCCACTGCGCAGGTCGATTTCCCAGATCGCGGCGCGGCCGGCCTCTTCGGCCATGCCGTGCTCGGCGACGTTGCTGTTGGAGCCCACCGTCGCATACAGCTTGCTGCCGTCCACGCTCGCGATCAGGCCTTTGGTCCAGTGATGATTGCGTGGCCCGGCCGGGAGGGCGGTGACTTTCACGCCGACGGCATCGATATGCTGCTGCCCCGGTTGATACGGAAACCGCAGGATGGCGTCCGTGGCGGCTGCGTAGAGATCGCTTCCCACCAACGCCATGCCGAACGGCGAATTCAGCCCCTCGAGCAAGGCGCTGCTGAGGTCAGCTACGCCGTCGCCATCGGTGTCTCGCAGCAGGGTGATCCGGTTGGCGCTCGGTGTGCCCGCGCCGGCCTTCTTCATGAAGTAGCCCATCACGCGGCTCCTGATTCCCGCCGAATCGACGGGTCGCGGCGGCGCATTGGTTTCCGCGACCAGCACGTCGCCGTTGGGCAGGACGTACAACCAGCGCGGGTGATCGAGCCCGCGGGCGAACGCGTTGACGGTCATGCCGGACGCAGCCTGGGGTTGCCCACCCTGCGGCCAACCCACCGCCGGAGCCACGTTCACCGTCGGCACGAGCGTCGCCGCTGGAGCGGGCAGCTCGGGATGCGGTCCGAGACCTGCGGTACTGGACAGCGGCTCGGTGCTGCACGCGGTCGCGCAGGTTACCAGCAACAGGGCCATGCGGATGACTGGACGGCGCGGCGAGTTCGGCTTCATGGGTGTGTGGAGTGTGCAGTGGCGGCGTGAGGTGTCTGCCAGTCAACGCTGGCGTCTGCGCTGACAGGTGTCGGTACGCTGTCGCACAGACTGAACGCTCCTGCGCCCTTACTGTCTGCCGTCAGGTCGGACGAAGAAGGTCGACCCCTGAGTGGCTGCACCGAGGAAGGGCATGGGACTGTTGACGACCGTAACCGACGCGCCCTGGGATGTCGTGTTCCGCACGAACGGCTCGCCTGTCGGGCCCCACACTGCACCGGTTCCACACGCGACGAGTTGATGCGGTCCCACCTGAGCCATAGTGCAGGTTCCAACGGGGAATCCGCATTCGAGTCCGCCGAAGTCATCCGGGCCGAGATCTTCAGCGCGGAGCGACTGGAGCAACACGCGGCCAGTCTCGCTGCCGCCCAGGGCGTCACGACCCGCCCGGTCGCGGTCCAACCGCTGACCGCGCGACTGCGAAATAACCACAAGGCACTGCTCGACGCGCACCGCACCATCGCCAAATCCATCGCCGCGGGCGGGGCCATCACGCCAGCGGCCGAGTGGCTCGTCGACAATTACCACGTCGTCGAGGCGCAGATCCGCCAGGTCCGTGACGACATGCCACCCGGCTACTACCGGCAACTGCCGAAGCTGGCCGACGGCCCGCTGGCGGGCTATCCGCGCGTGCTCGGACTGGCATGGGCCTTTGTCGCGCACACTGACAGCCGCTTCGACGCCAGCCTGTTGCGACAATTCGTGGCGGCCTATCAGCGTGTTCAACCGCTGACGATCGGTGAGCTGTGGGCGATCGCCATCACGTTGCGGGTGGTGTTGATCGAGAACCTGCGACGTGCCGCCGAGCTGATCGCGAGCCGACGAGCCGTGCGCCAGCAGGCAGACCACGTGGCGGACCGGTTGGTCGGGGCCGGCGGACGCGAGCCGCAAATGCTGGCTTCGGTGCTGCCCGAGCTCGAGCGGGTCCAGCTGTCGACGACCTTTGCCGTGCAGTTGTTGCAGCGGCTGCGCGACCAGGATCCAGAGGCGACGACGGCCCTGACGTGGCTCGAGGCACGTCTCGAGGCGGCCGGCACCACCGCCGATGCAGTCGTCCGTGACGAGCACCAGCGCCAGGGTGCGTCGAGCGTGACCGTCCGCAACGTGATCATGAGCATGCGCTCGATCTCGGCCGTCGACTGGACGGACCTGTTCGAATCGATGAGTCTCGTCGACTTCACGCTGCGCGCCGACGCGGATTACGCGCAGTCGAATTTTTCGACCCGCAACCGCTGTCGCCACGCGATCGAAGAGCTGGCGCGAGGTTCGCATCACTCCGAGCTGGACATCGCCGAGCTCGCCATGCAGGTCGCCGCCGCCGGTGGCAGCCGGCGCGAACGCAATCCCGGCTATCACCTGATCGCCCGCGGTCGTCGCGCCTTCGAGGCTCGAGTCGACCATCGGCCAGCGCTGCGAGCGAGGCTCACCCGACTCATCGCCCACATGGGCATCCGTGGCTACATCGCCGGCGTCGCACTGCTCGCGCTGGTGATGCTGGCGTGGCCGCTGTCGGTGCTGCTGGCCGGTGGCACCAGCGGACCGACGCTTGCCTTGCTCGGCGTGTTCGGTCTCGTGCTCGCGGTGGACGCGGCGATGGCTGTGGCGAACAACAGCATCTCGAGCCGCTTCGGCGCCCGCCCACTCGCCGAAATGGAACTCGCAGGCGGCATCCCCGCCAACCTGCGGACACTCGTGGTCGTGCCGATCCTCCTCACCACCCGCGAGGCGCTCGCCGGACACATTGAACACCTGGAGGTTCACCACCTGGCGAGCCTGGAGGGTGACGTCAGCTTCGCGCTGCTGTCGGACTGGGCCGATGCCGCGAGCGAGCACGTCGAGGGCGACGAGGTCCTGCTCGTGACGGCCGTCGAGGAGATCAGCCGCCTTAACCTCAAGTACGGTCCCGGACCGGCGGGTGATCGCTTTCTGCTGCTGCACCGACGGCGCCAGTGGAACGCGGCGCAGGGAGCCTGGATGGGGTGGGAGCGCAAGCGCGGCAAGCTGCACGAATTGAATCGGCTGCTGCGCGGCGCACTGGACACCAGTTTCATGCCGCTCGACGGCAAGGAGCCGGCGGTCCCCCCCGCCGTGCGCTATGTCGTCACGCTCGATGCCGACACGAGGTTGCCGCGCGACACCGTGCGCCGACTGGTCGGCAAGATGGCCCATCCCCTGAATGCGCCGCACCTCGATCCGCACAGCGGGCGCGTCACCGACGGCTACGCGATCCTGCAGCCGCGAATCGCCTCGGCGCTGCCGCTGGGCTACGAAGGTTCACGCTACCAGCGACTCGTGTCGGGCGCGGGCGGCATCGATCCCTACGCATCCGCCGTGTCCGACGTGTACCAGGACCTTTGCGGCGAGGGCTCGTACGTCGGCAAGGGCATTTACGACGTCGATGCGTTCGAGGCCGCGCTCGCAGGCCGCGTGCCCGAAAATACGCTGCTCAGCCACGACTTGTTCGAGGGGATCTTCGCGCGGGCCGGACTCGCTTCGGACATCGAACTGGTCGATGAATATCCCGCGAGGTATGCCGCTGCAACGGCGCGCTCGCATCGCTGGGTGCGCGGGGACTGGCAGTTGCTGCCATGGATTTTCGGGTGTGGTCCCGTCGACGTCGAGCGCCGCCGCCGCTCCATCCCGCTGCTCGGTCGCTGGAAGATGTTCGACAACCTGCGCCGGTCACTGATGGCACCGGCCAGCGTGCTCAGTCTCGTGATCGCGTGGACCCAGCCGCCGCCGTACGCGGCGCTGTGGACGACCTTTGTCGTCGCGATGCTTGCGATTCCAAACCTGCCGTCGCTGCTGGCCGGTCTGGTGCCGCGCCACAGCGGCGTCGTGTTGCGAAGCCATGTTCGCGCGGTGGCAGCCGACGCACAACTGGCCGTGACCCGGACCGCGTTGACACTGGCGTTACTGGCACACCAGTCATGGTTGATGTGCGATGCCATCGCGCGGACGCTGTACCGACTGTTGGTCAGTCGACGCCATCTGCTCGAGTGGGTCACGGCGCAGGAGCAGAACAGCAGACGTCTCGACGTGGCCGGCCACTACCGCCTGATGGCGGGTGCACTGGTCATCAGCCTGGTCGTGCTCGGGCTCGTGGCGATGGGGCAGGCGAGCGCGCTGCTCGCCGTGCCGTTCATCCTGGCATGGCAGTTGTCGCCGCTGATCGCGGGCTGGGTGAGCCAGCCGTCACGCGTCGCCGAATCGCGACCGGTGTCCGACGTCGATGCCCAGGCGCTGCGACTGGTCGCCCGCCGTGCCTGGCACTACTTCGATACGTTCGTCACGGCTGCGGACAACATGCTGCCGCCCGACAATTTCCAGGAAGAGCCCTGGCCGGTGCTGGCCCACCGCACGTCACCTACCAACCTCGGCTTGTACTTGTTGTCGGTCGTCACGGCGCGCGACCTGGGCTGGATCGGCACGGTCGACACCGTGGAGCGGCTCGAAGCGACGCTCGCGACCATGAGCCGTCTCGAGCAATGCCATGGGCATTTCTACAACTGGTACGACACGCAGGACCTGCGACCCCTCGAGCCCCGTTACGTCTCGTCGGTGGACAGCGGCAACCTGGCGGCACACCTGCTGACGCTGGCCAACGCCTGCGATGAAGTGATTACGGGACGCGCCGACGCCGCGCAGCTTTTTGCCGGGATCGGCGACGGTCTCGCGCTGGCCCGTGCATCGCTCGGGAGAACCGTGGCGCCGCAACTCGCCGCCGCGATCACGACGCTCGACATCGAGTTGTCGGAGCGCACGGCGAGGGCGGAACCGCTTGCCACAAGCCTGGACGGACTGGCGGCCCGGGCCGCGGCGGTCGTCACATTGATTGCGCAACTCGCCAGCGAGGGTGGCGACGAGGGCAGCGCGGAGACTGCCGTGTGGGCGGAAGCCACGCTGCACACGGTGCAGAGTCATCGGCGCGACCAGGTCGCCCTGGCCGCCGCGGACTCCGTTGCCCTGTCGCAGCGGCTCGCGGCTTTAGCTGCCACCTCTCGGCGCATGGCGACAGCGATGCGGTTCGATTTTCTCTTTGACCAGGAACGCAAGCTGCTCTCGATCGGCTATCGCGTTCTCGATGGCAGTCTTGATCCCAACTGCTACGACCTGCTCGCATCCGAGGCGCGGCTGGCGAGCTTCGTCGCGATCGCGAACGGCGATGTTCCGGCGCGGCACTGGTTCCGGCTCGGGCGCGCCGTAGTCCGCGTGCGCCATGGCGCGGCGCTCGTCTCGTGGTCCGGTTCGATGTTCGAGTACCTGATGCCGTCGCTCGTCATGCGTGCGCCGGCCGGCAGCCTGCTCGAACAGACCAGTCATCTGGTGGTCGGCCGGCAGCAGGCGTATGGCAAGAAGCTCGGCGTACCGTGGGGGATCTCCGAGTCGGCCTACAACGCGCGCGACCTGGAACGTACCTACCAGTACTCGAGTTTCGGTGTGCCGGGGCTGGGTCTGAAGCGGGGATTGGGCGACAACACCGTCATCGCGCCGTACGCGACTGCGCTGGCAGCGATGGTCAAGCCACACGCGGCCGTCGCGAACTTCGCCCGGCTCGAGAGGATCGACGCACGGGGCCGCTACGGCTTCTATGAAGCATTGGACTACACCGCACGACGTCTGCAGGACGGCGAGCCGTTTGCCATCGTGCGTGCCTACATGGCACACCACCAGGGCATGACGCTGGTCGCGCTCGCGAACACGTTGCTCGACGGACTGATGCGCAAGCGGTTCCATGCGGAGCCGCGTATCAAGGCGACTGAACTGCTGCTGCAGGAGCGGACGCCGCGTGACGTCTCGGCCCCGGTCGTGGACCTCGCGGCCAGCGGCCTCTCGGAGTGGGTCGACGACGTCATGCCGGTGTTGCCGCGCACCCTCGATACTCCGCACCACGCGACGCCACGCACGCGAGTGCTGTCGAACGGGCACTACGCCGCGATGCTGACGGCCGCGGGGTCGGGATACAGCCAGTGGCACGACCTGGCGGTGACGCGCTGGGCCGCCGATGTCACCTGCGACGCGGCAGGGTCGTACTTGTTCCTGCGCGACGTGGACACCGGCAAGGCCTGGTCCGCAGGGTATCAGCCGACAGGCGTCGAACCCGATGCCTACGAGGTGACGTTCAGCGAACACCGGGCTGAATTCGTGCGTCGCGACGGCGACCTGACGACGACTCTCGATGTGGTCGTGTCGGCCGAGTGCGATGCTGAAGTTCGCCGCGTCACGCTTTCGAACATGGGTGATCGCGTGCGCACGATCGAAGTCACGTCGTATTCGGAACTGGTGCTGGCACCGCGCGCCGCCGACGAGGCGCATCCGGCGTTCTCCAAGCTCTTCGTGCAAACCGAATACCTGCCCGCGCTCGGCGCACTGCTGGCGACTCGTCGACGGCGCTCACCGCAGGAAGCGAGCGCCTGGGCTGCGCACCTCGCCGTCATCGAGGGCGACGCCGTCGGACCCGGGCGCTTTGAAACGGATCGCGCCACCTTCATCGGGCGTGGTCGGCAAGTGCGGGCCCCCGCGGCACTGGCAGGCGATCCTCTCGCGGCCGGCAGGGTCGGCGCGGTGCTCGACCCGATCTTCAGCCTCACTCGCTGCGTGCAACTCGCTCCAGGGGCCACGGCACGGATCGCGTTCTGGACGCTGGTCGCTCGGTCGCGCGAGGAAGTGCTGGACCTGGTGGACCAGCACCGCGACGTGCCAGCGTTCGATCGCGCCGCGACGCTTGCCTGGACGCAAGGGCAGGTGGAATTGCATCACCTCGGCATCGCCCCGGACGAAGCGGCGCTCTTCCAGCGCCTGGCCGGACACCTGCTCTACAACGATCCCGCGTTGCGGCCATCGTCCGACGTGCTGCGCCGTCGCAACGGCGGGCTGCCGGCACTGTGGGCCAATGGCATCTCGGGCGACTTGCCGATCCTGCTGGTTCGCATCGACGACACGGACGACCTGGGGATCGTGCGGCAGGTGCTGCGTGCATTCGAGTACTGGCGCCTGAAGCAGGTGAACGTCGACGTCGTGATCCTGAATGAGCGCTCGTCTTCCTACGTGCAGGACCTGCAGACGGCACTGGAAGCGCTGACACGCGCCGGCCTGTCACGGGTGAAGGTCCACGGCGAGTCGGTGCGCGGCGGCGTATTCGTCCTGCGCTCCGACATCATTCCGAGCGAAGCGCGCCTGGCTCTGCTGGCCGCGGCGGGTGCCGTGCTGCTCAGTCGCCATGGCAGCCTCGCGGAGCAGCTCGATCGGTTGGAGCAGGATCCGCCGGCGGTGCCGCCGCCGGTGTCCACCCCGCGAACGCGGCGGGATACGACGGATTCATCGCTCGACGTGCCGACGCTCGAATTCTTCAATGGTCTTGGGGGCTTCACTCCCGACGGCGAGGAATACGTGACGGTGCTGCGCGATGGCCAGCGTACGCCCGCCCCGTGGATCAACGTGGTCGCGAATACCGGGTTCGGCTTCCATGTCTCGGCGGACGGCAGCGGCTGCACCTGGGCCGGCAACAGTCGTGAGAATCGACTTACCCCGTGGTCGAACGATCCGGTCGGAGACCGCGCGGGTGAAGCTTTCTACGTGCGCGACGACGATACCGGACTGTTGTTCGGGCCGACCGCCCTGCCTGTTCGCAATGCGGGCGGCCAATACCTCGCCCGTCACGGGCGGGGATACAGCCGGTTCGAACATACGCGTGCAGGCATCGACCTCGACCTGCTGCAGTTCGTTCCGGGCGACGAATCGATCAAGGTCTCACGCCTGCGCCTTCGCAACCTGTCGGGTCGCACGCGGCACCTGACGCTGACGGCCTACGTGGAGTGGGCGCTCGGCACCTCGCGCAGCCTCACCTCGCCCTTCGTCGCGACGGAAATCGACCCGGTCACCGGCGGCATGCTCGCTCGCAATCTCTGGGGCGGAATCGACGGTCGAGTTGCGTTCATGGACCTGGGCGGCCTGCAGACCGCGTGGACCGGCAACCGGACGGAGTTCATTGGCCGCAACGGTACGCTCGAGCGGCCGGCGGCCCTTGCGCCAGGGGCGACACTCTCGGGGCGAACCGGCGCTGGCCTCGACCCCTGCGGCGCATTGCAGTTCACCGTCGTGCTGGCTGCGGGAGCGTCGGTCGATCTCGTCTGGCTGCTGGGCGCGGCACCCAGCACGCAAGCGGCCCAGGCCCTGATCGCGCGCTGGCGCACTGAGGACGTGGACGCCGCGCTGCAATCCGTGCGCGCGAGCTGGAGCGCCGTGCTCGACACGGTCACGGTCCGCACGCCGGACCGCGCATTCGATCTCATGCTGAATGGCTGGTTGCTGTACCAGACACTCGCGTGCCGACTCTGGGCCCGCAGCGCGTTCTACCAGGCGAGCGGCGCTTATGGGTTCCGTGATCAGCTGCAGGACACGATGGCGCTGCTGCTGGCGAAGCCCGGTCTCGCGCGTGAGCACCTGCTGCGAGCCGCCGGGCGGCAATTCCCCGAAGGCGACGTGCAGCACTGGTGGTTACCGCAGTCAGGACGCGGAGTGCGCACCCGCGTCTCCGACGATCGGGTCTGGCTGGGTTATTGCGTCGCGCACTACGTCGCGACGACGGCGGACGCGCGCGTTCTCGACGAGAGCGTGCCGTTCCTGGACGGGCCGGCCCTGCAGCCGGGTCAGGACGACAATTTCTTCCTGCCTACCGCCGGCGATGAGGCGGCGACACTCTTCGAGCACTGTGCGCGCGGGCTCGACGGCAGCCTTGCCGTCGGCTCACACGGCCTGCCGCTGATTGGAACCGGCGACTGGAACGACGGCATGAACGACGTCGGTTCCGCGGGTCGCGGCGAAAGCGTCTGGCTCGGATGGTTCCTGCATTGCGTGTTGTCCGCCTTCGTGCCGCTGGCAGAGGCGCGCGGTGAGCACGAGCGGGCGTCGGCCTGGCGCGCGCACGCGGCCCGGTTGCGGTCGTCGCTGGAGCAGCACGGCTGGGACGGCGACTGGTATCGGCGCGCGTTCTTCGACGACGGCACGCCGATGGGATCCGCCGCGAATGCTGAGTGTCGCATCGACTCGATCGCGCAGTCGTGGGGTGTGCTGTCCGGCGCCGCAGATCCGTCCCGATCGCAGCGAGCGATGGCCTCGCTGGACCAGCACCTGATCCGCCGCGCCGATGGCCTGGCCCTGCTGCTGACTCCGCCGTTCGACCGCTCGGCGCCGGATCCCGGCTACATCCAGGCTTACCCGCCGGGTATCCGTGAGAACGGCGGCCAGTACACGCACGCCGCCGCCTGGGCGGTGATCGCATTCGCGCAGCTTGGCGACGGCGACAAGGCGGGTGAGCTGTTTGCGCTGCTGAACCCGATCAATCACGCACTCACGCATGATGCCGCTTTGCGCTACAGGGTCGAGCCGTACGTCGTCGCGGCCGACGTCTACTCCGAAACGCCACATGTCGGGCGCGGCGGCTGGACCTGGTACACGGGCTCAGCGTCCTGGATGTATCGCGCCGGGCTCGAATGGATCCTCGGATGTCGTGTGGCAGGCGCAGCACTGCTGCTCGATCCGTGCGTGCCACGTGGGTGGGCTGAGTTCCACGTCAGCCTGCGCCACGGCGCGACGCGCTATGAAATCGCATTTGAAAATCCAGGCGGCGTTCAGCGGGGACTCGTCACGCTGCAGCTCGACGGCGCTGACTTGATGCCGAAGCCCGGAGTGGTGCCAATGGTGGATGACGGCGCGACACACCACGTCCGCGCCGTCCTGGGTTGAGTGCATTCCACGCTGCGCGACCGCAGTCGCCAGCAACGACAGGAGAATTCTCGCATGACCATCCAGACCTATCCCTTCTCGCTGCCGCCGCTGCCCTATGCGCCGGACGCGCTCGAGCCGCATTTCGACGCGCGCACGATGAGCATTCACCACGACGAGCACCACCGTGTCTACGTGGAGCGGCTGAATGCCGCCCTCAAGGACCATCCCGGACTTCATGGCAGGACCATCGAGAACCTGCTGCGCAACCTGAACCGCATCCCGCCAGACATCCGGCCCGCTGTGCGCAACAACGGCGGCGGGCACCTCAATCACTCATTGTTCTGGAGCCTCATTGACCTCCCTGGGCAGCAAGCGCCCTCGGGACCGCTGCTCGACGCATTGACGGACAGCTTCGGTTCGCTCGAAGCATTCCGGACGAAGTTCCGCGAAGTGGCGACCGCTCACTTTGCCTCAGGCTGGGTGTTCCTGGTTGCCGATGACCGGAAGAACTCGCTCGAGGTGTTGTCGTTGCCCGATCACCATTGCGTACTGGGCGCTCACCAGGAGGTGCTGCTCGTCTGCGACGTCTGGGAGCATGCGTATTACCTGAAGCACCAGCAGAAGCGTGCGGACTACCTGGACTGCTGGTGGCAGGTCGCCAACTGGCAGGAAGCCGCCCGCCGGTTTGGCCGCACGGCTGAGGCCGCTGCATGACTTCTGATCCACCCGCGGCCTTGAAGCAGGCGCTGGAGCAGAGCCACGACGTGAAGGCCAAGGTGGAGGCGTGCGCGGACGACCTGGCCCTGAAGAACGACGCGGTACAGCAGGAGATCGCCGACGGTGCGACGACCCTGTCCGCCGACAAGGCGTTGCAGGACAGCCTGGTCGTCGAAGCGACGGTGCAGGAGTGTGCCGATGACCTGGACCAGGTCACGGCGACCCTGGCCCAGGGCATCGCGGACATCAAGCAGGTCGAGGTCGCGTTGACCCGGTCACGCGCAGCGCTGGTGGAAGCTGAGACAGCGCTGTCGGCCGCACAGGAGGACGAAAGGCACGCGACGTTACGCGCGCTGCATGATGCGGCGACGGGGCTGCCCAACCGCGTCCTGTTCGATGATCGTCTCGCGCAGGCCCTGTCGCTGGCAGAACGGCAAGGCTGGATCCTGGCGGTGATGTTCCTCGACCTCGACGACTTCAAGAGCGTCAACGACGATTACGGGCACGCCGCAGGAGACACCGTCCTTCGCCAGATCGCAGATCGACTCCTGCAGCATGCGCGGGACGAAGACACGGTCTGCCGCACTGGCGGTGACGAATTTCTGTACCTGCTGGTCAATCCGCAGAGCACGGCGAATGTCGAGCGCAAGGCGGTGGCAGTGCTGGGCGACATTGCGCAGCCCATTGACGTGGGAGGGCGTGGCCTCGTCGTTCGCGGGAGCATCGGCATCGCACTGTATCCAGGCGATGGCACGACCGCGGACGAGCTCGTCAGGAACGCCGACCTGGCAATGTACCGTGCAAAGAATGGCGCGTGCGGCTACGTCCTGTTCCGCTCTGCCGGGGGCAGTGCAGCTGCCTGATTCGTTGCGGTTACTCCGACGTCTTGCCGTCGAAGTGCTCGCTGTCGGCCTCCGCGTCGGCGCGGGTGTGGTGCACGACACGGTCGCGGTGATTCGGTGGTGAGTACACCGTGTACAGTTTCAGCGGCGTGGTTCCGGTATTGATGATGTTGTGATTCGCGCCCTTGGGCACGACGATTGCAAAGCCAGGCTTCACTGGTGTTCGCGTGCCGTCCATCACCACGACTCCAGTGCCTTCCTCGACGCGGAAGAACTGGTCGAGCTGGTGGACTTCGGCACCGATCTCCTCGCCTGGCGCCAACGCCATCAGCACGAGCTGGGAGTGTGTCGCCGTATAAAGCACCCTGCGGAAGTCATCGTTGCCGATGGCCAGTTCTTCGATGTCCTGGACGAAGCCTTTCATCGCGCCTCCTCATTCTGCGGTTGAGAGCCACTGCAAATCCTAGCGATTCAGTTGCGGGTGCTCTGTGCGCCAGGGAACGGACCTCCAGGTAGCGTACGCCTAACCTTCGTTCGCGCGCTGACTGCCGCAGAGGTCGCCGCGAACGAGTCTCGATCCACAGTCCACAGGAGTTGAACATGAACTATGAAGAGCGCGACACGCATGGCATGTACCGGATCTCGTCGACCGCACAATCGGGACCCGATACGCGCCATGGTCCCGGACCCCACCTGATGGGTGCCGACACACTCGTGGGCAACGCCGTCTACAACAGGGAGTCGCAGGACCTCGGCGAAATCAAGGAGATCATGCTCGACATGCGCAGCGGACGCGTCAGTTATGCCGTGCTGTCGTTCGGCAGTTTCATGGGAATCGGCGGCAAACTGTTCGCCGTGCCGTGGGAAGCGCTGAAACTCGACACGGCCAACAAGCGCTTCGTGCTCGACGTCAACAAGGATCGTTTGCAGAGCGCACCAGGGTTCGACACATCCCGTTGGCCGGACATGGCCGACGAGTCGTGGGAGAAGGATATCCACGCCTGGTATGGCACGAAGCCGCCCAGCGCCGAACGACGCGTCTGAGCCAGGGTGTGGAGCGTCGGTGCCTGCTCGTCGCCCGCCTGGAAGGGCGGCGATGGGTGGAGCTCCGGCGCGATTGCGGCCAATTTCTACCTAACCCCTGGTGGTCGCCCGGAGAGCAGAATCAGGCAGTGGGGAAGGATTCCGACACCGCGACCGCGCGCGCTGACTTGCGTCACCCCCACTGAGCGTTTGCAGTCGGATGCTGCGCGAATCTCACCGGGTCGAGAACGGAGATACGCAGATGTTGTGGACCGTTGCAGTCATCCTGATCGTCCTCTGGCTCCTGGGCCTGGTCACGTCCTACACGATGGGCGGGTTTATCCATATCCTGCTGGTCATCGCAATCGTGGTCGTGTTGCTTAACGTCATCCAGGGCCGGCGGGCCTAGCATTCGCCGGGCGGGGGCATGCGTTTGGGAGCAGGCTCCATGAGATGCATTGGGGACAGGAGCGTCCCGCGGGCACAGCGACCGACTCCTGCCGGTTTGCGAGAGAACAGGCTCCTGGCGTTGCTGCCAGAAGCCGATCTGGAACGTGTGCAACGCAACCTCCAGCCGGAGTTCCTGGTAGCGGGCGAGGCGCTCTACGAGCCGGACCGCATCCTCGACTGTGCATACTTCCCTGCGACGGCGATCGTTTCGCTCGAGTACGTGATGGCTGACGGCAAGTCAGCCGAGGTCGCCGTCGTCGGCAGCGAAGGGGTCGTCGGTATTGCCCTGTTCATGGGCGGCGACTCACGGCCGAATCGTGCCGTCGTGCAGGCATCGGGTTGGGCCTATCGTCTGCGACGTCATCACCTGCACGAGGAGTTCGGCCGGGGCGGAGCCTTTCAGCACGTGCTGTTGCTCTACACGCAGGCACTGCTGACGCTGACAGCGCAGGCAGTCATCTGCAACCGGCATCACGGCATCGACCAGCAGTTGTGTCGCTGGTTGTTGCTCAGCCTCGACCGCTCGACGTCCAGTGTCCTGACCACTACGCACGAGCACATCGCCAGCATGCTTGGAGTCCGCCGGGAAGGCGTCACCGAGGCGGCGGGTCAACTGCACCGACTGGGCCTGCTGCGCAACGATCGAGGCCGGATCACGGTCCTCGACCGGGCTGGTCTCGAGTCGCGCAGTTGCGAGTGCTATCGCGTCGTAAAGCGGGAGTATGACCGCTTGCTGCCGGTCGCCACGCTGAGCGACAAGTCACGCCCGTGACCGTGCCTCGTCCCGACGACGCGACTGTCCCGCGTTACAGGCGTCCGAGCAGGAACAGCACGAGCACGATCACGAGCAGCACGCCGACGATACCGCTCGGGCCATAGCCCCAGCTGCGTGCATGTGGCCACACTGGAATGACGCCAACCAGCGCCAGTACCAGAAGGATGAGAAGGATGGTGCCGATGCTCATGGTGTTCACCTGTAAGTCCTGACGTAGATGCCAGCCGTCGCATTCAGCCGACGGTTCCTGCAGGTCAGGCTAGTCGCATCGAGGTCCACCATCTGTATGGCAACGTACAGACCGGCAGGTCGACCGTTCCTTAATGTGTGCGTAGTGTCGCCAAACCCGGAGCAACCCAGCGTCTGCCCCGGGCCCTGGCGCGCGTACGGAGACCGCTATGAAAATTGCCAGTGAATCGCTTAGGCGCTTCGCGCCATCGTTGGTCATGGCGATCTTCGCCGTCATGTCGCAACCTGCCGTCGCCGACAATTACCAGATGCCGGGCGGACAGTGGCGTCAGACGTGCGAAGACGCTTCCATCCGCGGCAACATGTTGTATGCGCGTTGCCGGCAGGATGACGGTCAATACCGTTCCACGTCCGCGTTGCTCGTCGGCAACTGCGAGTCGTACAGCAATCGCAACGGGCAGTTGTACTGCGACAAGAAAGGCAATACGGTCGCCAACTCGCGCTGGAGCGGTTCGTACCGCGAATCCTGTCGTAACATCGCCGTCGACAAGCACGGGCGGTTGAGCGCCGACTGCCGCCGGGACAACGGCAAATCCAATCGCAGCCATATCACGCCGCAACAGTGCCCGAGCTATCAGGCGGGCAACCGCAACGGCAAGCTGTTCTGCGAATCGGATGTCAATCTCAGCAGTCGCTGGGATGGCTCGTTCCAGAAGTCGTGCCGGGACGTTGCCATGGACTCGTCCGGGACGCTGACAGCCACGTGCCAGACCATGAACGGCAACTGGCAGCGAACCAGCCTCGGTGCGCGCCAGTGCAGCAGCTATCGGGCCGGCAACAACAACGGCCAGCTGGTTTGTGAATCCGGCGACAATGTCAGCAACCGCTGGCAGGGTTCGTTCAAGAATTCGTGCCGGGACGTTGCCATGGACTCGTCCGGGACGCTGACGGCCTCGTGCCAGTCCTCGAACGGCAACTGGCAGCGAACCAGCCTCGGTGCGCGCCAGTGCAGCAGCTATCGGGCCGGCAACAACAACGGCCAGCTGGTTTGTGAATCCGGCGACAATGTCAGCAACCGCTGGCAGGGTTCGTTCAAGAATTCGTGTCGGGACGTTGCCATGGACTCGTCCGGGACGCTGACGGCCTCGTGCCAGTCCTCGAACGGCAACTGGCAGCGAACCAGCCTCGGTGCGCGCCAGTGCAGCAGCTATCGGGCCGGCAACAACAACGGCCAGCTGGTCTGCGAGAACTAGGGATTACTGCTGCGATTGCTGCCGCCTGAGTCGGCGGCAATCGCGGTGGCCGCAAGGGCCGGGATATCGAGACGCACGGCGTTGCCGTGTTTACGCAGGGTTTCCGGGAATCGCATGACCTGGAAATCGGTCACCATGCGAGCCGGAACCGAACACCGCCTGTTCCGACGCTAGACACGTATCTGCAGCCCTGACCTCACGCACCGCGCGACAGCCCAGTACGGCGTTCCGGTATAAGGTAGGCGCCGGTTTCACGCGGGGATTCGAAACATGGTCATGGTGGGGCGCAAGGTCCTGGTCGCAACCGTCGTCATTGGCTGCCTGTGCGCGGGCCTGTT
Source organism: uncultured Gammaproteobacteria bacterium (assembly GCA_963846315.1). Taxonomy (GTDB): domain Bacteria; phylum Pseudomonadota; class Gammaproteobacteria; order Steroidobacterales; family Steroidobacteraceae; genus RPQJ01. The sequence goes on from CAWJVM010000008.1 coordinate 77,763, forward strand.
TGCAGTACTGCAACCGGTATCGGCGCAGGATCTCGACCTGCTGAACGTCACCCTGGTCGATGGCACGGGTGCCGCGCCACTCAAGGGCCGCACGGTCACTGTCCGTGGCGGCAAGATCGCGTCGATCGTCGACCGGGCGCCGACTGCGACGAACGGCGTGCGACAGATCGACCTCGACGGTCGCTACCTGTTGCCTGGCCTGATCGACGCGCACTCCCACATCGAGTCGCCCGCGGCGGCGCTGCGGGCGCTGCAATCGGGCGTGACGACCTCGCGCGTGCTGGGCGACACGAACCTGCAGGCACTCGGCACGCGCGAGCTCATTCGCGCCGGGTATGTGGCCGGACCTGAGCTTCTCGTTTCTCCAGGACACATCCGGCCGAAGCCCGGCATCGCGTTCTATATGGTCTACCCGCAATTCGGCGACGCGATCGACGGCGAGCTGCGCGGCCCGGATCGCATTGCCGAGGCGACCCGTGCGCTGATGGCGAAGGGCGCCGACGTGATCAAAGTCGGCGCCAGCGAGCGTGCTGGCCTCGCCAGCACCGACCCACGCAAGCAGGAGCTCACTGAAGACGAGATCCGTGCGGCCGTCACGGAAGCAGCGAAAAAAGGCCTGTACGTCGCGGCGCATGCACACGCGCGCGCCGGGGCTGCGGCGGCGGTGCGCGCCGGTGTCCGCAGTATCGAGCACGGCACCTGGATCGACGAGGCGACGCTCGACGAGATGAAGCGACGCAGCACGTATTTCGTGCCGACTTTGGCCGTGATGAGCCCGCTCGGCGATCCGCAGGGCAACTCGGCCGAGGACGTGGCACTGCAGCTGCGCACGCAATCGATGCTGGGACCGCTGCGCGCGGCCGTGCGCAAGGCGCATGCACTGGGCATCACGATCGCCGCGGCAACTGACGGCAGCTATGCCGACAAGGACGATACCGGTCGCATTCGGCTCGCACACGAGATCATGATGCTGCGCGAGCAGATTGGCTTTACGCCGCTGGAGTCGATCACGGCGGCCACGCTGAATGGAGCGCGTGTGATCGGCATCGAAAGCCGCACGGGCAGCATCCGCGTGGGTCTCGAAGCCGACCTCGTGGCCTACGACGGTGATCCGCTTGCCGACAGCAGGACGTTCTTCGAGCCCCGACTCGTCGTCAGCGACGGCCGGATCGCGGTCGAGGGGGCGGCGTTCTAGGTTCGCAACGACTCGCGCGACGCCTCGCCCGCTAGCGGTGATGACGCCGCAGCATGCGTACGGAACTCGTGAGGTCGTCGGCGGCCGCCGCGGTTCGTTCTCGTTCTGCCGCCGCCAGCAGCGACTCGAGGTGGCCGCGCGCGTCGCGGACCAGCTCGATGACGGCGGACTCTTCGGCCGGCCGGGCGAGCAGATAGCCCTGGACCGATACTTCGCCGCAGTCCGCGAGGAAATCCAGTTGTGCGAGCCGTTCCACGCCCTCGATGGTCACCTGCAGCCCCAGGTTGCGGCAGAGGTGGATCATCGAATGCACGATCGCAGTCGACCGTGGGTTGTTGTCGATCCCCGCGATCACGCTGCGGTCGAGCTTCACGCGGCTGAGAGGCAGTTGTTCGATCGAGGTCAGGGACGAGAAGCCGGTGCCGAAATCGTCGAGCGCGGTGTCGACCTGCAATAGTCGCAGCCCGTGCAGGGCCTCGACCGTCACTGCACCGGTCTGCAGCATCGTCTCGGTCAGCTCGAGTTCGATCGCATCGGGCGGCAGGCCGTGACGGTGGAGCAGCCGCTCGATGTCGAGCGGGAAGTTCCCGGTCATGAACTGCTGTGCCGTCACGTTGATCGCCACGCGCGCGTCCGGCCAGCCATCGCGGCGCCATCGGGCCACCGCTGCTGCGGCAGTCTCGAGAATCCAGTCGTTGAGGTCCAGCATCAGCCCGGACTGCGCGGCGATCTCGATGAACTCGCTGGCCGGGACGATCTGGTTGTCACTGCGCTTCCAGCGCAACAGCGCCTCGACGGCGGTGGTGCGCCGTCGTCCCAGGCACACCTGTGGCTGGTAGTGGAGGAGCAGCTCACCGCCCTCGATGGCCTTGCGCAGCGCCTGCTCCACGCGAAACCTGTTCGATGCCTCCACCAGCATGGCGGGGTCGTGCACGCAGAGCTGGTTGCGACCGAGTTCCTTGGCGCGAAACAGCGCCACGTCGGCAGCGCGCAGCAGTGCCGTCGCATCGCGACCGTGCTCGGGGAACATCGCAACGCCGCCGCTCACGCCCACGGAGACTTCGTGCCGGTCGATGAGCAGCGGCCGCTGGAAGCCCGCGACCAGGCTTTCCGCGCGTTGCCGAACTTCACTCGAGTCGCCGGAGTAGGGGAACAGCAGCGTGAACTCGTCACCCCCCAGCCGGGCGATGAAGCCGGATTCGCCGGCAACTTGACGCAGGCGCTCGCCGATCTCGGTGAGCACGTGGTCGCCGAACTCATGCCCCAGCGTGTCGTTGACCGCCTTGAAGTTGTCGACGTCGAGGAACAGCACCGCAACGTGCGAGGTCGCCGTACCTGGCGTGCGGGTGGCGTCGAGCATGGCGTTCAGGCGCTGGAACAGCTGCCGCCGGTTCGGCAGGTTGGTCAGGGGGTCGTGCTCGGCAAGGTGCCTGAGCTGCAGCGTGCGCTCCTCGACGCGGTGTTCGAGGTTGGCCTGGTGAGTCTTGACGGCGCGTTCCGCAGCCGCGAGCTCATTGGCCATGTGGTTGAACGCGTTGGCGAGTTCGTCGAGTTCGCGGGCGCCACCGCGGGTGACGCGCGCGGCAAGGTCGCCGGACGCCAGGCGTCGGGTACCGGCCGTGAGCCGGCGCACGGGCCACGTGATGGCCCAGCCGGTGCCGAGCAACGCGAGCAGCGTGAGCGCAATGGCCTTGTAGGTCGCGTTGCGGATGGTCCGTTCGGACTGTTCGACGGCTTCCTTCGCGTCGGCCGCGGCAACGGTGAATGCGCGCCACGCAGGAGTCTCGACGTCTGCCCGGATCTGGGCGGCCAGCGCGTCGCTTTCGGTCGCGAATGCAGCCTGTCCCGCTTCGATGTCGGTACCCAGCCGCAGTGCCTGGCGTCGCAGCCGGACGGCCGCGTCGAAGTCCTCGCGTTGCATTGCCAGCCAGTTGCGGCCCGGCGAGGCCGAAAACTCTGCGCCGTGCGTTGCCAGGGTCTGGCGCAGTCGCGCCACGCCACCGTCAGGTCCGGCGGCAAAATTGCCGCCGCGGGTGAGTTCGCTCGCCACGTCGTGCCGCGCCGCTTCCAGCGAGCGTGCCAGTTCCGCCAGTGACGGCCGCGCCATGAGGCTTTCGCCCACCACCACGCCGCCCCCGCCGGCGCTCTTGACGCGACGATCGATCGCGGCAAATGCCTGTTCCAGGCCGGCGATCGCGCGCCGACGCTGATCCTGCAATTCCAGCAGCCGCAGTCCATCGACCTGGTGGTTTGCGATCCGGCGCATCACCGCGGCGACCGGATCGGATTCAGCGACCGCACGCACGTCGAGCGCCTGGTTGGCGGAGTGCGACAGGCGTTCGGTCGCGGCGACGGCGGCAGCGCGGTTGTCGCGGGTGTCGGCACGCAGGTAGGCCAGGATCGTGCGATCAAAGGTGGCGAGGCCGTCGCCGAGGTCGCGCACGCTCCGCGACAGCGGTTCGAACTGAGTCTGCATGTTCGCCAGGTCGACTGTCGCGTTGCGCGTACTGCGCAGCGCCACGACACTCGCGGCCGCAAAGGCACCGATGACCAGCGCGAAGCCCAGCACCAGCCAGACGCCGATCGGCAGGCTCAGTCGGCGGGTCGGTGCGACCGTGGACTTGGGGTGCGGATCAGGGGACACGTTGAACGGCCGCGCGGTTCCGGCAGTGGGTGCCGGCGAGCAGCAGCGTGGCGACAGCGAGCGTAAGCGCCGTCAGGAATGGTGAGCGAGCAGGACGCGACACAGGCCAGACCCACGCAGGTGCAGGATGCACGATGGCAGGAAAACTAACCCTGTCCGGCGATCCGTGCCGTGCCGTGGTTCACGGTCCCGTGCGCGCAGCCTCGTCGCCGGCAGGCACCGCTCAACTCGCGCGCCGCCGGTTCGGCCGCCGCGCCCGCAACGTCTCGCGTGGGCCGCCTTCCGGCGGTGGCGGCAGTTCCGGTAGCGGTGCCTCGACGGTCATGCCGGCCACGATCATGCGGCGCATTTCCGCGTCGGCGGCCGCGTCGGTCTCGATCGGCGTGTACGCCTGCAGGCGGTTCTCGACCTCGGCGCAGGTGCGCTGGTACAGGTCCCTGGCGCCGGCCTTTTCCCAGGTCTCGCGGTTCTCGCGATCGATCACCGGGCTGGTGAGATAGAGTTCCTGCGGCCAATGACTCAGCGTGTGCGGCGACGTGATCAAGTGATCGTTCGCCAGCAGGTCGTCCACCAGCTGCTGCGCCGGCAGGTCCTCGATGATGTCCATGTCGCGCACGAAGTGCAGGCACTGGCCGCACACTTCGTTGTCGAACACGAGCTTTGGCAGGCTGAAGGTGAGCACGAAGTCGAGCATGCCCGGGCCCGACACCGAATTGACCCCGGCGATCGCCGCGAGCAGTGCGCTGCTGAATGTTTCGCCGCCGGCCTGCGCGTCGAGCGACTTGCCGTCGCTGAGCGCCATGTACGCCTGCGTCGGCAAACCGAGCGACTTGGCCACCGCGACGTACGCGACGTTGAGGTGCTGCGCCTCGATGGCCGCCATCGGCGAACTCGCGGACTTCATGTGGAACGTCGCCGGGGCACCGCCGAACAGCACGGGCGCGCCGGGCCGGACGATCTGCGTCATCGTGATGCCCGTCAGCACGTCGGCCACGTGGAACACCAGCGCCCCCACGAGCGTCACCGGCGCGATCAGCCCCATCAGCGTGACGGGCACGATCTCGACCGGGATGCCGGCCTCGACGCAATCGAGCATGTTCTGGCACGAGTCCTCGCCGTACCGGAAGTTGCCCGTCGCGGTGATCGTGAAGATCGACATCGGCTTCGCGATCAGTTCGGCCCGGTCACGGCGGAACAGCTGCAGCATGTCGCGCATGCGCGGTACGCCGTGCTCGGTGAACGCGCCGGAGACCATCGGCTTCTTCGACGTCGTCAGCAGCATGTAGAGCCGCCACGCGTCCGACACCTGCGACTCGATGTCCTTGTTGGTCGAGAACGCCGTGGCCAGGTAGGCGATGTGCTCGAGGCCATCGCAGAGCCGCGCGTACTCGATGAAGTCGGTGGAGTTCGACAGGCGCGTCTCGCCCGTGCGGTGGTCGAGGATTTTCAGGCCACTCGAGCCCGGCACGTAGTGGACGTTGTTGCCACCGAGTTCGGCGTGGGGTTGACCAGCGCGGTCATAGAGCGTGAACGACTTCGGTGCCGTGGCGATGGCGCGATCGACGACCTCCGGCGGGAACAGCACGCGTGCGCCGTCCGGAGTGGTCCGCAGGCCATGGTCGAGCAGCCGCTTGCGCATGCTGGCACCGCGAATGTCGATGCCGGTTTCGGCAAGGATGCGCTTGGCTTCCGTCACCACCCTGGCGCACAACTCGGGGCTGATTACGTTCAGCGTCGGTCTCATCCTGCTTCTCCCGCGGGGCCCGGCTTGGGGGCGCTTGGCGTCGCTCGTATCGCGAACCCCGGATTATCCAAGGGCGGCGCGCCTTAAGCTACTGCGCGAGTCCGCCCGAGCTCGTTATCGTGGGCTATAGTCTGCGCTCACGCGGGGGGGAACGACTGATGACAATTCAGAACGTCACGCTGCAGGTCAATCGCAGCTCGCACGGCGAGACCCGCGTCGTCAAAACGGGCCTGCCGACGCTTGCACCTGCGCAGGTGCGATGCAGGATCGAGCGATTTGCGCTGACGGCCAACACGGTCACCTATGCCACGACCGGCGACCTGCTCGGGTATTGGGACTTCTTTCCGACGGGCGACCCGGGTTGGGGTTCCGTGCCGGCCATGGGCTGGGCAGAGGTGGTCGAGTCGCAGCACGCCGACGTGCCGACCGGCGGCCGGTATTACGGCTGGTTCCCGATGGCCCGTTACGTCGACATGACCGTCACGGCCACCACCGACGGCTGGCGGGACGACGGTGCGCACCGAGCTGCACATGCACCCATTTACCGGGCCTACACGGCGACGAACCGCGACACGCTCTACCAGGCAGGGGCCGATGCCGAGGATCGCCACGCGCTGTTGCGCGGCCTGTTCCTCACCGGCTGGCTCGCCGAAGATTACTTCGCCGACAACGACTGGTTCGGTGCGCGACGCGTGCTGGTGTTGTCTGCGTCGAGCAAGACGGCGATCGGATTTGCGCACTGCGCGGACGCCCGCGCCGGGATCGAAGTCATCGGCGTGACCTCGTCGCGCAACCATGCGTTCACGCATGCGCTCGGTTGCTACGACGAGGTGGTCACGTACGACGACGTGGCCGCGATTCCGCCCGGCCTGGCTATCGTAGCGATCGACATGGCCGGCAGTGGGCCAGTGCTGGCGTCGGTCCACGCCCACTTCGGCGACCAGCTGCGGCATTCGATGGCGATCGGTCGCAGCCATCACGACACGCCGGCACGCGTGTCCGGTATGCCAGGGCCGAAGCCGGTGTTCTTCTTTGCACCGACGCAGGTCAAGAAGCGCGTGCAGGACTGGGGTCCGCGCGGCTACCAGGAGCGAGTCGTCACGGCGCTCAGCGGTTTCGTCGACTGGAGTCGTACGTGGCTGCATGTGCAGCATGCGCGCGGCGCGGCGGCCGCCACGACGACGTGGTCCGAGGTGCATGGCGGTCGTACGGCCGCTGACATCGGCCACGTGGTCTCGCTCTGGGACTGAACCGTTCGCCATTGAACTGATACACGCGGCGCCGGTCGAACCGACTTGCGTCATGAGGAGCCGCCTTGGTGTTGATGAAATTTGTACTGGCCGTGTCGGCGGCCGTCCTGATGGCGAAACCTGTGCTGGCCGGGCAGGCCGCGGACCCATTCGGCTGGCTCGAAGAAATCGAAGGTGCGCCAGCGCTCGATTGGGCTCGTGCCGAGAACGCCCGCACGCTACCGATCCTCGAGGGCGATCCGCGTTTTACGCAGATGCGCGCGGAGGCACGTTCGATCCTGACGGCGCCGACGCGCATCCCGACCGGCTCGATTCACCACGGTGCCGTCTACAACTTCTGGCAGGACGACGTGCACGTGCGCGGCGTGTGGCGCCGGGCCAGCGTCGCAAGTTATCGCACCGGCAAACCGGCGTGGCAGACGCTGATCGATTTCGACCAGCTCGCCAAGGACGAGGGCGAGAACTGGGTCAGCGGTCAGGTCGAGTGCCTGTCACCAGAGTACCGCCGCTGCATGGTCGAGATGTCGCGCGGCGGCAGCGACACGTCCACCTGGCGCGAGTTCGATACGTCGACCCGCGCGTTCGTGCCGGGCGGGTTCGAACTGCCCGCCGCCAAATCCGACGTGACCTGGGTCGACGCGGACACGCTCCTCGTGGGCACCGATTGGGGCGCCGGGTCACTGACGGACTCGGGCTATCCGCGCATCGTCAAAGCCTGGCGACGCGGCAAGCCCCTGGCTGCCGCGACGACGCTCTTCGAAGGCAGGAAGGAAGACGTCGCGGTGCGTTCGTTCGTGGATCAGGACGGAGGCGCGCAGCCTTTCGTCGTGCGCGCCGTGTCGTTTTTCGAGGCGGAGTATCACTACGCACCGGGTTTGGGCGAGCCGTCGAAGTTGCCGCTGCCCCTGAAATCGACGATCGCGGGCGTGCTCGACGGGCGCGCGATCTTCACCTTGCAGGAGGCGTGGAACTACCAGGGCAAGGTCTACAGCCAGGGCTCAGTCGTCGCCTACGACCTGAAACGCAGGACCGCCGAGCCGGTGTTCGCCGCGAACGACACGCAGTCGGTCGAGACCGTCGCGGTCGGCAAGACCGGCCTGGTCGTGCAGTATCTCGAAAACGTTTCCGGCAAGGCGGCGCGCGTCGCGCGCACGCCGCAAGGCGAATGGCGGTCCACCCCGATTGCTCTGCCCGCGAACGGGGTGCTGAAGATCGCGTCCGCGGGCGGTGGCACCGACGACGCGATGCTGTCGTTCGAAAGCCTGACCTCGCCGCTCACGCTCTACTACGTGAGTGCGACCGATGCGATCGAGCGGATCTACACGACGCCCGCGGCCTACGACGCGACGGACGTCGTCGTCGAGCAGCGCTTTGCGACGTCGACGGACGGCACGAAGATTCCGTACTTCGTGATGGGCAAGCGGTCCGTGCTCGCCCGAGGCAACGCGCCGACGGTGCAGTACGCCTATGGCGGCTTCCTCGCAGCCACGCTTCCGGTTTACTACGAAGATCCGTCGCGGCCGCAGCACGGCGCGCTCGCGGGCAAGCTCTGGGTGTCACGCGGCGGCGTGCTGGTGCTCTCCAACATCCGCGGCGGATCGGAGTACGGGCCTCGCTGGCACGACGCGGGACTGCAGGAAAACCGGCAGCAGGTCTTCGACGACTTCATCGCGGTTTCGGAAGACCTGATCCGGACGGGAGTCACTGCGAAGGGCAAGCTCGGCGCCATCGGCCGCTCGAACGGCGGCTTGCTGATGGGCGTGGTCATGAACCAGCGGCCCGACCTGTATGCGGCGATCGTCAACGGTGTGCCGCTGCTCGACATGCAGCGCTACACCAGGCTGGGCGCGGGCGCCTCGTGGGTTGCGGAGTATGGCGATCCGGAGACGGCCGACTGGTCGTACCTGTCGAAGTGGTCGCCGTACCAGAACCTGCGCGCCGACGTCGCCTATCCGCCGGTCTTCTACTACACCTCGACCAAGGACGATCGCGTGCACCCCGGTCACGCGCGCAAGGCGGCGGCGAAATTGAAGTCGTTCGGGCGTGACTACTTCTACTACGAGAACATGGAAGGCGGCCACGGTGGCGCCTCAAACCAGGAACAGCTCGCGTACCGGATCGCGCTCGAATACGCCTATTTCGCGCGGATGCTGATGACCGAAGGTCGGGCGCCGTAGACCGGCGCTCGCAACGCCGCGCGGGTCACTCCACCACGAACACGACTGCTGTCCGCGCAGGCACCGTGAAGCCTCCCGTCGCCGCGTCGTAGCGGGACTCTTCCGCTGCCCGACGATCGGCCGCGTCCGGCGCACGGTGCACCGGATGCAGGACGTAGTTCTTGCCGCGTTCGCCGTCGAACTGCAGCGCGTGCGGGGCGATGTCGACGTTGACCAGGTACAGGACCTCGCGGAAACACGCGCCCGCGTAGTTCCCACCCTGCAGGTGCCCGGCGATCACTGTCGGCACCTGGCTTGGGCCGGTGTTCAGGAAGTGCAATCGCGCCTCGACGTCGGCTGCGCTGCGCAGCCGGAACAGGGTCGAACTGGCACGGATCCGCAGCAGGTCCTCGAATGCGGTCCGGGTCCACTCGATGTCGGCGGGCGCTGGCCGCAGCCGCGCGTCGGCCAGGCGCGGCCGCATCAGCGGCCAGCTGGTCGCGTTGTCCGGCGCAGGCGGCAGGCCGGTACCGAAATGATTGACCTGGCCCGTCCAGTCGATGCGGTTGAACCAGTCGCCCGAGTCGAAGCTGTTGCGGTCCATGGACTTGCTGCGCAGCAGCTCGACGCCGGCGTGGTAGTAGGCGATACCCTGGCTGAATGCGTTCAGCGCGACGGCGAGGACCTGCACGCGCGCGCGTTCGGCGCCGGACGTGGCGAGCGGCAGCTTGAAGGCGTTCAGGTCGTAGAGCGTCTGGTTGTCGTGGTTCTCGAAGTAATTCACGACTTCCCCGGGCGACGTCACGTACCCGGCGGGTTGGCTGCCCGCATACCGGATCTGCTCGAGCGGCACTTCGCGACCATCGTATGCAACCAGCCGAAAGTGACGGAGCGACCCCGCCAGCCCCACGCGCACCATGTCGGCCGTGCGCATCAGGTCAGCCTCGTTCACGTCCGCCGGCGCGTCGGCGTTCGGGGCGTAATGCAGTCCGTTGACGTAACCCTGAGCGCTCACCTCGCGCAAGCCGCTGTCGCTGGCGCCGCCGCCGCGGATCGCGTCACGCGCGCGGTCGCTGAAGGTGCCGATGCCGCTGCCGTTGAGCGACAGCTGCGAGGCCTGCACGAAGCGCGCGCCGTCGGCCACTTCGCCAAAGTTCCAGCCTTCACCGATCAGCAGCACGTCGCGCCCGGTCGCGGCATTGACTCGCTGCTGCAGTTGTTCCATGGCGGCGCGCGGCTGGTGACCCATGAGGTCGAACCGGAACGAGTCGACGTGATAGTCGCGTGCCCAGGTCACTGCCGAGTCGATCATCAGCCTGGCCATCATGCGGTGCTCGGTGGCCGTATTCGCGCAGCAGGTCGAGTTCGCGACGCGGCCGGCGGCGTCGAGCCGGTGGTAGTAGCCGGGGACGATGCGGTCGAGCACCGACCAGCGATCCTGCCCGGCTGCGTAGGTGTGGTTGTAGACGACGTCCATGCCGACCCGCAGGCCGGCGCGGTGCAGCGCCTGCACCATGCGGCGGAACTCGACGATGCGCACCGCGCCGTCGGCCGGATCAGTGGCGTAGCTGCCCTCGGGGGCCGTGTAGTGCACTGGGTCGTAGCCCCAGTTGAAGCAGTCGTGCGCGCTCACGGCGGTCACGGCCTGCTGCTGCGACTCGCCGGCGGGCGCGCCGGCAGGGGAGGGCGTCACGCAGTCGCGCTCCGGCACCGAGCCGAAGTCGAACGCCGGTAGCAGGTGCACTTCGGTCACGCCGGCGGCGGCGAGCGCCTGCAGATGACGCATGCCGTCCGTCCCTGCCTGGGTGAAGGCGAGGTACTTGCCACGGTACTCCGGTCGCACCGTGGCGTCGCTGATCGAAAAGTCGCGGACGTGAAGTTCGTAGATCACCGCGTCGGTGGGTGCCTGCGCGCGGGTGGGCGCCGGCGTCTGGTCCCAGCCCGGCGGTTTCAGTTGCGGCGATTCCAGGTTCGCCACGTAACCGCGACGTGAATCGGTCGTCAGGCTGATCGCGTAAGGATCCGTCACACGATTGCGGACGAGCCCGGCGCCGTCGACGTTCACATCGACGAGGAACGTGTAGTAATTGCCGGAGAGATCGCGGTCCATGACCGTTGACCAGAGGCCGGTCCGCGCGTCACGCTGCATTGGCTCCAGCGACAGCGCGGGACCGCGGCCGTTGCGGTGCAGGCACAGCGCAACGTTGCGCGCGGTCGGTGCCCACAGCGCAAACTTCGTGTGACCGGACGTAACCGTCGTGCCGAGTGCCGCTGCCTCGGCCGCCGCATACAGCTCGTCCAGCGCACCGGGAGACTGCACGCGCGTCGCCCGCAGCACGCGTCCAGCGGCATCCTCCTGCACGAGCAGCAACTGTTCGCGGTGGAGTTCGCGCAGGGCCTCTGCGCTGGACGACACACGAAGAGTGACGCCGGCTGCCACATGACGAAAGCGCGCAGCCACTGCGGGTGGCGGCGCATCGGAATGCACCTGCAGTTCCAGCGTACCGTCGGCGCCTGCGACCTGGTGGCCGCGCTCCGCGGTCATGCGGCCGTCGGCCGAATGATGCAGCCGGAATTGACCGTCGGCCTCGACGCCGGGCCAGCGCAGCAGCCAGGGGTCGAGCCAGAGTGCGCGCGCTTCGGGCAGCGGTGCCGGGCCAGCGGGCTGCAGCACGGTCGCAAAACTTTCGGCATCGCAGTCGGCAAGGGCCGGTGACGCCGCGGCCGGCATCACCAGCGCGGCGTACAGTACGCCGCCTGCAATCAGCGCCCTCATCAGTTCGACATCGCCTTGCAGCCCGCTACTTCACGCCTTCGGACCTGCACGGGTTTCCCAGCCAGGGCAGCGGCATGGTGGGGTCACCATCGAAGGAGCGGCGGGTGCCGTTGACGGTCAGGGTGATCATCGTGGCTCCGGGGCGGGCGCAGGGCTGCGCAGGACTGCGAGAATGGCACCGAATGGCAAGGAGGATCAAACGGCCCGCCCAGCCAGAGTGGGAAAAGCTGCTTGCTTCTTGATACCGGTCGAGCGGCGCCTTGATGACCGGTACGCCTATTCAGCTGCGAGGTTCCATACCCGCACTTCCAGCGGCTGCAGGGTGACCGTGACTGCCCGGCCCGCGCGCCAGCGCTGCGATGGTCGAGCGGTCCCGGCGTAAGCCGGGGACGCGACCCATTCAAGGGCTTCCGTAGCCGGCAGTTCCAGTACCGCGCCGACATCGAGTTCGAAGCGGCGCGGCGCGTTCGTTGGATTGCGCAGCGCGACGAACGCGCGGCCAGGCGCCCAGCCCGCCCAGCCATAGACCTCGCCGCGAGCAGGATCGCCGCCGATCCAGTGACTGTCGCGCAACACGACCGCGTTCGCCCGTGCCCACTTTGCGGCGTTCGCCAGGTCGTCCCAGTTCTGCTCGTTCAAGAGGTCCGGCGACACGTACATTTCCTGCAACCCGGTGCCGCTCGCGAAGTACGAGCGCACCTCGTCGGCGAAATCGTCGCCCGGATCGGTATCCAGGCCCCGCGCCTTGCGCGCGTAGATGATGCCGTGGAGCATCAGCGAGTTCAGCGGAAACAGCGGTCCAATGCGTACCACGCCGCCATAGGTGTCGGCATCGCGATACGTGATCCAGCGCTGGCGGTCCGTCCCGACGCCCGCGAACGAGTGGTCCTCGCCGCCACGCCAGATGGAATCCGCCGTGCGCAGCCAGAACGGCGAGGGCCAGGTGCCCGTCGTGAGGTTGATGAACAAGTCGGGCTTGATCGCACGCAGATCGTCGATCAGCGCGATGGCCGCTGCGAAATCGCTGTCGAACTCGCTGCCCGGCGTGACCTTGTCCGGGCTGCCGGTGCCGTCGAGCTTGAACTGGTTGATGCCGTAGCGGCGCAGCAGTTCGGTCGTCGTGGCGTGAAACAGCGCGAAGTACCGCGGTCCCGACAGCGCAAGGCCCTGGTCGTCCACTTCGTAGCCGCCGCTGCGAGCGGTGGCGAGACGCGCCTGGCGTGGCGGCCCGTAGCCGCCCCAGGGAGAAAGCCACATGCCCGGACCCGCGCCGATCTTCGCGGTGGCGGCACGCAGTGGCGCAAAACCCGACGGAAAGTCCTTGCTGAACTGCCACAGCCGCGACGTGTCGTCCCACCCGTCATCGAACAAGAACGAATCCATGCGCACGCCTCGCGCACGCACCAGTTGTTCACCGTACTTGCCGACGACCGCCAGTGCCTCGGCCTCCGTGTACGGCGTGAAATAGCCGATGTCGTACCACGAGTTGTAATGCAGGAACGGGCGGAACGGAGCAGCGCGCTCGTTCTCGAGGTAGGCCTGGAAGCCGCGGCGCAGCTGTCCCGCGGGCGCGACTCCGAGCACGGCCGAGTACTGCACCGGTACGCCGGCACGCAGTGGCAGTGCGCGACGCAAGGGCATGCTCGCGTGGCCGCCGATCGTCTTCGCTTCCGCCACAGGATGCTCGAACGCATAGAACGCATCGTCCGTGACCACCGGTGAACCGCTCACCGTGCCGAGCACCCGTGCGCCCGGCAAGTCGAGTTCGATCAGCGACACCGAATGCAGGTCGGCGCCCTGCGCGGCGACGATCTCGACGTCCTCGCGCACGTAGTTCGCGCCGTCGCGCAGCACTGCACGCCACCGCACTCGCAGTTTTGAACTCGCGTCGACGAGCGTGGCCTGCAGCGCCTGGCCGGCGCGGCGATCGGCAGCTCGCGCCGAGCCGGGTAGTGCATCGATGCGATGGCAGGTCACCGGGCCTTCGAGCTGGAACTGGCTCGCTGAACGTTGCGCACGATCTGCGCGCAGTGTCGCGGCGAAGAGTTCGCCCGTCAGCGGCTGAGTGCGGCCCGTGAAGTGATTGACCAACGATCGGGGTCTTAATCCGCCGTCGCTACTCTCCACGCTGAACTCGACCGCCTGGTTCGAAAGCTGCCCTGCGTCGCCGCTGATCGCACACTGGGCGACGCCTGGTGCCAGCGGCAACCAGGGAGCAGGGAGCCCGTCCGCCTGCGCGGCGCTGCAGGACGCGGCCACGCAGAACACCAACGCCAGTGCCGGACGGACGAGCAGAGCCATGGTTCGAACGCCCGGCGACGGGTCAGTGCTTCGGCTTCACGAACCGCAGCGTCATGCGGTCGCTTTCACCGATGGCCGCGAATTTCGCCTTGTCCTGGTCGCCCAGGGCGAACGTCGGCGGCAAGGTCCACACGCCTTTCGGCCAGTCCGTCGTGTCCTTCGGGTTGGCATTGATCTCGGACTCGCCGTCGAACCTGAATCCGGCCTTCTCCGCGAGGGCACGCACGGTCGAGACCTTGATGTAGCCGCTCTCGCGTTCGCGTTCTGCGCTCGCGGATTCGGGCAGCCGGTGATCCTCGATGCCGAGCACGCCACCCGGCTTGAGCATCGCGAAAATCTCGCGGAACGCCGCTTCGCTGTAGTCGGCCTTGTCGGGCTGCATGTAACCCATCTTCCAGTTATGCACGTTGCGGAACGTGAGTACGACGTCGGCCGTGCCCGGCGCGACGCCCGTGCCGCCGAAGACCGTCGGGAAATTCGCACGCTGGACCTTGCCGAAGAGCGCCGGGTTGGCATCGAACCGCTTGGCCATCGACTCGGCACCCTTGCCGGCCGGAGCAGCGGCGATCAGCGTGCCTTTCGCGGCCAGGTAGGGTGCGAGGATCTCGGTGTACCAGCCGCCGCCGGGCCACAGTTCGACGACAGTGTCCCTGGGCTTGACGCCGAAGAAGCTCAGCGTCTGGACGGGGTGACGATACGCGTCGCGCGCACGGTTGGCTTCAGTGCGCTGCGGGCCGGCCACGGCCTGCTTGAGTGCCTGCTTTGCGGCGTCACCCAGGCCGTCGTTGTCCCTGGCGTGAAGTGTCGCTCCCGTCAACAAGCCGACGCCCGCGAGTGTCGCCGCAATGATGGTCAGACGCATGGTTCCCTCCTGGTCGATTGCAATTCGAGTCGCGCAGCATGTGCGGCGGTCCGGACGGATGCAAGCGCTGCAGGTCCTAGGGCTCGCGTTCGAAGCGCATGACGCCGGACGCCCGGAAACCACTCAGTGCCCGTTGGTACGCGGCGCTGCATGCGTCGCCGCGTTCTGCGATGGCCCTGGGCGAAAGCCTGCTCATGAAATTGCCGAAGTCCCGGTGCACGGCATCGGTGCCGCAGCGGGCGTGCAGCCAGAGGTTGAGACCGAGGTAGACGTCGTCGGGCGAACTGGCAACGTAGCCGCTCAAGAGTGTCGGCAGCATCGTGGTGGGCGGCATCTCCGAGCAGCACCGCAGCTTCTTGCCCGGCACGGATGAAATGAGGTGGAAGAACGTGGTGCGCGTGTCGGCGATCTGCCGGAATCCGCTGTAGTCGTACTGGAAGCCGCCGGTGCTGGAAAACGTGTGCGGTTGATGGTCGCCGAATACCAGCAGGACGAACGGGCGTCCGGTCCGTGCTTCGATGTCGGCGAGATAGTCCTGCAGCGACCGCACGGCAGCCGTCGTCGAGTCGAGCCGCCGCAGGTACTCGTGCAAGGCACAATTAGGGACGAAATCCTTCGTGCCGGCGAACTGGACGGCAAACCCCGACGTGTCGGTTGCAGCACAGTCGTGCGGCGAGTGGTTCTCGATGAACAGGACATAACTGAAGAAGGGCGCGGCCGGTGCAGGTCCCAAGGCCGTGCGCACGCTGTCCGCCACTTCGCGGTCGGTCTTCATCCAGTCGCCGCGTCCCAGGTCGTGGCTGTCGAGAATGGTTTCGAAGCCGTAGTGAGTGTACGCACGCCGGGCGTTGTAGAAATCGCCGCCGTGCGGAAAGAACGCCGACGTGTGATAGCCATGCCCGCGCAGGTAGGTCGCGATGCTGCGGTCCACGAACGGCGAGAGGGAGGCGTGCGTGTACATCCCGGAGTAGCCGAACAGTCGCGAGTCCAGGCCGACGATCGTTTCGAACTCGGTGATCCAGGTGCCACCGCCCATCGCATTCACTCGCAGCAGGCCATTGGCTGCCGTGAGTTCGCCAGTGCGGAACAGGGCATCGTTCCAGTGGCCTTCGAGACGAAACGTCGCGCCCGGATCGAACGTCGACTCGGCGAGGACGACCATGATGTTTGGCTGCACTCGCGCGCCCGCTGTCGCTGTGCTGAAGTCCATGTATTGCAGGACTGCAGCGCGCACTTCCTCCGGGCTCGGCGGTTCGACGCCCGCTTCATCCCGATAGATGTCGCCGGTCGACTGCGACTCGAGATGGTACGAGTAGCCGAGAAAGGGCAGTGCACCCATCCTGTGGGCCAGGGCCGCGACGCCATCGAGCTGCCACGTCGAGTTGTCCAGCGCGGCAGCGGCATACAGTACATTCAGTCGCACCAGGGCCAGCACGGCTACGATGCCGAGGGCGGCGAGGCGCAACCAGGGATCGCGTTTATTGATCCGTGTCCGGTAACTCCTGGCGAATCGAGCGACAACGACCAGGCCGACGAGCAGCCAGCCCAGCACTGCGATCACGACGCCGACGGTGGCGACGTGGCGGGTCCAGTGGGGCAGGGCCAGCGCGTCCCAGAGTCCCGCGGGATTGGCCAGTGCAATCTTGATGTCGAGCACCGTCAGCGGCAGACCGGTGAGACCGATCTTGAGGTTGTTGATCCAGCTCAGCAGCAACTGCAGTGCCATCACCCCAGCCAGCGTCACCATGCCGAATGGCGCAGGCAGCAGGACACCACCGGCTGCCGCGAAGCCGAGCATCGCCCAGGTGGCCGACTGGACCGGCCACGCCAGCGTTGCCGCCGTGGCGCACGCGACCAGCAGCCCGGCCAACGTCCAACGCAGCCATGGCCAGCGGTCGCGGGTCGAGCCGCGGGTCAGCGAGATGCCCGCGGCCAGATTGGCGGCAAGCCGACGCGAGCGGCGGGCGATCAGATAATCGCCGACTTTTCGTGACCGACGCGCAAATCTGTTTTCACCATGATGCTGGAAATGAGCCCCGCCTCGATCAGATTGTGGAACAGCGAAGCGTCCTCGCTGGAAAGATCCCGGTACTCCGGCACATCGGCACGACCTGTTTTTATCGTTTGCACCGGCGAATAAAAGTAGGGATACGTGAGCCGGGGATCCTCGAGGATTCCATGGCGGAACGCGCAGAAACCGAGCCCCGTGAAGGCGCACGGCAGGTAAGGGCTGCCGGTCCGCTGAGTCCATTCGCTGATGCGGGTCGCGGTCAGCGCCTCGAAGCTGCCGTTCTTGACGAAATATTCGGTATCGAACTTCTCGATCGCGCAGAAGTGCACCCGATCCTCCAGCATGTAAAGCCCGGACACGACCGGGTACTGCTCGGTCGCCTGGATCAGATCGAGGACGTCCCGGGAGCGAAATACCATGTCGCTGTCGATCCAGACCAGGACATCGTAAGGGACCGTTCCATTCCAGGGCTTCTGCACCGGCCCACGGTCGACCGACAGGCCCAGGCATTTTGCGCGCGCGATGTGCACGCAGCTCGAATAATGGTTGCTGAGCAACACGTTGAAGTGGCCGGACTTCAGCAGGTCGCTCAGCGTTTCGGTCCAGCTCCACAGGAAATTGTTCGAGAACGTGCGGCCAGGCACGCAGAACACGACGGTCTTCTTCGCAGGGGTGCTCGTCGAACTCATGAAAATACCTGCCAGAGGCTGGGGAGGACCGGTGTTCCGGCATGAAAGGGCGTCCGCTGCCCACACCGGCAGGACGCGCAAGGGGGCGGTCCCGATTTGGTCTTGAGCAGCACCGGCTCAGCCGCCGCCGACATATTGCAGAAACCGCGCGCGGAGCGCCTCGGAAGTTTCGGCGGGCGGCTTCTGCGGCACCGCCACGTCCGCTGCTTCCTCGAGGATCACGGTTTCATCGACGCCGAGAAACTCGACGAGTTGCTCGAACGTAGCTTGCCCGTCGCTGAGGATCTCTTCGTATTCGATGCGCAGCCACGGGCGGGCAAGCGCCTTGCCCAGCGCGGCGAGGCGGCGGTCCTCCTCGATGTAGCGCGCGAGGTTGGCTGCGATCGCCGGAAAGAGTTGCGGCCAGCGCGATCGGTCGACGGCAGGCGGCGTTCCGTCGTTGAACCAGGTTCCCGTGAGCTGGGCGAGCGTTCCGGAGATCGCCTGCCCCAGCTTGTCGCGCCGGCTCAGCACGACGATTCGCTGGTAGGACGCGGCAAAATCGAACAATGCCCGGTCGCCTGGCGCAAACGCCGCAAGCTGTGCGGGCTGAAGCTTGATGCCAAACCAGCCATCCGCGCTGGTGCGTGCGCGCTGCACCGCCGCCATGTAGGCGGCGAACGGCACCGGATCTGCAGCGCTGTCCGGCAGCAGGCGTGGAGCCAGCATGCGGATCGCGACGGGGTTCAGATACTCGCTCGGCATGCCGAAGCGCCCACGCACATTGCACAGGCGGCGGCAGAGATAATTGCTGCCGGTCCGCTGCGGCGCGAGGATCAGGTAACCGCGGGTCGGTTCGCGAAACGGCACCAGGTCGTATTCGGGGAGGTACAGGCGCTGGCCCGGCGTCAGCGCCTGCTCGTCCGACGCGGATGCGATCGCGCTGCTCATGGGCTCAGCATACGGTCCGGACGGTGCTCAGGATAGAAGGCGTCGTATAGAAGGCGCTCCCGATCAGCCAGTCGTGCGCGCAGCTCCGCCGGCACGTGGGGAACGCCCGAGCGGTCGCGGCGCTGCGACGCATTGACGCGCGGCGGCGACGCGAGCCACTCCAGCGCGGCGTCGAGGTGCACGAACGCGTGCCGCAGCGGGCCGCTGACGAGGTCGCGTAACTGCGGTATCAGGGCTTCATACCGAAGCACCGCGTCGACCGAGTCCGGCCCGGCGAGCCGGGAAGCCCACACGCCGCCGGGTCCACGCTGCGAGCCCGGTATCGCGAGGCGCAGGAAGCGGGCGGTGAGCAGGCCGCATTCCGATGCCATCCACGCGCAACCGGGCGGATACAGTGCCACCGATCCGGGAGGATCCAGCAGGTGCCGCAGCCACTCGGCAAAACCGTCGATGCCGGCGGCGTAAAGGGCGCCCAGGCCGGCTGCGTTCAAGCGCAGGAAAATCTCGCCGCGACCATCGAGGCCATAGTTGAACAGCGACAGATAGGTGTCGAGCGGCTCGCGCACGCCGACGAAATGGAACTTTCCGGAGCGGCGTGCCGGCGGTGCCCAGTGCTTTTCGTAGCGAACGATGTCCTCGCTGCAGTGGGCTCGCAGGAAGGTCTCGACCAGCGTGCAGCCGGTCTTGTGGTTCTGCAGGAAGCAGAACGATTCGAACTCGATCATGGTGCGCTGCGCACTCGCACGAGTGCAGCCGCACGGGCGATGACGCCGGCATCCGCCGGCAGCCCGCAGAATCGGGCCAGTTGCCCGGCGTGTGCTGCCGGATCCCGAAGCAGCTCCGTGTAGCGCACGAGATGCGTCGGGAATTCGTGATCGATCAGCGCCTGGAACATCTGTGGGTACAGCACCTGCGCGCCGGCAGCGCCGAACTGGACCTGCCAGTTGCGGCGCTCGCGCGTTGCCTCGATTGCCTGCATCGGGCGCAGCACATAGACGAGTCGCGTCGCAAAGACCTGACAGATCTCCGGAATCAGAAGCGCCGAGGGCGGGTACTTCAGGAACAGCGGTGCTGCACCGTCGTCAGCCTGTTGCTCGAGACGCTTTCGAAACTCGAGCAGCCGCTGTTGCGCCAGCGACCAGTCGACGCGCATTCGCAGCGTGTTCTCGTCGAGAAGTTCGCCGATCAGCCGGCGAAAGTCCATCGACTCGAAGCTGTTGGGCGTACGTGGATCCTTGGTTACGAAATACGGCGGCAGGCCGCGCAAGCCGAGTCGCTCAAGCAGGCCGGCGACAACCGTGGTGCCGCTGCTCCAAGGACCGCAGACCAGGATCAGTTCCATGCGAGCGGATTCGACTCCTGCCTGGAGACGCGGGAAACGGGACAGGGACAGTCCCCCTGCGGGGACAGTCCCCATGCACGGGACCCTACAGCAGCGGCACCAGCAGCAGCGCCACGATGTTGATGATCTTGATCAGCGGGTTGATGGCCGGGCCGGCGGTGTCCTTGTACGGATCGCCAACGGTGTCGCCAGTGACGGCCGCCTTGTGGGTCTCGGAGCCCTTGCCGCCGAAGTTGCCTTCCTCGACATACTTCTTCGCGTTGTCCCAGGCGCCGCCGCCCGTGCACATCGAGATGGCGACGAAGAGGCCCGTGACGATCGTGCCGATCAGCAGGCCGCCCGTGGCGCGCATGCCGGCACCGGGTCCCATGAGGTAGTTCATGCCGAACGCAACGACGACCGGCACGAGGATCGGCAGCAGCGACGGCACGATCATTTCCTTGATCGCGGCCTTCGTCAGCATGTCGACTGCACGGGAGTAATCCGGCTTGGCGGTGCCTGCCATGATGCCCGGGATCTCCTTGAACTGGCGCCGCACTTCCACGACCACCGAACCGGCAGCGCGACCCACGGCCTCCATGGCCATGGCGCCGAACAGGTAAGGAATCAGTCCGCCGATGAACAGGCCGATGATCACAGCTGGATCCGACAGCGAGAACACGACCATCTCGCGTCCCGTGGCCAGCAAGTGGCTTTCCAGGTTGTTGGTGTAGTCAGCGAAGAGCACCAGCGCGGCAAGACCGGCGGAACCGATCGCGTAACCCTTGGTGACGGCCTTGGTCGTATTACCGACCGCGTCGAGCGCGTCTGTGATCTTGCGCACTTCCTTCGGCAGGCCGGCCATCTCGGCGATGCCGCCGCCGTTGTCCGTGATCGGGCCGTAGGCGTCGAGCGCAACGATCACGCCCGTCATCGACAGCATGGCCGTCGCGGCGATGGCGATGCCGTACAGGCCAGCCAGTGAGTACGCACCCCAGATGGCGGCGCAGATCGCGAGCACCGGCCAGGCGGTGGAACGCATCGAGACCGCGAGGCCCGCGATCACGTTGGTGCCGTGGCCGGTCTGCGACGCTGCCGCCACGTAACGCACCGGCGCGTATTCCGTCGCCGTGTAGTACTCGGTGATCACGATCATCGCGCCCGTCAGCACGAGGCCGATCAGTGCGCAGCCGAACAGCGGCATCGCCGCGTCGCCCATCATGCTGGTCGTGACGAAGTAGAACGCGATCGCCGCGATCACGCCCGCAACGATCAGGCCGCGATAGAGCGCGTTCATGATCTTGCCGCCATCGCGCGCCTTGACGAAGAAGGTGCCGACGATCGAGGCGACGATCGACACGGCGCCGAGCACGAGCGGATACAGCACGGCGTTGATGCCGAGCGTCGCCTGCATCGTGAGGCCGGCGAGCAGCATGGTCGCCACCACGGTCACGGCGTAGGTCTCGAACAGGTCCGCCGCCATGCCGGCGCAGTCGCCGACGTTGTCACCGACGTTGTCGGCAATCACCGCCGGGTTGCGCGGGTCGTCTTCGGGGATGCCGGCTTCGACCTTGCCCACGAGGTCGGCGCCGACGTCGGCGCCCTTGGTGAAGATGCCGCCGCCGAGTCGCGCGAAGATCGAGATCAGCGAGCCGCCGAACGCGAGGCCGACCAGCGCATGCAGCGACTTGTCCACGTCGCCGCCGGTGACGTTGAGCATCACCCAGTAATAGGCCGCCACGCCGATCAGGCCAAGGCCTACGACGAGCATGCCGGTGATGGCGCCGCCGCGGAAAGCGACCTGCAAGGCCGGGTTGAGGCCGACGCTGGCCGCATGAGCCGTGCGCACGTTGGCGCGCACCGAGACGTTCATGCCGATGTAGCCGGCCAGCCCGGACAGAATGGCGCCGACGGCAAAGCCGCCCGCCGTGCCCCAGCCGAGCATGAGGCCGAGCACCAGGAACAGCACGACACCCACGATGCCGATCGTCGAGTACTGGCGGTTCAGGTAGGCGCTGGCGCCCTGCTGGATGGCGGATGCGATTTCCTGCATGCGGGCGTTGCCTGCAGGCTGGGCGACGATCCAGCGCACGGACAGGATGCCGTAAAGAATGGCGGCCACGCCGGCGCCAATCGCGAGCAGCAGCGCGAAGTCGGTAGTCATGCTCAACCTCCCAAACGGGTCTTCACTCGTAAACCTGGCGGGGCGGTGCGGGCGCCGAGTTCTGCGACTCGATCTAAGGCCCGTTCAGCCCCGGAAAAAAGGCGCGGGACTATACCATAAAGGCTTTTTTAAGCTTCTTTTTGACGGCTTTGTTCTTCAGCACCACGTACTTCGGCAGGCCGCCCTCGTACGGCGGGTAGTCCTCTCCCTGGATCAGCGGCGCGAGGTACTTCCGTCCCTTGGCGGTGATGTGGAGACCGTCCGGGGTGATGTAGTCGCGGGGCAGCATCTTCTCGACGTTGGCCACCTGGTCGAGACTCGCCATGCCGATCTTCCAGCGGTAGGGCCGGTTCGAGGTCCGCACGATCGTCGGCATCACCGAGTTGTGGCCTTGCAACGCGAACTCGACCGCGGCCTTGCCCACCGCGTAGGCCTGTTCGACGTCGACCTTGGACGCGATGTGCCGCGCCGCGCGCTGCAGGTAGTCCGCCACGGCCCAGTGGTATTTGTAGCCGAGCTTGTCCTTGACCAGCTGCGCCACGACCGGGCCTACGCCGCCCAGCTGTGCGTGGCCGAAGGCGTCACGCGTGCCCGCATCGGCCAGGAACTTGCCGTCCTTGTTGCGCACGCCCTCGGAGACCACGACCGCGCAATAGCCGTACTTCTTGACGCATTCTTCCGTGCGGGCGAGGAAGGCAGCTTCGTCGAACGCGATTTCGGGGAACAGGATGATGTGCGGCGCGTCGCCGGCTTTTTGCGACGCAAGGCCGCCTGCCGCCGCGATCCAGCCCGCGTGGCGTCCCATGACTTCGAGCACGAACACCTTGGTCGACGTGCGTGCCATCGAGGCGACATCGAAACCGGCTTCACGAATCGAGATCGCGACGTACTTGGCCACCGAGCCGAAACCCGGACAGCAATCGGTGATCGGCAGATCGTTGTCGACGGTCTTCGGCACGTGAATGGCCTGCAGCGGGTACCCCACCTTTTCGGCCAGCTGCGACACCTTGAAGCACGTGTCGGCCGAATCGCCACCGCCGTTGTAGAAGAAGTAGCCGATGTCGTGGGCCTTGAAGACTTCGAGCAGCCGCTCGTACTGGGCCGGGTTGTCTTCGTACTTCTTGAGCTTGTAGCGCGCCGAGCCGAAGGCGCCGGCCGGAGTGTGGCGCAGGGCGCGAATGTCCGCGGTGCTGTCCTTGCCGGTGTCGATCAGGTCCTCGGTGAGCGCGCCGAGAATGCCGTTGCGGCCGGCGTAGAGCTTGCCGATCTTGCGCGGGTGCTTGCGGGCGGTCTCGATGACGCCGCAGGCGGACGCGTTGATGACGGCGGTGACGCCGCCGGACTGGGCATAGAAGGCATTGCGCGGACCGGTCGGCTGCTTCATCGTGGCTCCCGAAAATATGCCCACAATCGAGGACTTACGTGCATTTGTCAGCCGCCAAGGATACCCCCACCGGGCGTCGGGTTCTAACTTTTTGCAGGCCAGGCCGCGACCTGCTGCGGAAGCTGCTTCTGGCCCCGACGGGGCATTTTCGGTAACGTGCGCGCCTCTTGAAACCGACCCTGAACGGCCCCGCAACATGAGACTCGTACTCCTAGGCGCACCCGGCTCCGGCAAGGGCACACAGGCCCAGCGCCTGCGTGACCAGAAGGGCATCCCGCAGGTTTCGTCCGGCGACCTGCTGCGCGACGCGGTGGCGCGCGGCACTGAACTTGGCAAGCGTGCCAAGGCGGCGATGGATGCCGGCGAACTGGTGACCGACGACATCGTCCTCGGCCTGATCCGCGAGCGGCTCGGCCGCCCGGACGCCGCGAAGGGCTTCATCCTCGATGGCTACCCGCGCAATGTCGCGCAGGCGGGTGCGCTCGACCGGTTGCTGGCCGAGCTCGGTCAGCCCGTCGACGCCGTCGTGCTGATGAAGGTCGACGAAAAAGCGCTGGTGATGCGTCTGACCGGCCGTCGCACGTGCCCGGACTGCGGCAAGGTGTTCAACGTCTATTCGTCGCCGTCGGGCAAGGGCGAGCGCTGCGACAACCCGGCCCACGGTGCCGAGCCGCCGCTGCTGAAGCAGCGTGACGACGACAAGGAAGACGTGATCGCGAACCGGCTCAAGGTCTACAACGCGCAGACTGCGCCGCTGATCGAGCACTATCAGGGTCGCGGACTGTTGAAGGTCGTCAACGCCGACCAGCCCGTGGATCGCGTCTATGCCGAGTTCGTGAAGGTCACCGGCGCCTGACGTCAGGCGATCGAGCCGGGGCCTTCCCCCGAGCTTGGAAAGGCAGACACGCGCATCGGAGCAGGCGACCGAGCCGGGACCTTTCCCCGAGCTTGGAAAGGCAGACACGCGCTCTGGGAAAGGTCCCGGCTCGATCGCCTAGCCGAGCACGGCCAGCAGCTTCTCGCCGATCACGCCCCTGCGCCAGCCGCGCATGAGCGGGCTGTCGCCGGGTGCACCCGACCCGTACGCGATCGCCTCGACGTCCTTGCGTGTCGCCAGCACTTCGGCACACACGTCGAGTTGCGCAGCCACGTCGCGGACGACCTGCAGCAGGCGCGTCGCGAGTGCCAACTGCTGCGGTTCCGGGCGTTTCGGCGCGGACAGGGGCACGCCCGACTGGTCGGCGCGTGCGGTCCGCAGCAGTTGCAGTAGTTCATCGCCGCGTTTGCGGACCACGCCCGGTGGCAAGCCGGGGACCGCTTCCAGCGCCTCGAGCGAGACGGGGTCCCGGGTGGCGAGCGCATAGAGCGCTTCGTCGGCCAGGATCCAGCCGCGCGGCTTATCCGATTCGATGGCGCGCCGTTCACGCCAGTCGGCCAGTGCGCGAGCGGCCGACTGCTCTTCCGGTCGCAAACGGTTCAGTCCCTTGAGTCGACGCCAGGCCTGCGCCGGGTCGGTGCGGTACAACGCAGGGTTTTCGTAGGCGGCCGCTTCCTCGGCAACCCAGTCGGCGCGCCCTTTGGCGACCAGGGCCGCCTGCAGGTCGGTATGAATGACGAGCAGGTGTCGCACGTCGTCTGCGGCGTACGCAACTTGCGCCGGCGTGAGCGGCCGTCGCGACCAGTCGGTGCGGGTCTGGCCCTTGTCGATCGAGTGCCCGAGTTGTCGCGCGACGAGTTCGGCATAGCCGACCTGCGGCGGGAAGCCGAGAAAGGCGGCGGCCACCTGCGTGTCGAACAGGGGGCCGGGCACCGCGCCCCCGGATTGCAGCAGCACTTCGAGATCCTGTCGCGCCGCGTGCAGGATCTTCAGCTTCGAGCGATCCTGCAGCAGCTCGTGCAGCGGCGTCAGGTCGAGATCGGCGAGCGGATCGACCAGGTAGCAGTCGGATTCGGTGGAGATCTGCACGAGGCACAGCTGGGCGTGGTAAGTGCGCTCGCGCATGAACTCGGTGTCGAGCGCGAGCCGGTCCGAACTGCGCAGCCGGAAAATGGCGGCCTCGAGTTCATCGCGGTCCTGGATCAGCCTCGCTTCGCGCATCGGGTCGGTCACCTGCGTGTAGAATCGCCGCTCCTCAGGCCGCCGCTTCGAATCGTGCTGCACTTCCTGAAGGCATTTCTCGACATCGTACTCTGGCGACGTGGTCCACAGGACCTTCCAGCGTCGCCAATGCTGCTGTGGCTGACTGCTGCGGCGTACGTCGCCGTGTCGATCCTGCAACTGACGCTGCTCGAGGAACCGGCGGCGGCCTGGCTGGTCTTCGTCGTGCTCGATCCGGTCCTGCTCACGGCGGGTGTCTACCTGCTGCTGCAACTGTTCGGCAGGACCGACCGCTTCCTGCAAACCGCCACGGCGGTGCTCGGCACCGGCGTCGTGCTGGGGCTGGCCATGTTCCTGCCGGTGCAGTGGCTGTCGACGCTGGCCGGCGTGCCGGCGGAATCCACCGCGGCGGGCTTGCTCGCGCTCGGCATGGTCGTGATCTTCGCGCTGGTCACCGGGCGCATCCTCAAGCTCGCGACGGACTCGAACCTGTTCACCGGCATCACCGTGTCGCTGACGTATTTCCTGTTGATCAACCTGCTGCTCCAGCTTGCGACCGGCAAAGGGGGCTGACTTTGCACCTGCACATCCTCGGCGTCTGCGGCACCTTCATGGGGGGCATCGCGGCCATCGCGCGCACCGCCGGTCACCGCGTCACCGGTTCCGATCGCAACGTCTATCCGCCGATGAGCACGCAGCTCGCAGCGCTCGGCATCGACGTCATCGAAGGCTACGAACCCGACCAGCTCAAGCTGAATCCGGACGTGTTCGTGGTCGGCAACGTGATGAGCCGCGGCAATCCGCTGGTCGAAGCGCTGCTCGACAGCGGCAAGCGCTATGAATCGGGACCCGACTGGCTGGCGCGCAACGTGCTGCAGGTCGACGAACGGTGGGTGCTCGGTGTGGCGGGCACGCACGGCAAGACGACGACCAGCAGCCTGCTGGCGTGGATTCTCGAGCACGCAGGAATGAATCCCGGCTTCCTGATCGGCGGCGTGCCACTCGACTTCGACATGAGCGCGCGGCTCGGCGGCGGCCGCCATTTCGTGATCGAGGCCGACGAATACGACACCGCGTTCTTCGACAAGCGCGCGAAGTTCGTGCATTACCGGCCGCGAACGGCGGTCCTCAACAACCTCGAGCACGACCACGCCGACATTTATCCGGACGTGGCTTCGATCCAGAAACAGTTCCACCTGCTGTTGCGCACCGTGCCCGGCAATGGCCGGCTGCTCGTCAACGCCGACGAGCCGTACCTCGACGAGGTGCTGCGCATGGGCTGTTGGACGCCGGTCGAGCGCTTCACCGCGGCGAACACCGCCGGGGCGGAATGGCGCGTCGCTGCGGCCGGCGGCGACGAAAGTTTTGCGAGCTTCGAGATCTGGCGCGGCGAGCGCTGCCTCGGGCGCGTCGACTGGGACCTGCTGGGTCGTCACAACGCGGCCAACGCGATCGCGGCCGTGGCCGCTGCGTGTCACGCCGGAGTCGGCGAAGATGCCGCGATCGAAGCCTTGCGCCGCTTTGGCGGCGTGAAGCGTCGACTCGAGGTGCGCGGTGTCGTGCGCGATATCGTGGTGTACGACGACTTCGCCCATCACCCCACGGCCATCGCGACGACCCTCGACGGCGTCCGGCGCCGGGCAGGCCAGGGTCGCGTCATCGCCGTGCTCGAGCCGCGCTCGAACACGATGAAGCTCGGCACGCACAAGGCCGCGCTGGCCACGTCGCTCGCCGGCGCGGACCGGGTGTTCGTCTACCAGTCGCCCGAGGTGAAGTGGGCCGTGGCCGATGCGATGTTGCCGCTCGGGTCACTGGCGACCGTACAGGCCGACCTGCACAAGCTCGTGGCTGCGCTGGTCGCCGAGGCGCGTCCAGGCGACCATCTGGTGTTGATGAGCAATGGTTCGTTCGGCGGCCTGCACGAGCACCTGTTGCGGGCCCTGCGCGCTGCGGCGCCTTAGTCGTCCGGAAGCGGCATAATCGGCTCATGCCCGACCAGGCCCCGACGCGACAGGAAATCCCGCTGTTCCCGCTCGGCACCGTCCTGTTCCCGGACGGTCCGCTGCCGTTGCGGATTTTCGAGGCTCGCTACATCGATCTCGTGCGGCGCTGCATGCGCGAGAATTCCGGCTTCGGCGTCGTGCTCCTGACGGAGGGGGTGGAGGCCGGCGACGGTCCCACGGCGACCAGCGACGTTGGCACGTACGCGCGTATCGTCGATTTCTCGGGGCAGCCCGACGGCCTGCTGGGTATCGAGGCCCGTGGCGAGCGCCGGTTCCGCATCCTCTCGCGCAGTCGCGCGCGCGACGGACTCAACCTGGCCGAAGTGGAGTGGCTCGCCGACGAAGTGCGCGTGCCGGTCCCCGAGGAGTTTTCTGATCTCGGTCCGGCGCTCGATTACGTCCTCGGCCAGGTCGGCGATCCCTACCAATCGCTCGAGCGTCACCTCGACGACGCCGGCTGGGTCGCCGGCCGGCTGGCGGAAATCCTGCCGTTGCCACCGGCACACAAGCAGCAATGCCTCGAACTCGACGATCCCATCGAGCGGCTGCGGTTCCTGCGGCCGCTGTTCGAGATCACGACCGAGCCGCCGACCGAGGGCATCGAGCCGGACGACGACGTCGCCGAATCGGATGCGGAAGTCGAGCGCGACGAAGATTGAGCCCGCGAGAATTGTCGCAACTCGACGACTAATGGAGCTGGCCGCGGTGGCTCCCCTCGCGTCGAATGACGACGTGCCGCACCCATGCGGCGCGGCGTCTCAACACCGCGAGGAGTCATCGCTCATGGACGACATCAAGGCTGCCGAAATCCTGAAATCCCTGGCCGCGGGCATGGACCCGACGCTGGGCCAACCCTTGACCAGTATCGCGCCGCTGCAATCGCCGGACGTCGTGCGCGCGCTGTTCCTCGCGGCCGATTCACTGGAAATGCGACTGCGCCAGTCGCGCCGGCAATCCACCCTGCCGCGCAACGCCGGCAAGCCGTGGCCGGCCGAAGAAGACGAGCGCCTGCTGGCGGGCTTCGATGCGGGCACCAGGGTCGACGAACTGGCCACGACGCACGAACGCACGCGTGCGGGCATCGAGGCGCGGCTGGTCAAGCACGGCAGGCTCGAGGCAGAGCAGGCGCCCGCGGCACGCATGCGCTGAGCGGCCGCTCGCTGCGGGATACAATCGGGGGATGATGATCGTCCCGCCAGTCGCTGACAGTCGCGTGCCGCCGGTGGCGGCCCCGCCGGTGGGCCGCCGCCTGCGTGTCATGAACGTCATCCTCTCGCGCGGATTCGCAGGTTCCGAGCGCGCGGCGACCGAAGCTTGTGCGGCCCTGGCGCAGCGGCACGACGTCGCGCTCGTCGTCCGCAGCGACCACCGCGACCGCACGGGTGCGAGCCTGCTCGACGAGATCGGGCCGGGCATCCAGGTGTTCGAGGTGCCCCCGTGGTGGCGCACGCAGGCAAGACTTGCCGAGATCATCGAGCAGTGGCGGCCGGACATCATCCACACGCACCTGCGGCGCGGCACGCGCTACGTCTCGCGCATCGAACGCACGGCACGCCACGTCAGCACGCTGCACCTGCATCTCAACGGTCCGCACTACCTGCGGACGGACGCGCTGTTCTGCATCTCGGAATGGCAGCTGGCGACGGTGCCGCCCGCTTTCCACGGCAAGACCTACCTGGTGCCGAATTCGCTGGTCTCGCATCCGCGGCTGACGCCCGAGCGCATCCGGCAACTGCGTGCGGAACTCGGCGCGACCGACGACGATTTCCTGATCGGCGGCGTCGGCCGTCTCGTGCCGCGCAAGGGCTTCGATGTGTTGCTGCAGGCGTTCGCGCAAGCGCAGCTTCCGCACGCGAAGCTGGTGATCGTCGGCGATGGCAGCGAACGCAGATCGCTGCAGCGGCAGGCCAGCACGGGCGTGCGCTTCGAGGGCTTCCGCCGTGACGTAAAGGATCTCTACCAGGCCTTCGACCTGTTCGTGTGCCCGTCGCGCTACGAGCCGTTCGGGCGTGTCATCGCCGAGGCGCTCGACAGCGGCGTTCCCGTCGTCGCTTGTGAAACGGAAGGGCCGCGCGACCTGGCGCAACGGTATCCCATCGACCTGGTCCCGATCGACGACGTGGAGAAAATGGTCGCGGCCCTGCGCCGTCATCACGCCGCCGGGCGCAAGCGGGTCGATTCGGACCTGTCCGAGTTCAGTCTCGAGCAGACGGCAGCGCGCATGGAACACGCGTACCGGGCCGTACTGGCGCTGGCGCCAGCCGCGGCGGGCAGTGGCTCTGGATTCGCCGCCGCGCCGCGCTTGACGACGGCAGCTGCAGGCGCACCTCCCGCACGCATGCTGTTTTCGCCCGTCTCGGGTCCGGGTGGTGCCGGCGAACTGATGCGGTGCCTGATCATCGCACGTGAACTGGCGAAGGCCGATCCCACGGCGGATATTCGCTTCCTGGTGAACCGCCAGGCGGTGTTCCGCGAGTCCGTCAACTTTCCGATCATCGATTGCGACGCTTCGCCGACCAACAGCACGGCGCAAGTCCTGGCCACGATCGAATCGTTCCGGCCCGATGTCATGATCTTCGACAATTCCGGTCGCACGGCGCAGCTGCGCGCGGCCCGGCGTGCAGGCGCGCGGCTGGTGTTTTCGAGCCGTGCGCCGAAACTGCGCTGGAAGGCCTTCCGCAGCAAGTGGATGCGCCTGCTCGACGAGCACTGGATCGTGTTTCCCACGTTCGTGACGGGCGGCCTGTCACGGGTCGAGAGCTGGAAGCTGCGCTTCTTTCCACACTACGGCGTGCGCCAGTTCGACACGCTCTTCACGCCGTCGGAACCGCAGGCGCGAAGTGCCTGGCTGGCCAGTCAAGGACTGGAACCGGGCGCTTACGTCGTGTTCGTGCCCGGTGGACGGGGCGAAGCCACCCGCGTGGCGGAACCGGCGGAGTTGTTCATCGCGGCCGCGCGCGAGTTTGCCGCCGCCACCGGCCAGCGCACCGTGGTGCTCACGGGCCGCAAGAACGTCACGCCGTCCGACGACCCGAACCTGGTCTTGTTGCCGCGGGTCGAGCCCGATCACGTGCAGTACCTGCTCGCCGAAGCGCTGATCGTCGTCAGCAACGGCGGCTCGACGATGATTCACGTGCTCGCGCACGGGCGCCCGATCGTGGCGATTCCGCTGGCCGGCGACCAGGATCGTCGCATCCGGCGCGCGGTCAGGCTGCAAATCGCGGAAACGGCCGAGCGCACGCCGCAAGCCATCGCCGCAGTCGCTGCTCGGCTGCTGCACGAACCCGAGCGCTGCGCCGCGATGTGTCGGCGCACGGCCGAGCTCGGGATTGCCAACGGGGTGGGTGAAGCCGTGGCTGCGCTGCTCGCGTTGGCGCGTCGCCGAAGGTAGGGCATGCAGAGCAGGAAGGCCAGGAAGGGCAGGAAGGCCAGGAAGGCCAGGACGAGATCAGGGTTGGCGCAGGATGTCGGCGAGATCGGCGACATACACGCGGCGCTTGCCGTCCGGGCAGGCATTGAAGGCGATCCGCGTATTCGAACGGTCCCACGCCGGGTGGGGGTCGACGCGCAACGTTCCGGTCGAGTGCTCCGCGAGGGGCTGGATGCCGATGCGCACCAGTCGTGTCTCGATACCGCTGCTCAGGTCGATGAGTCGAATCGGTGCCGTGCCGTCACCAAAAGCGAGCGGCTCGTCCACGTAGGCGTCCGTGAGCAGGTGCTGTCCATCCGGATGCAGCGTTGGATGCCCCGAGCCACGAATGCCCGGCACCAGGGTTTCGCAGGTCGAGCCGTCGAGTGCGAGTCGCGCAAAGCGCAAGCCGTCACCCTGCGTGTTCAGGTTCATCAGCACGTGCTCCCCGTCGGGGCACCAGTTCGGATGATGACCGCCTTGCGCCCAACGCTCGGCCGACACCGCGACGCGCACCTCGCTGCCATCGGCATTCATCGTGATCACGTGCTTGGCGCCGTAACGCCGCTTGCGCCTCCACGGCAACAGGCTCCGCGGCAACCAGCGCAACGCCAGCATCAAGCGCGTGCCCTGCGGGTTCCACTTGACGTGGAAGCCGAAAAAGTCGCCGCGCTGGCCGGCGACCGGTAGCTCGGGAACGACACGGTCGACGATCTGCGCCAGGGACACCAGCAGTCGCGTATTGCCGCTATGCAGGTCGGTGATCCAGATGCCGTCATCCTCGCTCGCGCCCCGGTTGTCGGGGACGTATTCCTTCGGCACCACGACGCCGTAGCCTTCCTGCGTCACGGCCATTCGACGCAGACAGGGGCTGGCGGCCCAGCGGCCGTTGGACGAGACCGAGTAGATGGTGCCGCCGAGACGCCGCGACTCGCCCGACTGCAGGTCGAGCCGCACGCCGTACGGCATCCAGTCGCGAACCTCGAGGTCGTTGAAGAGCAGGGTCCGATCGTCCGCGCCCCATTGCAGTTGCGCGCCCAGTTGCACGTCCCAGCCGCGCGTCTCGGCGACGATTCGCGTTTCGCCCGTGACCAGATCGATCAACGTGATTTCCGCGACCTCGCCGGGCTTCGGTCGGCGATCTTCGAACGGCAGGCGCGTGACCGCCAGGTAGCGGCCGGAGGGACTGAACGGCGAACTGTCGTAAAAACGATGGATGTAGCCGGTGTTGCCGGGCGTTACGCAATACACCGGAACCCGGGGCGAGTGATCGGTGTAGGCGGGGAACGCGCCGGTGAGCGGGGGCAGCATGGAGTCATTGTAGATCGTCATGCCGCCAAAGGATTCTGTCGTGCGCCGGGCGGGTACGTCGCCGTCCTCCTCGGACAGGCAACCACTGACCATGCCGGCGGCTGCCAGCCCGGCGAGGACTTCGCGCCGGGTAATGGCCCGGTCGGATGGCGCAATCGAGAATGACCGGGGATCCGCTGCGGGTTCGACTCGGCTCATGGGGGTGAATCCTCGGCCAGGCGGTCATCGAGTGAAAATTCTTGCGAAAAGCGGCTCGAGCGTCGTGCCGCCCTGCAGTGTCAGGTGATGGCTGTCGAAGTACAGGGGCAGTCCATCGCGGGTGACGTCGCAGTGAACGTCGCGGCAAAGCAGCGCGTCCGGCCGCAGGACCTCGACTCCGGGCAGCGCGTCGAGTCCGTCGAGGGTGGCCAGCACGAATGCCTGACGGGTCGCGTACTCCGCACGTGTCGGTGCCGCCGGCGGAACTCGGCCGAAGCGCTGCGACCTTGCCAGCACGGAGGGCACGTTCCAGCCCACTTCCGGCACGGCAGCGACTATCCAGACGCGCTTGCCCTGCGCGACCAGTGCCTCGACCGAGCCGCGCAACGCGCGCGCAAAGACCCGGTGATTCTCCGCTGGTGAGCGTTCGGAAGTTGATGAGTCCGACAGGTGCACCGTCTCGCCGGATTCCCGGCCAAAGCGAGTGCCTTCCGCCAGCAATGCCCAGCGACCGGCCAGCACCACGTCGGTCACGCCGGGCGAGCGGGCTGAAAGATCCAGCACGGCTTCAGTGAAGGCATTGCAATCGTGCTCGGCGTCGTGACCGGAGACTTCGGCGTCTCGCAACGGGGCGCAGCCAGGCCGCAGTGCGAGCAGTCCTGCAAAACCTGCCTGCGCCCCCGCCGCGCCGATCGCATCGGCCATGGCGCGGGCGTGTGAGTCGCCCCAGACGAGGAACGTGGCTGTGGCAGCCTGCGAACTGCCGGTCCTGCAGAGTTCGCCGCTGCGAACCCGGGCGGGCGTCGTGTCGCCGCATTCCCAGTCGCGCGAACGCCGGTCATTGCCGCCGTCGATGATCCGGCGCACCGCTGGCTCAGACCGTGCTGGCCAGCCGTCCGCGACGATCGCGGCGCCGCTGGCGATGACCGCGATGGCCATGACGGACAGCGCGACGCCGAACAACTGGCGCCGTTCGAGCAGCCCGCTTTTGCCGCGGAAAGGGCGCTCGACATAGCGCCAGGAAGCGACCGCCGCGACGATGGACAAAGACAGCAGCAGGGCCGTTTCGCCCGTGGTCAGGTCACGTACGGCGTGGTAGCGGCCCAGTGTCAGCAATGGCCAGTGCCAGAGATACAGCGAATACGAGACCAGTCCGGTCAACACGATCGGCCGCGCGCTGAGCGCATCACCCACCAGGTTGTGTCCGCCGCTGCCGGCCCAGAGGATCGCGCCGGCACCGAGGCACGGCAGCAGCGCAGCTACGCCGGGGAAAGGCGTCGACGGCGAGTACAGCGTCACGCTGCATGCGATCGCCGCGAAGCCGAGCAGCGCGACGAGCGAACGAAGTTGTCTTCGGTGCGACGCAGGAATCGCGCCCAGGGCCAGCAGCGCTCCGATCCCGAGTTCCCAGGCGCGCGAGGGCGCGAGATAGAACGCAGCATCCCGCGCGACCGCCACGCCGACCACGGACAGCAGGAACGATGCCGCCGTCACCAGTGCGGTTGCCGCGACGTAGCGCTTGCCGTGCCGCGCTGCGACGAACAGCAGGAACAGCGGAAACAGGATGTAGAACTGTTCCTCCACGGCGAGCGACCAGGTGTGCAGCAGTGGCATCTCCTCCGCCGCGCGCCCGAAGTAACCCGCTTCCTGCCAGAACAGGAAATTCGAGGCGAAGAGGCTCGTCGCCAGCACGCTCTTGGCGTAGTCCGCGAGATCCGCAGGCAGCATGAGCCAGGCAGCGCACACCGTCACCACGAGCAGCATCGCGAACAGCGCAGGAAACAGCCGGCGCACGCGCCGCTCGTAGAAGTTGGCGAGCGAGAACCTGCCCGTATCGATTTCGTGGCGGATCAGGCCGGTGATCAGGAACCCCGAGATGACGAAGAACACGTCGACGCCGACGAAGCCACCGGAAAAGGCGCTGGCGCCCGCGTGAAACAGCACGACGGGAACGATCGCGACCGCCCTGAGTCCGTCGATGTCGGCACGGTAGTGGTGCATTCGGCGATGGCAGGCCCGACCCGTGCGTTACCGGACCCCTGGGCGGGCCGGCAACGGCGGATCAGAGGCGCTTGAACACCCGGGCCGCGGCTGCGATCGTCGCGTCGATGTCGGCTTCGGTGTGCGCGACCGAAACGAACCCCGCCTCGAATGCCGACGGCGCCAGGTACACGCCCTCGTCGAGCATGCCGTGGAAGAACTTCTTGAAGCGTTCGACGTCGCAGGCTGTGGCTTCGGCGTAGCTGTTCACGTGCGGGGCGGCCGTGAAGAACAGTCCGAACATGCCGCAGACGTGATTGGTGGCGAGCGGTACCCCTGCCTGTTGCGCTGCCTGCTTGATGCCATGAATGAGCCGGTCGGTGAGTCTGGCCAGCTGCGCGTGGAAGCCCGGTGCATCGATGCCATTCAGTGTCGCGAGGCCGGCCGCCATCGCCACGGGATTGCCGGAGAGCGTTCCTGCCTGGTAGACCGGACCCAGCGGTGCGATGTGCGACATGATGTCGCGGCGGCCACCGAACACGCCCACGGGCATGCCGCCGCCGACGATCTTGCCGAGCGTGGTGAGGTCCGGCTTGATGCCGTAGAGCTCCTGTGCGCCGCCTTTGGCGACGCGGAAGCCGGTCATGACTTCGTCGAAGATCAACACCGCGCCGTGCCTGGTGCATTCCTCGCGCAGGGCCTGCAGGAACCCAGGAACCGGCGGAATGCAATTCATGTTGCCGGCGACGGGCTCGACGATGACGCACGCGATGTCGGCGCCGATCTCGCCGAACAGCTGCCGGACCTGGCCGCTGTCGTTGTACGAGAGCGTCAGCGTGTGCGCGGCGAGTTCGGGCGGCACGCCGGGCGAGGTAGGCACGCCGAGGGTGAGCATGCCGGAGCCGGCTTTCACCAGCAGCGAATCCGAGTGGCCGTGGTAGCAGCCTTCGAACTTCACGATCTTCTGCCGGCCGGTGAAGCCGCGCGCCAGGCGGATCGCGCTCATCGTGGCTTCGGTGCCCGAGCTGCACATGCGCACGAGTTCGATCGACGGCACCAGTTCGATGATCTTGCGGGCAACGACCGTCTCGATTTCGGTGGGCGCGCCGAACGACAGGCCGTTCACTGCGGTTTCCTGCACGGCACGGATCACGTCCGGATGCGCGTGACCGAGGATCATCGGGCCCCACGATCCGACGTAGTCGATGAATTCGCGGCCATCGGCCGACCAGGCTCGCGAGCCCTTGGCCCGCGCGAAGAAAATGGGTTCGCCGCCGACGCTACGGAAGGCGCGCACGGGCGAGTTCACGCCGCCGGGGATGTACTTGCAGGCTTCTTGGAACAGGCTCACGTCGCTGGGCTCCCACGGGTTGGTGGCCGCCCGGACGGCCGGGCGGCGAGTGCGGCGTATCTTAGCAGCGCTCTCGCGCCGCTCCGCGGCGGGCCTTAGACTGCTGCGGGAAACACGGACACGGCGGTCGCCTCTCCGCGATGCCGCACGGTCCGCCGGGGAGATTCACCTGCTTGAACCCACTTGGCATTGGTACCTCCTGGTCGCCCTGGGCAGTGGCCTCGGTGGCGCAGGGCGCCTCTTCGTGTCGACCCTCGTGGGCCGCGTCGCGGGCTACGGCTTTCCGTGGGGCACGATCGTCGTCAACGTGTTCGGTTGCTTCGCCGTCGGCGCGCTCGGCGCACTGTTTGCGCCATCCAATCCGCTGCACCTGCGCCACGACCTGCGGATGCTGCTGATCGTCGGCATCCTGGGCGGCTTCACCACGTTTTCCGCGTTCTCGCTCGAAACGCTGCAACTGGTGCAACGTGGCGCGGTCGGGGCCGCGGCCGCCTACGCCACGGCGTCGCTGGTGCTGTGCCTGCTCGCAGCGGCGGTCTCGTATGCGCTGGTGAGTTCGATGCTGCGTTGAAGTCGACGGCGACCGGTGACTGACGGCTTCGGGGTTTCCGGCGCGCTCCGAAAACCGTCCGCGACATGGACGTCGCGGCGGAGCCCCAGGGACGGGTTTACGCGTTTTTCGGGGCGCGCCGGAAACCCCGAATCCGTCAGTCGCGGTAGCCCTCCAGCCACACGACCTCCGACGCGATCGAGCCGTCCGCGAACAGGTCGATCACCCGATACCCGGGCGGCCGGTCATCCACGGCGAAATCGTGCCGCGGCCTGAACTGCATGCTGGTGGCGGGCGTGCACATGAAGCGCACGTCGCCCGCGCGGAACAGGTCGAGCGCCTGGTGCGCGTGCCCCCAGCAGACGCCCCGCACCCGCGGGTGCCGTTCGATCGCAGCGGACAACAGCGGACCATCCAACAGCCCCAGTTCGTCCAGCGCGGGCGAATCCATGGGCACGGGTGGGTGGTGCAGCACGACCAACGCATGCGGGTCGGTGTGATCCGCCAGAGCGCGGTCGACATCCGTCATTTGCGCAGGACCAAGCCGGCCCTCACCGTTGGATGACTCGGCGAACCAGGACTCGAGCAACAGTAACTGCCAGCCATTGTGCGTGCGCCAATGGCCGCCGACCTGGAACGGCGCGTGATTCAGCCAGCGCCGCATCTCGTCGGGGACGTCGTGGTTTCCCGGGATCACGAGGACCGGTGCGCCGAGGCCAGCGAACAGCAGGTCGATCGTGCCGTAGCCTTCAGGCTCGTCGTGCACGACATCACCCGTCAGCAGGATGGCGTCCACCGGGAAGAAATGCCGGCGCGCATGGGCGATGCAAGCCTGCAGTCGCGGCAAGGTCCGCGCACCGCGGATCGAGCCCGCCGGATCGCGCATCAAATGCGTGTCCGTGAACTGGATCAGGCGGGTGCTCGCGGGCGCCGGAGCGGAGCCGGAGGTCGGGGCCGAAGCGGAAGTCATCGTCATCGTCATGGCGGACAGGCATCATCGCAAATCTGTCCGCAGCGCAGGAGGCCGCATGTCGAAACGTTCGATCATGCTCACGGATTCGCTCTACGAATACATGAACGAGGTCTCACTGCGCGAACCGCCGCTGCTGCTGGCGTTGCGCGAGGAGACGTCCGCGCTGACGCAGCGATCCATGCAGATCTCGCCCGAACAAGGGCAGTTCATGGCGCTGGTTGTCCGCTTGATCGGTGCCCGCCGGTGCCTCGAGGTCGGTGTGTTCACGGGCTATTCGTCGCTCGCGACGGCCCTCGCGCTGCCTGACGATGGCCGCATCGTTGCCTGCGACGTGAACGAGGAGTGGACCTCGGTGGCCCGCCGGTACTGGAACGAGGCGGGGGTCGCGCACAAGATCGAACTGCACCTGGCTCCGGCAACGCAGACGCTCGATGCGCTGCTGGCGCAAGGAAGGGCCGGCAGTTTCGACTTCGCCTTCATCGACGCGGACAAGACCAACTACCTGGCGTACTACGAACGGGTACTCCTGCTGCTGCGTGCCGGTGGGCTCGTGCTCATCGACAACACGCTTTGGAGCGGTCGCGTCGCGGACCCGGAGGTTGCGGACGCGGACACGGTCGCGTTACGACATTTCAATGAAGTGCTGCACCGGGACGAGCGTATCGACCTGTCGATGCTGCCTATGGGGGATGGGCTGACGCTGGCGCGGAAGAGGGGATAAAGCGGCCGCAAAGTGGCACGACCTCCACCCAAGGTGGGGGTACGCTGCTTCGATAAGCTTCAACACCGGTGACGCATGCAAAACACGGAAATCAACTTGTTCGCTGCACTTCTGTTGATTGCGGCGAGCGTCTCCGCACAAACGCCGCCATCGGCCGACAATGCTCGGACACCACACGCCACGATCGTCCCAGCCGCCGAAATGGCAGCGGCCGCCAAGCGCAACGGCACCGTTGCCGTTGACGATGCCGTCCTGCGCGTCGTTCCGGTCGGTACCGACTACAACGTCGGGGTTTCGGTGGTGCGCCGTTCGCAAGTCGACGGGCGGACACCGCCCGATGCCATCGTGCATGACGCGATCACCGAAATTTACCAGGTGACCGAAGGCAGTGGCGTGCTGGTGACCGGTGGCACGATCGAGTCGGCCACGCCGCTGCCCGCTGACCATCCCGTCGTGCGCGAGCTGATCGGCCCGAGTTCGGTCGGCAAGGTGATTCGCGGCGGCACTCTGCAACGCGTCGGGCCCGGCGACATCGTCGTCATTCCGCCGCACACCGCCCATGGCTTCGTCGAAATCACCACCAGGCGGATCGTCTACACGCTGATCCGCGTGGACTCGCAGCGGCTCCTTGACCTGCGTGAACAGCCGCGCTGATGGAACCTCCATGCGCCCGCAGAGCAGCTGCAAAGTAGTTCGGCACACCCGGACGTTTGCGTGAAGAGCCACAAGGAGTCGATTCGCAGTGCTGCCAAGAACCCTGATCTTGCTCTTGATGCTTCCGGTCGCTCTGCTTGGATGCTCCGGAACAAGTCCCAGCAAGTTCATTCCGACTACTGAACGTGCGCACTATGTATTGAGCGACGACACAGAATATGTCGCGCTGAAGGCCAACGCGTTTCACCCGGACGTAATCAACGGACTGAAGTCCGGGGTGTACAAGCCTCTTTTTGAAGATGCGAAAGCAATCTATTTCCTGGGTCCCGAACGCTGCGTTCTTCCTTTCCAGGACAACGGCGGGTTTCTGATTCCACGCGCAGGAAGCGATCAATCTCCGCGCATTTGGGTGTACATAAGGGACGATTCTGAGTGGCTGCGAAAGGAGGCCGGACCGCTGGTTGCGGAGCTATCCAGTTTGGAGGCCGGGCGCATTCGTGTGTTCAACACATCCATTGATCCCGCTCTCGTTGCCAAACTCACACGAGTCCCGGAGTAGCGGCCTGCGGTCGGTAGCCACCTTTCGAGCCAGGGGGAATTCGTACCGACGCGATTGATTGCAACGCCAAAGAAAACGGCCGCCCCATGGCGGCCGTCTTCATTCCGACTGACCCCTGGTCACCAGCCCCTAACCCCTTGCCGGCCAGGAAACAGCGACCGTCGGCAACTCAGTACCGGTACTGATCCGTCTTGAACGGACCCTGCGGCGACACGCCGATGTACGTCGCCTGCTCGGGCGTCAGCGTCGTCAGGTGCACCCCGATGCGCTCGAGGTGCAGCTGCGCGACCTTCTCGTCGAGGTGCTTCGGCAACACATAGACGTCCTTGCCGTACTTCGCGCCGTGCTTGAACAACTCGATCTGCGCCAGCACCTGGTTCGTGAACGAGTTCGACATCACGAACGACGGGTGACCCGTCCCGCAGCCCAGGTTCACGAGGCGGCCTTCCGCCAGGATGATCAGGCGCTTGCCATCGGGGAAGACCACGTGATCGACCTGCGGCTTGATGCTTTCCCAGGGGTACTGCTTCAGCGCGGCGATCTCGATCTCGCTGTCGAAGTGGCCGATGTTGCAGACGATGGCCTGGTTCTTCATCCGCTTCATGTGCTCGTGGTTGATCACGTTCACGTTGCCGGTGGCGGTGACGAAGATGTCGGCCTGGTCGCAGGCTTCGTCCATCGTCACCACGCGGTAGCCTTCCATTGCGGCCTGCAGCGCGCAGATCGGGTCGATCTCGGTGATCCACACCTGGGCCGACAGCGCCCGCAGCGATTCCGCCGAGCCCTTGCCGACGTCGCCGTAACCGGCGACGACCGCGACCTTGCCGGCGATCATGACGTCGGTGGCGCGCTTGATCGCGTCGACCAGCGACTCACGGCAGCCGTAGAGGTTGTCGAACTTCGACTTGGTGACCGAGTCGTTGACGTTGATCGCCGGGAACGGCAGTTCGCCCTTCTTCGCGAAGCCGTAGAGCCGCTTGACGCCCGTGGTCGTTTCCTCGGTGACGCCCTGGATCTGCGCGAGCCGCTTCGAATACCAGCCCGGGCTGGACTCGAGGCGCTTGCGGATCGAGTTGTACAGCGAGACTTCTTCTTCGTTGGTCGGCTTCGAGATCAGCGACGCGTCCTTCTCGGCCTTCGTGCCGAGCAACAGCAGCAGCGTTGCGTCGCCGCCGTCGTCGAGGATCATGTTGGCATGCTGGCCGTTCGGCCATTCGAAGATGCGGTGCGTGTATTCCCAGTAATCGTCCAGCGTCTCGCCCTTGTAGGCGAAGACCGGCGTGCCCGTTGCGGCGACGTATGCAGCGGCGTGGTCCTGGGTCGAGTAGATGTTGCACGAGGCCCAGCGCACGTCGGCGCCGAGCGTCTTCAGCGTGTCGATCAGCATGGCGGTCTGGATGGTCATGTGCAGCGAGCCCGCGATGCGTGCGCCCTTGAGCGGTTGCACGTTGCCGAACTCCTTGCGGATGGCCATCAGGCCCGGCATTTCGCTTTCGGCAATGGCCATTTCCTTGCGACCCCAGTCGGCGAGCGCAAGGTCGGCCACGACATAGTCCTGGCCCGGCTTCGGTGAAATTACAGCAGCATTCATCGGACGATCCTCTCTCGTTGGACCGTGGCGATTCGGACGGGCGGCGAGGTGGGATTCGCTACTGCTCGCTCGCCTGAACGACACCACGTGGTTCAGCGAGCGCGGTTGGGTAAACCCAATGCCTGAGCCTGGCGGACAGACGGTCCGTTGCAGCGCTCCTCAGGCGGGCGGCGATAGTACCGTATGGCACCCGTAGACAGAAGGGGTTAGGGGTTAGGGGTTAGTCGGAGGTGCTGCCGGAGCCTGAAAGATGGGCTCAGCACCTGCCGCGGCGCGATGAAGTGTCGGTCGACTACGATCTTCCGACTAACCCCTAACCCCTAACCCCTAACCCCTCAGCGGGCCTCGTTACAGCCCCGCGTCCTTCCTCAGCGCTTCCGCCTTGTCCGTCTTTTCCCAGGTGAACGCGGTGAACGTCTCGCTCTTCTCGACGCGCTTGCCCGCGATGTTTTCCTTCCACGTGTACGTCATGTGGGCCGGATCGCGGCCGAAATGGCCGTACGACGCGGTCGCGCGGTACATCGGATGGACGAGGTCGAGCATCTTGATGATGCCGTACGGGCGCAGGTCGAAATGCGCGCGCACCAGTTGCTCGAGGCGCTCCTGGCTGACCTTGCCGGTGCCGAACGTGTCGACCGTGATCGACGTCGGCTCGGCCACGCCGATCGCGTAGGACACCTGGATTTCGCAGCGGTCGGCCAGGCCGGCGGCCACGAGGTTCTTGGCGACATAACGTGCGGCGTAGGCGGCAGAACGGTCCACTTTCGACGGGTCCTTGCCGGAGAACGCACCACCACCGTGGCGGGCCATGCCGCCGTAACTGTCGACGATGATCTTGCGGCCCGTGAGACCGCAATCGCCGACCGGGCCGCCGATGACGAAGTTGCCCGTCGGGTTGATGTGGAACTTGGTGTCCTTGCGCAGCCATTCCTTCGGCAGCACGTGCTTGATCACGAGCTCCATCACGGCTTCGCGCAGGTCTTCGAGCTTCACGTCCGGGTCGTGCTGCGTCGAGAGCACCACGGCGTCGAGCCCGGTGACCTTGCCGTCTTCATAGCGGCACGTAACCTGCGATTTGGCGTCCGGGCGCAGCCACGGCAGCAGGTTGTTCTTGCGGACTTCGGCCTGTCGCTCGACGAGCTTGTGCGCGTAGCAGATCGGCGCCGGCATCAGGCTCGGCGTCTCGTTGCTGGCATAGCCGAACATCAGGCCCTGGTCGCCGGCACCCTGTTCTTCGGGGTTGCTGCGGTCGACGCCCATCGCGATGTCGGGCGACTGCTTGCCGATGATGTTCAGCACGCCGCAGGTGCGCCCGTCGAAGCCGACGTGCGACGAGGTGTAGCCGATGTCGGTGATGACGCCGCGGACGAGGTCTTCGAGGTCCACCCAGGCTTCGGTCGTGACTTCACCGGCCACGATCGCGACACCGGTCTTGACCAGCGTCTCGCAGGCGACCCGCGATCGCTTGTCCTGCGAGATCATTGCATCGAGCACTGCGTCCGAAATCTGGTCGGCGACCTTGTCCGGGTGGCCTTCGGAAACGGATTCGGAGGTGAACAGGTAACCGGTCGACATGAGTGAACTTCCGTGGGCAAACAGCCCTGAATTATAAGGCGGACTGGATTGTCCTTGATGACCTTTCCGTCTGGCGTGATGTCAATCCCGGTCATGCGCAGGCCCGGACCCCCGCCTCGGGTCAGATTTCGTGTGACCCGGCCCCCGCCCGGACGCTAAAATGACCGGATTTCCACGAGGGTTCGCGATGCCCACACGCCGGCAGTTAGCCAACGCCATCCGTGCGTTGAGCATGGATGCGGTCCAGAAGGCCAATTCCGGCCACCCCGGCATGCCGATGGGCATGGCCGACATCGCGCAGGTGCTGTGGACGGACCACCTCAAGCACAACCCGGGCAACCCCGCGTGGGCCGACCGCGACCGATTCGTGCTGTCGAACGGGCACGGTTCGATGTTGCTGTATTCGCTGCTGCACCTGACGGGCTACCCACTCACGATCGACGACCTCGCGAATTTCCGTCAGTTCGGCTCACACACGGCGGGGCACCCGGAAGTCGACCGGCACCTCGGCATCGAAACCACGACCGGCCCGCTCGGCCAGGGTCTCGCCAATGCCGTCGGCATGGCGCTCGCGGAAAAGCTGCTCGCTGCCGCGTTCAATAAGCCCGGGCACGAAATCGTCGATCACCACACCTACGTGTTCCTCGGCGACGGCTGCCTGATGGAGGGCATTTCGCACGAAGCCTGCTCGCTGGCCGGCACCTTCAAGCTCGGCAAGCTCGTGTGCTTCTACGATGACAACGGCATTTCGATCGACGGTGAAGTGCACGGCTGGTTCACGGACGACACGCCAAAGCGATTCGAGGCCTATGGCTGGCACGTCGTGCCGAATGTCGACGGTCACGACGCCGCGGCGATCGAAGCCGCGATCCAGTCCGCCAAGGCGGATCCGCGCCCGTCGCTGATCTGCTGCAAGACCATCATCGGTTGGGGCTCGCCCAACAAGCAGGGCACCGAGGCCACGCACGGCGCGCCGCTCGGCGACGCCGAAGTCGCGGCCACCCGTGAACGACTCGGCTGGGCCGCCGCGCCGTTCGTCGTGCCCGACGACATTCGTGCAGGCTGGGATGCCAAGGCGAAGGGAGCCGCGGTCGAAAAGACCTGGCAGCAGCGCTTCGCAGCCTACCGTGCGGCCCATCCGGACCTCGCCAGCGAATTCGAGCGGCGCCAGCGTGGCGAGCTGCCGGCGGACTGGCGTGGAAAGTTGCAGGAGTTCATCGCCGCACAGATCGAGAAGCCGGCGGCGATCGCCACGCGTTCCTCGTCGCAACAGGTGCTGAACGTGCTCGGTGCCGCGATTCCCGAAATGCTCGGCGGCTCGGCCGACCTCACGGGTTCCAACAACACCAACCACAAGCTGTCGGTCTCGGTGGGCGACCCGGCCAACGGCGGTAACTACATCCATTACGGCGTGCGCGAGTTCGGCATGTGCGCGGTGATGAACGGCATCGCGCTGCACGGCGGCTACGTGCCGTACGGCGGCACGTTCCTCGTGTTTTCCGATTACGCCCGCAACGCGTTGCGCATGGCCGCGCTGATGCGCCAGCGCGTCGTGCTAGTGTTCACGCATGACTCGATCGGTCTCGGCGAGGACGGCCCGACGCACCAGCCGGTCGAACACGTCGCCAGCCTGCGCCTGATCCCGAACATGCGGGTCTGGCGCCCGTGCGACACAGTCGAGACGGCCATCGCCTGGGGCGATTCGATCGACCACGTGACGGGCCCGACGAGCCTGATCCTGACGCGGCAGGCGCTGCCGCCGATGCCGCGCACGCCCGCGCAGCTGGCCGCGATCGCACGCGGTGGCTACGTACTGCTCGACAGCGAAGGTGCGCCGGAACTCGTGCTGATCGCAACGGGCTCCGAGGTGGGCCTCGCGGCCGAGGCAGCGAAGCTGCTCACGGCGCAGGGCCGTCGCGTTCGCGTCGTCTCGATGCCGTGCACCAGCGTGTTCGACGCGCAGGACGCAGCG
The DNA here is from genome assembly GCA_963846315.1 of uncultured Gammaproteobacteria bacterium. GTDB lineage: Bacteria > Pseudomonadota > Gammaproteobacteria > Steroidobacterales > Steroidobacteraceae > RPQJ01. The sequence goes on from CAWJVM010000008.1 coordinate 122,135, forward strand.
TATCGGGCCAGCGTGCTGCCGGCCGGCACGAAGCGCGTGGCCATCGAGGCCGGCTCCAGGGAAAGCTGGTGGCGCTACGTCGGTCTCGACGGCGCCGTCGTCGGCATGGATACATTCGGCGCCTCGGCGCCGGCCAGGAAACTCTTCGAACACTTCGGCTTCACCGCGGCCAACGTGGCCAAGGTCGCTGCCGGACTGCTCTGACCCACATCGTTTTACGCACTCAAGTTCTGACGGGAGACGCAGACAATGGCTATCAAGGTCGGCATCAATGGTTTCGGTCGCATCGGCCGCATGGTGTTCCGCGCGGCGGTGAAGGACTTCGCCGACATCGAGATCGTGGGCATCAATGACCTGCTCGAGCCGGACTACCTGGCATACATGCTCAAGTACGACTCCGTGCACGGCCGCTTCAAGGGCGACATCGCTGTCGAGGGCCACACGCTGGTCGTCAACGGCCGCAAGATCCGTCTCACCGCCGTCAAGGATCCGACCGAACTGAAGTGGGGCGAGGTCGGCGCCGACATCGTCATCGAATCGACCGGCCTGTTCCTCGACGCAGCGACTGCGCAGAAGCACCTGGCGGCCGGGGCGAAGAAGGTAATCATGTCGGCCCCGTCGAAGGACGAGACCCCGATGTTCGTCTTCGGCGTGAACCACACCAAGTACGCGGGCGAGACGATCATCTCGAACGCCTCGTGCACCACCAACTGCCTCGCGCCCGTGGCGAAGGTGCTGCACGACACGTGGGGCATCAAGCGCGGCCTGATGACCACCGTGCATGCTGCAACTGCGACGCAGAAGACGGTCGACGGCCCCTCGAACAAGGACTGGCGCGGCGGCCGCGGCATCCTCGAGAACATCATTCCTTCGTCCACCGGCGCGGCAAAAGCCGTGGGCAAGGTGATCCCCGAGCTCAACAAGAAGCTCACGGGCATGGCGTTCCGCGTCCCGACGTCGGACGTCTCGGTGATCGATCTCACGGTCGAGCTCACCAAGCCGGCCAAGTACGAGGAAATCTGCGCGGCGATGAAGGCCGCGTCGCAGGGCGCGATGAAAGGCGTGCTTGGCTACACCGACGAAAAGGTCGTCGCCACGGACTTCCGCGGTGAATCGTGCACCTCGGTGTTCGATGCCGAAGCCGGCATCGCGCTCGACGACACCTTCGTCAAGGTCGTGTCCTGGTACGACAACGAGTGGGGCTACTCGAGCAAGGTGCTGGAAATGGCACGCGTCATCTCGAAGTGAGCACGGCTGAAACGGCGCTGACCGCCACTGCAAGGGGGAAGGGCATGATCCGCGTGCTCCGGATGAGTGATGTGGACCTCAAGGGCAAGCGGGTCCTGATCCGCGAAGACCTGAACGTCCCTGTGAAGGACGGCGTCGTCACCAGCGACGCGCGCATCCGCGCGTCCCTGCCGACGATCGAAGCGGCGCAGAAGGCCGGTGCTCGCGTGCTGCTGATGTCGCACCTCGGCCGTCCCGAGGAAGGGGTTCCTGCCGAAGAGTTTTCGCTGGCGCCGGTGGCGTCGAGGCTCTCGGAAATGCTGGGCCGCAAGGTCCGCTTCGAACGCGACTGGCTCAATGGCGTGACGTGCGAGCCGGGCGAGGTGGTCCTGCTCGAGAACGTGCGCTTCAACAAGGGCGAGAAGAAAAACAAGGACGAGCTGGCGCAGAAGATGGCGGCACTCTGCGACGTCTACGTCATGGATGCCTTCGCGACGGCCCACCGCGCCGAAGCCAGCACTCACGGCGTCGGCAAGTTCGCGCCGATTGCCTGTGCGGGTCCGCTGCTTACGAACGAACTCGAGGCGCTCGAGCAGGCCCTCGGCAATCCGAAGCGGCCGCTCGTCGCGATCGTGGGCGGATCGAAGGTGTCCACGAAGCTGACGGTGCTCGAAACCCTGCTCGGCAAGGTGGACAAGCTGATCGTCGGCGGCGGCATTGCCAATACCTTCCTGGCTGCCGCGGGTCACCCGGTGGGCAAGTCGCTGTACGAAGCCGACATGGTCGAGACCGCACGCGCTTTGCTCGAGCGCTCGAAGAAGTCGGGCGTCGAGATTCCATTGCCGACCGACGTCGTCGTCGCCAAGGAGTTCTCATCTTCGGCCGAGGCGGACGTCAAGCTGGTCGCGCAGGTTGCGGCCGATGACATGATCCTGGACATCGGTCCCGACACCGCCGAGCGCTTCGCTGCGGCGCTGAAGGGCGCGAGCACGATCGTGTGGAACGGCCCGGTCGGCGTGTTCGAGTTCGACCAGTTCGGCGAAGGCACGCGGGTCCTCGCCCTGGCGGTCGCGCGCAGCCCCGCGTTCTCGGTGGCCGGTGGTGGCGACACGATCGCGGCGATCGAAAAGTACGGCGTGGAAGAGGACATTTCCTATATCTCGACCGCCGGCGGCGCCTTCCTCGAATTTCTCGAGGGCAAGACCCTGCCGGCCGTGGCAATGCTCGAACAGCGAGCCGCGGGATGAGCGGCATTCCGCACAAGGTGGTGCGCAGCGACATGCTGATCCGCAGGACCAAGATCGTTGCCACGCTCGGCCCCGCGACGGACGCACCGGGCGTACTCGAGGAAGTGATCCGCGCCGGCGCCGACGTCCTGCGTGTCAACTTCTCGCACGGTGGACCGGCCGATCATCGACGGCGAGTCGAGCGGGCCCGTCAGGCCGCCGAGAGCGTCGGCAAGCACGTCGCACTGCTCGGCGACCTGCAGGGTCCCAAGATCCGCATCGAACGCTTCGCCGGCGGGCACACCCTGCTCACGGAAGGTGCGCCGTTCACGCTCGATCCGTCGCTCGACACGCACGATGGCACGGACCGCGGCGTCGGCATGACCTATGCGGAACTGGCGCAGGACGTTTCACCCGGTGATGAGCTCATCCTCGGCGACGGCCAGATCGAACTCGTCGTCACCGCGATTCACGGCGACAAGGTGGAGTGTCGCGTGCTCGTGGGGGGCGAACTCGGCGACCAGAAAGGCATCAACCGACGTGGTGGCGGCCTGTCGGCCAAGGCGCTCACCGACAAGGACCGCGAAGACGTCAAGCTCGCGGCGAGTCTCGACATCGATTACCTCGCGGTCTCTTTCGTGCGCCAGGCGGACGACATCGAGGAAGCACGCAGGCTGCTGTCGGCGGCGGGCAGCGATGCGCGCATCGTCGCGAAGATCGAACGCAGCGAAGCGATCCCGCGGCTCGATGAAATCGTGCAGGCGAGCGATGCGGTGATGGTCGCGCGTGGCGACTTAGGGATCGAAGTCGGCTACGCCGAACTCACGGGCCTGCAGAAGCACATCCTGCAGGTCGCGCGTAAGTACGATCGCGTGACCATCACGGCCACGCAGATGATGGAGTCGATGATCCAGAGCCCGGTGCCGACGCGTGCCGAGGTCTCGGACGTGGCCAACGCCGTGCTCGACGGCAGCGACGCGGTGATGCTCTCGGGCGAGTCCGCGGTTGGCAAGTACCCGGTGCGCGCGGTCGAGGCGATGTCCCAGGTGATCGTCGGCGCCGAGAAGTACCAGATCGCGAGCAACCGCGGCGGCGAACGCTTCGAGGGTCGCGTCAACGAGTTCGCGCAGGCCATTGCCCACGCCGTGATGTACACGGCCAGCCACATGGCGGTGGAAGCCATCGTCGCGCTGACCGAATCCGGGGCGACGCCGCTGTGGATGTCGCGGATCCGGTCGGACATCCCGATCTTTGCCTTCACCCGCAATGAGCGGACGCGCCGGCGCGTGGCGCTCTACCGCGGCGTGTATCCGATTCCCTTCGACATCACGCACACCGATCCCGCCGAACTCTACAAGGCGATCTCCCGCGAGCTGGTCGACCGCAGGTTCGTGCGTGCGGGCGACGAGATCATCCTGACGCTGGGTGAGCTCTCGGGCGTGTCGGGCGGCACCAATACGATGAAGCTGCTCGAAGTCAGCGCTTAGCGGAGTCAGGCGCCGAGACGGGCTCGTCGATGCGGGTGGGTCAGCGCGCCAGCCAGCCGCCGTCGACCGGGATGATCGCTCCGTGCACGTAGTCGGCGGCCGCCGACGAGAGGAATACCGCCGCGCCGGCCAGGTCCGACGGATCGCCCCAGCGCCCGGCCGGGATCCGCGCGAGGATGTCGCGATTGCGCGATTCGTCCGCGCGCAGCGCCGTCGTGTTGTTGGTGGCGAAGTACCCGGGGGCGATCGCGTTGACGTTGATGCCCTTGGCCGCCCACTCGTTCGCCAGCAGCCGCGTGAGGCCCGCGATGCCGCTCTTGCTCGCGGTGTACGACGCGACGCGAATGCCTCCCTGGAATGAAAGCATCGACGCGATGTTGATGATCTTGCCGCCGCGCCCCTCGGCGAGCATCGCTTTCGCGGCCGCCTGTGCCAGGAAGAATGCCGCCTTGAGGTTGACGTCCATCACGGCGTCCCAGTCTGCCTCGCTGAACTCGAGCGCATCGGCACGGCGGATGATGCCGGCGTTGTTGACCAGGATGTCGCAGCGACCCAGCGTTGCTCCGGCTTCCGCAACAATCGCCGCATGGTCCGGCTTGGCGCCGAGGTCGGCCTTGACCCAGTGACAGCGTCTGCCGGAGGCGCGCACAACCGCAGCGGTCGCCGCGGGATCGGACCGTCCCACGGCGGCGATGTCCGCGCCGGCTGCCGCGAGGCCGACCGCGATGGCCTGGCCGAGCCCCGTGTTCGCGCCAGTGACCAGCGCGACCTTGCCGGCCAGCGAAAAGGCTGCCGTGCTCATTACTTCAGGTCGCCCATCGGGACGCCGGTCAGGTCCCGGTAGTCGATGTTCTCGCCGCCCATTGCCCAGATGAACGTGTAGCTGGCCGTCCCGCAGCCGCTGTGGATCGACCACGGAGGCGAAATCACGGCCTGTTCGTTCGCGACCAGCAGGTGGCGAGTCTCGTGCGGCTCGCCCAGCAGGTGGATCACGCGCGTGTCGGGCTGCATGTCGAAGTAGAAGTACGTTTCGCTGCGCCGGTCGTGACGGTGGCACGGCATGGTGTTCCAGACGCTGCCCGGCTTGAGCGCAGTGAGACCCAGCAACAGCTGCGCCGAACGGCACACTTCCGGATCGACGTACTTGTTGATGACGCGCTCGTTCGACGTCGCGGGCGAACCCATCGGCATCGGCTTGGCCATGTCGAGCGTGATCTTGACGGTCTCGAAGCGCTGGTGGGCGGGCGTGCTGACCAGGAAGAACTTGGCAGGAGCAGCCGCGTCCGTCGATTCGAACACGACGGCCGCAGTGCCCATCGGCACGTACATGCCTTCGCGCGCGGCCACTTCGTACGACTTGCCGTCCACCGCGACTTTGCCGGGTCCGCCAATGTTGATGATGCCGAGCTCGCGTCCCGCGAAGAACGGGCCGGTGGTGAGATCGGGCACCTGGTCGAGCTTGAGCGGTGCGCCGACCGGCATTGCCCCGCCGGTGACCATGCGCTCGATGTGGCTGAACGTGAGCGTGATGTCGCCGGGCACGAAGACGTCCGGGACCAGGTAGTAGCTGCGCAGCTTCTCGGTGCTGAGGCCGACGACCTGGTCGGGGTGAGTGGCGTGACGTTTCTCGACTTTCATGCGGTGTCTCCAGTCAGCCCAGCCGGTAGGCGCGCTTGGGCAGGTGATAGGCAAGTTCGGCGGCGACTTCGTGGGCTTCCGCTTCGCCGAGGCGGTGTTCGGCCACGAGTCGCGCGAGGTAGGCGGCGTCGACGCGACGAGCCACGTCGTGACGCGCCGGGATCGACATGAATGCGCGCGTGTCGTCGTTGAACCCGACGGTGTTGTAGAAGCCCGCGGTTTCGCTGGTCTGCTCGCGAAACCGCAGCAGGCCGTTGGGGCTGTCGTGGAACCACCAGGCCGGGCCCAGCCGCAGCGCGGGATAGTGACCGGCGAGCGGGGCCAGTTCACGGCTGTAGGCGCTCTCGTCGAGCGTGAACACGATCAACGTCAGCCGCGGATCGTTGCCGAACCGCGCCAGCAGCGGCTGCAATGCACGGACGTAGTCGGTGGCTGTCGGGATGTCGGCGCCCTTGTCACGGCCGTGCGAGGCGAACAGCGCAGCGTTGTGATTACGGAACGAACCCGGATGAATCTGCATCACGAGCCCGTCGTCGAGACTCATGCGCGCCATCTCGGTCAGCATCTGGGCGCGAAAGAGTTCGGCGTCTGCGGCGCTCGGGCGCTCGACCGTCACACGACGGAACAGGCTGTCGGCCTCGCGAGCGTTCAGGTCGGCCGTGCGTGCCGTGGGGTGACCATGGTCGGTCGACGTGGCGCCCGCGCGCTTGAAGTACTCGCGGCGCCGGCGATGCGCCTCGAGGTAGCCGTCCCAGCCACGCGTGTCTTCGCCCGTGAGCGTCGCGAATTCGTCGAGCGCGTCCTGGAAGTCTTCGTGCTCGGGATCGACCACGGGGTCCGGGCGATAGGCGGTCAGTACGCGGCCGCTCCAGCCGCTCGCCCTGATGGCTGCGTGGTGCTCGAGCCGATCGATCGGCGATTCCGTGGTGGTCAGGACTTCGATGCCGAACCGGTCGAACAGGGCGCGCGGGCGGAACTCCGGACGCTGCAGGCGCTCGCCGATGCTGTCGAAATACGTGTCTGCCGTGCTCGCACTCAGTTGCACGCGCAGATCGAACACGTCGTGAAAGACGGCATCGAGCCAGAGCGACGAGGGCGTGCCGCGGAACAGGTGGTAGTGCTCAGCGAACAATCGCCACGCGGCGCGACGGTTGAGCGCGGGCGTGCCGCGTCGGTCGGGGACACCCAGGTCGGCCAACGGCACGCCCTGGCTGTACAGCATCCGGTAGAGGTAATGATCGGGCGCCAGCAACAGCTGGGTGGCGTCCTCGAACGGGACGTTACCGGCGAACCAGGCCGGATCGGTGTGGCCGTGCGGACTGATGATCGGCAGGCCCGACGTCGCCGCATGAATCGAACGGGCGATGGAGCGCGTGCCGGGGTCGGCCGGCAGCAGGCGATCGGGATGCAGTTCCAGGGGGCGAGTCACGGTAAGACGGGTCGTGAAGTGGTCGTGTCTGGGTCGTCGGGAGCGGAATCATACCGCCTCGGGGAGCTTTAGGTAACCGGTGTCATGACGGCGGTTATCCAGCCGCGTCAAGGGCTCAGCGGACGGGGGGCTGGCAGGAATCGCGCACCACCAGGTGCGGCACGATCAATGACTCCGACCCGGAGCCCAGGGCCGGGTCGGGGCTGATCAACTTGAGCGCCGCCTGACGGTAAATGTCACGGATCGGCAGCCGGATCGTGGTCAGCGAAGGGAGCAGCCGCGCTGCAATGGGACCGTCGTCGAAGCCGACCACGGACAAGTCGCGCGGAATCGACAGACCCAGGTTACCGGCAGCCCGGTAGACACCCGCGGCCATCTCGTCGTTGCTGGCGAAAATAGCCGTCGGTCGCGGCGACTGGCGCAGCAGTTCCTCGGCGCAAGCGAGGCCCGAGTCGTACGTATAGCCGCCCTCGACGATCAGCTCGCGAGGAACGCTGATGCCCCGCTGTCCGAGGGCGCCGATGAAGCCCTCGCGGCGCTCGATCGCAGAGCGGTGTCCCGTGGGACCGGCGATGTAGCCGATGTGCCGATGACCCAGCGACTCGAGGTAATTGGCGGCCTCCACGACGGCGAGCCGGTCATTCGACGCCACCATGCGGCGCGGCTCGTCCACTGCCGCCGAAGCGACCCGGATGTACTCGCACTCGATGTCGCGGAGGCCGCGGATGAGAGCATCGTTTTCGGAGACGGGCGGCAGCAGGATGACGCCGCGCAGCTTCTGACGCTCCGCGAACCGGATGACACCGGAAATGAAGTCCGCGCCGCGGCGGTCGCAAGGGTGCACGACGAGTTCGAAATCCGAGCCGCGCAAGGCGTCGAGCACGCCTTGCTGAGCGTTGACGATGTACTGCGCGTTCGGGTTGTCGTAGACGAGGCCGATCAGGAACGAGCGTCGGAAGGCGAGGCCGCGGGCCTGGGGATCGGGCACGAAGCGCAACTGACGGATGACGGATTCGACCCGTGTGCGGGTGTCGTCGCGCACCAGGGGCGAAGCGTTGATGACGCGGGAGACCGTCTTCTTGGAGACGCCAGCGAGTCGGGCAATGTCGTTGATGGTGACGTTGCGGCCGGCCGGGATGCCGAAGTCGTTCTCGGCTGGGGGCGCCGGTGCGATGGCCCGGGCTCGCGCTTTGGGTTTCATGTGCGACGCAGTTTACGCAAAAAGCGCAGGGACCAGAAATTGCGCGTTGGAAACCGGTATCAAAACCGTAGAATGCCAAGCCTTCGGGTCGCTCAGCAGGATCTTTGCCGTGATGCCAGGTGCTGGACTGCCACCCGTGACGGCATGTCGTGTCCACCCGGACGACGACGTCGCCGTCGCACTCGTCGACCTGCCGCCCGGATCGGTGGCCACGCTGCCTGACGGATCGGCCGTGCCGGTGTCGGTCGCCATCCCGCGCGGCCACAAGCTCGCGCTTGCTGACCTGCCACCGGGAGCGACCGTCCGCAAATACGGGGCGGTCATCGGTCTCGCCCGTGCAGCCATCGCCCGTGGCGGCCACGTGCATACCGCCAATCTCGAGACGCGACTGGCCGGTTTGGGCGAGTTTCGCTATCAACCCGTCGCACCTGCGCAGGTGGAGCTGCTGGGCGAGCCGCGCTTCCGCGGCTATCGCCGCGACGACGGCCGCGTCGGTACGCGCAACGAGATCTGGATCATCGCCACGGTCGGGTGCGTCGCGCGGTTGTCACAGCGGCTGGCCGAAGCGGGCCGTCAACGCTATGCGGGGCAAGTCGACGGCGTGCATGCCCTGACGCATCCCTTCGGCTGCTCGCAGACCGGCCGCGATCTCGACAACACGCGGCGGATCCTGGCCGCACTCGCTTCACATCCGAACGCGGGGGGCGTGCTGATCGTCGGTCTCGGGTGCGAGTCGAACCAGGCCCGTGAGCTGTTGGCGGCCATCCAGCGTCCCGGCCTCGATCGCGTGCGCGTACTCTCCGCGCAGGCTGAGGGCGACGAATTCGAGCGTGGCCTGCTGCTGCTGGATGAGCTGGTCGCCGCCGCCGAACACGATGCACGCGAGGAAGTCGGCGTCGAACACCTGTGCGTCGGGCTCAAGTGCGGCGGGTCCGACGGCATGAGCGGCATCACCGCCAACCCGCTCGTCGGCCGCATTGCCGAGCAGGTCACCGCGCAGGGCGGACGGGCGGTGCTCACGGAAATTCCCGAAGCGTTCGGAGCCGAGCCTGTGCTGCTCGAGCGCGCTGTCTCGCGCGAGGTGTTCGACGCGGCGGCCACGATCTTCAACGATTTCCGCCGCTACTTCACGGCGCACGGCGAGCCGCTGCACGAGAACCCCTCACCGGGCAACATCGCCGGCGGTATCACGACGCTCGAGGAGAAATCGCTGGGCGCGGTGCAGAAAGGCGGACGTGCGGCAGTGACATCGGCGCTGCGGTACGGCGAGCAGGTGCGCGAGCGCGGCCTCGCAATCCTTGAAGCTCCCGGCAACGACGCGGTCTCATCCACGGCCCTGACCGCGGCAGGTTCGAACATCATCCTGTTCACCACGGGACGCGGCACACCGCTCGGGTTTCCCGTGCCGACCCTGAAGATCGCATCGAACGCAGAGCTGGCACAGCGCAAACCGTCCTGGATCGACTTCGACGCGAGCGTCGTACTCGGGGCGGCGGGTCTCGATGGCGCTACTGCGGCGCTGCTGCAGCTGGTTTGCGAAACTGCGTCGGGTCGACAGGCTCGCAATGAGGTCAACGGCGAGCGCGAGATCGCCCTCTGGAAAAGCGGCGTGACGTTGTGATGCCGCGATTGACGCAGGAGACCCTGACCGGCCTGCCGTCGGCCATCCGGAGACCGGCGTACGATCTCGAGCGCATCCAGCCGGGCATCCTGCATTTCGGTCCGGGTGCGTTTCATCGCGTGCACCAGGCCTGGTACGTCGACCGGCTGCTGCAACGCGATTCGCGCTGGGGCATCGCCGGCGTGTCCTTGCACAGCCCGGGCGTGCGCGATGCACTGCAGCCGCAGGATGGGCTCTACGCATTGGCGGTGCAGGATGAGGCGCCGTCCATCGAAGTGATCGGATCGCTGCGCGAACTGGTCGTGGCGACCGACGATCCTGCCGCCGTGGTCCGGCGACTGGCCGATGCGCGACTGGCCGTCGTCACGCTGACCGTGACCGAGAAGGGCTACTGCCTGACCACGGCAGGCTCGCTCGATCTATCTCACCCGGACATAGCGCGCGACCTCGCCACGCCCGCTGCACCGGCCAGCGTCCTCGGCTACCTCGTGGCCGGACTGCGCCAGCGGCGCGTACGGAGGTTAACGGCGCCGGCCATCGTCAGCTGCGACAACGTCGCCGAGAACGGCCAGCGGCTGCGCGGGGCAGTCATCGCGCTGGCGCAACTGCAGGATCCGTCGCTCGCGCGGTGGATCGAGGACGAGGTTCGATTCCCGTGCACGATGGTCGACAGCATCTGCCCCGCGACCACCGACGCGCTGCGCACTTCGGTCTCTGCCGCACTCGGTGTGCACGATGCCTGGCCCGTGCAGCGCGAGGCCTTCGTGCAATGGGTGATGGAGGACACGACCCGGCCCGGCGATCCCGACTGGGCGAGCGTCGGCGTGACGCTGACGTCCGACGTCGCGGCGTTCGAGCGGGCCAAACTGCGCATCCTGAACGGCGCCCATTCGACGCTCGCGTACCTTGGATTGCGAGCAGGCTGTGCGACGGTGGCGCAGGCCATGGCGCAGCCGGATCTCGTCGCCTTCGTGCGCCGGATGCTCTGCGACGAAGTGCTGCCGACGCTGCAGCCGACACCCGGCCTCGATGTCCACGCCTACGTCGAGCAGGTCCTGCAGCGGTTCCGCAATCCAGCGATCGAGCATCGACTCGCGCAAATTGCGTGGGACGGCTCGCAGAAGCTGCGCTTCCGGATTCTCGGCACGGTTCGGGACGCGCTGGCGGCGGGCCGGTCCGTCGACCAGCTCTGCGTGCCGCTTGCGGCCTGGGGCTGGTTCGCACGCTGGAAATCGGAGCAGCGCAGCGCCATCGTCGATCCCCTGGCTGCCCGACTGGCGCAGCTCGGACACGACTGGGGCTACGATGCGCAGGCCGACGTGGAGCGGCTGCTGCAGTTGCGCGACACGTTCGGAAACGACTTGCCCGCGCATCCGCGATTCCGTGCAGCGCTCGAGCGAGCCTACCGGCGCGTTGCGGACTTTCCGGCGCAACCGCTCAGTGCTTGAGCGCGTGCGGCAGCCAGAGCGAGAGCTGCGGGAACAGCACCACGAGCAGCAGGACCGCCAGTGAGGCGATATAGAACGGCCAGATCGAACGCAGCGCCTCCGTGATGCTGATCTTGCCGATTGCGCAGCCGACGAACAGCACCGAACCCACCGGCGGCGTGACCAGGCCGAGGCCGGCAGTCATGATCAGGATGATGCCGAAATGCACGGGATCCACGCCAAAGGCCTTCGCCACCGGCAGGAAGATCGGCGTGCAGATGATGATCAACGGGGCGAGATCCATGAACGTGCCGAGCACGAGCAGGATCAGGACCATCAGCAGCAGCACCGCAATCTTGTTTTCAGCAATGGCGGTCAGCGCGTCAACGGCTGCGGTCGGCACCTGCAGGTAAGCCAGCAGCCAGCCGAACGAGGCGGCGGACGCGATGACGAACAGGATCAGGCTGGCCGTGCGGGCCGCGCCCGTTACCGCGTGCAGGAACACTGCGCGCGACAGCTTGCGGTAGAGCAGCCCGGTCACCAGCAGTGCGTAGCACACGGCGATGGAGGCGCTCTCGATGGCCGTGAAGATGCCGGCGCGAATGCCGACGAAGATCAGCATCACCAGCAACAGGCCCGGCAGCGCTGCCACTAGACGACGCGCGACCTCGCCGAAGCCTGGAAATCCTTCCGAGACGTAGCCTCGCCGCCTGGCGATGACCGAGACGGTGACCATCAGCGCCAGCGTCAGCAGCAGCGCAGGCACGATGCCAGCCGCGAAGAGGTCCGCGATCGAAATCGAGCCGCCGGCCGAAGCCGAGAACAGGATCAGGTTGTGCGACGGCGGCACCAGCAGTGCCACGAGCGCGGCGGTGACCGAGACATTGACCGCGAAATCGCGCCCATAACCACGACTGACCATCTGCGGGATCATCGTCCCGCCGATGGCCGAGACGTCGGCGATGGCCGAGCCGGAGACGCCGCCGAAGAGCAGCGACGACAGCACGTTGACCTGGCCGAGACCGCCGCGCAAGCGGCCGACCAGCGATGCGGCGAATGAAATCAGCCGATCGGAGATGCCGCCGCGCAGCATCAGTTCGCCCGCGAAAATGAACAGCGGGATGGCGATCAGCGACGCCGCGCCCGCACCGGCCGCCGTCTGCAGCGCGATGACCATGGTGGGCATGCCCATGTAGAGCACGGTCGCAAGCGCAGCGCCGAGCAGGGCGAATGCGACTGGCACGCCAATCAGCAGCAGCACTGCGAGCACGCCGAACAGGAGGGTGACGGCCATGCTCATTCCCCTGCCGCGATGTCGGGCGCGCGCAGCAGCAATTCGAGCGCGAACAGCGCGACCAGCACGCCGCCGACCGCGATCGGCAGGAACGTTGCACCTTGCGGGAGAGCGACGCCCGCGAGCGGTACCGACCAGGTCTCGACGGTGAGCTTGGTGCCCCACAGCGCGAGCAGCACGCCGACGCCCGCCTGCACCAGGCGTGAGGCGGCCAGCAGGATCCTGCGCAGCGGTGGTGGTGCCGCGTGCACGCCGATGAAGAAGCCAAAATGCGTTTGACGCTGCACGCCGAAAGCTGCGCCGAACATCATGGCGGTGTTCATCAGCAGGATGGCGACGGGCTCGGTCCAGCTCGGCGAGTCATTCAGCACGTAGCGGGCGAAAACCTGCCACGACTGCACCACCGTGATGCCGATCAGCGCGAGGGCGGCCAGCAGCAGGGAACGATCCGCCAGCCACGCAGCGGCGCGGTGCGAACCCTTCAAGTCAGGACTTGCGTCCGTGGTCGCTCCGCTCATGCGAGGCTCCTGATCGCGCGGTGGAGTTCGACATCGGCGGGATCGCGCAGCCAGCCGCGCACGAACGGGGCGGCCGCCGCGCGGAATGCCTGCTCGTTCACTGCGTTGATCTGTACGCCGTCCGCAAGGACTGCGGCACGCGACTTGGCCTCGGCCTCGTCCCACAGCGTGCGCATGTAGGGTACGGATGCGACCGCGATGTCGAGCAAAAGTTGCCTGTCGCCGGCCGACATGCGTTCGAGTCGCTGTCGCGAGACCAGCAGGGCCTCCGGCGAATACGAGTGCCGCGTCTCCGACCAGTAACGCGCGACTTCGAACTGGCGCGTCGAGTGGAAGCTGCGGATGTTGTTCTCGGCGCCATCGATGAGGCGGGTCTGCAGCGCCGAATACACTTCACCGAACGGCAGCGGCGTCGGATTGGCGCCGAGTTGCCGGCAGAACTGGATGAAAATGTCCGACGGTGGCACGCGTACTTTCAGTCCGTGCAGGTCGCGCGGCTCGTGGATGGCGTGGCGCACGTTGTAAAAGCAGCGGATGCCCGAGTCGTAAATGCACAGGCCGACCAGGTCCCGTTCGCCGAAGCGGCGCAGGACCTCGCGACCCGGCGCGCCATCCATCGCACGCCGCATGTGTGCGGTCGAATCGAACACGAAGGGCAGGGCCGCAACCCGCGTGGCGGGGAAGGCGTTGTTGAGTGGCGCGAAATTGACACGCGTCAGGTCGATGACGTCGTGGCGCACGAGGTCCACGGTATCGCCCTCGCGTCCGAGCTGGCCGGAGTGGTACATCCGTATTCCTAGCCGGCCCGACGTCTCTTCGACCAGTCGTTCGCCAATCCAGCGCACGGCTTGCACGGTTGGATACCCATCGACATGGGCGTCTGCGGCCGTGAGCACCGTCGCGGGCTCGCGCGCGGCACCCATCAGCACCGGCAAGGCTCCTAACAGGAACTGGCGACGATCCAGCAAATGAAGTCCCCCTGGCTGTCGTCCGCTGTGTCAGGCCGGCGCGCGCCGCACCGCGCGGACGCTGATCGAGCCTGCGTCGTCGAACGTCACCCGGCCCTGTTCTCCCGGCCGGATGTCGTGGATCCCCGTCGCTGCACCGGTCGTCACGAACTGGCCCGCACGCACCGGTTGACCGTTCCGAGCACAGCGGCCGAGCGCGAATGCGAGCGCGGCCAGCGGCCCGCCCGGCAACGTGCCGGCGCCACCTCGGCCCACCACTTTGCCTTCGATTTCCGTCCGGCAGGTGTAGCTTGCGTCGGTGGCAGGCGACCACTCACGCAGGGCTGGCCCGACCAGCAGTCCCGCATTGTTGCCGAAGTCGGCAATGATCACGTACGCGCCGAGCTGGTTGATCGTCGCCAGCGGGCTCGATGCGATTTCGATCGCCACGTGCGCACTGCCCACGAGGGCGGCCGCCTCGACGGGAGTCCAGGCCAGCTTGTCAGCCGGGGCGTCCGTGCCGACGCAGAACGCATACTCTGCTTCGATCGCGCCGAACCCGCCCGCGAAAACCCCGACGTCGACCGGTGCCTGGGCGATCTCGACGCGCTGGATATGCTGCGCGAAAATCGGGCCGATGAGGCGCTCCTCGCCAAAACGTGCTTGATCGGCCGTGGGAATCCAGCCGACTTTCCAGCCGGCGACGACGTCGGGCCAGTGGCGAACACCTGCTGCCTGGCAGGCGTAGGCTTCGGTCAGGCCCTTGGGCTGGGGCCCTGGAAAAGCAGCCAATGCAGTGGCCGCCCGGCGTGCAGCCACGAGGACGCTCGAGACCTGCTCGGGATCCAGGGGAGTGGCCGCGCGGACAAGGGTTGTGGGATCCATGACCATCGCGGTAAGTTATAAAGGAAACCGGTGTCATTCACAACGGCCCAATCTGTCGAGGCGAACCGAACGTGACCCAGAATCATTGGCTGCAGGTGGCTCTGATCGGCGGAATCCTGCTGGTGGGCCCAGGCACCATTGCACCTTCCGACGCCGCCTCGGCGGTGCGACCGCCCGCTTTTCCCGGCGCGCAGGGCTGGGCGGCACAGACACCCGGCGGCCGTGGCGGCGGGGTCCTCAAGGTCACGACCCTGGATGCACGCGGACCCGGCTCGCTGCTCGAAGCGCTCGAGACACCCGGGCCACGCATCGTGGTCTTCGAGGTCGGCGGCGTCATCGACCTCGGCCGCGAGACCGTGAAGATCCGTGAGCCGTTCCTGACCATCGCGGGCCAGACGGCACCGTCGCCAGGGGTCACGCTCATCCGCGGCGGCATCGATATCCTCACGCACGACGTGATCGTGCAGCACATTCGCGTGCGCCCGGGCGAGGCTGGCGCGCCGAAGCACGGCGGCAACGACTTCGACGCGATCTCGACCATCGGCGGGCACGACATCATCGTCGACCATTGCTCGCTGACCTGGGCCACCGATGAGAACCTGTCCGCCTCCGGTCCACGCTTCACCGGCAAGACTCCCGATGAGTGGCGCGAAGGCACCTCGCGTCGCATCACCTTCAGCAACAACCTCGTCGCGGAGGGTCTCGCCTATTCGACGCACGCGAAGGGCGAGCATTCCAAGGGCTCACTGATCCACGACAACGTCACCGACATCCTGATCGTGGGCAACCTCTACGCGCAGAACTACGAACGCAACGTGCTGTTCAAGGGCGGCGCGCACGGCATGATGGTGAACAACCTCATCTATGGCCCCGGCCCGCGCGCGATCCATTACAACCTGATCGCCGAGGAATGGCGCGGCCAGGCTTTCGCAACAGGACGGATCGCGGCGCTCGGCAACGTGCTTCGCGCGGGGCCATCCACGCCGATCGACATGGCGTTCATGATGCTGGGCGGTTCGGGAGCGCTCGAGTGGTACGCCGAGGACAACCTTGCGGTCGACCGCCTCGGCCGGCCGCTGCCGCAGTTCGCCCGCTACACGACGGCGCCGGTCGAGGTGAAGCAACTCGCGCGGCCGACATTGCCGTACGGCGTGAAGCTGCTGCCGTCGGCCGAAGTGCAGGATGCCGTGATCCGTGAGGCGGGAGCGCGGCCCTGGGACCGCGACGCACACGATGCGCGCATCGTGGCCGACGTCATCGAGGGTCGCGGCCGGATCATCGACAGTGAAGCGGACGTCGGCGGCTACCCGGTGCAGAAGCCGACGCAGCAGGCCTTCGACCCGGCGCTGTGGAACCTCGACGACATGACGCGACGCTGACGCCGCTCACGTCCCCTGCTGGATGAAGGGGACCTTCTCGAACAGGCGCCGCTCGGCGCCACGCGGATCCGGCACGAGGCGCGGCGGATCGTCGAACACCATCGTCGCGCGGCGCTGCAGGTCGTACGTGCTCCATTCGGGTCCGTCCGGCACACGTGGCACGCCATCGCGTGCCAGCGCGACGAAGGCATCACTCATCGCAGCCGACACGCGCTGCGCACGTTCCGCCGTGCCCGTCAGCGAACCCGCACGGTCGAGGTTGCCGAACACCAGCGGGATGTCGAGCGTGTGGAACGCACCCCAGACACCGCCATCCACGGGCGACCCGAAATCGAGCTGGTAGGCGTACGTGGGTGCGCCTTGCCGCGCACGGGCCTCCAGTTCGATGAGCGCGCCGCGCCAGGAACGCGCCGCCGTCGTCGCGGCGAAGAACACGTCGCTCGGCGACGCGTCCGGATACAACTTGCGGTATTCGATCACGACGTGCTGCGGATCGATGTCCACGCGCAACTCGCCGGACAGGCGTTCGGCAAGATGATCCCAGTCGACGTCGAATACAGTCGGGTCGTTGCGGCCGATCAAGGACCGGGTCTCGTCACGGGTACTGCCGATGATCATCGGACTGCGCGCGGACTGCGCCGGTGCGTCCGGAAAGAACGGATGCCGTTGCAGCGAGCGCTCGTCGAGCACCGGACCGAAGTAGAGCCGGCCCTTGCCGATGATCGGATCGACGGCGTCGAGTCCCGCGAGGATGCGGTCGACCGGCAGCGTCGCAACTTCGTGGCAGCGTTCCGGCGGCAGATCGACTGCCTCGAGGAACTTGCGCGCGCGCGCGGTCGCGTTCAACGGACCGGATGCAGTCACCTGCTGGCCGCTCATCGTGGCGGCGCAATGGAACAACCCGGATGCGGCAGGCATCGCCATCAGCGTCGCGATTTTCGCGCCGCCGCCCGACTGGCCGAACACCATCACTCGGCCCGGATCGCCACCGAACGCGGCAGCGTTGTCGCGAACCCACCGCAGTGCCAGCACGAGATCGAGCTGGCCACAGTTGCCGCTGTCCGCGAACGCGCGGCCATTGGCGAGACGCGCGAGGTAGAGATAGCCGAAGGCGCCCAAACGGTGATTGAGCGTCACGACCACGACGTCGCCGCGCGCAGCGAGACGTGCGCCGTCGCAGAGTGGATCGCCACACGACCCGGACGAATACGCGCCGCCGTGGATGTAGACCATGACCGGCCGTCTGGCGCGTTCGTCGCAGCCTGGCGTCCAGACGTTCAGGAACAGGCAGTCCTCGCTGGCCTTTTCCCTGCCACCTGCCTGCGGCGACGCGGGACCCTGTTCGAAGGCGTCGACGACACCGCGCCATGGGGCCGGCGCCATCGACGGTTGAAAGCGGCGGGTTCCGGTGTCCGCGCCGTAGCGCACTCCGCGAAATGTTGCGATGTCATCGACAACGTGGCCGCGCACCTGGCCATGAGTCGTGCGCGCGACGACCGACCGCGACGCCGCGCGTGCAAGGGTTGGCTGCAGGGCCAGCGTCGCCAGTCCAGCGACGGTGCCGAGGACTGCGCGCCGCGAGATGCGCGTCATCGACGCGGCCTGGTCATCGAATGACTCGTGCGCCCTTGCCGGCCATCGCGGCCTCGACCTCGGCCACGCGCACCATCGAGGTGTCGCCGGGGGTCGTCATGGCCAGCGCGCCATGGGCGGCGCCGTACTCCACCGCCGCCTGCGCTCCCTTGCCCTCGAGAAATGCATAGGCCAGGCCCGAGGCAAAACCGTCGCCACCACCGACGCGGTCGTAGATCTCGAGGTTCTCGCGCTTCACGGATTCGTGGATACGGCCATCGTGCCAGAGGATCGCCGACCAGTCGTTGAAGCTCGCGGTCTTCGCGTTGCGCAGGGTGGTCGCCGCCACACGGAAGTTGGGAAACGCCTTGACTGCAGCCTCGATCATCCGCTTGAACTGGTCGGTCTCGATGTTCGTGAGGTGTTCGTCTGCGCCTGCCACCTCGAAGCCGAGGCAGGCAGTGAAGTCCTCTTCGTTGCCGATCATCACGTCGACGTACTTTGCAATCTCGCGATTGACGCGCTGTGCTCCGTCCTTGCCGCCCTGGCTCTTCCACAGCGATGCACGGTAGTTGAGGTCGTACGCCACGACGGTGCCGTACTTCTTCGCCACGTCGACTGCTTCGATGACGGCTTCGGCCGTGTTCGACGCGAGCGCCGCAAAAATGCCGCCGGTGTGAAACCAGCGCACGCCTTCCTCGCCGAACAATTTCTCCCAGTTCACCTCGCCCGGGCGAATCTGCGAGGCCGCGGAGTGCCCGCGATCCGAGCAGCCGAGCGCGGGGCGGATGCCGAAGCCCTTCTCCGTGAAGTTGAGGCCGACGCGTGTATTGCGGCCGAGGCCGTCGAAGTCGCGCCAGATGACGTGCGACATGTCCACGCCACCCTGCATGATCAGGTCCTCGACCAGCCAGCCGAGGTCGTTCTGCGGCAGCGCCGTGACGACGGCGGCGCGCTTGCCCCAGCATTTGCGCATGGCGCGGGCCACGTTGTATTCGCCGCCGCCTTCCCAGACGTTGAAGCTGCGGGCGTTGCGCACGCGGCCGAAGCCGGGATCGAACCGCAGCATCACTTCGCCGAAAGAGACGCAGTCCCAGCGCGCGTCCCCAGCCGCCTTGACCTTGAGTTCCGCCATGTCCGCCTGTCCTCGAGTGTGAATTGCCGGGCCGGCGTTCAGCGGGCGAGTTCCCGCCTGATCCGTCGGCTCAGTTCGATGGTGTCGCGCACCTTGTGCTCGATGCCTGCGTAGTCCTTGGCTCGCAGCAGTTCGCGGGTGATCAGGTTGCTGCCGATGCCGCAGGCCACGATGCCTGCACTGAACCACTGGCGCAGCGATGCTTCGGTGGGTTCGACGCCGCCGGTCGGCATGATGCGGGTCCAGGGCATCGGTCCCATCACGCTGCGCACGAAGTCGGGGCCGCCCACGGACGCTCCCGGAAACACCTTGACGATTTCGCAGCCGAGTTCCTGCGCGTCACCGATCTCCGTCGCGGAGCCGCAACCGGGGCTGTAAGGGATGCCACGGCGATTGCACACTTTCGCCACGTCTGCATTGAGCAGTGGGCCGACGACGAATCTGGCGCCATTCGCGATGTAGATGCCCGCGGTGGGTGCATCGACGATGGAGCCCACGCCCATGATCACCGTGGGATCGGCCGTGGCAAAGTGACGCGTGACGTCGAGAAATACGTGCGCCGCGAAATCACCCCGATTGGTGAATTCCACGCACTTGGCGCCGCCATTGGCGCAGGCCTGGATCACCTGGCGGCAAACGTCGGCATCGGGGTCATAGAAGACCGGGATGATCGCTTGCTCCATCAACGCCGCCAGCACGGCCATGCGGTCTTTTGCTGCCATCGCCCATCTCCTGCAGGTGCCCGTAACCCGTCGCCCGGCGGCCCACTGTACGGCGTCGCGTGGACGGGGGATTTTCTGTTAGCCTGCCGCATTATGCTACCGGTGTCACTATCATGGGCACGATGCAGGGTTTGAGTCGCGCCGCCAAGGTGCGGCGGGTCGTCGTCCTGTTTGCCGCGCTGCCATGGTTTGCGGCGTGCACCTTCGGCCAGGCCGGCTCACGACTGTCCACGGTCGTCGCGACCCCCGCGCCGGACGGCATCGCGCTGTCCGAAGCCGGTGCGCCGATCCTGTTTTACCGCAGCCAGCCCGAGCCTGGGCGAGAAGCGTGGCGCCTCAACTACGTTCATCCGCTGTACTCGATCGCGGGTACCGTCATCACCGAGGATGCCCCGCCGGATCACCTGCACCAGCGTGGGGTGTACTGGGCATGGCGACGGATCCTGGTGGACGGTGTGCGCGTAGCCGACGGCTGGGTGGGTGACCAGGTCGTGACGGACGTCGCTTCGCCATCCTCGCGTGCCTGGCCCGACGGCTCGATGCAGATCGACGCGCGCGCCACGTGGCGCGTCCCCGTGCAGGGCGTGCAGACCGCAATCATCGAGGAATCGAGCAGCATTCGGGCCTGGCCGCGTCGGGACGGGCAGCGGCGTATCGTCTTGGAGATTCGACTGCGTGCGTTGCGCAGCGGAGTCCAGCTGGCCGGTACCGACGACGAAAAAGGCTACGGCGGTGCGTCACTGCGATTCGCTCGCGCGGAGCAACTGGAGTTTCTCAGCGATGGGCAGGCGTTGCAGCCTCGCGTTGCCGCCGTGCGCACCGGCGACGAAGTGACCTTCCGCTGGCCCGCGCCCGCCCCGGGTTGGCCAGGTTCGATCCGCGCCCGCTGCCGGGTGAATGAACAGCCCTGGCCGAGTTGGGTCCTGCGACGCGAGCCCAGCATGCAGAACTGCGCATTTCCGGGCCGCGATCCCGTCACCGTGCCGCAGGACCGGCCCCTGCACATCGAGGTCGCACTCGATCTCTGAGCAGCGCCAATTCGTCGGCCGCCAGTTGTTGCGCCAATAATACACACTTGATTCCTGTCGCCGCTGTGATAAAAAGCGCAAATGTCACCGGTGTCATAAACTGGTACAAGCCGACTGAACGTTGCTGCCGACGGCCATCGCGGGGTGCCGCGAGGCGTCAGCAGCAGGCCACGA
Source organism: uncultured Gammaproteobacteria bacterium (assembly GCA_963846315.1). Taxonomy (GTDB): domain Bacteria; phylum Pseudomonadota; class Gammaproteobacteria; order Steroidobacterales; family Steroidobacteraceae; genus RPQJ01. The sequence continues at coordinate 143,045 of CAWJVM010000008.1, forward strand.
CTACCGGGATCGCTCTGGGGGACTCATGCAAAAACGCTGTATTTCCAATACTTCCTGCGCGACCGCGCGCAGCGTTCGCCTGGCGCGAGCCATCGCATTGACGCTCGCCTGCGTCGCCACACCCGCGGCCTGGGCCCAATCGACGCCGGCTGCCGAGGGCGAGCTCGAGGAGATCATTGTCACCGGTTTCCGCGCGAGCCTGGCGGAATCACTCGAGATCAAGCGGGCCACGGCCACGGCCGTCGACACGATCCTGGCCGAGGACATCGCTGATTTCCCGGATCTCAACCTCGCCGAGTCGCTGCAGCGCATACCGGGCGTGTCGATCGCCCGCGATGCCGGCGAAGGACGCCAGATCACGGTGCGCGGCCTCGGCCCGCAGTTCACGCGTGTCCGCATCAACGGCATGGAGGCGCTCAGCACGGCGGGCGGTACCGACGCGACCGGTGGCACGAACCGCAGCCGTTCGTTCGACTTCAACGTCTTCGCGTCCGAGTTGTTCAATTCACTCTCGGTGCGCAAGACCGCGTCGGCCGAGATCGAGGAAGGCTCGCTGGGCGCCACGGTGGACCTGCGTGCCGCGAGACCCTTCGATTACAACGGCATGACGTTCGTCACGTCGCTGCAGGGCGGTTACAACGACCTGAGCGAAGAATTCGATCCGCGTGCCACGGCGCTGTTCAGCAACGTCTTTGCCGACGGTCGCCTCGGTGCGCTGGTCTCGGTGGCCTACACCGAGCGCACGTTGAGCGACGACGGCTCGAGCACGGTGCGCTGGCAGAAGGGTGGTGGCACCAACAGCTTCACGACGCTGGCTCCCGGCTATACGGGGCCATCGCTCGCCGAGCTGAACGCGGCGTTCCGTCCCCGCATCCCGCGCTATGACAAATACGAAAACGAGCAGACGCGGCTCGGCGTCACGGGCTCGCTGCAGTTCGCCCCGAGCGACTCGACGTCGATCAACTTCGATGCCCTCTATTCCAAGCTCGATGGCACGCGCATCGAGCAGTTTCTGCAAGCGCCGGTGTTCAGTGCCTCAGGCGCTTCCGGCATCGGCGACGTCGATGTGCGGGAGGCCGAGATCCGCACCGGGCGCCAAGGCCAGACGGCGCTCGTCTATGGCGTCTTCGACGACGTGGACGTCCGCTCAGAGCAGCGTTACGACAGCCTGACCACCGAGTTCACGCAGTTCACGCTCGACGGCTCGCACGACTTCGGCAATGGCCTGACGCTTACGGCGCTGGCCGGAATGGCGCAGTCCGAGCACGACAACCCCAAGCAGACCACGCTGCTGTTCGACGCGCTGAATGTCGACGGCTACGTGTACGACTTCCGCAAGGACGACCGTCTGCCGCTGATCAGCTACGGTGCCCTCGACGTGACGGCTCCGGCGTCATGGCGCCTGACGCAGATTCGCCTGCGCCCGCAGACCGCCGACAATTCCTTCAACACGTTTGAAGGCAACCTGGCCTACGAGTTCAGCCCGGCCCTGACCCTGAAAGGCGGCCTGCAGTTCAAGCAGTACGAATTCGAGACCACCGAACTGCGGCGCTCGAACGGTACGACGACCAACCTCGAGGCCGTAATCCCGGCCAGCGTCGCGGGCGTGCCGCTCGCCGACTACAGCAACGTCGTCAATCTCAACAGCCTGGGTGCGCCTGCGGGCACCACGTTGCGCTGGCTGGTCCCGAACGTGCGTCAGGCCGGCAGCTTGCTCAACCTGTACGACCGAACTCTCTTCCCGATGGGGCCCGAGCCCTCGCTCGGCAACAATCAGGAGGTTGCCGAGGACGACGCCGGTGGCTTCGTGCAACTTGATTTCAACACCGAACTCGACGGCCTGCGGCTGCGCGGCAACGTCGGCGTCCGTTATGTGCAGACGGACGTGGAGGCAACCGGTTATTCGTTCACGGGCGGCCAGGCGGTCAAGATCACTGCCAAGAACGACTACGACAATGTGCTGCCGTCCATCAATCTGGTTGTGGACGTGACCGACGACTTCCTGGTCCGCATGGCCTACGCGCGTGTGATGACGCGCCCGGGCCTTGGCAGTCTCGCGCCATCCACGACGATCAGCGTCTCCGGCAACAACCGGACCGTGACTTCCGGCAATCCCAACCTCGATCCGTACGAGGCGGATGCGTACGACCTGTCGGCAGAGTGGTACTTCGCCCAGGATTCGCTGCTTTCGCTGGCGTTCTTCTACAAGGACATCAGCACGTTCGTCAGCACTGCCCGCGACACGCGTCCGTTCACCGGCAATCCCTATGGGTTGCCCGACGAGTTGGCGATCGCCGCCTGCGGCACCGTGCCTGGCTGTTCACCTGATGCGGATTGGGTGTTCTCGGTACCCAACAACACGCCTGGCGGTGACCTGAAGGGGTTCGAAGCGAGCTACCAGCAGCCGTTCTCGTTCCTGGACGGCTTCCTGAGCAACTTCGGACTGATGCTCAATTACACGTATGTCAGTTCCGAGGTCGACTACCTGAATGCGGACGGGTCGGTTGCGATCACCACGGACCTGACGGGCTTGTCGCAGAACGCCTACAACGCAACCCTGTACTACGAGGACGACCACTTCAGCTCGCGCATTTCCGGCGCGTACCGCGACGAGTACCTGACCACCGTGCCCGGTCGCAACGGCTCCGACGTCGAGGGCACCGCCGCCACCTTCAACCTCGACTTCTCGGCGACCTACAGCTACAGCGACCAGCTGCAGTTCACGTTCGAGGCGCTGAACCTGACCGACGAGTTCCAGGACCAGTGGGTGGACTCGCGGCTCGACCTGTTGTCCTACTACCACCACACCGGACGCCAGTACTACCTCGGGCTGCGCTACAAGCACTGACGGCCACGCGAACCGGCCGACAAGCCCCCCTGGTCGGTCGTTGCGGGCGCCTCCATCCCTGCACGGGGTGGCGGCGCCCGTGTTCGTTATACTGCGGGCAACCGCGGCAACCGCATGCCGCGTGAGGAAAACCCGTGACCCGCAGATTCGAAGGAACGGAGCGGTACGTCGCGACCGAGGACCTGATGATGGCCGTGAACGCGGCCGTCACCCTGGCGCGCCCGTTGCTCGTGAAGGGCGAGCCCGGCACCGGCAAAACCCAGCTCGCCGAAGAAATTGCGCGTTCGCTCGACAAGCCGCTGTACCGCTGGCACGTCAAGTCGACGACCAAGGCGCAGCACGGCCTCTATGAATACGACGCAGTGTCGCGCCTGCGCGATTCGCAACTCGGCGATGCCAAGGTCCACGAAATCGGCAACTACATCATCCCGGGACGGCTCTGGGAGGCGTTCCGCAGCGAACGCCAGGCCGTGCTGCTGATCGACGAGATCGACAAGGCCGACATCGAGTTTCCGAACGACCTGTTGCTGGAACTCGACCGCATGGAGTTCTACGTCCACGAGACGCGCGAGATGATCCAGGCCACGCATCGGCCGATCGTCATCATCACCAGCAACAACGAAAAGGAGCTGCCGGACGCGTTCCTGCGCCGCTGTTTCTTCCACTTCATCCGTTTTCCCGACGCGGAAACGATGACCCGCATCATCGGCGTGCATTTCCCCGAGCTGAAGCGTGAACTGCTGTCGGAGGCGCTCAATGCGTTCTACAAGCTGCGCGATGTGCCGGGCCTGAAAAAGAAGCCGTCGACCTCGGAACTGCTCGACTGGCTGAAGCTGCTGCTCGCCGAGGACATTCCGCCGGAGGCGCTGCGCACCGACGACCCGCGCAAGAGCCTGCCGCCGCTATACGGCGCGCTGCTCAAGAACGAGCAGGACGTGCACCTGTTCGAGCAGCTCATCTTCCTGCAGCGGCGACAGTCGCGGCAGTAAGCGAGCGCGTGCGGCCATGACGGCACGTGGAACGTCCGGCAATCGTTGGAGTGGTGCAGCGCTTGCGGTGCGACGGACGCCCCCGGTCGGGTCTTCCCGGCCGGGTCGCCGTAAACCCGTCCATGGGGGCTCCGGGCGCGGCGTCCATGCCGCGCACGGCCCGGCCGGGAAGACCCGACCGTGGACATCCGTGCGCAAGCCGCAAGCGATCGCGGACCGTTGTTCGCTGCAAGTGTGCGACGTCCACGTCCTCACGGTAGTGCGTCACGTGGACCCGACATGCTGACGCCGTTCTTCTATACGCTGCGCGAAGCGGGTGTGCCGGCGTCGGTCACGGAGTACCTGACGCTGCTCGAAGCGCTGCAGCGCGGCCTCGCCAACTTCAGCGTCAACGACTTCTATTTCCTCGCGCGCACCACCCTGGTCAAGGACGAGAAGCACTTCGACCGCTTCGACAAGGCGTTCACGCACTACTTCAAGGGCATCGAGCAATCGTTCGAGCACCTGCAGAAGGCGTTGCCCGAGGACTGGCTCAAGCTGCTGGCGGAGCGGCATTTCACGCCGGAAGAGATGGCGCAGATCCAGGCGCTCGGCGGCTGGGACAAATTGCTCGAGACGCTGAAGCAGCGACTCGAGGAGCAGAAGGGCCGGCACGAAGGCGGCAACAAGTGGATCGGCACCGGCGGCACGTCGCCCTTCGGTCACGGCGGCTACAACCCGGAAGGCATCCGTATTGGCGGGCCGGGTGGCAAAGGCAGGGCCGTCAAGGTCTGGGAGCGTCGCGACTACCGCAACCTCGACGACAACGTTGAGCTGGGCACGCGCAACATCAAGGTGGCCTTGCGCAAGCTGCGCCGCTTCGCGCGCGAAGGGGCGGCGGACCAGTTCGACATCGACAGCACCATTTCGGCGACGGCCCGCAATGCGGGCCTGCTCGAGCTGAAATTCCAGCCCGAACGCCACAACGCGTTGAAGCTGTTGCTGTTCTTCGACGTCGGTGGCTCGATGGAGAGCCACGTCCGCGTCTGCGAGGAATTGTTCTCGGCTGCGCGTGGCGAGTTCAAGCACCTCGAGTACTTCTACTTCCACAACTTCATTTATGAGTCGGTGTGGAAAGACAGCCGGCGCCGGCACGGCGAGCGCACGACGCTGTTCGACATCCTGCGCAAGTACCAGCCCGACTACCGCGTAATCTTCATCGGCGACGCGAGCATGAGCCCGTACGAGATCATGCAACCGGGCGGCAGCATCGAGCACTGGAACGAGGAGGCGGGCGCGGTCTGGCTGCAGCGCCTGACGCAGCGCTTCCAGCGCTTTGCGTGGCTCAACCCCGAGCCGCAGGATCGCTGGGACTACGTGCAGTCGATCGGGATTGCACGGCAATTGCTCGCGGAGCGCATGTTCCCGCTCACGCTGCACGGGCTCGACGACGCCATTCGCGCGCTCAAGGGGTAAGCGGTCGCAGCCTAGCGGTTGTCGCGGTTGCAGGCGAAATTAGGGGCGGCATCGCTCGGCTCTTTCTGCGCGTCAGCCACAGCGAATCATTCACGACGCCACGGCGTGGCCTGTCCGGGACTTTCCGGGCGGGCCGTCCGCGACATGGACGTCGCGGCCGGAGCCCCCATGGATGGGTTTACGGCGTCCCGCCCGGAAAGTCCCGGACAGGGCGCGACTGGCGTCGCAAACGTTTGTCCGTCGCGAACGCCGCAATAGGGATTCAGCGCCCGCCCTTGCTGCCCGCCGCCGCCGCGGCCTTCAACGCCTTGATGTCCGCGAGCACGAGCTCCGAATGGCCCTCAGGCTTGACCGACTCGTAGTGCTTCGCGACGCGGCCCTGCGGATCGATGATGAAGGTGTCGCGTCGCGCCATTTCCATCACACCCATGTAGGTTTTCAGCACGCCGTAGCTGCGGGTCACGGCCTTGTCTGAATCGGCCAGGATCGTGAACGGCAGGCTGTGCTTCTCGGCGAACTCCTTGTGCGATGCCATGTCGTCGACACTGATGCCGAGGATCACCGCGCCTTCCTTGTTGAAGGCGAAGATGTTGTCGCGGAAACCGCAAGCCTGGGTGGTGCAGCCCGGCGTGTCGTCCTTCGGGTAGAAGTACAGGGCGACCCACTTGCCCTTGTAGTCGGACAGCGAGTGCCATTTGCCGGCCTGGTCCTGCAGCTTGAAGGCGGGGGCCGGCTTGCCGACTTCAGGTGTCGCGCCTTCGGCCAGGACCGGGCGGCTGCTGGCCACCAGGGTGACCAACGTCAGGGCGAATGCCGGCAGCAGGGCGGCCAGTACAAGGATTCCACGGCGATACTGTGCGCGGTTCATCGGATTCTCCGGTGCTGGGCTATAACAGCGCGGGTTCGCGCCGCCACATACTAGACTTCCATGGCGAGAGAGTCAGCGAGGTGACCTTGTCGAGCCCCACACTGCCGCCCCAAGCCGACCAGGACGCGCCGGACGACGCGACCAACTACCTCTTCTTCGACGACCGCGACGCTTTGGTTTTGTCCGGAGGCGGGGCGCGCGGGGCTTACCAGGTCGGGGTGCTGAAGGCGATCACCGAATGGTTGCCCGAGGACACCCCGTGCCCGTTCGAGGTGCTCGTGGGCACGTCGGCCGGTGCATTGAACGCGGCGGCCATCGGCGCCCGCGCTCATTCGCTGCGCGAAGCGGTGCAGTCGCTCGAGGACGTCTGGTCCAACTTCCGGGTCGAGCAGGTCGTGCAGTCCAGCTCGCTCACCATGCTCAAGTCGGGCCTGCACTGGATGGCCTCGCTGCTGTCCGCCGGCTGGATCGCGAAGCCGCCGCGCTCGCTGTTCGACACGACGCCGCTGCACGAACTGATCGCGCGCGCCGTGCCGGTGGAGCAGATCCCGGCGCAGATTGCGGCGGGACGATTGCACGCACTTGCCGTCGCGACGACGAGCTACACCACCGGGCAGGCGGTGGCGTTTTTCGACGGCGTCGACGACATCGAGTCCTGGAACCGGGTGCGACGGGCAGGACGTCGTCGTCAGATCGATCACGACGTGCTGATGGCGAGTGCGGCGATCCCGTTCATTTTTCCCGCGTGGTGCATCGACGGCGATCACTACGGCGACGGCGCCATGCGCCAGCTGGCGCCGCTGAGTCCCGCCGTGCACCTGGGAGCCAACCGTGTGCTTGTGATCGGGACGCGAGGCAGTGCCGCGGCCACACCGCCGACCGGGGCGATCACGCAGGCCTCACCGAGCCCGGCGCACCTGCTCGGCTTCGTGCTCGACTCGCTGTTCACTGACGGCCTGTCGATCGACCTCGAGCGCCTCAACCAGATCAATCGGTTGATCGTCGCGGCGGGCCACACCGAACATCGGCCGATCCGCGCGACGGTGATCCAGCCGAGCGTCGATCCGACCGTGATCGCGATGAAACACGAACGCAGCATGCCCCGCAGCATCCGCACCTTGCTGCGCACGATGGGGGCCTACGAGGCACGTGGCGGGTTGCTGGTGAGTTACCTGCTGTTCGACAAGTCCTACACCTGCGAACTGATGGCGATGGGGTATGCCGACGCGCACGCGCAGCGCGCGGAGATCGTTCCCTACCTCGCTCCCTGGATTACCTGAGCACCAGGGTGCCGAGCCCGAGGAGCGAGGCGAAGCCGATCACGTCGGTGACCGTCGTCACGATGACGCCGCCAGCGACGGCGGGATCGACCCCGAACCGCTTCAGGGCCAGCGGGACCGTCACCCCCGCCAGTGCCGCGGCGAGCAGGTTGACCATCATCGCCGCGAAGATCACGAGCGCGATGCGCCACTGGTGGAACCAGGCCCAGGCCACCAGCGCCACGACCGTGGCCCAGGCCAGCCCGTTCAGCAACGCCACGGCGATCTCCTTGGTCAGCAGCCAGCGCGCGTTGGCACGCTCGATCTGACCAAGGGCCAGCCCGCGCACGATCAAGGTCAGTGTCTGCGTGGCCGCGACGCCGCCCATGCTGGCGACGATCGGCATCAGCACGGCGAGCGCCACGATCTGCTGGATGGTCGCCTCGAACAGGCCCACGACCCAGGCCGCGACGAATGCCGTGACGAGGTTGATCCCGAGCCACACCCCGCGACGGCGCGCGCTCGGCACGACGGGCGCGAACATGTCGGCGTCCTCGTCGAGACCCGCCATGCTCATGACGGAGTGTTCGGCCTCGTCGCGGATGACGTCGACGACATCGTCGATCGTGATGCGGCCGAGCAGCCGGCCCGAATCCGGCGCCACCACCGCGGCGGATACCAGATCGCGGTCCTGGAACAGGCTGGCGACTTCGGTCGCGGGTGCTCCCGGCGGAATGCCGGCCACGGCGGTGTCCATGACCTCGCCGACCGTGCGTTCCGGGTCTTCGGTCAGGAGCCGCGTCAGGTGCAGCACCCCGAGGTAGCGGTCGTGGCGATTGACGACGAACAGCGCGTCGGTCTTTTCCGGAATCTCGCCGCGCATGCGGAGATAGCGCAGGACGGTCTCGAGCGTGACGTCGGGACGCACGCTGACCGTGTCGGTGTTCATCAGGCCGCCGGCCGTGTCCTCCTCGAATCCGAGCACGGCATTCAGGCGCTCGCGGTCCTGCGAGTCCATTGATCGCAGCACCTGCTGGTTCACGTTCTCCGGCAGGTCGCGCAACAGGTCGGCGAGATCGTCGACCTCGAGGCCTTCGGCGGCAGCGACGAGTTCCTCGGGCTCCATCTCGCGCATCAGGCCCGCGCGAACTTCCTCGTTGAGCTCGACGAGCACGTCGCCTTCGAGTTCGGGATCGACCAGGTCCCAGACGACCTCGCGTTGCGTCGGCGGCAGGGATTCGAGCAGCGACGCGACTTCCGCCGGGTGCATCGAATTCACCAGGCGGTGCACCTGGCGCATCGTGCCCTCGTCGAGGGCGCGTCGAAGCGCCTCGAGGTGGGTCGGAGTACGGCGCGGCTGCAGGTCGGCGTTCATCGCCGGGATGATAGGGGTAGGAAGGGGTTAGGGGTTAGGGGTTAGGGGTTAGTCGGAGGTGCATGCGAATTGGACGCTACGGCAGCCCCTTTCCGACTAACCCCTAACCCCTAACCCCTTCCTCACTCGTGCCGGCGACTCGCCAAGTCGCGATGCCGAACCAGCGCGACGCCTTCACTGCCGCGGAAATGCGCCGCCAGGCGTTCGGCGATGTACACGGACCGGTGCTGGCCGCCGGTGCAGCCAACGGCGACGGTGAGGTAGCTGCGATTCGAACGCACGAGCGACGGCAGCCAGCGTGCAATGAAGTCGCGCACGTCCTCGAAGAACCGGTTCACTTCCGCTTCCTTGTCGAGGAACCGCGCGACCGGTTCGTCGCGCCCCGTCAGTTCGCGCAAGGCCGGGTCCCAGTACGGATTGGGCAGCGCGCGCGCGTCGAACACGAAATCGGCGTCGTCGGGCACGCCATGCCGATAGGCAAAGGACTGGAACAGGAGCGACGGCCCGGACTTCGCGCGGTCGACCACGCGCCCGCGAATCAGTTCGCGCAGTTCGTGCACCGACAGCCGCGACGTGTCGATCGTCAGGTCGGCCGCGTTGGCGAGCGGCGCCAGCAGCCGCTCTTCCTGTTCGAGCGCTTCGATGAGTCCCGCGCCGTGGCGGCTCAGCGGATGCCGGCGCCGCGTTTCACTGAAGCGCTTCAGCAGCGTTTCGCTGTCGGCGCGCAGGAACAGTGTCTCGCAGGCGATGCCGCTCTTGCGCAGCGTTTCGACCAGTCGCGGCACCTCGGCGAGGTCCTCGGGCCGATTGCGCGCATCGACACCGACCGCGGTCTGGCGGTACGAGGATTCGCTGGTGCGGACGGTGTAGGCGATGAACCCGGGCAGCAGGCCGGCCGGGATGTTGTCGACGCAATAGAAGTCGAGGTCTTCCAGCATGTCGAGCGCGACGCTCTTGCCGGAGCCGGACAGGCCACTGACTACGATCAATCGCATCTGACGCCACCACCCCCGCGCAGAACGCCTGCGAACCCGGATTGTCGCCGGATTCGGGGCCCGCCGTCAGGGAGAGATTGCAGTTCCGTGACGGTATCGCGCCGCCTGCGGGTCGCGGTGCTTTTCCTTGTGGCGGCGGACCTGTTCGTCGAGCTTGTCGGCCAGCAGGTCGATGGCCGCGTACATGTCGTCGTGGACGGCGGCAGCGTGTACGGTGGCGCCGGACAGGCGGATCGTGGACTCGGCGGCGTGCCGCAGCTTCTCGACCGTAAGCGTGCAGTTCACTTCAATGACGCGGTCGCAGTGCCGCAGGATGCGCGCAATCTTCTTTTCGACGTAGCTCCGCAGTGGCTGCGTGATCTCGACGTGGTGTCCGCTCAGGTTGACTTGCATCGTCCCGTCCTCCTGTCAATTTACCTGCTGCCTCTCGTCAGTTCGATCGCGGCCGCGGGCGTCAGTTCCGCGAGCCTTCAATTCATGCATGGGCGCGGGCAACCGTCTGCCGGCGCTCGCTCGACGAAGCGAGGCCCAGTGCCTCGCGGTATTTCGCGACTGTGCGTCTCGCCACTTTTACGCCTTCGTCGGCCAGGATCGCCGCGAGTTGCGCGTCACTGAGCGGCTTCTCCGGCACTTCGTCGGCAATCAGCTTGCGGATGCGGGCGCGGATGACGACGGACGAGACGTCCTCGCCGTCGGCGCCGGAGACGTGGCTCGAGAAGAAATACCGGAACTCGAAGATGCCGCGCGGCGTGTGCATGTACTTGCCCGTCGTCACGCGCGAGATCGTCGATTCGTGCATCGACACGGCCTCGGCCACGTCGCGCAGGATCATCGGGTGCATCGCTTCGTCGCCGCGCTCGAGGAACGCCGCCTGCCGCTGGACGATGGAGCGGGCCACCTTGAGCAGGGTCTCGTTGCGGATTTCGAGGCTGCGGATCAGCCAGCGCGCTTCCTGCAACTGCGCGCGCAGCGACGCGTAATCGGCCGAACGCGACACCAGGCCCGCATACCCCTGGTTCACCTTCAGGCGCGGCACCGAGCCGGCATTGAGTTCGACCGCCCAGCCCTGCTCGGTGCGTCGCACGAAGACGTCCGGGACGACGAATTCGGGTTGCGCGCCCTCGAACGCCGAGCCCGGTCGTGGGTGGCAGCTGCGCACGAGCGAGAGCGCAACCTGCAACGAGTCTTCATCGGCGCCCAGCACCCGGCGCAGCGCGGCGAGGTCCTTGTCTGCCACCGACTGCAGGTGGTCGCGGGCGATGGCGATGGCGAGGTCCCGGCCCGGCGTATCCGCGTCGAGCTGCGCGAGCTGCAGGATCAGGCACTCACTCAGCGAGCGCGCGCCGACGCCCGCCGGATCGAGCGTCTGCACCAGTGCCAGCACCTGTTCGACATCCGCCTCGGTGACGGGAAGGTCGGTGCTCAGGTCGAGAGCAATTTCGGCGATGGTCTGGGTCAGGTAGCCGTCGTCGTTCAGCGCGTCGATGATCGCCTCGCCGATCCACACCTGGCGCGGGTCGAGCGGACTGATCTCGAGCTGCCACACCAGGTGCTGGTGCAGGTCGCGGCCGCGTTCATCGGTGAATTCGAGAGGCCGATCGTCGTCGTCGGCGCGCGAGCCGTCGCCCGAAGGCGTCGAGGACTCGGCCCACGGGTCTTCCATCTCGACGATGACGTCGTCGGCGGTGGGTTCGTCGGTTTCGGTGGCTTCGCCGCCTTCACCCCCATCGAAGGCTTCGGTTTCGGCTTCGCCAGTGGGTGCCACCTGGTCGAGCGACGTGAGGTCGATCGTGTCGTCCTCTTCCTGCTCGAGCATGACGTTCGTCTCGAGCGCCTCCATCACCTGCGCCTGCAGTTCGAGCACGGGTAACTGCAGCAGCTTGATGGCCTGCTGCAGCTGCGGGGTCATCGTAAGCTGCTGACCGAGCTTGAGTTGCAGGGCCGGCTTGAGCATTGACGAATCGGCGTTCGAGGCGAAGACGGGTCTGGCGTGGGTGGGCTGGCGCCCGCCGTGTCAGAGGCGGAAATCCTGGCCCAAGTAGACCTCACGCACCTGAGGATTGGCAAGAATCTCTTCCGCCGAGCCGGACGCGATCACACTTCCGGCGCTGACGATATAGGCACGGCTGCAAATGCCAAGTGTTTCACGCACATTGTGGTCGGTAATCAATACGCCGATGTTGCGCGCACTGAGGTGGCGGATGATCCGCTGGATGTCGATGACGGAAATCGGGTCCACGCCCGCGAACGGCTCGTCGAGCAGGATAAAGCGGGGCTCCGCGGCCAGCGCGCGGGCAATCTCGACACGCCGGCGCTCGCCGCCGGACAGGCTCATGCCGCTGCTCGACCGGATGTGGCCGATATGCAACTCCTCGAGCAGTGATTCCAGTGCCGCATGCCGCGCTTCTTCGTCGTCGAGGTCCGCACGCGTCTCGAGGATCGCCAGGATGTTGTCTGCGACCGACAACTTGCGGAAGACCGACGCTTCCTGCGGCAAGTAACCCACGCCGAGCTGGGCGCGGCGATACATCGGCAGGCGGGTCAGTTCCTGGTCGTCGAGGTGGATGCGGCCTTCGTCGCACGGCACCAGGCCCACGATCATGTAGAAGGCCGTGGTCTTGCCGGCACCGTTCGGGCCGAGCAGGCCGACGACCTCGCCGGAACTGACTTCCAGCGACAGGTCCTTGACCACCTGCCGCGAGCGATAGCTCTTGCCGAGCGCCTCGGCCCGCAACCGGCTCGTCGTCATGTCCCGCCGCCCTTGTCGGGCGTTGCGCTCTTGTCGGGTGTCGCGCCTTTGTCGGGCGTGGTGGCCGGAGCCTTCTTCGGGGGATTGATGGTGATCTTCACGCCGCCCGGATCCTTCTCGCTCGGGTTGGCCTGCACCCGCTCGCGGCCGATGTCGTAGACCAGCGTGTTGCCGCGAATCTCGTTGTTGCCGTCGGTGAGCCACGCATCGCCCGTCAGGCGCACGGTGGCGGCCTTGACGTCGTAATCGATCGAACGGGCGCGACCGCGCGCCACCTGGTTCTTTTCCTTGAGCTGCTGTTCGAACTGCGCCGGCGTGCCCTTGATCGACGCACTCGCGATGGCGTTGTTCTTGAACATCACGCGCGCTTCGTTCGATTGCAGCTTGCCGCCCGGCACCGTGATCTTCACGTCGCCCTGCAGCCGCCACTCGGAGTTGTTGAACTCGAGCCCGGTCGCATTCGCCTGCTGCGCGGTGACCTCGAGACCGCCCTGGGTGATCTTCACGCGCTTGAACAACAGCGTGTTGTTCTTGTAATCGAAATCCGACGAGGCGGCTTCGAGGTTGATCGGCAGTTCGGAATTGCCCGCGGGCAGTCCGGTCTGCGCGTGAACAAGCGGAGCCGTGCCCAGCGCCATAATGGCGGCCAGGAGCAAGCTGCGCACCTGCTGGCGCCTAGGGTTTGAGCTGGGGTTTGAACTGGCCATTGACGTTTGATTCTAGCCGCAGAGTGCCCTGGTTCAAACCGACGCGCAGGCCGCGTCCACGCAATTCGTGGGGCCCGAACTCCAGCGTCACGGGCGCGGCGGTCTGCACCACGTTCGTGCGCGTGTCGTAAGCCAGTTCGTCGGTGCGGATGATCGCCTGGCCCTCGCTGCGCTCGGCCGAGCCGACGACGCGCACGTTGCCCTGCAGTTGCAGGGAGCCACGGTCGCTCGGCATGCGCCCGCGATCGGCAGTCACGTGCCACTCGCCCTGCTTCTGCGTGGTGTAGTCGAGTACGATCTGCGCCAGGTTCACGCTCTGGTCGGCGAGCTGCTGTTCGATCGACCTGGCACGCACGACGACGCGTGGCCGGCCATCCGGCCCGAGTTCGGTGAGCGTGGCGTCGTTCAGGTAGTAACCGCGTTCGTCGGCCGCCGTCGCGGATTCGGTCGCATCGTCCGGCCCTCCCGCCAACAGGTTGAACAACATGGCGCCGCCGGCCACCACGGCAACCATCGTCACGGCGCGCTGGATCAGTTGCCGTGTGCGGTCAGCAGCAGATCGCATACTTCTCTCACGGCACCGTGGCCGCCGGCCGCAGGCGTGGTCCAGTGGGCGGCGGCACGGGCGGTCGGATGCGCGTCCGCCACGGCGACCGACAGGGCAGCGCGTTCCAGCATCGGCACGTCCGGCGTGTCGTCGCCCACGCAAGCCAGCGCTGCGGGAGTGACCTGCAATTCGCGCAGGAGTTCGTCGAGCGCGGCGCCCTTGTCACTGATGCCCTGGCGCACGTGTCGAATGCCCAGTTCGGCCGCGCGACGCGTGACTGCCGGTGAATCGCGGCCGGAGATGATGGCCACGGCGATGCCGGCGCGCTGCACCGCGACGATGCCGGAGCCATCGCGGACGTGAAACACCTTGGTCTCTTCGCCGTTGGCGGTGAGGTGCAGGCGGCCGTCGGTCAGCACGCCGTCGACGTCGAGCACCAGCAGCCGGATGCGGCGCGCGCGCTCGAGCAGCGCTGGATCGTGTTGCGTCACATCACACCCGCGCGCAACAGGTCGTGGACGTTGAGGGCGCCGACCAGCCGACGATCGTCCGCGGACCGCACGACCGGCAATGACGTGATGCGATGCGTTTCCATCAGGTGCACGGCCTCGGCCGCGAGCATGCGCGGCTCGGCCACCTTGCATTTCGTCGTCATGACGTCGGCCATGCGCGTGGTGTGGATGTCGACCTGCTTGTCGAGCGTGCGGCGCAAGTCGCCGTCGGTAAAGATTCCGAGCACGCGGTCATCGGCGTCCACGACCGTGGTCATGCCGAGCCCCTTGCGGCTCATCTCGAGCAGGCCCGCGCCGAGCGGCGTATCCGGTCCGACGCGCGGCAGCTCATCGCCCTTGCGCATCACGTCCTCGACGTGCAGCAGGAGCCGCCGGCCCAGGCTGCCGCCCGGGTGCGAGCGCGCAAAGTCTTCTTCGGTGAAGCCGCGGGCCTCGAGCACGGCGATCGCGAGCGCGTCACCCATGGCGAGCGTGGCCGTGGTGCTCGCCGTGGGCGCCAGGTTCAGCGGGCAGGCTTCGGCCGGCACGCTGACGTCCAGCGTCACGGTGGCATAGCGGGCCAGTGTCGAGCTGCCGTTGCCGGTCAGGGCGATCAGCGGCACGTCGAGCCGCTTGATGACCGGCAGGATGGTCAGCAATTCGTCCGTCTCGCCGGAATTCGAGAGCGCGAGCAGGACGTCGGCGGCCGTGATCATGCCGATGTCGCCATGGATCGCTTCGCCGGGATGCAGGAAGAAAGACGGGGTGCCAGTGCTTGCGAGCGTGGCCGCGATCTTGCTGCCGACGTGTCCGGACTTGCCCATTCCGGTCACGACGACCTTGCCCTTGCAGGCCAGCACGACGGCGCAGGCGCGCGCAAACGAGTCGTCCAGGCGGTGCTCGAGGGCGGCAACGGCCGCGGCCTCGGTGGCGAGGACACGGCGGCCGCGGGCAATCATCAGGCTCGGGTCGGTCATGGCACGGGCGGGTAGATACCGGGAGGACTACAGTCTACAGCCTACAGCCAGCACCCCTTCTCCTTTAGACTTACGGGCTGTTTCCGACCCGGCGAACCCACCATGACGGCCGACGAAGTCACCCAACTGATCCTCGCCGGTATTCCCGGTGCCCAGGTCCGCGTGCTGACCGACGACGACACGCATTACGAAGCCATCGTCATCGCGACCCAGTTCGAGGGCAAGCGTCCCATCCAGCGCCATCAGCTCGTGTATGCGGGGCTTGGCGACAAGATGGGACGTGAAGTCCACGCCCTGTCGATCCAGGCCTACACCCCTGCCGAGTGGCAGGTCGAGCGGGGCGGCGCTGCGCCGCGCTGAGCAGGAGCCGAGCCGTGGACAAACTGCAGATTCGGGGCGGTGTACCGCTCGACGGTGAAGTACGCATTTCGGGCGCCAAGAACGCTGCCCTGCCGATCCTGGCGGCCACGCTGCTGGCGGACGAGCCCGTCACGATCGGTAACGTGCCGCACCTGAAAGACGTCACTACCATGATCGAATTGCTCGGCCGCATGGGCGCGAGCGTCACGGTCGATGAGCGGATGCGGGTCGAGGTCGACCCCACCACCACCCGCGAGACGGCGGCGCCCTACGAACTGGTCAAGACCATGCGCGCGGCGATCCTGGTGCTCGGGCCGCTGGTGGCCAAGTACGGCCGTGCCGATGTCTCGCTGCCCGGCGGCTGCGCCATCGGCGCACGCCCGGTCAACATTCACGTCGCCGGCCTGCAGGCCATGGGCGCCGAGGTTCACATCGAGAACGGTTACATCCGGGCCCGGGCAGGTCGCCTGCAGGGTGCGCGGATCGTCATGGAGACGGTCACCGTCACCGGTACCGAGAACCTGATGATGGCCGCGTGCCTCGCTGACGGGCAGACCATCCTCGAGAACGCTGCACGCGAGCCCGAGATCGTCGACCTGGCGCAGTTCCTGATCGCGATGGGCGCGAAGATCACCGGACACGGTACGGACACGATCCTCGTCGAAGGCGTCGAGCGCATGCACGGCACGCACTACGAAGTGCTGCCGGACCGGATCGAGGCGGGCACCTACCTGGTCGCCGGCGCGATCACGGGCGGGCGGGTCCGGGCGCGCCATGCCCGGGCCGAACACCTGGACGCAGTCCTGGGCAAGCTGATCGAAGCGGGCGCGGAAGTGATCCGCGGCGAGGGTTTCGTCGAGGTCAACATGCATGGCCGCCGGGCGCAGGCGGTCGACATCCGGACCGCACCGCACCCGGGATTCCCGACCGACATGCAGGCCCAGTTCGCGGCGCTGGACACGGTCGCGGAAGGGGTTGGCACGATCGTGGAAACGATCTTCGAGAACCGGTTCATGCACCTGCTCGAGATGCGGCGCATGGGGGCCGAAATCCGGCTCGAAGGCAACACCGCAATCATCAAGGGCGTGGCCAGGCTGACCGCCGCGCCGGTCATGGCCACCGACCTGCGGGCCTCCGCCAGTCTCGTCATCGCGGGGCTGGTGGCCGAGGGCACCACCGACGTCGAGCGTATCTACCACATCGACCGTGGCTACGAGTGCATCGAGGAGAAGCTGGCCGGCCTCGGCGCCCAGATCCGGCGCATGAACGACAAGACGAGGGGTTAGGGGGTGCGGAAGGGGTTAGGGATGCGGAAGGGGTTAGGGGTTAGGGGTTAGTCGGAGGTGTGGCTGCGGCATCCAGTTCAACCGCAACTCCGACTAACCCCTAACCCCTAACCCCTAACCCCTAACCCCTTTCTCCTTTTGGCTATAATGCGCTGCTGCCCCGGGGCAACCTGGGGCTAAGCAGTGGCCGGACGCTGAGGAGAGAGCTGGATGACCGAAGAAGTCGATGCGGGCAGGCGTCATTTCCTGACCGTCGCCACCGTTGCGACCGGCGCTGTAGGCGCCGCGTTCGTCGCTGTACCGTTCCTGGCGTCATGGAAGCCCAGCGCCCGTGCGAAAGCCATGGGCGCACCCGTGGAAGTGGACATCAGCAAGCTCGAGCCGGGCGCGATGCTCAAGATCGAATGGCGCGGCAAGGCGGTCTTCGTCGTGCACCGTACCCCGCAGATGCTGGCCCAGCTCGAAGGCGTCGTCGCGGAGTTGCGTGATCCCGAGTCGGCCGAGTCGGATCAGCCGGCGTTCGCGCAGAACGCAGCCCGCGCCATCAAGCCCGAATACCTGGTGCTGGTGGGCGTGTGCACGCACCTCGGTTGCGCGCCGCTCGACAAGTTCACGCCGGGTGACGTGACCGTTGCCGCGGACTGGCCGGGCGGCTTCTTCTGCCCCTGCCACGGCTCCAAGTTCGACCTCTCGGGTCGCGTGTACAAGAACGTGCCGGCACCGCTCAACCTGCCGGTGCCGCCGTACCAGTTCGTCACGGACACCCGCATCCTGATCGGGGCCGAGAAGGGGAACGCGTGATGAGCACCGCAGACAAAGTGGCAGCCAAGCCGGGCAACGGGCGCCTCGCGTCGCTCACTGCGTGGATCGACGATCGCTTCCCGCTGACGGCCCTGTGGAAATCGCAGGTGGCCGAGTACTACGCGCCGAAGAACATGAATTTCTGGTACTACTTCGGCTCGCTGGCCCTGGTCGTGCTGGTCATCCAGATTCTTTCGGGCCTGTTCCTGACGATGAACTACAAGCCTTCGTCCGCCGACGCCTTCGGTTCCGTCGAATACATCATGCGCGACGTGGAGTGGGGCTGGCTGATCCGCTACATCCACTCGACCGGCGCCTCGGCGTTCTTCATCGTCGTCTACCTGCACATGTTCCGCGCGCTGCTGTACGGGTCGTACCAGAAGCCGCGCGAGCTGCTGTGGATCTTCGGCATGCTGATCTACTTCGTGCTGATGGCCGAAGGCTTCTTCGGCTACCTCCTCCCCTGGGGCAACATGTCCTACTGGGGCGCGCAGGTGATCGTGTCGCTGTTCGGCGCCATCCCCGTGGTCGGTGATTCGCTGACGGAATGGATCCGTGGCGACTTTTTCATCTCGGATGTCACGCTGAACCGGTTCTTTGCGCTGCACGTGGTGGCGATTCCATTCGCGCTCGTCTTCCTGGTGATTGCGCACCTGATGGCGCTGCACGAAGTGGGTTCCAACAACCCGGACGGCGTCGAGATCAAGAAGGTCAAGGGTCCCGACGGCATTCCGCTCGACGGCATCGCGTTCCACCCGTACTACACGGTCAAGGACATGGTCGGGCTCGGGGTCTTCCTGATCCTGTTCGCGCTGGTCGTCTTCTTCGCGCCGACGATGGGCGGCTATTTCCTCGAGAACGCCAACTTCGACCCCGCCAATGCGCTGCAGACGCCGCCGCACATCGCGCCGGTGTGGTACTTCACGCCGTTCTACGCGATCCTGCGCGCCGTCCCGAGCAAGCCGCTCGGCGCCGCGCTGATGGGCATCGCGGTCGTGCTGTTCGTCTTCCTGCCCTGGCTCGACCGCGGCAAGGTGAAGTCGATCCGCTACCGCGGCCCGCTCTTCAAGTTCTTCCTGTACTCGTTCGCGATCAGCTTCCTGGCACTGGGCTATCTCGGCATGCAGCCGCCGACGCCTGCGTTCACGATGGCGTCGCGCATCTTCACGGCCGTGTACTTCGCGTACTTCCTGCTGATGCCGTGGTACTCGAGCATCGACAAGACCAAGCCCGTGCCGACGAGGGTCACCTACCATGCGCATTGATCGCCACAAGAAGAAGGCTCTCGCGTTCATCGCGGTACTGGTCGCGCTGCCAGGCGCCAGCCTGGCGGCGGGTGGCGCGGCGCACGTCGAGAAGGCGAACAACGACATCCACAACCAGGCGTCGTTGCAGCGGGGCGCGAAGAATTTCGTCAACTACTGCCTGGGTTGTCACTCGGCCAAGTACGTGCGCTACAACCGCATGGCGGCCGACATCGGCCTGACCGAGCAGCAGATGACCGAGAACCTGCTGTTCTCCGGTGATTCGCCGCATTCGACGATGACGAACGGCTTGCACGCCGACGACGCCAAGCAGTGGTTCGGCGTGGCGCCGCCCGACCTGTCGCTGATTGCGCGCAGCAAGGGCGCGGACTACGTCTACACGTTCATGAAGTCGTTCTACGCGGACCCGAGTCGCGGCACCGGCGTGAACAACCTGTCGCTGCCCGGTACGGCGATGCCGCACGTGCTGTGGCAACTGCAGGGCACGCAGGACGCCGTCTGGGAAGGCCACACGGACGCGCAGGGCAACGTGCAGAAGCACTTCAAGGAATTCAAGCTCACCAGCCCCGGCACGCTGACTGCCGAGGAATATGACGCGTTCGTCCGTGATACCGTCAACTTCCTCGAGTACATCGGTGAGCCGGTCCAGGCCCGGCGCCAGGCGCTCGGCTACTGGGTGATCGCATTCCTCGTGTTCTTTACGCTGCTCGCGTACGCGCTCAAGAAGGAATACTGGAAGGACGTGAAGTAAGCCGGCTTAGGCCGGCGCGGTCCCCGTCGACTCCACTGTGGCGCCCCGTGCGGGCGTCACGCGGAGCGGTCGGGGAACTGCAGCCATTGCCGAGCGCGCAGCCTGCCGCGGTGGTTCGTGCTGCTGGATTAGGAGATTCCTCGGCATGATGACGCTTTATTCACGCGCCCTGGACGCGCGCTGTCACCGCGTGCGGCTGGTGCTGGCCGAAAAGGCGCTCGCGACCCGCGTCGTCGAGACCGACCTCGTGCGCCCGCCCGAAGACCTCATCGACCTGAACCCGTACCAGACCGTGCCGACGCTGGTCGACCGCGATGTCGTGGTCTACGAGCCCAGCATCATCTGCGAGTACATCGACGAGCGTTTTCCGCACCCGTCGATGGCGTCGACCGATCCTGGGGCCCGCGCTCATGCACGACTCGCGCTGCGTCGCATCGAGCAGGAGTGGTATGCGGTTGCGGACGCGCTCGAGCCGGGTTCGGGCGCCGACCGTCGCGACAAGGATCGCGCGCGCAAGATGCTGACGGAGAGCATCCTGGCGTCGGAGCCGCTGTTCCGCATGCGGCCGTGGTTCCTGTCGGACCAGTTTTCGCAGCTCGATGCCGCCGTCGCCCCGATCTTGTGGCGCCTGTCGCGCTGGGACGTCGATGCGGCGGCGATCACGGCGGCCGCGCCCGCCGTCGACAAGTACGCGACGAAGGTGTTTGCCCGGCCGGCATTCCAGCGCAGCCTCAGCGATGCCGAACGCGACATGCGCAACCCGCCATCGTCGTCCCGCCGCCCCGTCCCTTGAGCCGACACCTCCATTCCGTGCGCTACCGGCTACCGGCGGCGCCGTGACGACGACCAGCAGCACACCCCCGGCTCCTCCCGCGTCCGGGCCGCCCATGAAGGCGCGCCGGCCGTACCTGCTGCGCGCGATCCACGAGTGGATCTCCGACAGCCTCTGTACGCCGCATCTCGTCGTCGACGCGAATGTCGCCGGCGTGGAAGTGCCGCGGCAGTACGTCAAGGACGGCAAGATCGTCTTGAACGTGAGCTGGAGCGCGACCGCGAACCTGCGGCTGGGCAACGACGAAGTGAGCTTCAGCGGGCGCTTCGGCGGGGCCAGCATGTCTGTGCGCGTGCCGATCATCGCGGTGCTCGCGATCTACGCGCGCGAGACGGGGCAGGGCATGATCTTTGCCGACGACGACGCGGATCCGCCGTCGACGCCTCCGAATGGCGACAACGTCACTGCTCCCGGTTCTCCGGGCGACGATCCGGGGCCGAAGCCGAGTTCGCCGTCGGACAGTCGTCGCGCGCGGTTCAAGGTCGTCAAGTAGCGGCGGTTCCTCCCTCGCGTTGCTTTTCGCTGCAGGAAACCTTACTCGCGTCACCGTCGGTACGCCGACGGAAAGGGAAGAGGTTTGCGGGGACGCATGAACCCATCCATGGGGCTCCGTCGCGACGTCCATGTCGCGAACGGCCCCGCAAACCTCGTTCCCTTCCGTCGACGTCGCCGGTTCCGCGAAAGTTGGTTGTGCTACCGCGTTTGCACTCGCTGGTGCTCCTCGCGTTGTAGATCGAGTGATCGCTGTCAGTCGCGAAGCCCGGGCCTCCGCCGCGCTCGCGCCGAGGCATGAGACGAGGCGCTGGCCGGGACGTGCGGCGCGGGCCGTGGCCGCCAGCGTTCGAGCAACTCCTGTTCCTGCTCCGTGAAGGCGCGCTCCGCCTCGAGAAAGTACTCGAGGAAGCGTACGCCGGCAGCGGTGAGCGGCTGGCTTTTGAGCCTGACGATACCGTAACGCAGGGTGAGGTAGGGCTCCGAGCCGAGCGCCACGAGCCGCCCGCGCTCGAGTTCGTCGACCACGCATGCGGGCGGCGCCACCATCAGGGCATCCGACCCGAGCACGATCTTCCTGATGGCGTCGAGCGAGTTGAACTCGAGCGCCGGGAAGACCCTGGAGGCTGCAGTCGCGTCCGGCGACCGGCGCTGCGCTAACCGAATCGGTTCGAGCATTCGGGGCGGTATACGGGTCAGCGATGCGCCGGGATAGGCGAAAATGTCGGCGATGCCTATCGGGCCACGACCCGCCAGCGGGTGCCCGCGGCGCGCAAGGATGAATGTCGGGTGCGGTGCGAGCGGCTCCACGTCGAGGTCGTTATCGGTGCCGAGCGTGCTGAGCTCCGCAACGAAGAACTCGATCTCACGCGCCCGCAGCCGGCGCAGCAGTTCATCCCAGTCGCGCATCATCACGCGCACGACGATGCGCGGGTAGTCGGCGACAAACCGGGCCAGCGCGTCGGCGAGCACGGACTGGGCGGGGTACGGGCCGCCACCTATGTGCAAGTGACCGCTCTGCAGGCCCCGCTCGCTCACCAGGTCGCGGTCGAGGTCGTCGGTGAGCTGTGCGATCTGGCGGATCCGGGCGACAAAGACGCGGCCGCTGTCGGTAGGCTCGACGCCACTCGCCGTGCGGACGAACAGGCTGCTGCCGATCTCGCGCTCCACCGACTGGATGCTGCGGGAGAGCGCGGACTGGCTGAGTCCGAGCGCTGTCGCCGCGCGCGCGAAGCTGCCGTGATCGTCGAGGGCGATCACGTGACGCATTTGACGGACTTCAAGGGGCATGCGCCGGACTCTACTTCAGGCATGCAGGAAATGCATGTAGCGTACTCAAATCGCTTTCTACTGCATGACATTTCGCTTAGGCCCGATCCGCTTCCCCTACGGATCTGGTGCGTTGAAGAGGTCTTTCTTTCCACCATTTCGGCGGCACGGCATGGGTTTTCGACGCAACGCTGCCATGCATGAAATGCATGTCTGGATCATGGCAACACGTCGTGCGCATAATCGATGGGATAGGCAGCCAATGACCATCCTGTCGGCACGCGCGGGGCGACACGCGCGACGATGCACGACCACGCAGGAGACCCACATTCCATGACTCGCACGCTGAGCCTGACGCTCGCTTTGTCTTTCGTTTGCGCCGGCGCGTCGACTTACGCAGCCGACGCCCCGACGCACTTCGATCCGCAGGGCAAGCCACCCTCGACCTTCACGCTGGAGTTGCGCAACGGCCTCAAGGCGCAGTTGCCCTTCGCGGACAAGCGCGACTTCGATGAAGCCAGCAAGGGCTTCATCGCCGCACCGCCGTACAAGCAGATCAAGGCCGACGCGGGCCACGTCGCCTGGGACATGGGCAGCTACCAGTGGCTGCTCTCAGGACAGGACTTCGCGAGCATCCACCCCTCGCTGCAGCGCCAGGCCGTACTGAACATGGCCTACGGCTTATACGAAGTCGTGCCGGGCAGGATCTACCAGGTGCGCGGCTACGACCTGGCCAACATCAGCTTCATCAAGGGCGACACCGGCTGGATCGTCTTCGACCCGCTGACGGCCAAGGAGACAGCGCGCGCGGCGCTGGAGTTCATCAACGAGAAGCTCGGCAAGCGACCGGTGGTCGGCGTCGTGTATTCGCACTCGCACGGCGATCACTTCGGCGGCGTGCGCGGCGTGGTGGATGAAGCCGACGTCGCGAGCGGCAAGGTCATGCTGATCGCGCCCGAGGGTTTCATGGAGGCAGCGATCTCCGAGAATGTGTTCGCGGGCAATGCGATGACGCGGCGCCTGCAGTGGCAGTACGCGGTGCTGCTGCCGCGCGGCCCGTTCGGCCACGTCGACCAGGCCATCGGCAAGAACATCGCGAACGGCAACGTCGGGCTGATCGCGCCGAACCGGCTGGTGAGCAAGGACATCGAGGAGATCACGCTCGACGGCGTGCAGATGGTGTTCCAGAACGCGCCGGACACCGAGGCGCCGGTCGAGATGAACACCTGGTTCCCCCAGTTCAAGGCGTTCTGGTCGTCGGAAGTCGTCACCGGCACGATCCACAACATCTACACGCTGCGTGGCGCGTCGGTGCGCAATGCAATCAACTGGTCGAAGGAGATCAACGAGGCGCTGTACCTGTTTGGCGGCGAAACGGAAGTGATGTTCGCCTCGCACAGCTGGCCACGCTGGGGCAACGCCCGCATCCAGGAGGTGCTGCGCACGCAGCGTGACGCCTACGCCAACCTCAATAACCAGACGCTGCACTACGTGAACCAGGGCGTCACGATCAACGAGATCCACAACGTCTACGACGTGCCGCAGAGCCTGCAGCAGAACTGGGCCGCGCGCAGCTACCACGGCGACGTGCAGAACAACGTGCGCGGCGTCGTCAACCGCTTCCTCGGGCACTTCGATGGCAACCCCGCCAACCTGATCCCGCTGTCGCCGTCCGATTCGGCGCCGCTCTACGTCGAGATGATGGGTGGCTCGGAAAAGATCCTCGCCAGGGGCAGGGAGCTGGTAGCGCAGGGCAAGTACCTGCACGCCATCGAGATCCTGAACCGGCTGGTGTTCGCCGAGCCGAAGAACCAGCCGGCACGCCAGCTGCTGGCCGACACCTATGAGCAGCTCGGCTACCAGGCCGAGAGCACCAGCGTGCGCAACACCTTCCTGCAGGGCGCATTCGAGCTGCGCAACGGCTTGCCCGGCGGCGTGCCGCCGCGGTCGACCGGCCCCGACGTCGTGCGGGCGATGAGCACCGGACAGTGGCTGGACTTCCTCGGCATCAGCCTGGACCCGAAGAAGGCGGAGGGCCTGCACTACATCCTTAACCTGGTGACGCCTGACAACGGCGAGAAGTACGTGGTAGAACTCAACAACGCGACGCTCACCAACATCCAGGGTTTCCAGGCGCCGAGGCCCGACCTGACGTTGACGCTCAATCGTGCTGACCTCAACCGCGTGATGATGGGCGTGGCGACCTTCGACCAGCTCGCCGGGGAAGGCAAGGTGCGCTTCGACGGGGACCGCTCAGTGATCCACAAGCTGCGCGACCTGCTGGTCAGTTTCACGCCTGACTTCGAGATCCTCCCGGGCACGGCGCCGACACAGCGCCAGGTGCCGCCGGGGCGGCCGTTTTCGCTGCCAGAAACCAGCACACTGATACACCCGGAGTGATTCGATGACCAGATTCAACCAGCAGCTGTTCGCCCTTGCCGCGATCGCGTCGTTCGCGACGGCAACACCGGCGCTTGCCCAGTCGTCCGCAGGTGACTGGCGCCAGACCGTATTTCTTTATGGCATGGGTGCAAAGATCGAAGGCGACGCGCAGGTCGGGCCCCTGCAGGTCGAGGTCGACTCGAACCTGTCCGATTTCTTCGATTCGTTGAAGTTCGGTGCGATGGCCGCCTACCGGGTTGCCAACGACGACTGGTCGTTCACCGGCGACCTCACCTACATGAACCTCGGCCAGAACAAGGCCACGGATCAGAACCGGGCGAGCGCATCGCTCGACGTAGAGCAGCTCACGGCCATGGCGACCGTCGGTAGACGAATCCTGCCGCACACCGAGGCGTTGGTCTCGCTCGCTTACTTTGACCTCGACGCCGACCTGCGGGTCAGGTTGCTGCAGCGGGTCGTGGAGGCAGAGCGCAATGCCAACTGGGTCGACCCGATGATCGGCCTCCTCTACGACCGGCCTTTGAGTGACCGGTGGCGCTTCACGCTGCGCGGCGATATCGGCGGCGGACTCGATTCCGGCGCAGATCTCACGTGGCACGCGCTGACCCGCTTCACCTTCCAGCAGTCGGATCGCTTCAGCTGGTACGCGGGCTACCGTGCCATTTCGTACGACTACGAGGACGGCGAGGGCCTCAATTACCAGCACTACGACCTGACCCAGCACGGGCCGGGTCTCGGTGTCGCGATCTCCTTCTGATGACTCGACCAGATGGCAGGGCATCATGAAATTCACTTATCTACGTTGGGCTCTGATCGCGGCGCTGACTGTTGGCGTGGCGCCGTCCGCCATGGCCATCGAGCCCGTCCCGGCGACCCCAGGCTGGCGCGGCTTCGTGGTGGTCGGTGGGGGCTATGTCGACCTTAAAAGCAACGTGGTCGCGGGCAATGACCTGATCGACATCGGACAGCCGGTCATTGACTCGGTCGCCCAGCGCCCGCGCAGCGACGACAGCTTTCAGCCCGTCGTCACGGGCGAGGTCAACTACACATTTGGTAACGGTTGGCAGGCTTTCTTCGGCACGTCACTGGAGGACGCGGTCACGCTCGATGGCGTGACACAACTCGGCGCCCGCAAGGACCTGGGCTCCGCCGGCACCGTGCAAGGCGGTGTGCTCTTCAGTGGCATCCCCACGCAGGTCTGGGAGGATCCGTATGCGGAGGGTGTGCGGCGCACGGAAACCAATCGCGACTCCACCGGCCTGCGCCTGCAGTGGGACCGAGTCCTCGGCACTGCACTCGAGCTCACGTTCTCCTACCGCGACATCTCGGTCGACACCGAACGAAGCGGCGAGGGCGTCACGAGCGTCGCCTGTGATGCAGCGTGCCGCGACCTGCTGCGGCGCGACGGCGACCAGTTTCACTTCGATGCGTCCTACCTGTTCCGGCTGGGCGAAGGCCAGCGTCACCTCTTGCGGCCCATGGTCCGCTACACGATCGACGACCGCGAAGGCGACGCGATCAGCGGCGATTCCTACCGGCTGCAGTTGAGCTACATCTTCCTGGGCCAGGGCTACACCGTGGCGAGCAACGTCGCTTATGGCGGCGCCTCCCAGGACGCGCGCAACCCGATCTTCGGCCAGAACATGGATGCCACCCGCGTTGCTGTCGACACCACGTTGTTCTACCGGCTGCCGACCGACAGCGGGCGGTGGCAGGCGGTGGGCAGCGTGCTGTGGGGCGAGGACGATTCCGACGTGGATTTTCACGATTCCGAGATCACGTCGGTGAACCTCGGCTTGCTGTACCGATTCGGCGCGCGCTGACCGGCGCCGCGCCTGAATTTCTTTAATTAACTTCGCGATGCCGCGGTGGCGGTAGCCGTCTGCGGGCGGCAGGGGGAAAGTTGCAACTCGAAGTTCGATCGATCGCAAACTCCATTGCACTGACACTCGTCGGCGCATTGTTGGCGGGTGCCCAGGTGACCAACGCTCAGCCCAGTCAGCTGCCCATCGCGGCTGCCCGCGGCGTGGTGGACGATACCCACGAGGATTCGGTCCCTCTGCCTTCCGGCAGCCCGTCGGCCGCGGCGAAAGCCTATTCCCCTTACGCCGGGCGCAGATATCCGACGCGAGTCCTTTGGGGCGATACTCACCTGCATAGCGCCAACTCTGGCGATGCGTTCACGACCGGCAATCGTTTTACGCCGGAACAGACTTATCGCATCGCCCGCGGCGAGGAAGTCATCTCCACCACGGGCCTGCCGGCACGCCTGCCGCGGCCGCTCGATTTCGTCGTCCTCAGCGACCACAGTGAAGGCCTCGGCCTGATGACCGAGGTCTACAACGGCAACCCGGCACTCACGGGAGACAGCACCGTCGCGCGCTGGGCGGGCATGGTCAAGGCGGGCGGCGAAGAGGCGGCCTCCGCGGTGGGCGAAATCATCGGCGCGCAGACACGCAATGACTTGCCGGCTGTGCTGACGAATCCGAAGGTCGTGGGCCCGCTGATGGTGTCGGTGTGGCAGCGTGCGGCCGCGATGGCCGACAAGTACAACGAGCCCGGCCGGTTCACCACCCTCATCGGCTTCGAGTGGACGCCGACGCCGGGTGGCGACAACCTGCACCGCAACGTGCTGCTGCGCGACGGGCAGGACCGTGCCTCTCAGGTGTTTCCGTTCTCGTCCTGGAACAGCGAAGACCCGGAGCAACTCTGGGCCTGGATGGAATCCTACGAGCAGCGTACCGGTGGCCGCGCGCTGGCTATTCCGCACAACGGCAACCTGTCGAACGGCCGCATGTTCGCGGCGCAGCGCTTCGACGGCACGCCGTTGACCAGGGACTACGCCGAACGCCGACAGCGCTGGGAACCGATCCAGGAGATCGTGCAGTCCAAGGGCGCCTCGGAGAGCCATCCAAAGTTGTCGCCCAACGACGAATTTCTCGACTTCGGCATCGCCGGCTGGGAACTCGGCAACCTGACCCTCAGTGGCTCGCCGCTCACGCGCGAAATGATGCCGACCAGCTATGTGCGCGCCGGCTTCATGCGCGGCCTCGAGCACGAGGCGAAGCTGGGCGTGAATCCGTTCAAGTCCGGCATCATCGGCAGTTTCGACGCGCACAACTCGCTGCCCTTCGTCGACGAAGACAACTTCTTCGGCAAGTTCCCGGGGCAGGAGCCAAGCGCGGATCGCTGGAAGCAGAAATCCAGCCTCGGTGAGGGCGAGGGCGAGGCGCGCCTCACGTGGCAGTACCTCGCGGCCGGCTACGCGGCCGTGTGGGCCACCGACAACACCCGCGAAGCGGTCTTCGATGCGATGCAGCGTCGCGAGACCTACGGCACGTCCGGCACTCGCATGACGGTGCGCTTCTTCGGCGGCTATGGATTCACGGCCAAAGACGCGCAATCGCGCTACCTGGCCGACGTCGGCTACGCCAAGGGCGTGCCGATGGGCGGTGACCTGAAGCCCGCCGCCCCTGGCACGGCCCCGACCTTCCTCGTTGCAGCCCTCAAGGATCCGCAGGGCGCCAACCTGGACCGCATCCAGGTCGTGAAGGGCTGGCTCGACGCTTCGGGCGAGGCGCAGGAAAAGGTGTACGACGTCGTCTGGGCTGGCAGCCGCAAGCCCGGCCACGACGGCAAGCTGCCGTCGGTCGGTGACACGGTCGATGTCGCCCGGGCCGCGTACACCAATACGATCGGCGCAGCGGAGCTGTCAGCCGCCTGGCAGGACCCCGACTTCAAGCCGGGCCAGCGTGCCTTCTATTACGCACGCGTGATCGAAATCCCGACGCCTCGCTGGACGGCGTACGACCAGGTGCGATTCGCCGTGAAGATGAGCGCGGACGTCCCGATGAAGCAGCAGGAACGGGCATGGACGTCGCCGATCTGGTATTCGCCGTAACCTGAGGCGCCCCCGTTGAATGTTCGCCAGATTTTCCTGCTCGTGACTGCGACAGGACTGATACCCGTAGCCCTTACCTACGGACTGCAGCCCAGTAGCAGCCTGGGCCGGACCCGGGCCCATGCAGAACCGCTGCAGCGCTTCCCTAGCGCACCTCGAACGCATTACGGATCCACGTGACGACCGGATCGCCGCCCGGCTCCGCTGGTGGATCGATCGCGACCACGTCGAAGCGCGCCCGCAGCTGCCGCAGTTCGCGCCGTGTCAGCAACAGATGACGGGCCGCGAGCGAGCAGCGACGTTGCTTGGCGAAGCCGATGGTCGCCGCCGCTTGACCATAATCACTGCGCGACCGCGACCGTACCTCGACGAGCACCAGCACCTGCCCCTCGGGATCGACCATGACCAGATCGATCTCGCCCGCGCGACACCGATAGTTGCGCGTGAGCAGCACGAGGCCCGACGCTTCGAGATGCCTTAACGCACGCGCCTCGGCGGCGCGACCGATCTCGGTGGTCGTGGTCGACGTCGGGTCGGGCGTTCGAGCCATCGGGCACCCCTGACGCCGCCGAGGTGACGGCGGGTCGCCCGTTCTCGACTATTGCGGCGGTGGTGTGCTCGCCGAATTTTGCGCGGGTGTGTCGCGAAAGACCGCGGCCGTCGAATTCGCGACTTGCGGCTTGCCGGACTCGATGCGGGCAAACTGCAGGCTGCGTTGCACGCGACCGCTCGTGCGATCGAGTTCGAGCAGGCCGGTCAGGCCGTCGACACCCGCCGCGACGCTGCCGGAGCTGCCAAGCTGTTGCGCCAGGCGGAAAGCGTCGTAACCGAAGGCGTAGAGCCGCAGCCGGCCGCGCGAACGCGCCGCCCAGTCCTCCTGCAGGGCATCCCAGAGTTCCGGGGCGCCCTGGCCGCCGGACAGCAGCCACGGCATCTCCGGAAACACCAGGCCGTCCATATCGGCGGCCGCGCGCACGCTGGGATCCCAGGCGTCGGAGGTCGCATACAGGGGCAGGTCATAGGTCATCTGGAAGCGCAGTTGCGGGCGGATGGCTCGCGCGGCTTGCGGTGTCGCCGCGACGAACGCGAACTGCGGTCCCGCCGCCTGCTCGGCGACCGAATTGCGCGGCGGCAGCGGCTGATTTGGATTCGAGCTGCGATTGCCCGCGCCACCGTAGCGACCCAGCACAGCCCGCAGAGGCCCGGAAAAATCCTTCGCGCCCGGCGCGTAGTACTGCGCCGACATCAACGTGACGGTGCCGGTTGCCTGCAGCTCTTGCACGAACGCGTCGTGCAGGCGTTGGCCCCAGGCGTTGTCGGGGAACATCGCGACGCCACGCACCCAGCCATCGTCCGCGATCCGTCGCGCGATGGCGCGGGCCTCCTGCTCCGGATCGAGCGCGAACTGGTAGAGGAAGGCGGGAGCGGCCACTCCGGCAGTCATGCCCACGGAATTCAGCGCGAGCGTGGGGACCGGCAGTCCGGCCGGCTGCGACGCCACCACTGCGGCGATTTCTTCCTTGGTCAGCGGGCCGACGACCATCCGGGCACCGTCCGCGAGCGCACGCTGGTACGCCGCCGCGGCACCGAGCGCGACCGTGTCATACATCTCGATCCGCGGCCGCGTATCAGCCGACGATGAGGCGAACCAGGCCGCGGCAAAGCCATCGCGTACCGCACTGCCGACCGGCTGCTGCTTGCCCGAGAGCGGCAACAGCAAGGCGATGCTGGTCGCAGGTCCGCTGCCGATGTTCACGAAGCCGGGCTCCACCGCAGGTGCATTGGGGATGAAGGCCGTGCCGGGGTGCCCCGGGTGTTGCGACATCCACGCGGCCACGGTTGCCGCGTGGGCAGAGTCATTGCCGCCCGCGGTGACGATGGCCGGCAATTCGAGCCAGCCGCGCTCGTGTTCGGACATTCCGGCCGACGTGAGCACGCCCGGCGGGCGTTGCAGCAGCTGGTCGAACAACAGCCGGTCGTTTTCGGCTCTCGCCGCAGGCGAGGCGAGCAGTGCCGCACGTTCCTCGAAGGTGCGAACGCCACCGAGCGCGTCGCCAGTCGCGATCTCGGCACGACCGCGCAGCGCCAGCAGGTCTGGGGCCGTGTCAGCCGGCCAGGGTTGCGGCAACGTCTGCAGCAACCCGAGGGCGCGAGTCGCATCGCCGCGTTCGAACGCGATACGCGCGTCGATCTCGACGAACATCGCGCGCTCGTCGTCGGTCTTGAGGCGATAGCGGACCTTGTCGAGCAGACGTTGCGCGTCCCCGACCGCACCGCCGAGCACGTACTCACGCGCGGCGAGCAGCGCCGTCGTGGCATCCCAGGTCATGAAGCCGCGGCGTGCGAGCTGTTCGTAACGAACGGCGGCTTGCAGGTGCTGGCCGTCGAGCGCGAGCGCGGCCGCCTGTGCCAGGGTGGGGGCGTCCTGTTGTGCATGCACGACCGTCGCGGCACAGGCGAGCAACAGCATCGACGACGCGATCCAGCCGGCCCAGCGGCTCGTGCGGCGAGCTTGCCCGCTTTGTGGCGATACGTGCAGCATGCGAGATCCTTGGGAGGCGCGCGTGACCGATACAGCGACCGATTCTACGGGGCGGACGCACGCCGGCGCACTGTTCGTGGTGGCAACCCCCATCGGCAACCTGCAGGACCTGAGTCCGCGGGCCGCCGCCTGTCTGCGCGACGCCGACCTGCTCCTTGCCGAGGACACGCGGCACACCCGCACGTTGCTCGAAGGCTGCGGTATCTCGCGTCCTGCCCATTCGATCGAATCCCTGCACGAGCACAACGAACGCGAACGCGTCCCGGCGCTGGTGGCTCGCCTGCAGGCGGGCGCACGCATTGCGTTGGTCACCGACGCCGGCACGCCCCTGATGAGCGATCCCGGATCGCTGCTGGTGGCCGCCGCGGCGCGCGCGGGTGTCGAAGTCGTCGCCTTGCCCGGGCCTTGCGCAGCGGTTGCAGCGCTGTCGATCGTCGGGTTGGCGACCGATCGTTTCGTATTCGAAGGCTTCCTGCCGGCCAGGCCGACGGCGCGGCGTGAAGCGCTCAAGTTGCTCGCGCATGAAGCGCGCACGCTGGTGTTCTACGAGGGGCCGCACCGCCTCGAGGCGACCTTGCAGGACCTGGTCACCGTGTTCGGCGCGGAGCGTGAAGCAGCGGTGGCTCGAGAAATCACCAAGCGTTTCGAGCACGTCTATCGCGGCACGCTGGCTGCGCTGGCGAGTCAATGCGCGACCGACGCCAATATGACTCGGGGCGAGATCGTGCTCGTGGTTTCGGGTGCGCCCAGCCTGGAAGACGAAGACGCGGACGCACTCGCGGCGGAACACACGCTGACCGTGCTGTTGCATGAACTGCCGGTGTCGCAGGCCGCGCGTATCGCTGCGCAGCTCACCGGACGCAGCCGCAAGGAACTGTACGAACGCGCGCTGGCGCTGGCGCCGCCGAAGCCCAAGGATTAGAGCCCCGGCAGCGTATACTGCGCGCGGGAGTCGGCCAGGCAACCGCTGCGTTTAACGACGTGGAGGAAAGTCCGGGCTCCATAGGGCAAGGTGCCAGGTAATGCCTGGGGGGCGCGAGCCCACGGAAAGTGCAACAGAAAGTAAACCGCCTATGTCATGGCACGTGCAAACGGGTCGTGGCAGGTAAGGGTGAAAGGGTGCGGTAAGAGCGCACCGCGCCGGTGGCAACATTCGGCGGCACGGCAAACCCCACCTGGAGCAAGACCAAATAGGGAAGCGCGCGGGCCTTCGGGCCCGTTCCTGCTGCCCGCAGGGGCTTCCGGGTAGGTCGCTCGAGGCGCACGGCGACGTGCGTCCCAGATGGATGGTTGTCCTCGACAGAACCCGGCTTATCGGCCGACTCCCACCTCTTCTGCACCAGGTTGGCCCACCACGGGCCTGACAACCCACTTCGTCCCACCGGGCTGCACACCGGACCGGGCGAAGTCAGGCCGTCTTGGGGCGGCCTTCTCCCACAAAAACACCGATCCCACGCGACTTCACCGTCGCGCGGCCGTCCCCGGTCGCCGCCGTAGTCTGCTGACTGGACGGAATTTCCCACGCCCGTCCAGTCGTGACGCGCCGTTCAGGAAGATTCCCTAAGTACATGATTGTTTTAGTAAAGCAATTTCAGGTTGTCACACGCGAGACCACCTCCAAGCTAAGTCACTGTCAGCGCTAGGAAAATTTTGGTGCGAACCGTTGACGCTGGCTGTACGCCGCCCCTATAGTGGCGGCGAGTGGGAAAAAGTGGGATGAAATGGGCTGCCGGCCCGGAAGACGCCTGAAATGTTTCGTGGAGCCAACAAAGTCACCCTCGACGCCAAAGGCCGCGTGGCCATGCCCGCGCGGTACCGGGACACGCTCGTCGAGCGCAGCGAAGGGCGGCTGGTGGCGACCGTGGATCGTTCCGACAAGTGCCTGCTGATCTATCCCCTGCCGGACTGGGAGGAGATCGAACGCAAGCTGATGCGGTTGCCGACCCTGAATCCGCAGGCGCGGCGGTTGCAGCGACTGATGGTCGGGCACGCCACGGACCTCGAGCTGGACTCGCACGGCCGCGTGCTGGTCCCGCCGAAGTTGCGCGAATACGCGGGACTTTCACGCCAGGCGATGCTGATCGGGCAAGGCAGTCGTTTCGAGCTGTGGGACGAGCAGCACTGGAACGAGCGTCGCGACGAATGGCTGCAAGCGGGTGACGAGCCGGGCGAGCTGCCCGCCGAACTCGAACAGCTGTCGCTGTAGGCGCGCGAGGTGGTGGCGCACACGCCGGTACTTCTCGACGAGGTGCTGGCCGGACTCGCCGTCAAGGCAACGGGGCGTTACTGCGACGCGACGTTTGGCCGCGGCGGCCATGCCGCGGCCATCCTCCTGCAGCTCGGTCCCGCTGGCCGCCTGTGCGCCATCGATCGCGATCCGGAAGCCATTGCGGCCGGTCGCGAACGGTTCGCGACAGAGCCACGCCTCACTCTGGTTCGGGGGTCGTTCGGCCGGCTCGAGGAGCGGGTCCGCGCGGCAGGTTGGGAAGGGGGGCTGCAAGGCGTGCTGCTGGACCTGGGGGTCTCGTCGCCGCAGCTCGACGAGGCCCGGCGGGGTTTCAGTTTCATGCAGGACGGTCCGCTCGACATGCGCATGGACAACGAGTCCGGATTGAGTGCCGCGCAATGGTTGGCGCGCGCAGGCGAGCGGGAGATTGCGGACGTGCTCTACAAGCTCGGTGAAGAAAAATTCTCGCGTCGAATCGCGCGTGCGATCGTGGCCGCGCGCGCCGGGACGCCGATCGCCACCACGCGGCAACTGGCCGGCATCGTGGCCGGCGCGGTGCCCACGCGCGAACCGGGCAAGCATCCGGCGACGCGCGCCTTCCAGGCGATCCGCATCCACGTGAACCGTGAACTCGAGGAAGCCGAGGCCGCGCTGCCGCAGGCCGTGAACCTGCTCGCACCGGGCGGGCGCCTGTGCGTGATCAGCTTCCATTCACTCGAAGACCGGCTGGTCAAGCGATTCATGCGCCGTGAAGCGCAGGGCGATCCGATCTACGCCGAGCTGCCGAACGTGCCGCCGCACGCCCGGCCGCGCCTGCAACTCGTCGGCGGCGCCGTCATGGCGAGCGACGCAGAAATCGCACGCAACCCGCGCGCGCGAAGCGCCGTGCTGCGCGTGGCGGAGAGGGTCGCCGCATGAGCCAGGTGCGGACGCGGCTGTTGATCGCGGTGTTGTGGGTGGCGGTGCTCGCTTCCGCGCTCGGTGTCGTCTACGGCAAGCAGGAAGCGCGCAACCGTTTCAACGATTTGCAGAAACTCATCGACCCAGCGCGACGACCTCGACATCGAATGGGGCCAGCTGCAGCTTGAGCAGAGCACGTGGGCGACGCATGGCCGCGTCGAGCAGGTCGCGCACGATGACCTCGGCATGGTGACGCCGCAGGCGTCAGAACTGCGCATCGTGCAACCATGAAGCGCGGCTCCTCGCTTCGCGACCACCACGCCCGCGACGCCGCCCCGACCGAGGTCGGCGGCTGGCGCCTGTGGCTCGTCGGCGCGGTGCTGACGCTGTGCGGCATATCGCTGCTGGCACGCGCGGTCTACCTGCAGGTCATCGACCAGGACTTCCTGGCAAAGCAGGGAGATGCCCGCATCCTGCGCGACGTGAAGCTGTCGGCGAACCGCGGCATGGTCCTCGACCGCAATGGCGAGCCGCTCGCGGTCAGCACGCCGGTCGACACGGTCTGGGCCGATCCGCGCAAGCTGGCGCAGCACCCGCAGGACTTCGCCAGGCTCGCGAAGGCGCTCGACCGCGACAAGAACTGGCTCGCGCGGCGCGTCACCAGCAACCTCGATCGCGAGTTCGTCTACCTCGTGCGCCACATGCGCCCGGCGGACGCGGCGAAAGTGAAGGCGCTCGGCATTCCCGGCGTCGACACCCTGCGCGAATACCGTCGTTACTACCCGGCCGGCGAAGTGACCGGGCACCTGCTCGGCTTCACCAACGTCGACGACGTGGGTCAGGAAGGCCTCGAACTCGCTTTCGACCAGTGGCTCGGCGGCGAACCGGGCATCAAGCGCGTGATGCGCGACCGCGAAGGCCGCACGCTCGAGGACATCGAGCGCATCAAGGCGCCGCGCCCCGGCCAGGACCTGCGGACCAGCATCGACTTGCGCGTGCAATATCTCGCCTATCGCGCGCTCAAGCAGGCCGTGCAGGAGAACGCCGCGCATGGCGGTTCGGTCGTCGTGCTCGACATCCAGACCGGCGAAGTGCTGGCGATGGTGAACCAGCCGGCGTTCAACCCGAACGACCGCGAGCAGTACCTGCCGTCGCGCTACCGCAATCGCGCGACCAACGATTTCTTCGAGCCGGGCTCGAGCATCAAGCCGTTCGTGGTCGGCGCCGCCATGAAGACCGGGCGCTTCCACTCCGACACGCTGGTCGAGACCGGGCCGGGCACGCTGCGCGTCGGCATCAAGACGATCAAGGACAAGCACAACCTGGGCACGATCGACGTCCGCACGGTGCTCGAGAAGTCGAGCAACGTCGGCGTCGTCAAGATCGCGCTGTCGCTGAAGCCGCAGGAAATGTGGACGGCGCTGCACGACCTCGGCTTCGGCGCGGTGACCGGCTCGGGCTTTCCCGGCGAATCCGCCGGCATCCTCACGGGGCACGAGCACTGGCGCTCGATCGGCCAGGCGACGATGGCGTATGGCTATGGCCTCTCGGTCACGCCACTTCAGCTCGCGCAGGCCTATGCCGTGCTCGGAGCGGGCGGAGAGCGCCGTCCGGTCAGCCTGCGCCGCGTGGACGTGCCGCCGGAAGGCGAACGCATCATGGACGAAGCGGTCGCGCACGAGCTCGTGCAGATGATGGAGAGCGTCGTGAGCGAGGCCGGCACGGCCCGTCGCGCCGCAGTGATGGGTTACCGTGTGGCGGGCAAGACCGGCACCGCGTGGAAAGCCGCGGACGGCGGGTACAACTCGACCAAGTACATGGCCGTGTTCGGTGGCGTCGTGCCGTCGAGCAACCCGCGCCTCGCCGCGATCGTGGTCGTCGACGAGCCGAGCGCCGGCAAGTTCTACGGCGGCGACGTCGCGGCGCCGGTGTTCGCGGAAGTCATGTCCGGCGCGCTCCGCCTGCTCGCCATTCCTCCCGACGACCTGCAGCGCGTGCCCGCCACGACGCTCGTGCAGGCGCAGGATCCCTGGTGAGCGCGCGATGAACGCACTGGGCAAGACCCGCCAGAGTTCCGGCTACAACATGACGCTGGGCCGCCTGCTCGAGGGCCTCGACGTGGCCGCGCCGCATGGGCTGCAGGTGACCGACCTCGTGCAGGACAGTCGCGCCGCGACGCCGGGCAGCGTGTTCCTGGCGTGCCCCGGTCGCACGACGCACGGCGTCACGCACGCCGCTGCAGCAGTCGAGCGCGGCGCGGTGGCCGTGCTGTGGGAGCCGGGCGCCGCCCTCGAGCCGCCGGTGCTGCCCGAACGCATCGCTGCCATCGCCATCCCGCACCTCAGCCGTCACGTCGGCGCGCTGGCGGACCGCTTCTTCCGCAGCCCGTCGGCCGACCTGCGCGTCGCCGGGATCACGGGCACGAACGGCAAGACCACGACCGCCTTCCTGCTGGCGCAAGCGTCGGACTTGCTCGGCCGTCGCGGCTGGTACGTGGGTACGCTGGGGCACGGCCATCCGGGCAGCGTGCAGGAAGCGGGGCTCACCACGCCCGACGCCGTCACCGTGCAGCGCCGACTCGCCGTCGCGCGCGATGAAGGCGCGTCGACGCTCGCGCTCGAGGTGTCGTCGCACGCGCTCGACCAGGATCGCGTCGCGGGCGTGCATTTCGACACCACCGTCTTCACCAACCTGACGCGCGACCACCTCGACTACCACGGCACGCTCGAAGCCTACGGCGCGGCCAAGGCGCGACTGTTCCATACGCCCGGCCTGCGTTGCGCCGTGATCAACGTGCGCGATTCGTTCGGCCGAGAACTCATCGAGCGACTCGATCCGACACTCGAGAAGATCGTCTACACCACGGCCAACGACGTGTGGGCCGAGCGTGGCACGGGCTGGATCCGTGTTTCCGAACTGCGTGCGACGCCAACCGGACTCACCATCAACGTCGAAACCAGCTGGGGTATCGGTGTCCTGCGTTCGCCGCTGGTGGGCGCGTTCAATGCGGAGAACCTGCTGGCCGTGCTGGGCGTGCTGCTCGGCTGGAACGTGCCGCTGCAGAAGGCGCTGGCCGCGTTGGCATTGTGCGTTGCGCCTCCTGGACGCATGGAATCGTTCGGTGGCGGCACGCGACCGCTGGTGCTGGTCGATTACGCGCATTCGCCCGATGCGCTCGAAAAGGTGCTCGATGCGGCCCGTGCACACGCGCGCGGCCGGCTGCTCTGCGTGTTCGGCTGCGGCGGCGACCGTGACGCGGGCAAGCGTCCGCTGATGGGTCGCATCGCCGAGGCCGGTGCCGACGTGGCGTTCGTCACCGACGACAATCCGCGCACCGAGGACTCGGCGGCCATCATCGGGCAGATCCTCGCCGGCATGCGCGACTCCGAGGCGGCGTACGTCGTGCCCGATCGCGCCGAAGCGATCCGCCAGGCGATCGCCGAGGCGGACGCCGGCGACGTCGTGGTCGTCGCGGGCAAGGGCCACGAGGACTACCAGATCGTCGGCACCGAGACGCGCGCGTTCAGCGATCGCGACACGGTCAAGGCGTGCCTGGCGGAGGGAGCGGCATGATCAGCCGTGACCTCGCCACGTTTGCCGAGGTGAGTGGCGGCGTCCTGCACGGCACCAATACGGCATTCGCACGAGTCATCAGCGACTCTCGCGCGCTGGAGCAAGGCGCACTGTTCGTCGCGCTCACGGGCGAGCGCTTCGACGGTCACGACTTCGTGGCCGATGCCGCCGGGCTCGGCGCCGCAGGCGCGATCGTCAGTCGTCGAGTCGATTGCCCACTGCCGCAGATCGTCGTCGCCGACACGCTGGCCGGCCTGGCTGCGTTTGCGCAGGCCTGGCGTCGCTCGTTCGCCGGCGTCGTCGTCGGCATCACGGGCAGCAACGGCAAGACGACAGTCAAGGAGATGACCGGCGCGATCCTCGCGGAACGCGGCCCGTGTCTCGTGACGCAGGGCAATTTGAACAACCACATCGGCGTGCCGCTCACGCTGTGCCGGCTCGAGGACACGCACCGTGGTGCCGTCATCGAAATGGGTGCCAACCACCTGCGCGAAATCGCGCACCTGGCCGCGCTTGCCGCACCCACGGTCGGGCTGGTGATCAATGCAGGCCAGGCGCACCTCGAAGGGTTCGGCGGCATCGACGGTGTCGCCAGGGGCAAGGGCGAGATGTTCGAGGCGCTCGGTGCAGGCGGCACGGCAGTCATCAACGCCGACGATCGCTTTGCCGCGCTCTGGCGGGGTCTCGCGCGCGGTGCGGGTCGCGTCGTCACGTTCGGGCTGCGCGAACGCGCGGACGTCTCGGCTCGCGACGTGCGCAGTCAACTCGGGTCCGCGGGCTTCGTGTCGACGTTCGAACTGGTCTCGGCCGCGGGCACGCGTTCGATCGAGCTGGGCCTCGCGGGCGAGCACAACGTCATGAATGCGCTGGCTGCCGCGGCGGCTGCGATGGCGGCCGGTGCCGGGCTCGACGACGTGCAGCGCGGGCTGCAGTCAATGCGGCCGGTCGCGGGACGGCTCGAGGTCAAGCAGGCGTTGCGTGGCGCACGGCTGATCGACGACGCGTACAACGCCAATCCCGGCTCGCTGCGAGTGGGCCTGCGAGCACTGGCCGCCATTCCGGGCGAGCGCTGGCTGGTCCTCGGCGAGATGGCCGAACTGGGCGAAGCAGGCCCGCTGCTGCACGCGGAGATGGGTGCGCTCGCACGCGAGTGCGGTATCACGCGGCTGCTCGCGGTCGGCGCGGGTTCGCAGCCAGCCGTGGAAACCTTCGGCCCCGGCGCGTCCTGGCATTCGAGCACCGATGCGCTGCTGTCCGCCCTGCTGCCCGACCTGCACGACGGACTCACGATCTACGTCAAGGGTTCGCGTGTGAATCGGCTCGAGCGGGTGACCGCCGCCCTGGTGCCGGGCGGCACGGCACAGGCAGGGGGTCACTAGATGCTGCGCCACGTCGCCGCCTGGCTCTCCGAGTACTACTCCGGCTTCCACGTCTTCCAGTACCTGACCCTGCGGGCGATTCTCGCGGCGCTCACGGCGCTCGCGATCTCGCTGCTGGTCGGACCGCGCATGATCCGCTGGCTCGCCGAGTACCAGGTCGGTCAGCGCGTGCGCTCCGACGGTCCGCAGACGCACCTGAGCAAGGCGGGCACGCCGACGATGGGCGGGGCGCTGATCCTGGGCGCGATCGTCGCGGCGACCCTGCTGTGGGCCGACCTCGCCAATCGCTTCGTCTGGGTGGTGCTGCTCGTCACCATCGCATTCGGCTTGATCGGCTTCTGGGACGACTACCTCAAGCTCGTCGTCGGCAACTCGCGCGGCCTGATCGCACGCTACAAGTACTTCTGGCAGTCGGTCGCCGGGCTCGGCGCCGCGATCGTGTTGTACGTCACCGCGCAGTCACCGGCCGACACGACGCTGTACGTGCCGTTCTTCAAGCATTTCGTCGTGCCGCTCGGCGTCCTGTTCATTCCGCTGACCTACTTCGTGATCGTCGGCTCGAGCAATGCCGTCAACCTGACCGACGGCCTCGACGGCCTCGCGATCATGCCGTCCGTGCTCGTCGCCGGCGCGCTCGGTGTGTTCGCCTACGCGTCGGGCAACGTCGTGTTCTCGAACTACCTCAGCATTCCGTACATCGCGGGTGTGGGCGAGGTGCTGGTGATCTGCTCGGCGATCTTCGGGGCGGGTCTCGGCTTCCTCTGGTTCAACACCTACCCGGCGCAGGTGTTCATGGGCGACATCGGTGCACTGGCGCTCGGCGCCGCGCTCGGCGTCATCGCCGTCGTCGTTCGCCAGGAAATCGTGCTGTTCATCATGGGCGGCGTCTTCGTCATGGAGACGGTGTCGGTGATCCTGCAGGTGGCCTCGTTCAAGCTGCGCGGCAAGCGCATCTTCAAGATGGCGCCGATCCACCATCACTTCGAGCTCAAGGGCTGGGCCGAACCGAAGGTGATCGTCCGCTTCTGGATCCTCACCGTGATCCTCGTGCTGCTCGGCCTCGCGACGCTCAAGCTCCGATGACCGACGCGCACGCCACACTCGCTCCGCTTGCTGCCGGTACCCGCGCCCTGGTGCTGGGGCTCGGTCGCACCGGGCTGTCGGCTGCGCGTTACCTGGCCCGCAAGGGGCTCACGGTGCGAGTCGCGGATACGCGTGCCAACCCGCCGGGCGCCGCTGCGCTGCGTGAACACGTGGCTGCCGCAGAGTTGCGGACCGGTGCGTTCGACTCAGCACTGCTCGACGATGTCGCGCAGGTGGTCATTTCGCCGGGCCTGTCGTTGCGGGAACCGGTCGTGCGTGCAGCGCTCGAGCGCGGGCTGCCGGTCGTCGGCGACATCGAGCTGTTTGCGCGCGAGGCACAGGCGCCGGTCGTCGCGATCACCGGGACGAACGGCAAGAGCACGGTGACGACCCTCGTGGCCGAGCTCGCGAACGCCGGCGGCCGCCGCGCGCTGGCGGGCGGCAATCTCGGCGAACCGGCACTCGACCTGCTCGAGCGTGCGACACCCGACCTGTACGTGCTCGAACTGTCGAGCTTCCAGCTCGAAACGACCTATTCGCTGCGCACGGTGACGTCGACCGTGCTCAACGTCACGCCGGACCACATGGACCGCTACGCGGGTCTCGCGGAGTACGCTGCAGCGAAAGCCCGCATCTTCGACGGCTGCGACGTCGCGGTGATCAACGCCGATGACCCGGCCGTGCGCGACATGCCGCGCGCGGGCCAGTCCTTGATTTCGTTCAGCCTTGAATCGCGCGCTGCCGATTACACGCTCGAACACTCGCCGATGCCGATGATCGTGCGACGTGGCGAACCCTTGCTGCCGCTTGCCGCAATGCGGCTGCAGGGTCTGCACAACGCGGCGAATGCGATGGCCGCGCTCGCCATGACCGAAGCGCTGGAACTGCCGCTCGCGTCGTCGCTCGAGGCGCTGTGTGCGTTCGGCGGCCTGGCGCACCGTTCGCAGTGGGTCGCCGACGTCGGGGGCGTGCGCTACGTGAACGATTCGAAGGGCACCAACGTCGGCGCGACCCTTGCCGCCGTGCAGGGCCTGGCGGGCCCGCTCGTCGTCATCGCGGGCGGCGACGGCAAGAACCAGGACTTCTCCGAGTTGCGGCCAGCCTTCCGCGGCAAGGTTCGCCACGCGGTGCTGATCGGCCGCGATGCGGCGGTGCTCGAGGCCACGCTGGCCGACGTCTGCGCGACGGAGCGCGCCGTCGACATGCCGGCCGCCGTCCGTGCGGCGCAGGCCGTCGCGCAACCGGGCGACACCGTGCTGCTGTCACCCGCGTGCGCAAGCCTCGACATGTTCCGGGACTACACCCATCGCGGCGACGAATTCGTCGCCGCCGTCAGG
Source organism: uncultured Gammaproteobacteria bacterium (assembly GCA_963846315.1). Lineage (GTDB taxonomy): Bacteria > Pseudomonadota > Gammaproteobacteria > Steroidobacterales > Steroidobacteraceae > RPQJ01. The sequence continues at coordinate 184,706 of CAWJVM010000008.1, forward strand.
AGGCTCGCTGCATGAGCGCCCCGGCCTCCACCGTCAGCAGCTACGCGCGTTCCACTGGCCAGCCCCGTCGACTGGTGCTGGACCCCTGGATCATCGGCATCGTCTCCGCGCTGCTGCTCATCGGCCTGATCATGGTGGCGTCCGCGTCGATCGGCATCGCGGAAAAAGAAACGGGCGACGCATTCCACTACTTCACGCGCCAGTTGGCCTACGTGGGACTCGGGCTGCTGGCCGCCTGCATCGGACTGGCCGTGCCGACACGCATCTGGGACGAGTATTCGACGTACCTGCTCGGTGGCGCGCTCCTGCTGCTGCTCCTCGTGCTGGTGCCCGGCATTGGCGCCGAAGTGAACGGCTCGCGGCGCTGGGTGCGCTTCGGCTTCATGAATTTCCAGGTGTCGGAAGCCGCGCGCGTGATGCTGCTGATGTATGTCGCGAGCTACGCCGTGCGCCGCTCGGACGAACTGCGCAGCGACTTCAAGGCATTCATGGTGCCCGTCGGCGTGCTCGGTGCGGCCGCCGTGCTGCTGTTGTGCGAGCCGGACTTCGGCGCGGCCACGGTGCTGTTCGCGACCGGTCTTGGCGTCCTGTTCCTCGCCGGTGCGCGCATCGTCCACCTGCTGGTACCGGTCGTCGTCGGTTCCGTCGGTCTCGCGACGCTCGCCGTCATTTCGCCGTATCGACTGCGCCGGCTGACGGGGTTCCTCGATCCGTGGGGCGATCCCTTCAACAGCGGCTTCCAGCTGGTGCAGTCGCTGATCGCGATCGGTCGCGGCGAATGGGTCGGTGTCGGCCTCGGTGCGAGCGTGCAGAAGCTCTTCTACCTGCCCGAAGCCCACACTGACTTCGTCTTTGCCGTGCTCGCGGAAGAGTTCGGCTTCCTCGGCGTGACCGTGGTCGTCGTCCTGTTCGCGCTGCTGGTGACGCGCGCACTGGTGATTTCGCGCGAGGCAGCCCAGGCCGGACAAGTGTTCCAGTCGTACGTCGCCGCGGCCATCGGCATCTGGCTGGGTCTGCAGGCCTTCGTGAACATCGGCGTGAACATGGGGTTGCTGCCGACCAAGGGCCTCACGCTGCCGCTGCTGTCGTACGGCGGCAGCAGCATGCTCGTGACGCTTGGCTGGATCGGCGTGCTGCTGCGGATCCATCACGATACGCAGGCGACCGGGCGCGTGCGCGTCGCACCGCGCGAGGCTCGCCGCAAGTGACGCGCAAGGTTGCACTGGTCATGGCGGGCGGCACCGGCGGGCACGTTTTCCCGGCGCTCGCCACTGCGCGCGTGCTGCAGCGCCGTGGCTACGACATCGTGTGGCTGGGCACGCAGAAGGGCATCGAGGCGCGCCTGGTGCCCGCTGCAGGTATTCCGGTCGAGTGGCTGAGCGTGAGCGGTTTGCGGGGCAAGGGCGTGCTGACCTTGCTGGCAGCACCGTTCCGCCTGCTGCTCGCCATCAGCCAGGCGATGCGCGCGATCCGCAAGCACCAGCCCAGGGTCGTGCTCGGCGCGGGTGGCTTCGCTTCCGGCCCCGGTGGCATCGCCGCGTGGTTGCTGCGCCGGCCCCTCGTCGTGCACGAACAGAACGCCGTCGCGGGCCTCACCAACCGCGTGCTCGCACGCTTCGCCAGGCGCGTGCTGGAAGGATTTCCGAACAGCTTCGGCAAGGGCGTCAAGGCCGAGCGTGTCGGTAATCCCGTGCGTCCGGAGATCGTTGCCGTGGCACCGCCTGAGCGACGTTATGTCGGGCGCGAAGGTCCTGCGCGGCTGCTCGTGTTCGGCGGCAGCCAGGGCGCCGCGCGCCTGAATGCGGTGTTGCCGGCCGCGATCGGCGAACTTCCGGCGGCACTGCGGCCCGAGGTGTTGCACCAGACCGGCAAGCACAATTTCGACGAAACCGTGCAGGCCTATCGCTCGCGCGGCATCGAAGCGGACGTGCGCCCCTTCATCGATGACATGGCCAGCGCCTACGGCTGGTCCGACCTCGCCGTGTGCCGCTCCGGCGCGTTGACGGTGGCCGAGCTCGCTGCGGCCGGTGTGCCGGCCATCCTCGTGCCATTCCCGGCGGCAGTCGACGATCACCAGACACGCAATGCGGAGTACGCCGTGCGGGCGGGTGCGGCGAAGCTGCTGCCCGAAGGCGACCTGACCCCGATCTCGCTGGCCGCGTTGTTGCGCACACTGCTCGAGGCCGGGCGGCCGCTGCTGTTACGCATGGCGGTTGCCGCGCGCACGAGCGCGATCGTCGACGCGGACGAACGTCTCGCCGACGCCTGCGTGCAGGCGGCAGGGGAGGCGGCATGAAGGACCGCATGCGCCGGATCCACACGATTCACTTCGTCGGCATCGGCGGCAGCGGCATGTCGGGCATTGCCGAAGTGCTGTTGAACCTGGGCTACGCGGTGCAGGGCTCCGACGTGAAGCAGGGCGAGGCCACCGCACGCCTGCAGCAGCTCGGTGCGCGCGTGCTGATCGGCCACCACGCCGAACATGTCGATGGCGCTGACGTGGTGGTCGTCTCGAGCGCGATCAATGCCGAGAATCCGGAAGTGGCGCGCGCGCTGGCCGAGCGCATTCCGGTCGTGAAGCGCGCCGAGATGCTCGGCGAACTGATGCGCTTCCGTTATTCGATCGCCGTGGCCGGCACGCATGGCAAGACCACCACGACCAGCCTGATGGCGAGCGTGCTGGCCGAAGGCGGCACGGATCCCACGTACGTCATCGGCGGTCGGTTGAAGAGCGCGGCCAGCAATGCGCGTCTCGGCGCCGGCGAGTTCCTGGTCGCCGAAGCTGACGAGAGCGATGCTTCGTTCACGCACTTGCAGCCGATGATCGCAATCGTCACCAACGTCGATGCCGATCACCTCGGCACGCACGGCGGCGACTTCGAGAAGCTCAAGCTCAGCTTCGTCGAGTTCCTGCACAACCTGCCATTCTATGGGCTCGCCGTCGTCTGCAATGACGATGCGAATGTCCGCGGCTTGATTCCGAGCATCGCACGGCCGTACCTGACGTACGGCTTCGACGAAGCCGCCGACGTGCGCGCGGTGGACATCGAGCGGCTCGCGGCTCACTCGAAGTTCACCGTGCTGCGCCCCGGGGGCGCGCCGCCGCTGCCGGTCACGCTGAACCTGCCCGGCCGTCACAACGTGCTGAACGCCCTGGCCGTGATTGCGGTCGCGACCGAGCTCGAGATCGACGACTCCGCCATCCAGCGCGCACTGGCCGGCTTCCAGGGCATCGAGCGCCGCCTGCAGTGGATCGCCGACGTCGACACCGGCGCCGGCCACGTCACGATCGTGGACGACTACGGTCACCATCCGACCGAAATCGCAGCGACCCTCGAGGCCGCGCGCCAGGGTTGGCCGGCGCGGCGAGTCGTGCTGGTCTTCCAGCCCCACCGCTACACGCGCACCCGCGACCTGCTCGACGAGTTCGCGCAGGTGCTGGCCGATTCGGACGCACTGGTCGTGGCCGAGGTGTACGCGGCGGGCGAGGCTCCGATCCCCGGCGCGGACGGCAAAGCGTTGTGCCGGGCGATCCGCACGCGCGGACGCGTGGAGCCGGTGCTGCTGAAGTCGCTCGACGAATTGCCCGATGCCCTCGCTGGCATCGTGCACGACGGCGACGTGGTGCTGACGATGGGCGCCGGTCACATCGGCGCCGTCTCCAACGAACTGCCGCGCACCCTGCCGGCGGCAGTCGCCCTGCGAGGCCAACGCGCATGACGTCGCCCATGCTCATCCAGGATCCCGCCCGGTTCGGCCGCGTCGCCGTGCTGCTCGGCGGCACGTCGTCGGAGCGCGAGGTATCGCTCGATTCGGGCCGCAACGTGCTCGAGGCGCTGCAGCGTCGGGGCGTCAATGTGACCGCGGTCGACGGCATTCCCGCGCTGGTGGCCGCGCTCACCGGACCTGGCGGCCCGCAGTTCGATCGCGTGTTCAACATCCTGCACGGTAACCGTGGCGGCGGCGAAGACGGCGTGCTGCAGGGGCTGCTCGATGCGCTGCACGTGCCCTGCACGGGGTCCGGCGTGCTCGGGTCGGCACTCTCGATGGACAAGATCCGCACCAAGCAGGTCTGGCTCGCGCTCGGCCTGCCGACACCGGCCTACGTCAACCTGCAGCGCGGCGAAGACGTCGTCGCCGCGGCCCACAAGCTTGGCCTGCCCGTGATCGTGAAACCCGCGTGCGAAGGCTCGAGTGTCGGCATCACGCGCTGTTTCAAGGACGCGGACCTCACGGCGGCCGTCGAACTCGCGGCGCGTTACGAGGGCCCATTGCTCGTCGAGCAACTGATCCAGGGCGAGGAATACACGGTGGGCGTGCTCGGCACCGACGCGTTGCCATCGATCCGGATCGTGCCGGCCGGCGAGTACTACGACTACCACGCGAAGTACGTCGCCGAGGACACGCAGTACCTGTGCCCCGGCATGACGGGTGCGGCCGAGCAGGAACTCGCGGGCCTGACCCTCGCGGCGTTCTTCGCAGTGGGTTGCAGTGGCTGGGGTCGGGTCGATTTCATGCGCGACCGGTCGGGCCGGCCGTGGCTGCTCGAAGTGAACACCGCACCGGGCATGACCAGTCATTCGCTGGTGCCGAAGGCGGCGCGCCAGCGCGGCATCGAGTTCGACGAGCTGGTCTGGCGGGTGCTCGAAACGAGCTTCCGCAGCCAGGAGCCACGCCGATGAAGTTGCCGTTCACGAAGAAGCAGCGCAAGCAGGCGACCCGCGCCGAGCCCAAGTGGTGGGAGCGCCTCGACTGGAACGCCATTGGCACCACGGCGGCCGTCGTCGCGGGCTGCGTCGTCGTCGCGCTGCTGCTGATCTTCGCGCTGGACCGTCCGGTGCGCCGCGTCCTGCTCGAAGGCGCCTTCCAGCGTGTCTCGCCCCCGGAGATCGAGGGCGTGGTCGCGCAGGTCGCGCAGGGTGGCCTGGCTTCGGTCGACCTCGAGCTCATCCGCAGGCAGGTCGAGTCGATCGACTGGGTGGACAACGCCGTGGTGACGCGCGTGTGGCCCGACGCGGTCCGCGTCGTGATCCACGAAGAGGTGGCCGCGGCGAGGTGGAACGACACCGGATTGCTGAACGCACGCGGCGAACTCTTCATCCGCAATGCGCGCTACGTGCCGCCGGAATTGCCGCTGCTCGAAGGCCCGGAAGGGAGCCAGACGCAAGTGGCGCAACTGTACATCGATGCCCAGGGCCGTCTGCTCGAATCCGGCTTGCGCCTCACGGGCGTCCGGCTCGACGACCGCGGCGCGTGGGAACTCGAGCTGGCGGACGGCCTGCAGGTCAGGCTCGGCCGGCAGGACGTCAAGGACCGCCTCGAACGCTTCATTCGACTCGCGAGCCCGATGGTGGCGAAGCGGGTCGCGGAGATCAATTACGTGGACATGCGCTACACGAACGGCTTCAGCGTGGGCTGGAACGCCCGTTCCGCACTGGCCGTCGCCCCGCAAGAGGACGCGACACCCGATGCCTAGAAAGCCCGAAAGAAACCTGCTCGTCGGACTCGACATCGGCACGTCGAAAGTCGTTGCCATCGTCGGCGAGCTCACCGTGGATGGCACGATCGAAGTGGTGGGCGTCGGCTCGCACCCTTCGCGCGGGCTGAAGCGCGGCGTCGTCGTCAACATCGATTCGACCGTGCAGTCGATCCAGCGTGCGGTCGAGGAAGCCGAGCTGATGGCCGGCTGCCAGATCCATTCCGTGTTCGCCGGCATCGCCGGCAGCCACGTCCGCAGCCTGAACTCGCACGGCATCGTCGCGATCCGCGACAAGGAAGTCACGCAGAGCGACGTCGAGCGCGTGATCGACGCGGCGCGCGCCGTGGCGATACCCGCGGACCAGAAGATCCTTCACATCCTGCCGCAGGAATTCATCATCGACGCGCAGGACGGCATCCGCGAGCCCGTTGGCATGTCGGGTGTGCGGCTCGAGGCAAAGGTTCACATCGTGACCGGTGCGGAAAGCGCGGCGCAGAACATCGTCAAGTGCGTGCAGCGCTGCGGCCTCCGGGTCGAGGACATCGTGCTCGAGCAGTTGGCGTCGAGTTACGCGGTGCTGGCCGACGACGAAAAGGAACTCGGTGTCTGCCTGATCGACATCGGCGGCGGCACCACCGACGTGGCGGTCTTCGCGGGCGGCGCGATCCGTCACACCGCCGTCATTCCGATCGCGGGCGACCTCGTCACGAACGACATCGCGCAGAGCCTGCGCACGCCGACGCACCACGCCGAGGAGCTCAAGGTGAAGTACGCGTGCGCTCTGTCGCAGCTCGCGAACGCGGACGAGACCATCGAAGTGCCGAGCGTCGGGGATCGCCCGGCAAGGCGCCTCGCGCGGCAGACGCTCGCGAGTGTCGTCGAGGCACGCTACGAGGAGATCTTCGTGCTCGTGCGTGACGAACTCGCGCGTTCCGATTACCACGACAAGATCGCGGCCGGCATCGTCCTCACGGGCGGCAGCGCGAAGATGGACGGCGTCATCGACCTGGCCGAGGAAATCTTCCACGCGCCGGTGCGACTCGGCCTGCCGCAGGGAGTGAGCGGGCTGGTGGACGTCGTGCGCAATCCGATTCATTCGACCGGCGTCGGCCTGCTGCTGTTCGGCCGCAGCACGCGCCACGTACACCCGTCGTCGCATGGCGGGATGGGTCCGCGCAAGACGATCCAGCGGATGCGGGATTGGTTCAAGGGGAATTTCTAGGAAGGCCGGGAAGGCGAGGAAGGCGAGGAAGGCCAGGAAGGGCAGGAAGGCTGGGAAGGGCAGGAAGGCAGGCAGGGTCGGAAGGGGAAATAGATTTTCGGGGCGCGGTAAAGGCTGCCGCGCCAGGCAACAGTCACGAATCACTAGTCACGATTCACTAGTCATTTTCTTACGGAGCAGCACACTCATGTTCGTACTCGCAGATACGGAAAACCAAGGCGCAATCATCAAGGTGGTAGGCGTGGGCGGTGGCGGCGGCAACGCCGTGACCCACATGGTCAGTTCAGGGATCGAGGGCGTCGATTTCGTGTGCATCAACACCGATGCGCAGGCGCTCAAGCATTCGAAGGTCAAGACGAGCCTGCAGATCGGTTCCAACATCACCAAGGGTCTCGGCGCCGGCGCGGACCCGGAAGTCGGCCGTCAGGCGGCGATGGAAGACCGCGACCGCATCATCGAGCTGATCGAAGGCTCGGACATGATTTTCATCACCGCTGGCATGGGTGGCGGCACGGGCACGGGCGCCGCGCCGATCGTGGCGCAGGTGGCCAAGGAACTCGGCATCCTGACGGTCGCCGTCGTGACCAAGCCGTTCGAGATGGAAGGCAACAAGCGCAGCTCGCTCGCCGAGCAGGGCATCGCCGAACTGCACAAGTACGTCGACTCGCTGATCACCATCCCGAACCAGAAGCTGCTCACCGTGCTCGGCGGCGACATGACGCTGCTCGACGCCTTCCGGTCAGCGAACCAGGTGCTGCAGGGTGCGGTGCAGGGCATCGCGGAACTGATCACGCGTCCCGGCATGATGAACGTCGATTTCGCCGATGTCCGCACCGTCATGGCCGAAACCGGAATGGCGATGATGGGCTCCGGCAGCGCGAGCGGCGAGAACCGCGCCCGCGCGGCTGCAGAAGCAGCGATCTCGAGCCCGCTGCTCGAGGACGTGAATCTGTCGGGCGCCCACGGGCTGCTGATCAATGTCACGGCCGGCATGGACCTGCGCACGAGCGAGTTCCACACCATCGGCGAGACCGTGAAGCAGTACGCGTCCGACGACGCCACGGTGGTGGTCGGCTACGTAATCGACCCGGAGATGACGGACCAGGTTCGCGTCACGGTCGTTGCGACCGGCATCGGCCGCGCCGTGGCCAAGGTCGTGCAGCCGCCGACGATCGTGCAGGGTGTCGGTCGTGCCGACCGCCGTCGTGCGCCGCTCGGCGTGGGTGACTATTCGGCCTACGACACGCCGCCGCGCCTGCGCGAGCGTGCGCGCGCCGTCGGTGACGGCCTGAGCATGGACCACGGCGACGAATCGTTCATCGACATCCCGGCGTTCCTGCGTCGGCAAGCCGACTGACGCCAGCCGCCTTGCCCGCCAGCCTCGGGCAAGGCACGCAGAGTCCAGGTGGAGGTTCCCTGCTCCGGGTCTCCACCTGGCTCTGTCCTTCGGTATCAAGGTGAGCCGCCATGGGCGCCGATCGCACCGCCAGCTTGAGCCAGGCACTCGACTTCCGCGACGAATGCGACGCGCTGCATTCGGCGCTCGCGAATGCGCCGGCGGAAGCCTGGACCGAGCCGACCCAGTTCAAGGGCTGGACGTTCGACGATGTGCTCGGGCACCTCTATTTCTTCGACCACGCCTCCGAGGTCGCCGCGCGCAGTCGCGACGAGGTCCAGGCGTTGTTCCGCGACATCTTCCAGGCGGGAGCCACGGGCGTCTCGCTGATTGACTATTCACGGCGCTGGCTGCAGGGCTGCGCGGGCACCGGGCTCGTCGAGCGTTGGCGCACGCAGTACCAGCGGCTGGCGGATATCTACAGCGCCTTCGAGCCGGACCAGCGCCTGGCCTGGGCCGGACCCGACATGAGCGCGCGGTCGTTCATGAGTGCGCGGCAGATGGAAACCTGGGCGCACGGTCAGGCGATCTTCGATGCGCTCGGGATCGATCGTGTCGAACATGACCGGCTGCGCAACATCGCCGTGATGGGTGTCAACACGTTCAGTTGGACGTTCAAGGTCAACCGTCTCGAGGTTCCCACGGTCAAGCCGTACGTGCGTCTGACGAGCCCGTCCGGTGCGGACTGGGAATGGAACGATTCTTCGAGCCCGGAACGCGTGGAGGGCAGCGCGGTGGAGTTCTGCCGCGTGGTCACGCAGACACGCAACCTGCTCGACACCCACCTGGCGGTGACGGGCGACATCGCGCGGCAATGGATGGGAAGCGCTCAGTGCTTCGCGGGCCCGCCGGAGAAGCCGCCGGCTCCAGGCACGCGGTTCAAGCAGGGCCACTACAACAGCGACTGGTAAACACGGGAAATGATTAGTGATTAGTGATTAGTGATTAGTGATTAGTGATTAGTGATTAGTGATTAGTGATTTGTGATTAGTGAGTAGTGAGTAGTGATTAGTCGGAGGTGCCGATGCACTGGATGTCGCCGCGGCGCCTCCGACTATTCACTAATCACTAATCACTACCATCACTTCCGGTGCGAATGACGCCCTCGGCCGCGAGTCGATCGATTTCCTCACCGGCGAATCCCGCTTCCGCAAGCACTGAGCGACTGTCGCCGCCAGGGCGGGGTGCGTGCCGGTCCGCAATCTCCGTCCCGCCATGCCAACGGAAGGGCGACCGCGGTCCACGCAGGCGACCTTCGGTCGGGTGATCGTATTCCTGGAAGAATCCCGTCGCGAGCAGGTGCGGGTCCTGCAGCAGTTCACCCACCGAGTTCACGCGGGCACAGGGGATGTCGGCGGCACGCAATGACTCCAGCCACGCTGCCGTTGTGCGCGTCGGCGCCACCTCGGCGATGATTGCGTACAGCGCATCCACACTCTGGCTGCGCAACACCGGGTCCTGCACCTGCGGGGAATGCGCAAACTCGGCGCGCCCGATGATCTCGAAGAACGCGGCCCAGTGCGTGCCGTTGTACGGCAGGATCGCCATGAAGCCGTCCTGCGTGCGGTACGGCTTGCGATTGGGTGCAGCCAGCCGGTCGTAACCCGTCGGCCCGAGCGCCGGCACGAATGTCTCGCCTCCCAGTTGCTCCGACAGCAGGAACGCGACGGTGCTTTCGAACATGGGCGCTTCGATGCAGCAGCCCTTACCCGTCCGAGCGCGGTGCGCCAGGCCCGTGGCCACCGCAATCGCAAGGTGCAAGCCGCCGACCTTGTCGCAGAGGATCGTCGCCAGGTAGCGGGGTTCGCCATTGGCGTTCGCATTCAATGCGGCAACGCCAGAGGCCGCCTGGACGATGTCGTCGTATGCAGGCTCGTTGGCGTTCGGACCGCTCTGGTCGTAGCCGGCCGCGAACGCGTAGACGAGATCGGGCTTGATGCGTGAGAGCTGCTCGTAGGTGAGACCCAGCGGCTCGGCCGCTTTCGGCCGCATGTTGTGCACGACGGCGTCGGCTCCGCTGACGAGTCGTGCCAGCACCGCGCGCGACTCCGGTCGCTTAAGGTCGATCGCGAGCGAGCGCTTGTTGCGGTTGAATCCCATGAAGCCTGCGCCCATCGAGCGCGATCTTCCCGGACGCACGGTGCGAAACAGGTCGCCCTGCAGCGGTTCGATCTTGATGACGTCGGCCCCCAGGTCGCCCAGAGTCTGCGTTGCATACGGGCCGAGCACGATCGTCGTGAAGTCGAGGACACGGATTCCTTGCAGCAGGGGCAGCATCAATTTCATCCAGCAGTGGGCGAAAGCCCGCGCAGGATACGCTTCCCTGGACGGTGCGCCAGTGATAGGAAGGCAGATGCCCGAACAACCGCTGAGGAAGGAACGCATGGGACCGCTGCAGGGAATCAAGATCATCGAACTGGCGGGACTCGGTCCGGCCCCGTTTTGCGCCATGATGCTGGCCGACATGGGTGCGACCGTCATCCGCGTCGACCGCGCGTCGGCGGGGCCCGACGAGCCCGAGCCGGTCGACACCTTGCTGCGCAATCGACGCTCGATCGCGCTCAACCTGAAAAGCCCGGCGGGAATCGCGGCGTTGCTGCGACTCATCGATGGCGCGGATGCATTGATCGAAGGCTTCCGGCCCGGCGTGGCGGAGCGGCTCGGGGTGGGTCCGGACGTCTGCCTCGCACGCAACCCGAAGCTGGTCTACGGGCGCATGACCGGTTGGGGCCAGTCCGGACCGCTCGCGCAGTCCGCGGGTCACGACATCAATTACCTTGCGCTCACCGGTGCGCTCCACCTGATCGGAGAACGTGGCCGCAAACCCGTGCCGCCGCTGAATCTCGTGGCGGATTTTGGCGGCGGCGGCATGATGCTGCTCGCCGGCCTGCTGGCGGCCTTGCTGGAAGCCGCGCGTTCCGGCAAGGGACAGGTGATCGATGCCGCCATGACCGACGGCGTGATCGCGTTGCTGAGCATCTTCTTTTCTATCCGTGCATCGGATCGCAGCTTCCGCGACGAGACCGGACAGCTGATGCTCGCAGGCTCCGCGCCTTACTACGGCACGTTCGAAACGAGCGATGGCAAATACCTCGCTATCGGCTCGATCGAGCCGCAGTTCTACGCGCTGCTGATCGAGAAGCTCGGCGTCGACCGGAAATTCCTCGCGGCGGGGTACCCCGCGGGTCGCAAGCACTGGCCCGAGGCGGAAGCTGCCATTGCGGCGGCGGTGCGGACGAAAACGCGCGCTGAGTGGGCCGCCGTCTTCGAAGGCACCGACGCGTGCGTCGCTCCTGTACTCAGTCTCGGCGAGGCGGCGCAGCATCCGCACAACGTCGCCCGCGGCAGCTTCATCACCGTGAATGGAGTCGAACAGCACGCGCCGGCCCCGCGGTTCAGCCGTACCGCGGCGGCGCCGGTCAGGGCGCCTCATCGTGCGGGCGCGGACAGTGACGAGGTACTGGTGGAGGCGGGCTTTTCAGCGGCAGAAATCGCACAACTGCGCGCCGCTGGCGGCTTGGCCTGAACGGGCCAACGCCAGCTGAATCGCGGCCGGAATGCCCAAGCTGACGTCCAGCTGAGCAGTCCTTTATGATGGTGGACGGGCCACGGGTCGACCTAATCCCGCAGGCCCTTCCCGCAGACCCATCCCGCAGGTTTCGAAGAATTGCCACGCGAAGCGTGATCGCCCGCGCGGCCTGACCGGAGTCACACGCATGGCCGACGCCTTCATCTACGACCACGTCCGCACGCCCCGGGGCCGCGGCAAGCCCGATGGCTCGCTGCACAGCATCACCCCGATGCAGCTCGCCGCGCAGACGTTGCGGGCCGTGCGGGACCGCAATGGCCTCGACACTGCGTTGCTCGACGACGTCGTGCTCGGCTGCGTCTCGCCCGTCGGGGAGCAAGGTGCCGACATCGCGCGCGTGGCGACGCTCGTCGCGGGTTACGACGAGTCGGTGCCGGGCCAGCAGCTGAACCGCTTCTGCGCCTCCGGTCTCGAGGCCGTCAACAATGCCGCCGCACAGGTAATGTCGGGCCAGTCGCAGGCTGTCGTGGCCGGTGGCGTCGAGTCGATGTCGCGCGTGCCGATCGGCAGCGACGGCGGCGCGTGGGTCGCGGACCCGGCGGTCGCCTACAGCACCTATTTCGTGCCGCAGGGCGTGGGCGCGGACCTCATCGCGACGCTCGATGGCTACACGCGCGAGAACGTCGATGCGTATGCCGTCGCGAGCCAGCATCGCGCCGCGGCTGCCTGGGCTGAGGGGCGCTTCGTCAAGTCGATCGTGCCCGTGACGGACATCCTCGGTCGCGTCATGCTCGACCGCGACGAGCACATGCGCCCCGATGCAACACTCGCCAGCCTGGCCTCGCTGAAACCGGCCTTCGCGACGATGGGTGAGCAGGCGGGCTTCGACGCCGTCGCGCAGATGAAATACCCGCAAGTCGATGTGATCAACCACGTGCACACGGCCGCGAACTCGAGCGGCATCGTCGACGGCGCCGCGGGCGTGCTGATCGGCAGCAAGCGCTTCGGTGGCAAGGCAGGTATCAAGCCGCGCGCGCGTATCCGTGCGTTCACCTCGATCGGCAGCGAGCCGGCGATCATGTTGACCGGCCCCGCGCTGGTGACGCAGAAGTTGCTCAAACGAGCCGGCATGACGGTCAAGGATATCGACCTGTTCGAAGTCAACGAGGCGTTCGCCTCCGTCGTGCTGCGCTTCATGCGCGTGATGGACGTGCCGCACGACAAGGTCAACGTGAACGGCGGCGCCATCGCCATGGGTCACCCGCTGGGCGCTACCGGCGCGATCATCATGGGCACCGTCCTCGACGAACTCGAACGCCGCAACCTCAATACCGCGCTGATCACGCTTTGCGTGGGTGCGGGCATGGGCACGGCCACCATCATCGAGCGCGTCTGACGCGCCGACCGACCAGGAACCCGCAGTATGCACAAGCATTTCACTCTCGCCGTCGATGCCGACGGCATCGCCCTGATCACGATGGACAGCCCCGGTCGTTCGATGAACGTGCTCGGTCCCGAAGTCGAGACGGAACTGGCCGCGATCGTCGATCAGATCGTTGCTGACGCCGCTATCCGCGGCGCGATCATCACGTCGGGCAAGCCGAGCTTCCTTGCCGGCTACGACCTCACCGAGTTCCTGCGCAGCTTCGGCCCGCAGCTGACGCCGGTGCAGGTGTATGAGAACTTCACCGGCCTGGGCCGCTTGCTGCGCCGGATCGAAACCTGCGGCAAACCCTTTGCTGCGGCCATCAACGGTCTCGCGCTCGGCGGCGGATTCGAAGTGTGCCTGGCGTGCCACTATCGAGTGATCGCGGACGACCCGAAGGCGTTCGTCGGCCTGCCGGAGGTCAAGGTCGGCCTGCTCCCTGGCGGCGGTGGCACGCAGCGCATGCCGCGCCTGATCGGCGTGACACAGGCACTGCCGTACCTGCTCGAAGGCGGCAACATTGCGGCGGCTGAAGCGAAGAAGCTGGGCCTGGTGCACGAAGTCGTGCCGGCGGGCGAGTTGATCGCCGCGGCGAAGCGTTGGCTCATGGGATCGCCGGTGGCGGTGCAGCCGTGGGACCAGAAGGGGTATCGCGTGCCGGGTGGCGTGGCGTTTGCCAGCGCCGGCACGACGCAGACCTTCATGGGCGCCACGGCGCTCGTCGCCAAGAAGACTCTGCACAACTATCCTGCGCCGGCAGCGATCCTCTCATGCGTCTTCGAGGGCACGCTGCTGCCGATCGAGAAGGGCCTCGAGGTCGAGTCCAAGTATTTCGCGACGCTCGTGACCGGCCCGGTTGCGCGCAACCTGATCCGCACGATGTTCGTCAACAAGGGCCACGCCGACAAGCTTTCGGTGCGCCCGGCGGACGTGCCGAAGTCGAAGGTGAGCAAGCTCGGCGTGCTTGGCGCGGGCATGATGGGCGCCGGTGTCGCGTATGTGTCGGCGCTCGCCGGCATGGAAGTGATCCTGATCGATTCCACGCCCGAGCAGGCAGAGAAAGGCAAGGCCTACTCGGCCAAGCTGTTGGCGAAGGACGTCGAGAAAGGTCGTCGCACCCCGGAGCAGGCGGAGGCCGTGCTCGCGCGCATCAAGCCGACCGTGGACTACGCGCAATTGGAGAACGCAGACCTCGTTATCGAGGCGGTGTTCGAGAATCGCGGTATCAAGGCCGACGTCACGGCGAAGGCCGAGGCCGTAATGCCGAAGACTTCGATCTTCGCGAGCAACACCTCGACGCTGCCGATCACCGGTCTCGCCAAGGCGTCGAAGCGCCCCAGGAACTTCATCGGCATCCACTTCTTCTCGCCGGTCGAGAAGATGCCGCTGGTCGAGATCATCGTCGGCAAGCAGACGAGTGACGAAGCGATCGCGCGCGCCCTTGATTACGTCGGCCAGCTGCGCAAGACGCCGATCGTGGTCAACGACAGCCGCGGCTTCTATACCAGCCGCTGCTTCGGCACCTACACCGCCGAAGGCGCCAGGATGCTGGCCGAAGGCATCGACCCGCAGTTGATCGAGAGCGCCGGCAGACTGGCCGGCATGCCGGTCGGACCGTTGGCGGTCAGCGACGAAGTCAGCCTCGAACTGGCCTACAAGGTGATGTCGCAGTCGCGTGAAGATCTCGGTGCCAGGTACAAGGAGCCGGTCAGCTGGCCGGTCGTGAAGCACTTCGTCGAAGACCTGAAGCGCCTCGGCCGCAAGAGCGGCGCGGGTTTCTATGATTACCCCGAGGGCGGCAAGAAAATGCTCTGGTCCGGCCTCGCGAACCAGTATCCGCGGCTCGCGCAGCAGCCGAGTATCGAAGAACTCAAGACCCGCCTGTTGTACATCCAGGCGCTGGAGACGGCGCGTTGCTTCGAGGAAGGCGTGCTGCGGAGCGTGCACGAGGCCGACCTGGGCTCGATCCTCGGCTGGGGTTTCCCGGCCTACACGGGCGGCACGCTCTCCTACATCGATACGATCGGCCCCGAAAAATTCGTGGCCGAGTGCAAGCGTCTCGCCAAGCTGTACGGCGAGCGGTTCAAGCCGACCAAGGGCCTGCAGGCGCGTGCGCAGTCGGGTGAGACGTACTATGACGGCGCGGCCCGGATCGCGGCCAAGGCTTCGTGAGGAGATCGATTCGCCATGAGTGAAGTGCTGGTTGAACGCCGCGGTCGGGTCGCGATTGTCACGCTGAACAGGCCCGAATCGCTGAACGGGTTCACGACGGGCTTGCGCAACGCATTGAAGAAAGAGCTGCAGGCCGTCGCGGCGGACGAATCCGTCCGCGCCGTCGTGCTGACCGGCGCCGGTCGCGGTTTCAGCGCGGGTGCCGATTTGAAAGCCGAGCCCATGACTTCGGGCACCGAAGTCGAGCGGCAGCTCAACGAGGAATACGGCGCTGGATTGCGGGAGATTGCCCGCATGCCGAAGCCCGTGATTGCGGCAGTGAACGGTTTCGCCACCGGCATCGGCGGCTCGTTTGCGCTCGCCTGCGACCTGGTCGTGATGGGCGAAAGTGCGTTTTTCCAGGTGCCGTTCGCCAAGATCGGCCTCGTGCCCGATGGCGGCCTCACCTGGCTTCTCACTGAGCGCGTCGGTCACCGCCGCGCCTTCGAGCTCGCGATCAGCGGCGAGCGCGTGCCGGCGGCGAAGTGCCTGGAGTGGCATCTCGCCAATCGCGTCGTGCCGGACGACCAGGTCGTGACGGCAGCCGTCGCCTGGGCCGAACAGCTGTGCGATGCGGCGCCGATCGCGCTCGGTTACATGAAGCAACTGCTGCGCAGCGCGCCCGAGATGGGGTATGAACAGACGATCCGTGCCGAGGCCCGGCTGCAGGCGCCTTGCATCGACAGCCAGGATTTCATGGAAGGCGTCGCCGCGTTCCGCGACAAGCGCGCGCCGAAATTCTCGGGCCAATAGTTCTCGGGCAAGTGATGACCGGCAACGGTCGCGGGGTGAGCGCATGACCGCAACGACCACCGTCTCGACGATCGAAGCCGCGACGACCGAGATGCGTCCCGGTCTCGAGATCGATCGCGACCGCTTGCAGCAGTACCTCGAGGCTCACGTTGCCGGATTCACGGGGCCGCTGTCGCTGCGGCAGTTCAAGGGTGGCCAGTCGAATCCGACCTACCTGCTGACGACACCGTCGAAGCAGTACGTCCTGCGGCGCAAGCCGCCCGGCCAGTTGCTGGCCTCGGCCCACGCGGTCGATCGCGAATACAAGGTCATCACAGCGCTCGGCCAGCACACCGACGTGCCGGTGCCACGGACGCACGTGCTCTGCACTGACGAAAACGTGATCGGCACGTGGTTCTACGTGATGGATCACGTCGCGGGGCGCATCTTCTGGGATCCCTCGTTTCCGGATGTCGAGAAGGGACATCGACGTGAGCATTCGCTGGCGCTCTGTGATGCTCTCGCGCGCCTGCACCGGGTGCGTCCCGAAGTCGCCAACCTCGGCGACTACGGCAAGCCCACGGGTTACCTGAGCCGCCAGATCGCGCGGTTCTCGAAGCAGTACCTGGAAGACACCGCGGGCGGCCGCATCGACTCGATGGAGCGTGTGATCGACTGGTTGCCGCGCAACATGCCGGCCCAGGAGCCGCCCGCCGCGGTCGTGCACGGCGACTACCGCTCGGACAACGCGGTGTTTCACCCGACGGAGCCGCGCGTGGTCGCGATCCTGGACTGGGAGCTGTCGTCGCTGGGCGATCCGCTTGCTGATTTTGCGTACCACCTGATGGCCTACCGCCTGCCGACGCTATCGATCCCGATGCTGGGCGACCGCGACCCTGCGGCGCTCGGCCTGCCCACCGAAGCGGAGTACGTCGCGCACTACGAGCAGGTCACCGGCTTCCGTCTCGACCCTCGCGACCTCGAGTTCTACCTGGCCTTCGGCATGTTCCGGCTGGCCGGTATCTTTCACGGCATCCGCAGCCGGGTGGTGCGGGGCACGGCCGTCAGCGCCCAGGCCCGTGAATATGCGACGTTCACTGACTCGATCGCGGACCTGGCATGGCGTCAGGCGCAGCGGGCCGAGTCCTCATAAACCCATCAGAAACATGGGCTTAGGGTTTATTCGAGGCCTGTGGTAAAATGCTCGGCTAAGTTCCAGGTCAAATCCCTTTCATGCTGAAGCAACGCACGCTGAAGAATTCGATCCGCGCCACGGGCGTGGGCCTGCACACCGGCAAGAAGGTGCTGATGGTCCTGCGGCCGGCCCCGGCGAATTCGGGCATCGTCTTCCGCCGCACCGATCTCGACCAGCTGATCGATATTCCGGCCAAGGCCGGTAACGTCAGCCAGACCACGCTCGGCACCAGCCTGACGGCCAACAGCGGCACGGTCTCAACCGTCGAGCACCTCATGTCGGCGCTCGCGGGTCTCGGCATCGACAACCTGGTCGTCGAGTTGAGCGCCGGCGAAGTACCGATCATGGACGGCAGCGCCGGGCCGTTCGTCTTCCTGCTGCAGTCGGCGGGAATCGAGGAACAGAACGCGGCGAAGCGCTTCGTGCGCATCAAGAAGAGCGTCAAGGTCGAGGACGGCGACAAGTGGGCGCGCTTCGACCCGTACGACGGCTTTAAAGTTAATTTTGAAATCGAATTCGATCATCCGGTGTTCAAGCGCCGGTCGCAGGTCGCCTCGATGGACTTCTCCACGACCACCTTCCTGCGCGAAGTCAGCCGCGCCCGCACCTTCGGCTTCATGCGCGACCTGGAATACATGCGCGCGCAGAACCTGGCGCTCGGCGGCAACCTCGACAACGCGATCGTGCTCGACGATTACCGGGTACTGAACGAAGACGGCCTGCGCTACGAAGACGAATTCGTCAAGCACAAGATCCTCGACGCGATCGGCGACCTGTACCTGCTGGGGCACAGCCTGATCGGCGAGTTCAGCGGCTTCAAGTCGGGCCACGGGCTCAACAATCGGCTGCTGCGCACGCTGATTGCAGACGAAACCGCGTGGGAAGAAGTGACGTTTGAAACGCTGCAGGACGCGCCGATCAGCTATGTCGCGGCGGCCGCGGCGGCGACCTGAAGAAGTGATTAGTGATTAGTGATTAGTGATTAGTGATTAGTGATTAGTGATTAGTGATTAGTCGGAACCAGAGCGCGCAGCGCATTCGCCTCTGACTGATCACTATTCACTATCACTAATCACGTCCTCACTTCCCTCGCACCTTCACCTGCACCTTGCCGATCGGCGGTTCACCGCCGGATTCCAACCGTTGCTTGATCGCCTGCGCGCCGTAGCGCACGCGGGGCGTCCAGGCCGCCGAATCCATGATGACGACCAGGTCGTCGCCGCGACGGGCGGCGGAAACCAGGTGGGGGCGCAGCGCTTCGGCCAGTTCCAGGCGGACTTTTTCGGTCAGGGACTGGGCGGCCGCGGCCTTCTTTTCGAGGGCGGCGAGACCCGGCGCAAGGCCCCCGAAGAGCGGTTTCAGTCGATCCGTCATTGTTAAGAGAAACTGAGCAAACTGCCGTTTTGTTTGCCAAATGGGCCCTAGGCGGGGCATAGTCGCGCGAATTCGTGACACGACGCAACGTTGCCAGCCGGCTCTTGCGGCGATCGTGTCGCTTTCGCCATTGACGTACCCCAGGGGTAGGCGCGGGATGCATTTTCGGATCGTTACCGGCCCCCGCGGCCGCACCAGAGAAATCGACCTCACGGGGACGCGGCTGCTCATGGCAACAGTCGTCCTCGTTGCAGGAATTTTCGTCGTCGGCCTCGTGCTCGGGCGTTTTCTGCTCGGCGCGAAAGCTGAACATCGCGCCTATGCGCGTGCCATCGCCCAGCAGAAGACCGACCTGCAGGCAGCCCGTGGCCAGATCGACGGCAAAGTGGACGCCCTGGCGTCACGAGTCGGATCACTGAATGCCCAACTGATTCGGCTCGATGCGCTCGGTCGCCGCCTGACCGATCTCGCGGGACTCGATCGCGGTGAGTTCGATTTCGACAAGACGCCGCCCGCCGGCGGCCCCGAAGGCCAGGAAGTGCAGGGTGGTTCGGTGCAGGTGCCCGAGCTGACCAACGTGCTCGATACCCTGGAAGAACAGATCAACGACCGCGAGCAGCAACTGCAGGCGCTCGAGATGGTCATGGCCACGCGCGAACTCGGCCAGCGCATCATGCCCGGCGGCCTGCCGCTGATCGGTGGCTGGATTTCCTCGCATTTCGGCTATCGCACCGATCCCTTTACCGGGCACGGAGCGTTCCATGCGGGCGTCGACTTCGCGGGTCCGCAGGGTTCCCGCGTCATCGCCGTTGGCCCGGGCGTCGTTTCGTACGCTGGATGGAAGCAGGGCTACGGCAACGTGGTCGAAGTCACGCATCCGACGGGCTACATGACACGCTATGGCCATAACTCGCGCAACCTGGTGCGGGTCGGGCAGTCGGTGCAGAAGAATGACGCGCTCGCCATCATCGGCAGCACGGGCCGTTCCACCGGCACCCACGTGCACTTCGAGGTTCTGCGGGACGGCAACGTCCTGAACCCGATGAAGTACCTCGCCGCGCCCTGAGAAGGGGTGAGGAAGGGGTTAGGGGTTAGGGGTTAGAGGTTAGGGGTTAGTCGGAACCCAACCCCACCACTCGTTGCACCAGAGTGTTCAGGCCAAGGGAAACGGTCTGCAAAACCTTTGTATGCCGTCGCTGTCCAATCGCAGCACTGCATTTTTCCGACTAACCCCTAACCCCTAACCCCTAACCCCTATCCCCTTGTTTCTACGGAGGGTTGCCCCACCTACGGAGCTCCCGGCCTTCCTGTAGAATTTCCGCCTTTATTTTCAACGCTTATCGCCCGGAGCCCCTGTGGCTAATTGGCTCACCCGCATTTTTGGCAGTCGCAACCAGCGACTCGTCAGTCAGTACAACGGCCTCGTCAAGAAGATCAACGCCTTCGAGCCTGCCCTGCAGCCCCTGTCCGACGCGGATCTTGCCGCCAAGACCGTCCAGTTCCGTGAGCAGCTCGCGGCGGGGAAGTCCCTCGACGACTTGCTGCCCGAAGCGTTCGCAGTGGTCCGCGAAGCCTCGCGCCGCACCCTCGGCCTGCGCCATTTCGACGTGCAGCTGATCGGTGGCATGGTGCTGAACAACGGCAAGATCGCCGAAATGCGCACCGGCGAAGGCAAGACGCTGGTCGCGACCCTGCCCGCGTACCTGAACGCGCTGACCGGCAAGGGCGCGCACATCGTCACGGTCAACGAGTACCTCGCGCAGCGTGACGCCGACTGGATGTCGCCGATCTACAACTTCCTCGGCATGAGCGTCGGCGTGGTCAAGGCCGGCCTGATGCCGGACGAGAAGCGCGCGGCTTACGCCTCCGACATCACCTACGGCACCAACAACGAGTTCGGCTTCGACTACCTGCGTGACAACCTCTCGTTCCGCATCGAAGACCGCATGCAGCGTGATCTCGCGTTTGCCGTGGTTGACGAAGTGGACTCGATCCTCATCGACGAAGCGCGCACGCCGCTGATCATCTCGGGCCCGGCCGACGAAAGCACCGAGCTCTACCTGAAGATCAAC
Organism: uncultured Gammaproteobacteria bacterium; assembly: GCA_963846315.1. GTDB lineage: Bacteria > Pseudomonadota > Gammaproteobacteria > Steroidobacterales > Steroidobacteraceae > RPQJ01. The sequence continues at coordinate 205,342 of CAWJVM010000008.1, forward strand.
GAGCTGGTGCCGCGCCTCTCGAAGCAGGAGACGGAGGAAGGCGAGGGCGACTACTGGGCCGACGAAAAATCGAAGCAGGTGCATCTCTCCGACGCGGGCCACGAGCACGTCGAAGTACTGTTCCTGCAGGCCGGCCTGCTGCAAGAAGGGCAGAGCCTGTACGATCCGGCCAACATCCGCCTGATGCACCACCTGAACGCGGCGCTGCGCGCGCACGCGCTCTACCGCAAGGACGTCGAGTACATCGTCCGCGGCGGCGAAGTCATCATCGTCGACGAGTTCACCGGGCGCACGATGCCCGGTCGTCGCTGGTCCGATGGCTTGCACCAGTCGGTCGAGGCGAAGGAAGGCGTGAAGGTGCGCGAGGAAAACCAGACGGTCGCCTCGATCACGTTCCAGAACTTCTTCCGCATGTACGGCAAGCTCTCGGGCATGACCGGCACGGCCGACACCGAGGCCTTCGAGTTCCAGCAGATCTACGGCCTCGAAGTGGTCGTGATCCCGACGCACCGCCCGATGATCCGTGACGACGCCGCCGACCTCGTCTACCTGACGCAGAAGGACAAGTACGAAGCGATCATCGAGGACATCCGCGAGTGCGTGAAGCGCGGCCAGCCGGCGCTCGTCGGCACCACCTCGGTCGAGACTTCCGAACTCCTTTCGGGGCTGCTGAAGCAGAAGGGCGTCGATCACAACGTGCTGAACGCGAAGCAGCACGACCGCGAAGCCATCGTCGTGTCGCAGGCCGGACGTCCGGGCACCGTGACGATCGCCACCAACATGGCGGGCCGCGGCACGGACATCGTGCTCGGCGGCAGCCTCAAGACGGAGTTGCTGGAGATCGACCCGGCCGACACCGCTGCCCGCGCCGCAGTGGAGACCGACTGGAAGCAGCGGCACGAGCAGGTGATCGCGTCGGGCGGCCTGCACATCATCGGCACCGAACGCCACGAATCGCGGCGTATCGACAACCAGTTGCGCGGACGCTCGGGCCGCCAGGGCGACCCGGGTTCGAGCCGGTTCTACCTCTCGCTCGAAGACAACCTGATGCGCATCTTCGGCGACCCCGAGCGCACCAAGCGCTGGCTGACGACGGCCGGCATGAAGGAAGGCGAGGTCATCGAGAGCAAGATGCTGTCGCGCCAGATCGAACGCGCGCAGCGCAAGGTGGAAGCCTATAACTTCGACCTGCGCAAGAACCTGCTCGAGTACGACGACGTGGCCAACGACCAGCGCAAGGTCATCTACCAGCAGCGCACGGAAATCATGGCGGCGGAAGACATTTCCGATTCCGTCACGGGGATTCGTGCGGAAGTGGTCAACGGCCTGATCGACCAGTTCGTGCCGCGCGAGAGCCCCGAGGAAGAGTGGAAGCTCGACGAGCTCAAGGAAGCGGTCGAACGCGACTTCATCACCTGGATCGACCCGAAGGCCTGGCTCGCGGCCGATCACGAGATCGCCGAAGTGGGTTTGCGCGAACGCGTGGTGAAAGCCGTCGAGGAAGCGTACGAGGCCAAGGTCGCTGCCGTCGGCGCGCCGGTCATGCGGCACCTCGAGAAGGCCGTGATGCTGCAGGAGCTCGACCGGCACTGGCGCGAACACCTCGCGGCGATGGATTACCTGCGGCAGGGCATCCACCTGCGCGCGTACGCGCAGAAGAACCCGAAGCAGGAATACAAGCGCGAGGCGTTCGAACTCTTCGGCGCGCTGCTCGATCGCATCAAGCACGACACGGTGTCGCTGCTGTCGCGCCTGCAGGTGCGCACGGAAGCGGAGATCGAAGAGCAGGAACGCGAGCGCGAGCGGCAGATGGCGCGACAGTTGCAGACGCAGCACGTGTCGCCCCAGTCCGTCATTGCCAGCGATGGCGCTGTGGAAGGCGCGGAACCGGCAGGGGGTGGGACGGGTGGCGGATTTGCATCCGGTACCGGCTTTGCGGGTGGATTCGGCGCGGGCCAGGGACGGACGTCTGGACCCGTGTCGTCGCCGGGCGGCGAGACCGTCGTGCGCGATGGACGCAAGGTCGGGCGCAACGAGCCGTGCCCGTGCGGTTCGGGCAAGAAATACAAGCACTGTCACGGCCAGATCTGACTTCCGTGCCTGGTGCCTTTTTCGTCATGAGGAAGGCCGGGTAACGGATGCAGGAACTTTGGGTCGTCGCCGGGCTGGTGTTCGACGCCCGCGGTCGCGTGCTCATCGCACAACGGCCGGCCGGCAAGGCCCTTGCCGGACGCTGGGAGTTTCCGGGCGGTAAGGTCGCTGTCGAGGAAACTGCGCACGCAGCGATCGTTCGAGAGCTGAGGGAAGAGATCGGCATCGAGGTGGGAGAGGCCAGGCGTTTGATGTACTACGCCGCGGTCTATCCGGGCCGGACGATCTGGCTCGACGTGTGGGTGATCAAGGACTGGTCAGGGCAGCCGCCAGGGCCTCGATGCGCAGGCGCTCGATTGGGTCGAGCCAGCGCGGCTGCACGAGCACGATATCCTCGAGGCGGATGCGCCGATCGTCGCTGCGCTGTCGCGTCGCTAGCGCCCGGTCTGGTGGTCTTTCCGGCGATCGGAAAGGCAGACACGCGCTCGGGGGAAGGGCCCGGATCAGTCGCTTGCTATGGCGGCGCCTGAGCGACCCGTCGGGCGGGACGATGGCGACCAGATTCCTGGCCGCAGCCCAGGCCCGACGACTCGCACGGCGCAAGTAGCCTGACGCCACTTGCCCGGAGATCCGCGGCTCGAGTTTGCATTCCGGGTGCTCTCAACGCTGCATGCGCCGTGCGAGCTTTTCCGCTCTTGCGGAAAAGTCGCCCAGGCGCTGTCTCACGAGCGATCGATTCGGCGCCTTCCCCCGAGCGCGTGTCTGCCTTTCCAAGCTCGGGGGAAGGCGCCGAATCGATCGCCTGCAACCAGCGGCAAAACGAAGCCGTCAGAGTCGCGTCAGCGAATACGCCACTTCGTGCAGCGCGGTCAGGCCAGCGGAGGCGAACTTCGGGCTGTCCTCGATGATGTCGATGCGCTCCAGTTCCTCGACCCGGAATGTCGCGCCGTAGAGCTTCACGACTTCATCGGGCATGACGGAGAACGGCGGGCCGTCCTTGATCGCCTGCACATATTCGAACGCGACGAGCAGCGTGCGACTGCCGGCCGGCATCAACGCAGCGAAATTCTGCGCATAGTGCGCGCGCATCGAAGGGGGCAGTGCGACGAGCGCAGCGCGGTCGTAGGCGGCCTGCACCGGCCCGAGCAAATCCGGGGTGAGCTGCAGCGCGTCGCCTTGCAGGATCTCGAATGCGCCCGAGCGATGCCGGTGGAACGCGCCTTCCGGTTTGACGTCGACGTCTGGCCGTTGCTGCTCGCCGAAAAACTCCTCGACTGCCAGCGCGCTCAGCTCGGACCCGACGACGCGATAGCCGCGCACGGCCAGCCAGACCATGTCGAGGCTCTTGCCGCAGAGCGGAACGTAGACACGTGCGCCGGGCGCGACGCCGAGCGAGGGCCAACAGCGCTCGAGAAACGGGTGCGGCGCCGATTGGTGAAAGCCGATCTGACGGCCTTGCCAGCGCTGATGCCAGAAGTCGGGATCCACGGGATTTTCAGGCCTTCATCAGTGTCGGGGCGGTTCGTCAGGCTCCGGCTCGCCGTCCGCTGGCGGCGCGCCATCCGGCGAAATCTCCTCGCCGGCAATCGTGTGCTTTTCTGTCATCCATGCGCCGAGGTCGATCAGCCGGCAGCGCTCGCTGCAGAACGGACGCCATGTCGCTGCGGCGGACCATTGCACCGGGCGCTGGCAGGTGGGACACGGAAACGTCGGCATGACGGCCTGCTCGCGACTGGGTGAGCGGAGACGACTGGGCGGATGGGTGACTGTGCGACTGGGCTCAGGTGCAAAGCGCGAGCATGAACGGGACTTCGCCCGTCATCTGCACGGGATGCGTGCCGGCATCCTGCCAGGACAGGAAGCGGATGCTGACGCGGTAGTGGCTGCCGCTGATCTCCGGGTAGATGTCGGTGCCCTGCGGCAGCACGATGCGGATCAGTTGAACGGGCACGTCGCGCTCGAGCGTGAGGTGGTACACGCCGTTGGAGGCCACTTCGCGGCGCGTCTTGGCCTGTTCGCGCGTCATCCACAGCAGCTCGGAGATCGCGTCGCCCAGCGGGCGAATCACGGCCAGCCAGTTCGCGAAGTCCGCGCCGCGGATCTCGTCGGGTTGGTTGAGCCAGTGCGTGTAGTCGGGCAGGTCGAACTCGCAGGTGCCGCCCGGGATCGTGCTGCGGTGCTTGATCGCGTTCAGGAACTCGGAGTCACGCAGCTTCTGCATGAAGAGTGCGCCGACGGTGCTGAGTTCTTCGCGCATGCGGTGCAGCTTGGTGAGCAGCATCTTGAGCCGCGCCGAGTCGACGCCGGGCCGCGTGCTGAACGCCGAGAGCTGGTTCATCTGCCGCTCGAGTTCCTTCAGCACCTCGCTGCGGATGTCGCCACGCTGCGTGATCGCGAGAATCTCGAGCAGCGAAGAGACGGCCGCCCGCGTCGACCACGGGTCCGGCAGGGTGTGATGGTGAACGGCCTGCTGGTACAGGAAATCGAGACGCAGGAAATTGCGCATCCGCTCGTTGAGCGGCTGCTCGTAGGCAACGATGCGGGTGGCCGCATCCGTTGACGGCACGGCGGCCTCGGTGGAGTTCATGGCCGTCTATTGTGCGGCATGGCCGTTTGGCGGCACAACCTTCTCCGCGGCCAGCCGCACATATTGCGCGTGCAGCACGTCGACCTGTGTACGCAGGTCTGCGATCCGGCCAGTGTTCGTCACGATGTCGTCGGCGAACTGCAGGCGCGCCTCACGCTTCGCCTGGGCGCGCAGGGACGCCTGCGCCTGTTCACGCGTGACAGAGTCCCGCGCCATGAGCCGTTCCACCTGCGCGTCCTCCGGCGCATCCACCACGAGGACGCGGTCGACGTGGTCACGACGGCCGCCCTCGGTCAGCAGCGGAATGACCAGGACCTGGTAGGGCCCAGACCTTGCCGCGGCGGCCGACTGGCGTTCCATTTCCGCGCGAATGGCGGGGTGCAGGATCGCCTCGAGTCGGGCCCGGGCGCCCGCATCGGCGAAGATGATTTCGCGTAGCCGGCCTCGGTCGAGGCGGCCGTCGGACCCCATCACGCCGTTGCCGAAGGCCTGTGCCACCGCGGCGAGTGCTGGCTGGCCGGGCTCGACCACCTCACGCGCGATGAGGTCCGTGTCGATCAGCGGCACGCCATGCGACCCGAACAGGTCGGCAACGGTGGTCTTGCCGCTCGCGATGCCGCCGGTGAGGGCGACGCGGAAGGGGCGGGATGCGGGCCGTGGCTGGTCTGTCGCGTTCACGTGGGTGTCGCGGCAGTTCAGTCGCTCAGGCCGGTCAGTGACAGGTAGCCGCCCATGATCTGCGGTCCCCACAGCAGCGCGATCCAGCCAGCCGCCGCGAGGTACGGGCCGAACGGTATCGGGACGTTGCGGTCCCGGCCGCGGAGCAGGATCAACCCGATCCCCACCACTGCGCCGGTGAAGGCCGAGAGCAACAGGATCAACGGCAGCATCTGCCAGCCCATCCAGGCCCCCAGCGCGCCGAGCAGCTTGAAGTCGCCGTACCCCATGCCCTCCTTGCCGGTGGCGAGCTTGAAGGCCCAGTACACCGTCCAGAGGATCAGGTAGCCGAAGACGGCGCCCAGGATGGCCGCGGACGGATCCGTGGGAGCGGGCGGCTTGAGTCCCGTATTCCAGAACAGGCTCAGCAGCAGGCCCAGCCAGAGTAGCGGGATCGTGATCACGTCCGGCAGGAGGGTGTGATCGAGGTCGATCACCGTCAGCGCGACCAGTGCCCAGCTGAAGACCAGTGCCGCGAGTGTCTGCCAATGCCAGCCGAAACGCATCGCGACTGCTGCCGAGAGGACGGCCGTGGCGAATTCGACGATCGGATAGCGGACGGAAATCGGGGCGCGGCAAGCAGCGCACTTGCCGCCCAGCAGCAGCCAACTGACCACCGGGATGTTCTGCAGGGCCGTGATTTCGGCGTTGCACTTCGGGCAGCGGGAGCGGGGGACGAGCAGGTTGTAGCGCTCTGGGGAACCGGCCTGCGGGACATCGATGCCGCTCGCGACGGGTGCGCGCTCGGCCAGCATGTCCTGTGCCTGCGCTTTCCACTCGCGTTCGAGCATGATCGGCAGGCGGTGGATGACGACGTTCAGGAAGCTGCCAACGAGCAGGCTGAGGAAGAACACACACGCCGCCAGCAGCCAGGGCGTCGAGGCAAGAACTTCAGCGAGGTCGGTCATCCGTGCGGTTCCTATGCGAAGACGCCGCGAGAGGGCGCGGCGTCTTCGGCGATCTCAGCGGTGATTGCGGGGCGAGTGCGTCAGATGACCGCACCGAGCTTGAAGATCGGCAGGTACATCGCGACGACCATGCCGCCCACCAGCACGCCGAGGATGACCATGATCATTGGTTCGAGCAGGCTGCTCAAGGCGTCGACCGCTGCGTCGACGTCGGCTTCATAGAAGTCGGCGACCTTGCTGGCCATCTCATCCAGCGAGCCCGATTCTTCACCGACCGCGATCATCTGCACGACCATGTTCGGGAACAGGCCCGTGTTATCCATTGCGCGCTGCATGCGCATGCCGGTGGCGATCTCGTCGCGCATTCGCAGCACTGCGTCCTGGTAGATGATGTTGCCCGTGGCGCCTGCGACTGACTTCATTGCCTCGACGAGCGGCACGCCGGCGCCGAACATCGTTGCCAGCGTTCGTGCGTAGCGCGCAATGGCCGACTTGCGCAGAATCGGTCCGATCACAGGAATCTGCAGCGACATCTTGTCGATGAATTGCCGCAACGGTCGCGAACGCTTGTAGAAATAGCCAAACGTGAAGAAGGCGACACTCGCGACGATGAGCAGCATCCAGCCCTTCGCCTGCATCCAGCGTGACAGGTTGACGACAAACTGCGTGAATGCTGGAAGGTCTGCGCCGAACCCCTGGAAAAGGCTCTCGAACTGGGGGATCACGAACAGCAGGAGAATGACGGTGACGATCACTGCGACCGCGAGCACTGCCGCTGGATAAAACAGTGCCTTCTTGATTTTCTTCTTCAGCGCCTCGGTCTTTTCCTTGTAGGTGGCGATCTTCTGGAGAACCGTCTCGAGCGCGCCGGCGTGCTCGCCAGCCTCGACCAGGTTCACGAACAGGTCGTCGAAATACAGGGGGTGCTTTGCCAGCGACTGGTGCAGGGAATTGCCGGTCTCGATGTCGGACTTGATTGCGAGCACCAGTTTCTGCACAGCCGGCTTGTCGTTGCCGACGCCGATGATCTCGAACGACTGCACCATCGGGATGCCGGCGTTCAGCATCGTGGCGAGCTGGCGGGCGAATAGAGCGATGTCCTCGGCAGTGACCTTGCCGTCGCTCTTGAAGAGCGTGGATTCCTTGCGAACCTTGGTGGCGGCGATCCCCTGCTTGCGCAGGTCAGACCGGATCTCCATTTCATCGCGTGCAAGCCCGCGCCCCTTGACGCGGTTGCCCTTCTTGTCCTTGCCTTCCCAGAGGAAGGTCGCCTGCTTGTTTACGGCGAGTTCGGCCATGTCTTTGAATTCCCGGTTCCCTTAGGTTCAGTCGACGGTGACGCGGTTGATCTCATCGAGCGTCGTAATGCCCATGCGCACCTTGTTGATGCCTGCCTGGCGCAGGCCCCAGACACCTTCGCGAACCGCCTGCTGCTTGATGTCCAGCACACTACCGCCCGTCATGATGATGCGGCCGATTTCCTCGGATACCGGCATCACTTCGTACAGGCCAGTGCGCCCCTTATACCCGTCCGTGCAGTTGCCGCAACCCACGGCCTGGAAAATCTGGAGCCCGTTCGCGATTTCTTCGGCCTCGAAGCCTTCTTTCTTGAGCGCTTCGGCCGGAATCTTCATCGGCGCCTTGCAACTGTTGCACAGGCGGCGCGCCAGACGCTGGGCGATGATCAAGCTGACCGATGTCGCAATGGCATAGGGCTTCACGCCCATGTCCACCAGGCGCGTCAGGGTCTTCGGGGCATCGTTCGTATGCAGGGTCGAGAGCACCAGGTGGCCCGTCTGGGCGGCCTTGATCGCGATCTCGGCTGTCTCGAGGTCGCGGATTTCGCCGACCATGATCACGTCCGGATCCTGGCGCAGGAAGGCGCGCAGGGCACCGGGGAAGGTCAGGCCGACCTTCGGGTTGATGTTCACCTGGTTGATGCCGGGCAACATGATTTCGACGGGATCTTCGGCCGTCGAAATGTTGGTGTCCTCGGTATTGAGGATGTTGAGGCCCGTATAAAGCGACACCGTCTTGCCGCTGCCGGTCGGCCCGGTCACCAGGATCATGCCGTGCGGGCGCGCCAGGCAGTCCATGTACAACTTCTTCTGAAACGGCTCGTATCCCAGTGCGTCGATGCCCAGCATCGCGCTCGAGGGATCGAGGATACGCATCACGATCTTCTCGCCGAAGAGGGTCGGGCACGTGCTGACGCGGAAGTCGATCGCCCGGTTCTTCGAAATCTTCATCTTGATGCGGCCGTCCTGCGGCACGCGGCGCTCGGCGATGTCCATGCGCGACATCACTTTCAGGCGAGCCGCCATCTTGATGGCCAGTTGCACCGGCGGCGTCGCGACTTCCTTCAGGATGCCGTCGAGGCGGAGTCGGATACGGTAGCTGCGTTCGTAGGGCTCGAAATGGATGTCCGATGCGCCCTTCTTGATCGCGTCCAGCATCACCTTGTTGATGAAGCGGACGATCGGCGCGTCGTCGACGGCGTCCGAGCGGTCGGCGTCCCTGGCCGCGTCGTCGTCGTCACCCGAGGTGACTTCGAGACCGTCCATCTCGAAGTCGTCGCCGGCAAGTTCCGGCATCGACGTGTCGACCTGCTCGAGCGAGAGTGACAACAGTTTGTTGAGCTTGTCTTCCTCGACGACCACGGCTTCGATCGAGAAGCCGGTGGCGAACTTGACCTCGTCGAGCGCGTGCAGGTTGGTCGGATCCGAGATCGCCAGGAACAGCTTCTTGCCGCGCTTCACCAGCGGCAGCACGCGGTGCTTGCGCAGGATCTTTTCGCTGACGATGCGGACGGTGTCGAGGTCGGGCTGGATGGCGTCAAGGTCGAGCAGCGGTGCCCCGAATTCCTGCGAGGCCGCGATGGCGATCTCGCGCGGGTCGGCCATGTTGTGCTCGACCAGGTAGGACACGATGCCCACCCGGCGTTCCTTCGCAGCGGCGATCGCATCGACCATGGCCGAGTCGGCCACCAGGCCGTCCACCACCAGCCGCTGCGGCAGGCCCTGCAGGCCTGAGCGATTGATGATCTGGGTCGAAATTGCGAAATCGTTCATGGGCTTAGCCTTGCCCTTGCGGGGTACCCGGCGGACGGAAGAACACTAGTGCAAGACTAGCAAATGTTAAGTCGTGGCGGAGATTGTGCCGCGTCGACCCCCGCAATTGTGTGAGGCGGACCACAACGCACTTAATTGGTCGCCTATCCAGTTTGACAAGCCGCCGTCAAAGGCCAGAAACGCGGACGCGACCCACGAAACGCTCATCTCCCCACCCAGGTGAACGCTGCCCGAATCCTGGGGAAAAGCGGGCATCGCGCTGCGGTGACCCGCTGGACTCGGGCGACGACGGCCCGGGAAAAGTCGCTCCACGCCAACCGCGCGCTGTTTGTCGTCCGAACCGCCCAAAAAAGAGCCCCCGCCTGGGCGGGGGCTCTGTCTCCAGCGCTGGTAGGGTCAGACTTGACCCACCGTTTTAAGCGCGGCAGTTGCTGGGGCGATACTTGCCAAGCAAAGTGCCGCCGGTTGCGGTGTCGTTCACGCCGGCGAAGTCCGCGCTGGCGGTCAATGCGCGATCGCCGCACTGCCAGATGATGTCACCATTGGCGGACGCACCCGGGCGCAGGCGGAGCGTGTTGTGGGCCGCGTCGATTTTCGTGTTCACATCGTTGCCATAGGTGATCAGGATTTCACCGGCGGTTACGTTGATGGACGAAACATACTTACCCGTGGGAAGGTTGTCGATACCGAGCGCAGCCGCGTTAGCCGGCCACGTGCCACGGTCCGCATAGAATTCAGCGACCGAGGCTTTGACCGACGACGCCATGGCGAGGCCTTCAGAGACCTGAGAGCGAATGATGTAGTCTTGGTAGGCCGGGATCGCGATCGCCGCGAGAATGCCGATAATCGCCACGACGATCATCAGTTCGATAAGCGTAAAGCCTTTCTGCAGGGTCTTCATGTTCAATAACTCCATCTGGACGTGTTGTTCAATGACTGCGACTCGTCGAGTCTGCACTTGGGTAAAGCAAGCTCCGTGCCAAGCCATGAATATCAAGCGCATCCTGCGCGAAATGGTTGTTTTTCCAGGGGAGCACGATTCTGGCACGGCGATCCGAGCGAATTAACTGACAAGGGTTGTCGGTTAGTGTCATTTTTTGCGGGTCGCTGTGGTTTTAAGGGCACCTTCCCGGCAGGCCGTCTTGCGGCCTCCCCGGTCGGTGCCCAAACCACGACCGCCTACGCGCGTCACATTAACGTGCACAAATGTGCGCTGTTGCTTCCCTCGCAACCGCAACCGTCATCAAACTGCGGACTGCTATATTCGTATCAAGTATTTCGCGCCGAGGGGCAATGAGCAGCAATTCGACTGGATATGATCAATCGTTCGCACGGGGATTTGCGCTGGCGCTAGGACTCGCCCTGGCGTTCTTCGCGATTTCCCTGTTTCAGACGATGGCCACTTTCTTGATCCGGCTCTACGGGTCCGACGTCATGCTCGGAGCCGTTTTGAATGTCCGCCTGGTTTCGAAGATGTCGCTGGAAATCGCGACATTCGGCGTCGTGCTCCTCCTGCTGCACGTCCTCTTTGCACTCGCCGTGCATGTCTTGAGCTACTGCACGGTCATCGCCTACCCCCCGGCGGGCAAGTCTCGAAACGGCCTTGTAGTCATCTGGTTCGCGCTGCTGCTGGCATTTGTCCTGTTACAGAATGCCGCCTGGTTTCCAAAAACCCACTCGGGCTCCTATTACCACGACTATGCGGTTGCAGGTCTTGGTGGTCTGACGGCGGCAGGTATCGTCGGCGGGTTATGCGGGGTTATCGCAGCGATCGTGGTTGTCATCGCCGCCTATCGACTGCTGGCTGGGTCGGGCATCCGGCTCAAGGCCTCGCTCGCCAGCGTGTGCCTGATCGTCGCGCTCGGTGCGGTCGTATTCGCTCCGAAAATAGCGAGGACTGCCGGGGCTCGTTCCGTTCAACCGAACGTCATCATCCTCGGCATCGATTCACTTCGTCTCGAGCAGGTCGCCCGCTTTGGAGGCACCGGCGTGACGCCGAACCTCGACGAATTTCTTGCCAATGCCGACGTGTTCACCGACACCACGACGCCCCTCGCACGAACCTTTCCGGCCTGGATCTCGATCCTGACCGGGCGAGCGCCGCGAAGCACAGGCGCGCTTTTCAACCTGATGCCGCGAGACGCGGTGCGATCGAGCCCGACACTTGGCGAGATTCTGTCGCGGCATGGTTACAGCACGATTTATGCGACGGACGAAGTCCGGTTCAGCAACGTAGATAAATCGTATGGATTTGACACGGTCATTACGCCGCCGATCGGCGCGGCTGATTTCCTGATCGGCCGCATAGCCGACCTGCCACTTTCCAACGTCGTTGCCAATTCGCCGTTGGGTGCGGTCATGCTCGACTACCTGCACGCGAATAGAGCCGTCGCCAGTTTGTACCGGCCCGACACCTTCATCGCCAGGCTGGAGGCGGAAATCGGGGGCGATGGACCGATCTTCGCCGCGATCCACCTGACCGCTGCGCACTGGCCCTATGTTCACGCGGACTCGCCCGATGATTGGCCTGGGCCGACCGCAGCGGGCCCTGGGCCCGTCTATTTGCATGGATTGCAAACGGCCGACCAGATGTTCGGCAACGTTGTCAATCTGCTGCGCGACAAAGGCCTCCTCGACAACGCTATCGTCGTCGTGCTCTCGGATCATGGCGAAGCCCTGATGCTTGCCGAAGACTCGCTGACGAGCGAGGACCTCGACGATCGTGTCCAGGGGTTGCAGGCGCCACCTCGGGTCCTCAACTGGGGTCACGGCCAGAGCGTCCTGAGCCCGGTTCAATACCAAGTGCTGCTGGGGTTTGCGCGTTTCGGCGAGGCTGCCGGCGTCGTTGGCAACGGCCGCGACCTGGGGACTCTTGCTTCGTTGGAAGATGTCTTTCCGACCGTCCTCGGCCTGCTCAAGCTGCCCGCTCCTGAGGTGGACGGGATTTCTCTCGTTTCGGCGCTGGCGGCGGCGCCGAAGGACGTCCCCAGGGCTGGAGACGATCGAATTCGATTTACCGAGACCGACATCCGCGTCGCGCCGAGTGCTACCGGTTCACTCGAGGAGGACCATGCCGCTGAGCAAGCCGTGCAATTGTTCGCGGTCGACGATTCGAGCGGGTGGCTGCACTTGAGGGAGACGATGATTCCAACGTTGATGCTATTCAAGGAGCGCGCTGCACTTGATGCCACCCGGGTCCTGGCCGCACTTCCGGTGGCACCGGGTCGGCACGAATACCTGTTGCTCGATCGCAGGTCAGGCAAGGGCGAGGTGCTCGTCGCTCGTCCACCCGAGACCGACGCTCAGGCGACGCGGTTGTGGGATGCGCTCCACGGCCACTTTGGGGACGAGTTGCACGATCCCATCGTGGTCGGGCCGAGTGACCAGGCAATTTTCGACGCGATGTGGTCTGAAACCGCGCCGGCGGTCCAGGACAATTCGCAGGCGCGAGCGGCGACTACTCGATCCCCAACTTCTTCACCCGGTACCTGAGCTGCCTGAATGTCATCCCGAGCAGCTCCGCCGCCTTGGTCTTGTTGTACCGGGTTTGCTCGAGCGCGCGAATGATGGCCTCGCGCTGGATATGCTCCAGCTGGCCTTCGAGCCCGTCTGCGCCCGGCTCTCCCACTGAGATATCCCGACCTGCGAGTTCCGGCAGGTCCGTGAGCAACTGCCCCGGCTTCAGCTGAATATCTTCCGGCTCGATACGGTCCTCCGAGCACAACGTCACCGCACGCTCGAGAATGTTCTCGAGTTCACGCACGTTGCCCGGGTACGAATACGACAACAACTTATCCATCGCCTCGTCGCCAATCTGCGGGCGAGTCACGCCGATCTGCCCGGCAATCCTGTCGAGCAGCATGTCGACCAGCGGTGGCACGTCGTCGAGCCGTTCCCGCAGCGCGGGCACGCGGAGTTCGATCACGTTGATCCGGTAATACAGGTCCTCGCGGAACTTGCCCGCCTTTACCAGTTCGTCGAGCTTGCGGTGCGTGGCGGACAGCAAGCGTACGTCCACCGGCATTTCACGCGTCTCGCCCACCGGCCGAATGGATTTCTCCTGGATCACGCGCAGCAGCTTCACCTGCATGTGCAGCGGCAGGTCGGCGACTTCGTCCAGGAACAGCGTGCCGCCCTCGGCCGAGCGGATCAGGCCCTCCTTGTCGGCTACTGCACCGGTAAAGCTGCCCTTCTTGTGGCCGAACAGCTCGCTTTCCATCAGTTCCGACGGGATCGCGCCGCAGTTCACGGGCACGAACGGCCCGTCATGCCGGGGCCCGGTGTCATGGATGAGTCGCGCAACGAGTTCCTTGCCGGTGCCGGAATCGCCGCAGATGTGCACCGGCGCCTGGCTGCGCGCCACCTTGGCAATCATCTGGCGCAGTTGCTGCATCGGCTTCGACAGGCCGAGCAGCCGCAAACCCGATGGCGTGACGATGGGTTGCGTGACATCGAAGTCGCGCCGTCCTGCGGAACGCAGCTTCAACGTCGCCTTGATCAGCTTGCGCAATGCCGCGAGGTCGAGCGGCTTGGAAATGAAATCGAAGGCCCCGAGCTTCAGTGCCCGCACCGCGGCTTCGACATTGCCGTGTGCGGTGATGACGGCGACCGGCACGCCGGGCCGGTGGTGCTGGATCCAGTCGACGATGTCGAGTCCATTCCCGTCGGGCAGTTTCATGTCCGTCAGCACGAGATCGAACCGTTCCGGACCGAGCGCCTTGAGCGCGCTCGCGTAGTCAGCCGCCGTCACGACTTCGATCTGCATGCGGCCGAGCGTGATGGCCAGCAGATCGCGGATGTCCGGCTCGTCGTCGATGACCAGTGCGCGGGGGGTCGACTTGCGTTCGTGCATCAGTCCTTCCAGCGGCGCGGGTCGGCGAAAATGATGCGGAAAATGCTACCACCGCCGGACCGTGGCTCGTAGAGCAACAGGGCGCCGTTGGTCTGGCACAGTTCGCGCGAGATGAACAATCCCAGCCCGGTGCCACCGGAGCCGGTGGTGAAGAACGGCTCGAAGATGCGTTCGGCCTGCGCGGGGTCGACGCCGTTGCCACGGTCGGCGACCTCGACGAACGGTCGTCCGGTCGCTGCGATGCGGCCCGTCCGGATGTCGACGCGGCCTGCGGAATCCGAACCCGCACCGTGCCGAAGCGCGTTGTCGCACAGGTTCCAGAGCACCTGGTGCAGGTGCGACGGGTCGAACTCCACGTCGATCCGACCGGCGTTGCGATCCATTGTGGCGCTGAACGTGGTGGGGTCGAGTTGCATCGTCTTCTCGTACTCGGTGACGAATCCCACCGAGCCAGTCCGTGACGTCGAAGCGCTCCTGCTTGGTCGTGTCGCGGCGAGACAATTGCAGCACGTTCTCGATGATGTGACTGACCCGTACGCCGTTCTTTTCGATGATGTCCGTCAGGTGACGGTCGTCATCGGTGAGCTGCCGGGGATTCGCGCAGCAGCTGGCTGGCGTGGCTCATCGCTCCGACCGGGTTGCGGATCTCGTGGGCAATGCTGGCGCTCAAGCGTCCCAATGCCGCCAGTTTCGACTGCTGCGCGCGATCGGCGAGGACGCTGGTGTCTTCCAGGAAGATCAGCACGGGACCGGAACCGCTCGCGGACAAGGGCCACGAAGTGCGGCCGGATGACCGTGCCGCCGTCCGCGCCGACGATTTCACCGACAGTGTCGCGCCGGTCCGACGATTGCTTGCGCCATGCCTCCAGCACGTACGACAGGCGCGGCGACACTGCAGCGAGCGCAGTTCCGCCCGGCACGTAGCCGCCGTACAGCAGCTGCGCGGCCGTTTCGTTGATGAGGCGGACGTGGTCGCTCTCGTCGACGACGAGGATGCTTTCGCGCAGGTGCTGCACGATGAACTCGTTCAGCTCGTTGAGGTTCGCGAGGTCGATCTCGCGCTGCTTGGCCAGCGCCTCGCTATCCCGCAGTCGTGCTGCGAACGGGATGGCGAGCAGCGTGATGGCGAACAGGCTGGCACCGGTCAGTCCGGCGATCAGGAAGTCCGCTCGCGAGCTGTCGTCCTGCAGGAACGAGACCGTCGTTTCCGCAGCAGCGCAATCGTGACCAGCGACGTGCCGAGCAGGGCATAACGCCGCGACAGGATGGTTGCGGTGGCACCGGTCGGCAGGACGAACAGCGTCGCCAGGCCGCTCGACACCCCGCCACTCGAGTGAATCAGCATGCCGATGGCGATTGCATCGACGACGAGCTGGAACATCGCCTGCCACTCGGCAGCCGGCACGCGGCTCTGGATGGTCTGGATACAGACCAGTGCGAACGCGAAATAGGCGACTGCGACGCCGATGAACAGTCCCGGCTGGCGGCTACCGACGGTGCTGGTCGGCGCGTCAAAGAAAAACACCAGCAGCAGCATCATCGGCAGCAGCAGCCGGAAAACGTTCAGCAGCGAAAGCACCCGCCACGGCAGTTCGATGCCGGTGGCCCCCCGGACGGATTCGGTCAGCTCGGTCTTGGGCACGCGCGCCATGGCCGCGGACTTTCAGCAGAGGCGCCTCTGAGGTAAACTTCGAAGCTTCGTCCCACCGCCCGACCGAGCCCAATGAACCTCCACGAATACCAGTCGAAACAACTGTTCGCCCGCTATGGCATCCCGGTGCCGTCGGGATTCGTCGCCTCCACGCCGGAGGCAGCCGTCGACGCCGCCAGGCGCCTCGGAGGCGCAGTCTGGGTGGTCAAGGCCCAGGTGCACGCGGGTGGCCGCGGCAAGGCCGGTGGCGTCAAGGTGGTCAAGTCGACGGCCGACGTCGCAGCCGCCGCCGCCGGCATGCTCGGCCAGCGTCTGAAGACCAAGCAGACGTCGGCGGAAGGCCTGCCAATCAACCAGGTCTACGTCGAGACCGGCTCCAGGATCGAGCGCGAGCTCTACCTCAGCCTTCTTCTCAACCGCGACACCGGCCGAGTGGCATTCGTCGCCTCGGCCGCCGGTGGCATGGACATCGAGGAAGTCGCTGCCAAGACGCCTGAGAAGATCATCCGAGTGGAGATTCACCCGGCGACGGGCATCCAGGGCTCGCATTGCCGCACGCTGGCCTTCGGGCTCGGTCTTGAAGGCAAGCAGGTCGCGCAGTTCGAGCAGATCGCGCGCGGCCTGTTCAAGCTCTACATGGACTGCGACGCGAGCCTCGTCGAGGTCAACCCGCTGATCGTCAACGGCGATGGCGACGTGATCGCCCTCGACGGCAAGATCGGCATCGAGGACAACTCGCTCTTCCGCCAGAAGGCGCTGGTCGAGATGCGCGACATCTCGCAGGAAGACGAGATGGAGCGGATCGCCGGCGAGGCGGACCTCAACTACGTCTCGCTCGACGGCGACATCGCCTGCATGGTCAACGGCGCGGGCCTCGCCATGGCCACGATGGACGTCATTCAACTCTACGGCGGCTCGCCCGCGAACTTCCTCGACGTCGGCGGCGGCGCCACGCGTGAGCGCGTGACGGTCGCCTTCAAGCTCATCCTGAACAATCCGAAGGTCAAGGCGATCCTGGTCAACATCTTCGGCGGCATCGTTCGCTGCGACATGATCGCCGAGGGCGTCATTGGCGCCGCGCGCGACCTCGGCCTGCACCTGCCGGTCGTCGTCCGCATCGAAGGCACCAACGCCCCGCAGGGCCGCAAGCTGCTCGCCGAGAGCGGCCTCGACCTGATCGTTGCCACCGATTTGACCGACGCCGCCAAGAAGGTCGTCGCGGCCGCTGCGAGGAAGTAACCCATGTCGATCCTGATCAACAAGAACACGCGCGTGATCTGCCAGGGGTTCACCGGCAAGCAGGGCACGTTCCATTCGCAGGGTTGCCTCGACTACGGCACCAAGCTCGTCGGCGGCGTCACGCCGGGCCGTGGCGGTGAGAAGCACCTCGGCCTGCCGGTGTTCGACACCGTGCGCGCTGCGGTCGCCAGGACCGAGGCCAATGCCACGATGATTTACGTGCCGCCCCCGTATGCGGCCGATGCGATCATCGAAGCCGCGGATGCGGGCATCGAACTGATCGTGTGCATCACCGAGGGCATCCCGGTGAACGACATGGTCAAGGTGAAGGCGGCGCTCCAGGATTCGAAGTCGCGCCTGGTCGGCCCGAACTGCCCTGGCGTCATTACGCCCGGCGAATGCAAGATCGGCATCATGCCGGGCTTCATTCACAAGAAGGGCAAGGTCGGCATCGTCTCGCGCTCGGGCACGCTCACCTATGAGGCCGTGTTCCAGACGACCAACGTCGGCCTCGGCCAGAGCACCTGTGTCGGCATCGGCGGCGACCCGGTGCGCGGCATGAACTTCATCGACGTGCTGGCGCTGTTCCAGGACGATCCGCAGACCGAAGGCATCATCATGGTCGGCGAGATCGGCGGCAGTGACGAGGAGGCGGGCGCGGAGTACATCCGCAAGCACGTCACCAAGCCGGTCGTCGCGTACATCGCGGGTGTGACGGCCCCTCCGGGCAAGCGCATGGGTCATGCCGGCGCGGTCATCTCCGGCGGCAAGGGCACGGCGGCGGACAAGTTCGCAGCGCTCGAAGCGGCGCGGGTCACCACGGTGCGTTCGCCGGCCGAACTCGGCGCTGCGATCTTCAAGCGGCTCAAGGGCCGGGTCACGAAGGCCAGGGTCGCCAAGGCTGTTGTCGTGAAGAAGAAGCCGAAGGCTGCAGTGAAGAAGGCTGCAGTGAAGAAGGCTGCGCCGCGTAAGGCGCCCGCGAAAAGGGCGAAGGCACCGATCCGACGCAAGAAATGACGTGTCGGCCGTGGGCGGCTCGCCGCCCTCGGTTGCTCGTTCGCAGCAGCGGCCGACATGCTCCAGCTCCGTGATGTCTGCAAATCGTTCGGCGGCCCAGCGGGTCGCTGCGTGCTCGACGGCGTGTCGCTCACCGTGGTGCCCGGCGAGTACGTCGCCATCGTCGGCGAGTCCGGCGTTGGCAAATCCACGCTGCTGAACCTGATCGCGGGGCTCGACGTACCCGACAGTGGTGCCCTGCTGCTGGAAGACCAGGACCTCGCGACGCTCGACGAGGGTGCCCGTACCTTGATGCGTCGCACTCGCATGGGGTTCGTGTTCCAGGCCTTCCATCTGTTGCCGCACCTCAGCATCGCACGCAATGTCGCGTTGCCACTGGCGCTGAACGGACAGGCCGGTCGTGCGGCGGACGACCGCGTGATGGAGTTGCTCGAAGCCGTGGGTCTCGCCGACCGTGCGTCCAGCTTGCCACGCGAACTGTCCGGCGGTGAATCGCAGCGGGTCGCCGTGGCACGCGCGCTGGCGCACCGTCCAGCCCTGGTGCTCGCCGACGAGCCGACCGGCAACCTCGATCCGGACAATGCCTCGATGATCCTCGAAGTGCTGCGAGCCCAGATCAAGCGCGACAACGCGGCGGGTATCCTCGTCACGCATTCGGCCGCCGCCGCGGCCTCGACCGACCGTGTGTACGAGCTGACACGTGCCGGACTGACGCTACGACCATGAACGCTGCGGCTGCGACCCTGCCTGTCGGCCGGAGCGCGTTGCGCGCCCGCCTGTCGCTGCTCGACGCGGCGGCGTTCGGACCATTGCGCCAGGCGCCGGGTCGCACACTGCTGGCAGTTCTCGCGATCGCACTCGGAGTTGCGCTCGGTTTCTCGGTCTACCTGATCAACCGGGTCGCCGCTGACGAAGTGCAGGGCGCCTCACGCTCCCTGTTCGGTCTCGCCGATTTCGCCGTCCAGGCGCCAGGCGCGGGCCTCGACGAGTCACTGTTTCCTCGGTTACTGCGAGTGCCTGGCGTGGCCGCCGCGAGCCCCGTCGTCGAACTGCAGGTGCGGCTGCCGGGGCGCGAGCGGAACCTGAAGCTGATCGGCATCGATCCGTTCCGCGCGATGCAGATGCAACCGGCGCTTGCCGGTGCCGGTGTTACGGTTGAACGACAGGGGCAGGGTCTGCTCGCAGAAAACTCGGTCTGGCTGAGCCCGGCGGCGGCGCAGTCGCTCGAACTCGAGGTGGGCGACGACCTCGACGTGCAGGTCGCGCTCGATCGATTGCGCCTGCGCGTCGCGGGCATCCTGCCACCGGGCGCGTATCGCCAACCGGTGGGATTGCTCGACATCGGCGAGGCGCAGTGGCGACTGCAACGACTGGGGCGGATCGATCGCATCGACCTGCGACTTGCCCCGCAAGCTGATCGTGAGGTCGTTCGCAGTGCCATCGCCGCACTGCTGCCGCCAGGGGCGCAGATCGTCACGCCGGGCGAGGCGACGGACGACGCCGTGCGACTGACCCGCGCGTATCGCTCGAACCTGACGGCGCTCGCACTCGTCGCGCTCTTCACGGGAGCATTTCTCGTCTACGCGACACAGTCGCTCGCCGTCGCGCGCCGCCGTCGCGAAATCGCGTTGCTGCACGCAATGGGCATGACGGTGCGCGAGCAACTGGCCGCGTCGCTGTTGTCGGGAACCCTTGTCGGCGCGTTGGGCGCCGCGGTCGGCGTCCTGCTCGGTGCACTCGTCGCACGCGCAGGGCTCGCGGCTTTCGGTGCCGACCTCGGGGCCGGCTACTTCCGTGGCGTCGCACCTGCACTCAATGTCAGCGCAGGTGAATACCTCGTGTTCTTCCTGCTCGGCGCCGGTTCGGCGCTGGTCGCGACGTTCGGGCCCGCGCGCGAAGCCGCGTCCGTGCCGGCGGCTGCGGCTCTGAAGGCCGGCGACGAGGCGCCGATGGCTGTTCGCACGCATGGCAAGATTGCGGTGGCCTTGCTGGTGGCGGGCGTACTCGCACTCGCATTGCCGCCGCTCGACGGCATCGCGTTGCCGGGGTATGTGTCGATCGCCTGCCTGCTGCTGGGCGCCGTTTTCCTGACGCCCAGCATCGCGTCCGCCGTGTTCGCTCGCCTGCGCACCGACGGACCCGCCTGGCGTCAGGTGGCCGTGGCCCAGCTCCGCGGCACGGCGCGCCGTGCGACCGTCAGCATCGCCGCCGTACTGGTCAGCTTCAGCCTGATGGTCGCGATGGCGATCATGGTCTTCTCGTTCCGCATGTCGCTCGAAGCCTGGATGCAGCGCATCCTGCCGGCGGATCTCTATGTACGCGCGGGCTCTGCTGCGACCGGTGCCTACCTGGACGTGAACGCGCAACGAGCCATCACGGCACTGCCCGAAATCGCCCGTGCGGACTTCGTGAAGTTCCAGGACGTGCTGCTGCCGGGTGAGCGGCTGCCACTCACCATCATTGCGCGTCCGATCCACGAGCCGACGGCCGACCAGGTGATTCCGATCCGGCGGACAGCGACAGGGCCCGCGCCGGCAGGAGCGATTCCAGTGTGGGCGTCGGAAGCCGCACTGGACCTACGCGGCTTCGATGTCGGCACGGAATTCGACCTGCCGATCGGTGGCAAGGTCGTGCGCGCCACCGTGCGCGGCGTGTGGCGCGATTACGAGCGCCCGGGTGGATCGATCGTGATGAATCGCGAGACCTTCATCGCGTTGAGCGGCGAGCGCACCGCCACGACGGCCGCGCTCTGGCTGCGGCCTGGCACCGACGCCGCAGAATTCAGCGGACGCTTGCGCGACGCCGTCGCCCGCAGCGGCGACTACGACGTGGCCATCCCCGGCGAGATCCGCAAGCGCTCGCTTGCGCTGTTCGATCGCACGTTCGCCGTCACGTACCTGCTCGAAGCTGTCGCGGTCCTGATCGGCCTGTTCGGCATCAGTGCCAGCATGAGTTCGCAGGTGCTCGCACGGCGCGGGGAGTTCGGCATGTTGCGGCACCTTGGCGTCACGCGACGCGAGATCGGTCGCATGCTCGCTTTCGAAGGCGCCGCGCTCGGCGCGATCGGGGTTGCGGCAGGTCTCGTCGTTGGCGCGATCGTGAGCATCATCCTGATCTTCGTCGTCAACCGGCAGTCGTTTCACTGGACGATGGACGTGCACGTGCCGTGGGGCCTGTTGGGCGTCCTCAGTGTCGTGCTGGTCCTGGCCGCTGCGGGCACGGCCGCCTTCAGCGGGCGCCGTGCAATGGGTGACGACGTCGTGCGCGCGGTGAAGGAGGACTGGTGAGGGCGATCCTGCTGGTCCTGCTGTACTTGAGCGCGGGCCTCGTCCGCGGTGAGGTCACCTATCCACCGGTCGTGCCCGGCTACGAACTTGCGTTTCCACGCGACGAAGGGAGTCATCCCGACTTTCGCATCGAATGGTGGTACGTCACGGGTCAACTTGACGATAGCGCCGAGCAAGGTCAAGGCGCCGCTTGGTTTCCAAGTCACGTTCTTCCGCGTGCGTACGGGACTCGGCACGAATAATCCGAGCCACTTCGCGCCGCGCCAGGTGCTGTTCGCGCATGCCGCCGTCGCCGATCCGGCGAGCGGCAAGTTGCGTCACTCGCAACGCAGCGCACGCACCGGGTTCGACCTGGCCTACGCCCGCGAGGGCGGCCTGGACGTGAAGCTCGATGACTGGTCAATCCGGCAGGTGGGCCCCGGTCGCTATGTCACGACCGTGCACGGCGAGGACTTCGACTTTGATCTCACGCTGACCTCGACTCAGCCGCCGTTGCTGCAAGGTGAGCGGGGATTCAGTCGCAAGGGGCCCGACCCGCGCGCGGCGAGCTACTACTACAGCCTGCCGCAGTTGGCGGTCAGCGGAGCAATACGGGTGGATGGCAGCGGCCGGAAGGTCACCGGCCAGGCCTGGTTCGACCATGAGTGGTCGAGCGACTACGTCGACGCGAGCGCGCTCGGCTGGGATTGGCTGGGCGTGAACCTGAACGACGGCGGGGCGCTGATGGCATTCCGCATGCGCGACCGACAAGGCGGTGAGCGCTGGGCGAGCGCCACTTTCAGGCCCGGGGCGGGCGAGGTGCAGACATTCGGCCCCGAGGCGGTCGAATGGACGCCGCTCGAGAGCTGGCGTTCGCCGCGCACCGGAGTGACGTATCCGGTGCAATGGCGCGTGCAGGTCGGTGATCGGCGCTATCGCGTCGAGCCGCTGCTGCTCGACGCCGAACTCGATTCACGGCCGACGACCGGCATCCTGTATTGGGAAGGGCCGATCCGGCTGGTCGACGAGGTGACGGGCAAGGAAGCCGGCCGCGGTTACCTCGAACTGACGGGGTACGGCGGAAAAGTGGACCTTTGAGCGAGTACCCTCTCCCGCTCACGCGGGAGAGGCGAACAGGTCTCAGAGCTGCCGCGCGTTGAAGGTGTCGCAGACGTTCGGATCGCCTGAATTCATCCCCGTCATCAGCCAGCGGCTGCGCTGTTCCGCCGTGCCGTGCGTGAACGCATCCGGCACGACTCGGCCTTGAGTGGCGCGCTGCAGCGTGTCGTCGCCGATGGCCGTGGCAGCGCGCATGCCTTCGTCGATGTCCTGCTGAGTGATGTTGAGGCGCGGTGCCGCGTCGCGCGCCCACACGCCAGCGTAGCAATCCGCCTGCAACTCCAGCATCACGGAGTACTGGTTCGCCTCGGCCTTGCTGCTCGCGCGCTGCTGCGCTTGCTGCACTTTCTCGGCAGTGCCCGTCAGGTTCTGCACGTGGTGACCGACTTCGTGGGCAATCACGTAGGCCTGGGCAAAGTCGCCGGGTGCGCCGAATCTCTGCTCGAGCTCCTGGAAGAACGAGAGGTCGAGGTAGAGCTTCTGGTCGAGCGGGCAATAGAACGGTCCCATCGCGGCCTGGCCGGTGCCGCACGCGGATTCGGTCTGTCCGCTGAACATCACCATCGTCGGCGGCGTGTACTTGCCGCCGAACAGCTTGCCCCACGTCTCCTCGGTCTGCGCGAGCGTCACGCCCGCGAGCTCGCTGAGTTGCGCCTCGGGCGCCGACTCCTGGTAGGGCTGTGCCGGCTGTTGCGGCTCCACCTGGGTCTGCTTCGTCGCCACGCCCAGGAACGGCAGCGGGTTGATGCCGAAGAAGCTCAGCACCAGCAGGAACAGGATCCCGCCGACGCTGAGGCCCACGCCTTTGCGCACGGGCGACATG
The DNA here is from genome assembly GCA_963846315.1 of uncultured Gammaproteobacteria bacterium. Taxonomy (GTDB): domain Bacteria; phylum Pseudomonadota; class Gammaproteobacteria; order Steroidobacterales; family Steroidobacteraceae; genus RPQJ01. The sequence goes on from CAWJVM010000008.1 coordinate 228,683, forward strand.
CCACGGCGGTCCTCGATGTTCGAGCTGCGACGTTGGCCGCGAATGTCCATGCGATCGATCTCCTCAGGTGGTCCCGAACTATGTCACTTCCGTCCGGCACAGCGAAAGTGTCCGCGAAAGTGTCCGCTGTCCGCCAGTCGGACACCCGGACAGTTGCAAGGAGTCCAGCCCTGTTGCAGAAAAGTTGCGTTCAAAACAGTGGCTTTACACGACTCAGGGGCTTGGCACGATCCCTGCAAACCTAAACCGAGTCCCACGCATCCAAGCCACTGACATGTCCATCGCCACGCTCAAGCGCACCCCCGAAAAGATAGCCCCGCCGGGCATGCGCAACACCGACGGCCAGGATCGCGTGGTCGAGCAGGCCGGCGGCTGGCGGCACGATCGGCGCGTCCACCTCGCGGCGGCGGTCGCGCTGCTGGTGCTCGTACGTCGTAGTGCTCGCGTGGTTCCTGAAGGGTTGGGCGTCGACGGACGCGACCGTCGCCCTCGATCGCGTGCGCATCGCGAAGGTGACGCGAGGCGAGTTCCTGAGCGACGTCGCGGCGCAGGCCACCGTCGTGGCCGCCGTCAGTCCCACGTTGTATGCGCCCGCGGCCGGCACCGTCACGCTCAATCGCAACGCGGGCGACACGGTCAAGAAGGGCGACCTGCTCGCCACCGTCGACAGTCCCGGCTTGAAGAACGAATTCGAGCGCGAGCGTGCCACCCTCGAGAGCCTGGTCGTCGACCTGCGCCGCCAGGAGATCGACGTGCGCCGCAAGATCCTGCAGAGCCAGCAGAACGCGGACATGGCCGGTGTCGCGATCCGTGCCGCCGAGCGGGAATTCGCGCGGGCGCAGACGTCGTGGGACCAGCGGATCATCAGCCAGCGGGATTACCAGCGCGCCCAGGACGAACTGGACGAGGCGAAGCTCACGCATCACCACGCGGTCGAGACCGCGGGTCTCGAAAAGGAAGGCTTGCAGTTCGAGTTGCAGACCCGACGCCTGCAGCGTGACCGGCAGCAGTTGCTGGTCGAGGACCTCGAGCGCCGAGTCGGCGAACTCGCGGTGCAGTCACCGGTCGACGGCATCGTCGGCAACCTCGCGGTGACGCAGAAGGCCGCCGTGCAACAGGACGCCGCGCTGCTGACCGTCGTCGACCTGTCGGCGCTCGAGATCGAGTTCCGCGTCGCCGAGACCTACGCCGGCACCATCGGCGTCGGCATGCAGGCCGACGTCTCGTACGGCGGCAAGACCTACGCCGGCGAAGTCAGTGCGATCTCGCCGGAAGTGCGCCAGGGCGAAGTGACCGGCCGCGTGCGCCTGCGCGAGATTCCCGCCGGCCTGCGGCAGAACCAGCGCGTCTCGGTGCGCATCCTGATGGACAAGCGCGACAACGTGCTCAAGGTGGAACGCGGCGGCTTTTACGAAGCCGGTGGCGGCGCCACGGCCTACGTGGTGCAGGACGGCGTCGCCGAGCGGCGCCCGATCAAGACCGGCGCCGTGAGCGTGCGGGAGATCGAGATCATCGACGGCCTCGCTGCCGGCGACCAGGTCGTGATTTCCGACACCGAAGATTTCAAGAATGCGCCGCGCGTGATGCTCGCGGACTGACGAACGGAACGCAAGAGGACGAACCATGTTCGAAATGACCCAGGTGACCAAGGCTTACCGGACCGACCTGCTCGAAACGCATGCGTTGCGCGAGTTCAGCCTCAAGGTCGACAAGGGCGAGTTCGTGGCGGTGACCGGGCCGTCCGGCTCGGGCAAGACCACGTTCCTCAACGTGGCGGGCCTGCTCGAGACGTTTGATTCCGGCAGCTACCGCCTCGACGGCGTGGACGTCAGCAAGCTCGACGACGACGCGCGCTCGAAGGTCCGCAACCACAAGATCGGGTTCATCTTCCAGAGCTTCAACCTGATCCCCGATCTCAACGTGTTCGACAACGTCGACGTGCCGCTGCGCTACCGCCGCATGCCGGCGGCCGAACGGCGCGAGCGGATCAACTCCGCGCTCGACCTGGTGGGGCTCTCCTCGCGCATGAAACACCTGCCGTCGCAGCTCTCGGGCGGCCAGCAGCAGCGCGTCGCCATTGCGCGCGCGCTCGCGGGCGACCCGGCGTTGCTGCTCGCGGACGAGCCGACCGGCAACCTCGATTCGCTGATGGCGCGCCAGGTCATGGACCTGCTCGAGCAGATCAACGGCATGGGCGCGACGATCGTGATGGTCACGCACGACCCGGAGCTCGCGCGCCGCGCGCACCGCAACGTGCAGGTCATCGACGGACAGATCACCGACTACAAGCCGTACGAAGCGCACGCGGCGTCAGTCACGGTGCTGCACCCGCCTGCGGCCGACGCGACCTACGGCTGATCCGGGCAAGGAGGCTCGACCATGTTTTCCTACGACCTGCGCCTGGCGCTCGACAGCCTGAAGCGCCATCCGGGACTCTCCGCGCTGATGGTGCTCGCGATCGCGCTGGGCATCGCCGTCTGCACGGTGACGTTCACGATCTACCACGCGATGGCGACCAACCCGATCCCGCAGAAGAGCAGCCAGCTGTATGCGGTCACGATGGACACCTGGGGCGGCGATCGTCCGTATGACGACGACAAGCCCGAGAACCCGCCGCAGCTGATGACCTACCGCGACGCGATGTTCCTGCACGGCGCGAAGGCCGCCGCACGCAGCGTGATCATGTACAAGTCCGGCGCGCTGCTGATCCCGGAGCGCGCAGGCGTGAAGCCGTTCAATGCGGAGATGCGTGTTACGTCGCACGAGTTCTTTGGCATGTTCGACGTGCCGTTCGCGTACGGCCAGGGCTGGGACGCCGCGGCCGATGAAGGCCCGCAGCCGGTGGTCGTGCTGAGCCACGAGACCAACCAGAAGGTTTTTGGCGATACCAACAGCGTTGGCCAGACGGTCAAGCTCGGCAAGGTCGAGTACCGCGTGGTGGGCGTGCTGCAGCCGTGGGCACCGAGTCCCCAAGTTCTTCGACCTCAACAACGGCGCGTTCGAGGAGATCGAGGACGCCTACGTGCCTTACGGCTGGGGCAAGGCACTGGAATTGCCGGTGTACGGCAACACCAACTGCTGGAAGCCCGAAACCGGCGACAGCTACCAGGACTTTCTGAACTCGGAGTGCGTCTGGCTGCAGGTCTGGGCGGAGTTACCCACGCTCGCCGATCGCGACAAGTACCAGGCCTTCGTCGACAACTACGCCCGCAGCCAGAAGGCGGCCGGACGCATCCCGCGCAAGCTGAACAACCGGCTGTACGACGTCGAGCAGTGGCTCGACCGCAATGAAGTCGTGCAGAAGGACAACCGCGTGCTGATCGGCATCGCGCTGATGTTCCTCGGCGTGTGCCTCGTCAACGTGGTCGGCCTGCTGCTCGCCAAGTTCCTGAACGCGGCGCCGCTCACCGGCCTGCGGCGCGCGCTCGGTGCGAGCCGGCGCGACATCGTCCGTCAGCACATGATGGAAGTGCTGCTGCTCGGCCTGGCCGGTGGCGTGCTCGGCCTGTTGCTCGCGGTCGGCGGCCTGGCCGGCATTCGCACGATCTACAACTCGGAGCGCAGCAGCGGTGCGTACGAGCGGCTCACCGCCATCGACCCGCTGGTCGTGCTCGCCACGCTGGCGCTGGCGCTGGTCGCGGGTGCCATCGCGGGCCTCTACCCGTCGTGGCGCATCGGCCGCACGGCCCCGGCCATTTACCTCAAGACGCAGTAAGTTCGAAGGACACACCGAACATGGACATCAAGCCAATCCTCAGTTCGCTGCGCCGCAGCCCGACGGGCGCCATCCTGGTGGCGCTGCAGATCGCGCTCGCGCTCGCGATCGTGGTCAACTCGCTGTACATCATCGTGCAGCGGATCGAGACGGTGAATCGCGATCCGGGCGTCGATGTGCCGAACATTTTCCTCGTTGGCTGGGAGCCCTTGAGCGACAAGTTCCAGGGCGAGGCGACGATGCGCGAGGACCTCGCCGTCCTGCGCGGCCTGCCGGGTGTGAAGGCGGCCACGGTCGTCAACGCGGTGCCGCTGTCGGGCGGCGGATCGAGCACGTCGATTTTCACCGAGCCCAACGAAAAGGGCACGCGCGCCGACATCAACTACTTCGAGGTCGACGAGCACGGCCTGGACACGTTCGGCGTCACGCTGACCGAAGGGCGGAATTTCGATCCGGCGATCGTCACCAAGCCACCGCGCAACACCTCGTTTACACCCTCTGGCATCCTGATCACGCAGGATGTGGCCAAGGCACTGTTCCCGAAGGAATCGGCGCTGGGCAAGACTGTCTACAGCGGTACCAGCGACCCGGTCACGATCCTCGGCATCATCGATCACATGCACGGCTCGTGGCCGAGCTGGGACAAGGTCGGCAACGTTGCGCTGTTTCCGGTGATTTCCGACGAGACTTACGCGCGCTACATCGTCCGGGCAAAGCCGGGTCAGCGTGATGCGATGATGAAGGCGGCCGAAGAGGCGCTCAGCAAGGTCGACAACGGCCGCGTGATCCTGAAGGTGCGCTCGCTGGAGTACGTCGCGGCCAACTCCTACGCCGATGACCGTGCCATGGCCGTGTACCTCAGTGTCGTCATTGCATTGCTGCTGGGAATCTCGGCGCTCGGCATCTTCGGGCTGGCAGCGTTCAACGTCAGCACGCGCACCAAGCAGATCGGCACCCGCCGGGCCGTCGGCGCCCGTCGCACCGACATCCTGCAATACTTCCTGGCCGAGAACTGGCTGATCACCTCGCTGGGCGTGGTCCTGGGCTGCGTCCTGGCGCTGCTGCTGGGGTACTGGCTCAGCACGACGTTCGAACTCCCGCGCCTGAAGCTCTATTATCTGCTGCTCGGGGTGGTTGGGCTCTGGATCGTCAGCCTTGCGGCAGCGTTCCGGCCCGCGCGTCGCGCTTCGATGGTCTCACCGGCCATCGCCACCCGCACAGTCTGAACTCCACGCAAAAACAGGTGGCTGCCAGCGGAATGCAGGGACGTACGCTACTGGTCATCGACGACAACGACGCCGTGCGCACGGCGCTCGATGTCCTGCTGACGCTCGAGGGAGCCAGGGTCGAATGCGCCTCGTCGCCGGGCGAAGGGCTGGAACGCGTCGCGCGGGGAGGCATCGACCTCGTCATCCAGGACATGAACTTCCAGCGCGAAGCGACCTCGGGCGATGAGGGCATCACGCTGTTCCGTTCGTTGCGGGCCGCCCAGCCGGACCTGCCGGTGGTATTGCTCACCGCCTGGACGCAGCTCGAAACCGCGGTCGAGCTGGTGAAGGCGGGCGCCGCGGATTACCTCGCCAAGCCGTGGGACAACGCGCGGCTGGTGACGACGGTGCGCAACCTGCTGCAGTTGCACGAGGCGCTGACGGCGGAACGCCAACGCCTGGCGCGCGTCGATCGCTCGCACGCCGAACTTGCGGCACGCTTCGACCTGCGCGGCATCGTCTATCGCAGCGCCGCCCTGCATGCGGTGGTGCAGATGGCCACGCAGGTGGCGCGGGCCAACGTGCCGGTGCTCATCACGGGGCCCAACGGCGCCGGCAAGGAAGTCCTGGCCGAGATCATCCAGGCCAACTCCTCGGCGAAAGATGGGCCGTTCGTGCGGGTGAATGCCGGCGCGTTGCCGGCTGACCTGCTCGAAAGCGAGCTGTTCGGCGCGGAGGTCGGTGCGTACACGGGTGCGTCCAGGGCCCGCGCAGGCCGTTTCGAGGCCGCGCACGGTGGCACGTTGTTTCTCGATGAGATCGGTAACCTGCCGCTGACCGGGCAGGCCAAGCTGTTGCGCGTGCTGCAGACCGGCGAGTTCGAGCGGCTCGGCTCGAGCCAGACCCGCAAGGTCGACGTGCGGATCGTTTCGGCGACCAATACGCCGCTCGGTGACGCCATCCGGCAGGGCCGTTTCCGCGAAGACCTCTACTACCGTCTCAACGTCATCGAACTGCAGGTGCCGCCGCTCGCGGATCGTCGTGACGACATCCTGCCGCTGGCCAGGCATTTCCTGGAGCCCGGCTTCGACTTGCTGGCAGACGCCGAACGCGCACTGGTCCGTCACGACTGGCCGGGCAACGTGCGCGAATTGCGCAACAGCATCCGCCGCGCGTGCCTGCTCGCGCACTCGACCCGGATCGCTGCGTCGGACTTGATGCTGCCGGAGACGATCGGCTCCGGCACGTGGGAGACGCTGCCCGTCCGCGAGCCCGACCGAAGCGAGATCGAGTGCGCGCTGACGCGGCACGAGGGTGTAATCGCCAAAGCCGCGCGCGAGCTCGGACTCTCGCGCCAGTCGCTGTACCGGCGCATGGAAAAGCTGGGCATCGCCACCGGCACTCCGGACGGGCATTGACGCATGCGGCAACGGAGGGTTTCCCTCTTTCTCGCCCTGCTCGGGTTCGTGACGCTCGGCGCGCTCGCGCTTGTCGACCTCGAACTGCCGTATCGCATCGCGGCGATGGCATGTGCCGCGGTCGCCTACGGGGCGCTGGCGTGGTGGGTGAGGCGCTCACTGCGGCAGCAGGAACTCCTGATCGACGCGCTTGCGGACGGCATTTCGAGCCTGCACGACGCCGACTACAGCATGAGCATCGCCGAGCCGCGGGATGCGAGGCTGCGCGCGCTGGTGACCGCCTACAACGCACTCGGCGGCAAGCTCCGCAGCCAGCGTCAGGACCTGTTCCAACGCGAACTGCTGCTCGACACGGTGATCCAGGCCTCGCCGCTGGTGCTGCTGCTGACGAACGCGACCGGCACGATCCTTTACGCCAACCTGGCTGCCAGGCAGTTACTGTCTGCGGGGCGCAGGCTCGAGGGCCTGGCGCTCTCGCCGCTGCTCGAGCCGATGCCGGCCTCGCTGCGCGAGGCGCTGGAGGATACTCGCGACCGTCTGTTCACGGCGACGATCAAGGACGACGCCGAAGTCTTCCACGTCTCGCACCGTCAATTCCTGCTGAACGGGCAGCCGCACCGACTGCGCCTGCTGAAGCAGCTCACGCGCGAGGTCAACGCCCAGGAGGTGGCGATCTGGAAACGCGTGATCCGCGTCATCGCGCACGAGATCAACAACTCGGTGGCGCCGATCGCGTCGCTGGCGCAGTCCGGTCAGCGCCTCGCCTTGCAACCCGACACGGCGCAACTCACGCGCGTATTCAGCGCGATCGAGGAACGCATGTCTCACCTCGCGCAGTTCGTCGATGGGTACTCGCGCTTCGCCAAGTTGCCGAAGCCGCGCGCGACCCGTGTCGACTGGCGGCGCTTTCTCGATTCGCTGCACGCCGTCGCACCGTTCGTGCGGGACGGGCTCGTGCCCGGTGAAATGGGCTGGTTCGACGAATCGCAACTGGAACAGGTGATGATCAACCTGCTGAAGAATGCCACGGAAGCGGGCTCACCGCCGTCGTCGACGGTCGTCGCGGTGCGTGCGGCGCGCGGCGGCTGGTCCGTCGAAGTGCGCGACCGCGGCTCAGGCATGAGTCCGGACGTGCTGACCAACGCGCTGCTGCCGTTCTACTCGACCAAGCCCGCGGGGGGCGGGCTGGGCCTGACGCTGTGCCGTGAGATCGTGGAGGCGCACGGCGGCACGCTTGAAGCAGGCAACCGGACCGACGGGGAGGAGGGTGCCGTGGTCCGGTTCTGGCTGCCCCCGCCGCCTGCCGCAACCGATTACGGGCTGCGGTCGTCGATCGAACCCGCTTCGACCCAGACGCCGTAGCTGCACCGCAGGACCTGCGAGCCGCTCGCGACGAAATCGCCGTTGCGGAACTCGCTGCCGTTGAACCAGCACACCGCCTCGCCGGGCACCTGCTGGCGCACGACGTCGGTGTCGATGTCTTCTTCGACGGCAATCGGCGAATTGTGGAGTTCGGGATCCGGGGCCCCGACCTGGGTGATTGAACGATGCTCATGCAACATGGCCGTTCTCCCGTGCGATACCCACGTTCATGCTAGACCTGATGCAGACTCGCACACAGTCGGAATATGCGCACAGCGCTCCTTTACCCCTCGGTTTCAGGTCGCGCGAAGCGCGTGAGGGTCTTCAGCGTCCGATCCGCCGTGTCCTGTCGCGCTTGGAAAGGCAGACACGCGCGCGCCAGGACACGGCGGATCGAACGCCTGACGGCACGCGCCTGAGCGCCTTTTTCCGCCAATGCGGAAAAGTGCGCACGGCGCAAGCAGCCGACCCGTCGTAGCCCTCACTCCAGCTCTCCGCGCTGGCGCAGGGGTAGAATCGGCCGATGCAACAACCATTGACCTTCGACTTCCTGCGCTCGCAGATCGTCGGCATCGATTCGGCGTTCGAGACGCCGTTCGGCAAGCGGCTGATGGTCTATTGCGATTATACGGCGTCGGGCCGTTGCCTGTTGTTCGTAGAGCGCTACCTGCAGCGCCTGCAGCGCATCTACGCCAACACCCACACCGAAGACGACCTGACGGGTCGCAGCATGAGCCGCCTGCTGCACGAAGCGGAACGCACCATCAAGCGCGCGGTCAATGCCGGGCCGCACGGGCGCATCGTGGCCTGCGGCACCGGCGCCACCGGTGCGATCGACAAGCTGCAGCAGATCCTCGGCGTGGCCTTGCCGCCCGCCACGCGCAAGGTGGTGGGGGATCAGTTGCGTGCCTTCCTGGGCGAAGCGAAGTTCGACGAGTTTCGCCGGTTCCAGCAGTCGCAGCAGCCCGTGGTTTTCGTCGGGCCCTACGAGCACCACAGCAACGAAGTCACCTGGCGGCAGGGGCTCGCCACGGTCGTCGAAGTGAACCTCGACGCCGACGGCAGCGTGGACCTCGCGCACCTCGAGCATCTGCTGCGGTTGCCGGAGTACCAGGGTCGCCTGCGCATCGGTTCGTTCTCGGCGGCGTCCAACGTCACCGGCATGCGCTCACCGACGCGCGAGATCGCCAAGCTGCTGCATGCCCACGATGCCTACGCGTGCTTCGATTACGCCGCGAGCGCACCCTACGTCGAAATCGACATGAATCCCGCGCCGGACGCGGCGGGTGGCGACGCCTCATACGACGCCGTCTTCCTGTCGCCGCACAAGTTCCTCGGTGGCCCGGGTTCGAGCGGCGTGCTGGTCTTCAACGAGCGGCTGTATTCACGCGACCTGCCGCCGAGCGTCGCCGGCGGCGGCACCGTCGATTACGTCAGTCCGCAGGACCAGGATTTCATCACGGACATCGAAGAACGCGAAAAGGCCGGCACGCCAGGTGTGTTGCAGACGATGAAGGCGGCGCTCGCGATGGACCTCAAGCAGGAAATCGGCGTCCAACGCATCGAGGCGCGCGAGCACGAGCTGTTGCGGCGCGCGATGCAGCAATGGTCGGCCAACGCCAATATCGAGGTGCTCGGCAATCCGGATCCGCGGCGCCGCATCGGCATCGTGTCCTTCAACCTGCGCGACGCGCGCGGGCGTTACCTGCATCCGAAGTTCGTGACGGTGTTGCTCAACGACCTGTTCGGCATCCAGTCGCGCGCCGGCTGTTCGTGTGCCGGCCCGTACGGTCATCGCCTGCTGGGTATCGACGAGACGACCTCGGAGCAGTACCGCGACTGGGTGCGCAAGGGCTTCCAGGGCATCAAGCCGGGCTGGTGCCGCGTCGGCTTCCACTACGCGATGGACGATGCGGATGCGCAGTTCATCACGGACGCGGTCGATTTCGTCGCGCGGCAGGGATACTGCTTTCTGCCGCTGTACGAGTTCGATCCATCGACGGGGATGTGGACGCACAGGGAATTTCAGGAGCAGCACGAACCCTTTTCGATCGGCGCCGCGCTGGAATCGCTGGGCTGCGAACAGGTGGCCATGCCTGCTGCGGAAAGGGTGCAGCGTTATGCGGACTGCCTGCGGGAGGCGCGGGCACTGGCTGAGCACTTGGGTGAACCGGGGGCCGGCACCTGCAGCAAGGCGTTCGAATTCGGCGAGCTGCAGTTCTTCAATCTGTAGGAATTCGTCAAGAACCGGGGTCGACGGCTCGAATACAGATTTCTGTATAATAGGGGCCATGAAGACAACTCTCGATCTGGATGACGAATTGCTGGTGCGTGCCAAGGCATTTGCCGCCCGTGAGGGCCGCAGCCTCACTGCACTCATCGAAGACGGGTTGCGTCTGCGATTGAGGTTGCGACGCCGGGGCGTCGGGAAGGTCGCAGAGCCGGAGATCGCCGTGTACGCGGGCCGTGGCGGCTTGGTGCAGGGCGTGGATCCCCTGTCCAATCGGTCCCTTGGAGACGCGGCTGACGATGACACCTGACGTCAACGTGCTGTTAGCCGCGTTTCGGTTTGATCATCCCCACCACGCGGTGGCGTTGGAGTGGTTGCAGTCCGCATTGGCCGGTGCGACAACCGGGCGAAGCTTCGTCCTGCTGCCGATGGCGGTGTCGGGTTTCATCCGCCTGGCCACTCATGAAAAGGTCTTCCGCGAGCCTGCGCCACCCCATGCCGCGATCGCCTTCATCGATTCTTTGCTCGCGGTGCCTGCAGTGGAGATGGCCGAGCTCGGCCGCGAATGGCCGGCCTTCTGTCGGCTGTTGCGTGAGAGCTCAGCCAGCGGTGATGACGTGCCCGATGCCTGGATTGCGGCGGCCGTGCAGACGCTAGGGGAAAACCTTGCCACCTTTGATCGTGGCTTCGGTCGGCTGCTGGGCCGAAACGAGTTGACCCTGCTCCGCCCCGCCTGAAGTCAACTGGATGAGTCAAAGGCCGAGTACGAGACGCAGTCCTTCGTCCACGTCGCGCATCGTGGTGCCTGGGACTGCACGGACTCTCTGCGTGAGCAGTTGTCGGTCGAGCGTAACGACTCGTGAGACGTTCACGATGGACGGCTTCGCCAGGCCGGATTCGCTCCTGCCCATGCGCACGTTTCCGGGCGAATCCGCCAATGCCAGGTTCGAGGTGATGACGGCGGCCACGACTGTAGCTATGCGACTCTGGTTGAAGGGGTCGGACTGGATCACCAGCACGGGTCTGCGAAAGCCGGGACCGGAGCCGGTCGGTGCCGGCAGCGATGCCCACCAGACCTCACCACGCTTCATCGGCTAGATTCTTGAGTTGGGCGCGCTGCATTGCAGGCTCGATTTGTGACGACTGCGCCCCATAAAGCGCGTTCAGGCGGGCGGTGACTTCCTCGGCGCCGCGTGCGCTGAGGTACGTGGCCAAGGCGTCGCTGTACAACTGGCTGCGGGAAATGCCGAGCTGACTTGCCAGGTGCTCGCCAGCCTTGAAAACCACGTCCGGCACCGAGATGGCGATCTTCATACCGAGACGGTATCGCCGCGGTATGACCAGTGCAATGGACGTTGCGGCAGGCGTCAGGCTTGCTGCGGCAGCCGCGTGCCGGCATGCGAAATGTCGTGCCGCGCAAACTGCTCGGCCAGGAACGTCTCGCCGCGCTCGAGGATGAAGTAGCGGAACGCCTCGGCGGCCGGCGACAACGTCTTCGCCAGGTTGTTGACGACGTGCCAGCGCCGCATCACGGGCAGGCCCTGCACCTCGGGCACCGCGATCAGGCCGTGGTCGAGTTCCAGTCCGAGCGTGTGCAGCGACAGCAGCGAGATTCCCATGCCGGCCATCACGGCCTGCTTGATCGCCTCGTTGCTCGACATCTGCATCGCCACACGCGCCTTCATGTGGTGCGCCAGCATGTACTCGTCGAGCGCCGCGAGCGTCCCCGAGCCGGGCTCACGCACGATGAAGCTTTCGTCCTGCAGCGCGCGTGCCGGCACGCGTTCCATCTGCGTGAACGGGTGGTCGATCGCCGTCACCAGCACGTGCGGATGCATCGCGAACGGTTCCGCGCGCGTGGGCCACGCCTGCGGCGGCCGCCCCATGATCGAGAGTTCGACCGCGCCCTGCTGCATCAGCGTCACGACTTCGTCGCGGTTGTTGCAGACCTGCAGCCGGATCTCGACGCCCGGGTGATCGTCGCGGAAGTGAGCCAGCATCCGCGGCACGAAGTACTTGGCCGTGCTGACCATGCCCACGTCGAGCACGCCCGTCTTGAGGCCACGGAACCGGGCGACCACGTCCTCGGCGTCGCGCATGGCAACGAGCACGCGGCGGGTATAGGCCAACAGGTATTCGCCGACCGTGGTCAGCGAGACCTTGCGGCTGGTCCGGTCGAACAGCGGCAGGCCCACCTCGACCTCCAACTCCTTGATCTGCATGGAAACGGCGGGTGGCGAGAGGTTCAGTTCCTCGGCCGCACGGGCGAAACTCAGGTGCTTCGCGACCGCGGCGAAGACCCGCAGCTGCCGCAAGGACACGTTCTTCATTGGAATAGGGAAGTACTCGCTGGGGGCTGTGGAAACAGGTGGGCGTCCCCGGCTTCCTGGATCATTCAGGGTTACTGAAGGCTGAAGTCAGAATATATGACTTCAGCTAAATGATCGAGTCTCCTACATTGGGACCACGTTCCCACCCCAGACAGAGGGCCCGGCATGGCCACCGCACCAGAGATCGTCGGCGACAGCACCCTGATCACCGACAAGAAAAAGCGCTACAGCGCCGGCGTCCTCAAGTACCGCCAGATGGGGTACTGGGACGCGGATTACGTCCCGAAGGAAACGGACACGATCTGCCTGTTCCGGATCACGCCGCAGGAAGGCGTGGACCCGATCGAGGCGGCGGCGGCCGTCGCCGGCGAATCGAGCACTGCGACCTGGACCGTGGTGTGGACCGATCGCCTGACGGCTTGCGATTCGTACCGCGCCAAGGCGTTCAAGGTCGAACCGGTGCCGAACATCCCTGGCCAGTACTTCGCCTGGGTGGCCTACGACCTCATCCTGTTCGAAGAAGGCTCGATCGCGAACATGACGGCGAGCCTCATCGGCAACGTGTTCAGCTTCAAGCCGCTGAAGGCGGCGCGCCTCGAGGACATCCGCATCCCGGTCGCGTACGTGAAGACGTTCAAGGGCCCGCCGACGGGTCTCGTCGTCGAGCGTGAACGTCTCGACAAGTTCGGCCGCCCGCTGCTCGGCGCCACGACCAAGCCGAAGCTCGGCCTCTCCGCCCGCAACTATGGCCGCGTCGTCTACGAAGGCCTGAAGGGCGGTCTCGACTTCATGAAGGACGACGAGAACATCAACTCGCAGCCGTTCATGCACTGGCGCGATCGCTTCCTGTACGTGATGGATGCGGTCAACAAGGCCAGCGCCGCGACGGGTGAAGTGAAGGGCTCGTACCTGAACATCACGGCCGCGACGATGGAGGACATGTACGAGCGCGCCGAGTTCGCGAAAGACCTTGGGTCGATCGTCGTCATGGTCGACCTGGTGATCGGCTGGACGGCCATCCAGAGCATGGCCAACTGGTGTCGCAGGAATGACGTGCTGATGCACATGCATCGCGCCGGTCACGGCACGTACACGCGGCAGAAAAACCACGGCGTCAGCTTCCGCGTGATCGCGAAGTGGCTGCGCCTGGCGGGTTGCGATCACCTGCACACGGGCACGGCCGTCGGCAAGCTCGAAGGTGATCCGCTCACGGTGCAGGGTTACTACAACGTCTGCCGCGACAGCTATACGAAGCAGGACCTGCCGCGCGGCCTGTTCTTCGACCAGGACTGGGCCGACCTGAAGAAGGTCATGCCGGTCGCAAGTGGCGGCATCCACGCGGGCCAGATGCACCAGTTGCTGGACCTGTTCGGCGACGACGTGATCCTGCAGTTCGGCGGCGGCACGATCGGCCACCCGGCGGGCATCCAGGCGGGCGCCGTGGCCAACCGCGTGGCGCTCGAGTGCATGGTGAAGGCGCGCAACGAAGGCAAGGACATCGCGAACGAAGGCCCGGAGATCCTGAAGAAGGCGGCGCAGTTCTGCACCCCGCTGAAGCAGGCGCTCGATACCTGGGGCGACATCACGTTCAACTACACGTCGACCGACACGTCCGATTACGTCGTCACGCCGACCGCGTCCCACTGACCCAAGAGCGCACGGAGACCACCCCATGATGACCAATCCGACCGGGCGCCTCACGCAGGGCCAGTTCAGCTTCCTCCCCGACCTGACGGACGCCGAGATCGCGCTGCAGATCGAGTATGGCCTGCACAAGGGCTACGCCTGGGCCGTCGAATACACCGACGATCCGCATCCCCGCAACACCTACTGGGAAATGTTCGGCATGCCGATGTTCGACCTGAACGACGCGGCCGGTGTGATGCTGGAACTCAAGAGCTGTCGCGACACGTTCCCGGCGCACTACATCCGGCTGGTCGCGTTCGATTCGACGCGCGGCGTGGAAACGATTGCGATGAGTTTCATCGTCAACCGTCCTGCGGTGGAGCCCGGCTTCGGCCTGGTGCGACAGGAGACGAACGGCCGCACGATGCGGTACACGATCCGCGGCTATGAAGCCGACCGCGCGGAAGGCGAGCGGTACCGCAAGTAATCGCAGGCTAGTGAGGGCAGGCAAGGGCGATGTACCACATCCCAGGCTCGGTGACCTCTGCCACGTCGGACAGCCCTGCCGCTGAATCGGGGGAGGGAGCCGAGGGAGTGCGAACCGCACGCACCGTCGCCGAGGTGATGGCGCAGTCCCAGGCCGGCGACGTGCTCGACGAGCTCGAGCGCGACCTCGTCGGCCTCGCCCCGGTCAAGGCACGCATCCGCGACATCGCCGCGCTGCTGGTCATCGACCGCCTGCGCATGAACCAGGGCCTGCAGGCGCAGACGCCGAGCCTGCACATGTCCTTCACCGGCAACCCCGGCACGGGCAAGACCACCGTCGCGCTGCGCATGGCGCAGATCCTTCACCGCCTCGGCTACATCCGCAAAGGGCACCTCGTCGCCGTAACGCGCGACGACCTCGTCGGCCAGTACGTCGGCCACACCGCGCCGAAGACGCGCGAAGTGCTGAAGAAAGCGATGGGCGGCGTGCTGTTCATCGACGAGGCGTACTACCTCTACCGCCCCGACAACGAGCGCGACTACGGGCAGGAAGCGATCGAGATCCTGATGCAGGTGATGGAGAACAACCGCGACGACCTCGTCGTGATCCTGGCCGGCTACGGTGACCGCATGGAGACGTTCTTCCAGTCGAACCCCGGCATGCGCTCGCGCATCGCGCATCACCTCGAATTCCCCGATTTCGCCGAGGGCGAACTGCTGCGGATCGCCGAGATGATGCTCGAGCAGCAGAGCTACCGCTTCGGCCCCGGCGCGCGCGAGATCTTCCAGGAATACATCGCGCATCGCATCCGCCAGCCACAGTTCGCCAACGCCCGCAGCGTGCGCAACGCGCTCGACCGCGCGCGGCTGCGGCAGGCGAGCCGGCTGTTCGCGAACCCCGACAAAGAGCTGACGGTCGACGACCTCAGCACGATCGAGTCGCCGGACATCCGCGCGAGTCGCGTCTTCGACCTCGGCGCCGCCGCGGCGCCCAAGAACTGACGATCAGCGAAAAGGCACCCCCATGCATCTCGGCCGCACGACACTGTCGAAATTCCTGATCCTGCAACTCGAAGGCATCGAAGGCTCGCGCGACCTCGGCGCGCTGCTGATCGACGTCGCCGCCGCCGTCAAGACGATCGCGGCGATGGCCGCGAAAGGCGCTCTCGGTGGCTACCTCGGCAAGGCCGGCACCGAGAACGTGCAGGGCGAGCAGCAGGTGAAACTGGACGTCGCGTCGAACGAGGTGATCCTGAAGAGCTGTGATTGGGGCGGCCTGGTGGCCGGCATGGCGTCGGAGGAGCTCGACGATCCCTACCCGATTCCCGCCGAGTACCCGCGCGGGCGCTTCCTGCTGGTGTTCGATCCCCTCGACGGGTCTTCGAATGCGGATGTCAACGTCTCGGTCGGCACGATCTTCTCGATCCTCCGTCACGACGGGAAGGACGCGCCGAAGGTCGAGGACTTCCTGCAGAAGGGCATGCAACAGGTGGCTGCGGGTTACGCGATCTACGGGCCATCGACGATGCTGGTGCTCACGGTGGGCAAGGGCACGCACGGCTTCACGCTCGATCGCGAGGTTGGCAACTTCATCCTCACTCACCCGGACATGCGCATCCCGGACGACACCAGCGAGTTCGCGATCAACACCAGCAACGCGCGGTTCTGGGAAGTCCCGGTGCACCGCTACGTGACGGAATGCCAGGACGGCAAGTCGGGCGAGCGCGGCCGCGACTTCAACATGCGCTGGATCGCGTCGATGGTGGCCGAGGTGCATCGCATCCTGGTGCGCGGTGGCGTGTTCATGTACCCGCGCGATACCCGCGATCCGGAGAAGCCGGGGCGCCTGCGCCTGATGTACGAAGCCAGCCCGATCAGCTTCCTGGTGGAGCAGGCGGGCGGTGCGGCGTCGACGGGACGGGCGCGGCTCATGGAGCTGTTGCCGCACCAGCTGCATCAGCGCGTGCCGGTGATCCTGGGCTCGAAGAACGAAGTCGAGCGCATCGTGCGGTACCACTGGGAGCACGACAAGGGCATCGACCGCCGCTATTCGTCGCCGCTGTTCAACGAGCGATCGCTGTTCCGGTCCGGCGCGAGCTGAAGACTCGCGGACGACACGCCGGCCCCGCATCGACGACGACATCCTACGAACGAACCACTTTCCTGCGAGCACGCACATGTCCACCAAGCATCCCGTCATCGCCGTCACCGGTTCCTCGGGCGCGGGCACCAGCACCGTCATGAAGAGTTTTGCCCACATCTTCCGCCGTGACGGCTTCAAGGCGCAGGTGATCGAAGGCGACTCGTTCCATCGCTACGACCGCGTCGAGATGCGTGCGAAGGTGAAGGCGGCGGACACGGGCGAGGGCCCTCAGATCAGTCACTTCGGGCCAGAGTCCAACCGGCTGGCCGACCTCGCGACTGCGTTCGAGACCTATGGCACGACGGGCGGCGGCAAGGTTCGTCGGTACGTGCACGATGACGTCGAAGCGAAGGAACTCGGCAGCGCACCCGGCACCTTCACCGAATGGCAGCCGATGGCCGAGGGCAGCGACCTGCTGTTTTATGAAGGGCTGCACGGCGGTTACGTCGGTCCCGAGGCGGACGTGGCGAAGCACGTCGACCTGCTGGTGGGCGTGGTGCCGATCATCAACCTCGAGTGGATCCAGAAGCTGCATCGCGACAAGACGCATCGCGGGTACAGCCAGGATGCCGTGGTCGACACGATCCTGCGCCGCATGCCCGACTACGTGAACCACATCTGCCCGCAGTTCAGTCGCACGCACGTGAACTTCCAGCGCGTGCCGACCGTGGACACCAGTAATCCCTTCATCGCGGCCGACATTCCTTCGGCGGACGAGTCGATGGTGATCATCCGCTTCGCGAACCCGAAGGGCATCGACTTCCCGTACCTGCTGTCGATGCTGGACGAGTCATGGATGTCACGACCGAACAACATCGTCGTGCCGGGCGGCAAGATGGGACTGGCGATGCAGCTGATCCTGACGCCGCTGATCCTGCGGCTCATGGATCGCAAGCGGCGGGCTTGAATCTTCCCTGTCCCCTGCGCCCCGGGCGAGGGTGTCAACCCGCGGTCGACAGCCGCGTTGTAGGTGGCAAGAACACTGGGAGACGACTCATGCCCTCGTTGGCCAGGCCGCGCGGTACCCTGCGGACCGCGTTCATCGTGGTCCTGTTTGCCATGCTGGTTGCCTGCGGCGGTGGCGGGGGAGACGCCTCGTCCGGCGGAGGATCGAGCGGCGGCGGCACGACCCCACCTCCCCCTCCCCCTGTTCTCAAGACCGACGCCTATCGCTTCCTGAACCAGGCGACCTACGGTGCCACCGACGCTGAAGCCCAGCGCCTGATCGCACTGGGCGATTCGACCACGGCCTATGCGCGCTGGATCGACGAGCAGCTGGCCCGGCCCGCGTCCGTCCAGTTGCCGACGGTACAGGCTGCCATCGCCAACCTGACCAATCCGGCGCAGATGATCGGTTCGCTCAATGCGGATCGGCAGGAGATCTGGTTCCGCAACGCGATCACCGGCCCGGACCAGCTGCGCCAGCGCGTCGCGTTTGCGCTCTCCGAGATCATGGTCGTGTCGCAGCAGAGCACGCTGCAGAACATGCCGTACGCGCTCGCGGACTATTACGACCTGCTCGCGCGCGATGCCTTCGGCGACTATCGAAAACTCATGGAAGACGTGACGCTGCATCCGGCGATGGGCGTGTACCTCAACATGCTCGGCAACCAGAAGCCCGACACGACGAAAAGCATCCGTCCGGACGAAAACTACGCTCGCGAGCTGATGCAGTTGTTTACGGTCGGCCTGGTCGAACTGAACCTCGACGGTTCCGTGAAAGTCGACGGGCAGGGCCAGCCGCTGCCGACCTACGACCAGTCCGTCGTGGAGGGCTTCGCCCACGTGTACACCGGCTGGAATTACGCCGGAGCCGCCAGTTTCGCCCAGGCCCGGCGCACGCTGGCGAACCAGATCCTGCCGATGCAGGCCTATCCGGAGCAGCATGCGACCGGAGCGAAGAAGCTGTTGCAGTACCCGGGAGCGGCAAAATCCAGCCTCGCCGCGGGCCAGACACCGCAGCAGGACCTTGCCGACGCGCTCGACAATATCTTCAGCCACCCGAACGTCGGTCCGTTCGTTTCGAAGCAGCTGATCCAGAAACTGGTGACCAGCAACCCGTCACCGGCCTACGTGTCGCGCGTAGCGACGGTCTTCAACAACGACGGCACCGGCAAACGGGGCAACCTGGGCGCGGTGGTGAAGGCCGTGCTGCTCGATGCCGAAGCACGACCGGCGACCGTGATAGCCACGACCGGCAAGGTCAAGGAACCGCTGCTGCGACTGACGCAGCTGTGGCGTGCGTACGGCGCCAAGGCCGCGAACGGCCAGTACCGCATCGGCAACATCAACGCCGTGTTCGGGCAGGGGCCGCTGCAGTCGCCGTCGGTGTTCAACTTCTTCAGCCCGTTCTATGCGCCCCCGGGCGAGATCGCGAACCAGAACCTGGTGGCACCGGAGATGCAGATTGCGACCGAGTACCTGAACACGACCGTGACCAACACCTTCTACAACATTGTCTTCTTCTGGAACTCGAGTGCGACGGGCCTGCCTGCCAACGCGATCGTGCTGGATACGACGCAGGAGCTGGCGCTTGCGGGCGATTCCGAGGCGCTCGTCAACAAGATCGCTGACAAGTTGCTGGGAACCGCGGCATCCACGACGCTCAAGGCCGAAGCCAAGGCCGCAGTGGACCGTGTCGCGACCACCAACCCGGGGCAGCGGGTCGCGGAAGCGATGTATCTCATCGTCACCTCGCCCGACTACGTCGTGCAGCGCTGAGGAGGAGATCGCAATGAACCCGATGACCCGACGTCGCTTTCTCAAGGCCTGCGCTACCGGCGGCGCCCTGTATGCGTTCGGCCGCACGCCTGGCTCGATCTACGCCGAAGCGGCCGGAGTGAACGGCTTCAGCGACTACAAGGCGCTGGTGTGCGTCTTCCTGTTCGGTGGCAACGATTCCTGGAGCATGGTCGTGCCACGCTCCGATGCGGAGTACAACGCTTACGCGCAGTCGCGGCAGAATCTTGCGATCGCCAAAGACCAGCTGCTGCCCGTGAACGCGCTGAACGGCAACGGCGTGCTCTACGGCCTGCATCCGTCGATGCCGGGCGTCGCCGACCTGTTCGACTCGGGACGCTGCGCCGTGGTCGCAAACGTGGGTCCACTGCTGCAGCCCACGACCCGGGCGCAGTACCAGGCCGGATCGGTCGCGCTACCGCCGCAGCTGTTCTCGCACAACGACCAGCAGGACCAGTGGCACAGCCTGCGCGGCAAGAGCGTCTCGAAGACCGGGTGGGCCGGACGCGTTGCGGATGCGCTCGCAGGGGAGGTCGCTGGACAGCAACTGGCTCTCAACGTTTCGCTTGCGGGAAATACGTTGTTCCAGGCCGGCGCGACGGCTACGCCGTACATCATGGGCGCCTCGGGGGCGACGACGTTCACTGGACTCGGCGCGACGGGCATGGCAGCCGCGCGCAAGGCCTCGTTTCAGAGCATCGTCCAGGCGGGCTATGGAACCGTGTACGAGCGCGCGTTCGCGGACGTGCAGCAACGCGCCGTGCAGTACGCCGATCTCGTCAACGATGCGCTGTCGACGGCTCCGCCGCTGGCAACGTTGTTCCCGTCCGGCTCGTCGCTCGCCACGCAGTTGCAGACGGTCGCCCGCATGATTGCGGTGCGCGAGCGCCTCGGCATGTCACGCCAGGTCTTCTTCGTCGCCACCGGTGGCTTCGACACACACGACGAGCAATTGGTGGACCAGCCCGGGTTGCTCGGCAACCTGAGCGCGAGCCTCGCCGCGTTTCATGCGGCGACGATCGAACTCGGTGTGGCGTCCAGCGTCACTACCTTCACGCAGTCGGATTTCGGCCGCACGCTGACGTCCAACGGCGACGGCAGCGACCATGCCTGGGGCGGCGTGCAGCTCGTGCTCGGCGACGGTGTGCGCGGACGCACGATCTACGGCGACTACCCGGTGCTGGAAATCGGCGGCGCGTCTGACGTCGGTGGCGGCCGGTTCATCCCGGCCGTGTCGTCGGACCAGTACGCCGCAACGATGGCAAAGTGGTTCGGCGTGCCCGACTCGCAGTTGCCAGTGATCGCGCCTTCGATCGGGAACTTCGCCGACAAGGACCTCGGCTTCCTGCTTTGATCGAAGCCATCCTCTGGGACGTCGACGGCACGCTCGCCGAAACCGAGCGTGACGGTCACCTCGTCGCGATGAATGCGGCCTTCAGTGAACTCGATATCCAATGGCGCTGGGACGAACGCCGCTACGGCGAGCTGCTGCGCGTCGCCGGTGGCTTCGAGCGGTTGCTGTTCGACATGGAGTCGCAGCCGCTTGCGCCGGACTCGCTCGAAGAGCGAAGTTCTCTCGCCAGGCGCATTCACGCACTGAAGAACCGACGCTATGCGGAACTCGTCGCAAGGGGAGCGCTGCCGTTGCGTGCGGGGGTGCGCGAACTGTTCGACGAATGCGCGGCTGAAGGCGTGCGCATGGCGATCGTTACGACCACGAGTCGCGGCAACGTGGAGGCGCTGCTCGCCGCGCAGGTGGGTGCCGACTGGGAGTCGCGATTCGCTGCCGTCGTCTGTGCTGAAGACGCGCCCGTCAAGAAGCCCGACCCGCAGGCCTATCGACTCGTGCTCGAGCGGCTGCAGTTGCGGGTGGAACAGTCCGTCGCGATCGAAGATTCGGCGATGGGGCTGGCAGCGGCGACCGCGGTGGGCATACCGGTGGTCATCACGCGCAGCATTTACTTCTCGGATGATCCCGTGTCGGGCGCGCTTGCCGTCGGACCGTCGCTAGGTACGCGCGCCGGCTGGTCACCCGACCTGAATGGGAAGCCGGGCAGGGTTGCGCTAGCCGACATCCGACGCTGGCACGGATCCCGCGGTTGATGCTGTAGTCTGTCTTTTTACCCCCTCTCCTGCATCGCGGGAGAGGGTCGGGGTGAGGGCAGTTTGAGGGTTTCGAAATGGCCACGGGTTGGGCCGGCGATGGGGCCGTGCAACAGCAGATCGACGACAGCATCGAGGACGCGATCAAGCGCGCCCGTGCCCAGCTGCCGAGCGGGCCGAGCCTGAGTCACTGCGAAGAATGTGGTGAGGTGATTCCCGAGCCTCGGCGCCTGGCCGTGCCCGGCGTGCGGCTGTGCCTGCCTTGCCAGGAAGAGCGGGATCAAGCCCAGGGCGCGGCCAGTTTGTATAACCGGCGCGGCAGCAAAGACAGCCAGTTGCGCTGACTCCGGCTGGCGGGCGATGGCTCGGAGGCCCCTGCTTTGCGCAACGAGTCTTTACGCTCCGGTCAACAACTTGAAGCCTTTCAATCTGGCTGCCTTGCGATCGAAAGTGACGGTGTGATCGCAGCCGATGGCCTCGTTCGTTCGCGTCAAGAGGCAATCAACGAATCCTGCGGCTGAAGTCTCGTAATCTGAAAGTGCGGCGTGAATCTCATCCGCCGATTCGATCTCGAGTTCCGAGACGTTCAGTAGCGCCCTGATAGATGACGCGATCTGCGACCGGTCGTAACCGTAGTAGCCCTTGAGCGCCCAGACGATCTCAACAATGACCAGACGCGACACGTAGCCCGGTTCCTTGCTCGAGCAGTGTGTTGCGATGAGTCTCTCGGCCGTGCGGACCTGGGCGTCCAGGTCGCGCACGAGCAGGCGCAGAAGAACGTTGGTATCAATCCCGATCATGACCAAGCGCGCTTGCTACGGCGGCCCGTTGAATGGCCTCCTCGATCTCCTCGAGGGTTGCCGCGCGCTTCGGTCGCGGGAGGATCCCAATCAACGACGAGATGTCCTTGTTCACCGCGCGCATTCGCACCGCGCCGTCATCCTCGACGATGAACAAGACCCGGTCGCCGGGTTTGAGATTCAGCTTGAGCCGCACATCCCTGGGCACGGTGATCTGTCCCTTGCTGGTCATCCTGGCTTCGCTCATGGCGCCTTACCGTTCCGCTAATTCCTTACTTAAGTGTAAGACAATCTGCGGTCGGGCGGGTACGCTGACTGGATGTTGATCCCTGCGGTGGCGCCACAAGCGACGCCAATTGCTCGGGTTTATCGAGATTTGAATGTGCCGCGTCCTTGACGGGGGTGGGGCGCTCGGGTCTAATTTCGGGCTCTCTGCAGGCCGGCCTCTAGCCGGAACCTACCGTGGCCGGGTAGCTCAGTTGGTAGAGCAGCGGATTGAAAATCCGCGTGTCGATGGTTCGATTCCGTCCCCGGCCACCATTTCCAAGTTTTTGATTTGCAGACGTCTTTCGGGCATCACCCGCGGACCATCGGGGGCGATTTTGCCCCGAAATCGGGTGACCCGCGGACTATCGGGAACCGAGCCAGTGTTCCGTCACCTGCGCTGCGCGTTTACCGATTAGCAGCCATTTTCTGCTTCCCCAGTCTCTCAGCCAGCCACATCTTGATGAGAGATTGACGGGTAACGCCAAGCCGTGTGGCCTCCTGATCGATGGAGCGGACCATCCAGTTCGGGAAATCCACGTTCACTCGCTTTGCGTCGACACCGACGCGCCGAGCCTTTGTCAGGTCCAGGTCAGCGGTGACGTCCTTGCCTGCATCGAACTTCTGATCAAATTTCTTCGCTTTCATAGAGTGCTACCTCCTCGACCCGGGAGCGCCTGACCGAAATCAGTCGGACGTTCTCGCCGCGGCGGGTAATGACCGCCGACCAGTGTCTATCCGCAATCTTCCCAATCACCAGCCAGCGAACCTCGTCCACCACCTTGGCGGGGATCTCGACCAGCGCGTCGTCGCTCCATAGCTGCAGCGCCGTGTCGAAATCGATCCCGTGTTTGCGCTTGTTCTCCGCGCTCTTGACCGGGTCGTATTCGAATCCCATGCAGACCTATATAGCACGGCAATCAGGTATATAAAAGGTATAGATAATATACCTTCGATTGCTGGCTTTGGCAGTTGGTCGAGACCACCTACGACGTCGGCGTCGGCTTTTCGTACAACCCCGCCAGCCAGGTGGTCGCGCGCTCCCAGACCAACGGCACCTACGACTACCCGATCGGGGTCGTGAACCAGACGTACACCCGGAACGGTCTAAACCAGTACACGCAGATCGCGGGCACCAACGGGGGCACCCTGGCTTGGGACGCGAACGGCAACCTCACCTCGGACGGCTTCACGACGTTCGCGTACGACACCGAGAACCGTCTGACCGGCGCGAGCGGAGCGAAGACCGCGACGCTGACCTATGACCCGATGGGACGTCTGCAACAGGTGTCGAACACGGGTGGCACCACGCGGTTCCTGTACGACGGGGATCGATTGATTTCGGAATACAACACGAGCGGCGCGGTGCAGCGTCGGTACGTGCACGGCGTGAACGTCGACGAGCCGATGGTCTGGTACGAGGGATCGACAGTGTCCTCGGCGACGCGTCGGTACCTGCACGCGGATCACTTGGGCTCGATCGTCGCGCGACCAACGCGGCCGGGACGACGCTCGACATCGGCACTTACGACGCGTACGGCGTGACCACCGCGCCGAGCACGTGGCGGTTCCAGTACACGGGGCAGACCGCGATCCAGCAGGTCGGGCTGTACTACTACAAGGCGCGGTTCTACAACCCGAGCCTTGGACGGTTCATGCAGACGGACCCGATTGGGTACGACGATGACTTGAACCTGTATGCGTATGTTGGGAATGATCCACTGAATCGAACTGATCCGAGCGGGAATTTTGGGCAAGGCATGGGCTTCACTGAGTCCCAATGGAGGAAATTCGACAAGGCGCAGCAAAGGGCAGCTGCCAATATGGAGCATCGTGCCAGCATGATGGAGAAGCGCGCGGACAAGTTGGACAGTAAGGGTCAGTGCACTGAAAAGGCTTCGAACTTGCGTACTGGCGCTTCGAATCTTCGCGCTGGAGCCGCTGACCTGCGAGGCACATCAAAGCTCGCAATTGGGATGACAACCAAACAGTACATCGCTGCCGGTAACGGTCGAACGTCGGCTGGTGGCGCTGCGGCAGCGGCGCCGGACGGCAACTCCATTTACGTGAATTTGGGCAATAGCAATGCGTGGGGCGCGGGGAACAGCACTGCAGGGGCGTGGTCAGCGGGACACGAGTCGCTACATACCGGCGCCGGCTTGAGCGATATGGCGTCAAACGGTTCCTTATCTTATGGACTGAGTTCCGATCCAGCGCAGAAAGGCACATTCAACTCTCTGCGGGGGACCGCTGAGGGCATGACAAAGCCTGATAATCTGATGGACCTAGCGTTTCCTGGCTACGCAGATAAGTTCCAGCCCGATTGACCGACGGATTAACTCTGCTGAACCGCCACCAAACAAGCTTCTTTGCTCTTGCTATGGCGGGTGCATTTCTGGTCACCGTCGCATGTACGAAGGGATTGACGCGTTCGGTAGACGTCGCTCCGCAACGAGGAGTTGACTACGAAGTTAGCTGGACTGATGAGCCCGTCAACCGACGATTCGTCGTGCAGCTCACTGCTCTGAGTGATCGCAAAATCTGCACCGGCCCAGGCCGATGGCCATCGGACACGGGCCATATGGGTGGCTCAGGTCTAGTCGTGACACTGCGTGTTGGAAATGAAACGCACACGTACGAGGATACCGCGATGGAGGCATGTATCTACAAAGTGTGCGCAAATCCAATTGCCCGCGGATCCGTGCTTCGGTCTGTATTGACGTACGATGGATTTAGGCTGCCCCCGAATTGGTGGTCAGCTGACAAGAGTTTGGATTTCGACCCAAGACCGTATTGGTGCAATTTCAAGTAGGAAGCTGCGTAGTCCACCTCCTTGTAGCGCTGCGACTTTGCGGGGTCGAATGAGACCGAGGGCTCTAGCGGCAACGGGTGCGCGGTTCGGCCTCCGCTCGGTCGCGATGCGCCTAACCACATGACCCTCATGGGCCCGCCGCCGACCGCGTTCGGTTGGATCCCGCCGGGGTTCGGTATGGGCTCGGTCGGGGAGGGCGGTTCGGTCGGCCCCGCGAAAACTCGTCGCGCTTCTTCGGCTTGCTCGCGCCGAACTGACTTGTTAGCTGTCTTGAAAATCCGCGTGTCGATGGTTCGATTCCGTCCCCGGCCACCATTTCCAAGGGGTGTATTCCGATCTCATGGTTTACATCTCATTCCGGACACATGGTTAACACTGTGTCCGGGGCGAAGGGGTTCGGGCCGGGCTCCACCCGAACCTCGTCTCGATCGAAGTACCCCAGATCGTACTCCAGGAAGCTGACCTGCCAGACCTGGTCGGCGACCTGTTTGACGCCGACGGTCTGTTCGGCGAAGGCGGTGCTGAGGTTAATTTTGCGGTTGTCGAAGCAGATCCGACCGCAGTGGGCCGAGTGGCTTCCTTCTTCAGGGTCAGGTGCATGCGCTCATGGCGTCCGTTCTGCTCCGGGTGGCCAGGCTCGATGCGCTCGATGTCGACGCCGAGCGGGCGAATGGTCAAGCGCACTCGTCTACCGAGCTTGATGTAAAGCCGCACAGCTCGAAGTCGATCCTCGTATGAATACATGAACTACCCCTTCAAGTAGTCCAAGAAATCGTCCGCACCTCCGCTGGTCAATCTTCGAAGCCGGTTTACAGGCCGTCGTCGGAACTCTTTACACGAGCCGAAGGAAAATCAGGTTCATAGTCCGTTGCAGCGCTCTCGAAACTGGGTGCAAACGACAAAGCAGGAGGACTGACATGAAACGACCGATATTGGCGTTACTAACGGCATCGCTTCTTGCAGCAACCGCGCCGGCGCGAGCAGCGGTCATCGAGTACCGGACAACGCTCGGACCGGAAGCAGTCGGTGCCACCGGGTCCGGCACGGTGTGGCTGACGTTCGATACCACAACCAGTCTGCTTGACTTCGATGTGTCGTTTTCCGGACTCTCGGGCACGACGACGGCCTCACACATCCACTGCTGCACGGCTAGTGCGGGTGCAGGCACGGTGGGCGTCGCGGTCACGCCAGGAACGTTGCCAGGATTCCCCGTGGGCGTTTCCAGCGGAACCTACCTGTTGAACGACCTGAACCTCCTGGACACGAATAGTTATACGGCCGTCTTTCTAACCGGCAGTGGTGGCACTGCGGCGGGGGCTATGAGCCGCCTGCTGGCCAATATGGACAGCGGAAATGCTTACTTCAACATCCACAGTTCCACGTTCGCGGGCGGAGAGATCCGCGGCTTTCTGCACCGCGTCCCGGAGCCCGGCACGCTCGCGCTGCTCGGCCTGGGCCTCGCGGGTTTGAGCCTGAGCCGACGACGCAAGGCGCAACGGGCTTTGACTCAGCCATCGTGACCGCGGACGTGAAGGCTTCACGCCAAACCTGCCATCATCTGGGAGGGGGGATCGTCGATGATCGGCAGGCTGATCGACCGCGTGCTCTCATGGATCGACGCCAGCCTGGCGGCCTTCGGCTACGGCTTCCTCCGCGCTTGGACCAGAGTCGAGCGCAGTTATCGGCGGCCGCTTTCGCGAATCGCGTTCTTGTTGAAGTTCTCGTTCTATCCGCTGCTCGCGATGGGCGCGATGGTCTGGCTCGCCTGGGACTGGGGCCACGCACGCTCGCTCAACTCGGCGGAGAATGCGATCTTCGATCGCGTGGTGCAATGGCGCCCGTTTGAACCGAAGCCTTCCGGTCGCGTGGTTGTGGTCGAAATCGACGAGTGTTCGATCGATTATTTCCGCGCTCGCAGCGAAGGCGGCTGGCCGTGGAGCCGCCAACGTCATGCGGACTTGCTCGACCAGCTGGATCGTGCCGGAGTACGCGCGGTCGGCTACGACGTGCTGTTTACCGACCCCTCCGCAAACGATCCCGTCGGCGATCAATCCCTGGAAGCCATGGCCAAGGGCGGCGCCGGGCGATTTGTATTCGGTTCGACGCGGCTGCATCCGGACTACGACGAAGGTTCGCCCTTGCGTGCGTCGCAGGCCCCGGCGGCATTTGCCCTCACTGTCCATCCGCGGAACGATCCGAAGGTAGCGCTGTTGTTGCCCTACGGCGAGGAGATGGCCCGCTTCAGCGCGCTTGCCAATGTCACCCGCGGTGAGGACGGCGTGCTGCGTGACATTCCGTTGCGCGAGACTGTCGGTGACTGGGCCTTGCCGTCGCTGCCGTTGCGCCTGGCGATGGCCGCCACGACACGATCGCCCAATGAGTTTGCCGCCGTGGCGCGCCCGAACTGGCGGCGGGACACCCGTTTGCCACGCATCAGCGCCGCCGACCTGTTGACCGGCTCCAAGCCGGTCTGCCGCGATGCGACGGTCTCTCCACCGGCCTTGCAGGATCGTGTGGTGCTGGTCGGGTACACGGCTGCCGGAGTCAACGATGCCAAGCCCACCCCGGTCGATCCGGTGATGCCGGGTGTGGAAGTCATGGCCGAAGCCACCGAGGCATTGATCGCCGGCAGCGCGATTCGTGCGCCTCCGGCGTGGCTAAAGTACGCCATCGCCATGTTGTTTACCGCGCTGACCACGTTCGCGTTCTACCGCGGCGAACCCGCCGCCGACATCGATTCCGTCTTCGTCGCCGCCAACCTGACGATGCTGACGGCCGCGTTCGTGGGTCTCACGTTCTTCGGATTTTTCTTCGATATCTTCGCCAGCATCGGCTTCATTGGCCTGGTCTTCGGCCTGTGCCGGCTCTACGCCGGCGTGCAACGCGGGCGTGCCGTCGGCAATGGCGATTTCCTGCCGGAGTTCGTCCCGGCACAGGATCGCTGGCTGGTAATCGCGCGCCTGCGGTTCGTGCCCGATCCTGGCCTGGGCGAAAAGGCCGCCGCGCAACGCCGGCGGGAATACCGCCGCCGGCTGCGACGCTTCCTGTATGCCGGCAGCGATGCGGTGATGCTCGAGGGTGTGGTGGAACGCAAGAGCTGGCTGCATGAAGCTCTGGACGACCTGATGGTGCTGATATGGCACGGCGCCAGCGAAGCTGCGGCGTCCACTGCGGCACGGCGCGATCTCGCAAGGCTTGAGCGACAGCTGGCCGAATACGACGCGGCCTTGCCTGCTGACGGCAGCGTACGTATTGCGGTTGCGCGTGCCGAGATTGACGACGGCGACGCCGGGAACGACCGCGGCGAGCGCCTGCGCCTGCGCGAGCTGGTCGGCCAGGCGGTGGCGTCCTCAGCCGAAGTGCCGCTGGCGCGGCGAGCATCGTTCTTCGATCATACGGACGTGTCTTAAGGAGACGCTCAATGCGCACCCTGTTGTTTGCATTGTTCGCGGTCGCCATGCAGGTGTCGACGGCGAGGGCCGCGGAGTTGTCCGCCATCGTGCATAAGCCATCCGCCGACGTGTATGCGGAGCCCAGGTTCGATGCGCCCAAAGTGGCGACCCTGCCGCGCAACACGGACGTCAAGATTTCCGCTCAGGAGGGCCTGTGGTACCAGTTGCGGATGGCCGCCAGCGCCCCGGGCTTCGTACGCGTCAACGATGTGCGCCTCGCTTACGCGGGCGTCGAAGGTGGCGAAGCCAACGTGCGCGTGCTGATGGGCGGCAAGGCCGGCAAGGGGCGCGTCACCGAAACGGCTGGCGTGCGGGGCATCGAGGAAAGCGACCTGCGATCGGCCACGTTGAGCCAGGGGCAACTGGACGCGATGGTCGCTCATCGGGTCGATGCATCCGCTGGCGCCGCCTATGCCGCTGAGCATGGTTGGCAGGCGACAAGTGTGGCGTACGCCGGAGAAGCGAAGGCCGGAAAGAAATCTGGCAAGTCGAAGCCGGAGACCGCGGTTTCGAAAGCGGAGCTTGCGAAATCCATGGGCGGCCTGCTTGGCTCGCTGGGCGTCAACGTCGGCACGAAACTGGACACCGCCGCCAAGGTGGCGCCGAAATCCGAGGACGATCTCGCCGCCGAGGAGATCGCGCTCGGCCCGGAGCTTGCGGGCCGCATACTGAGCGCACGCCCGTTGTGGAGCGATGACGCAGCCCAGCAGCGCGTCAACCTCGTCGGACGCTGGGTCGCATCGCAGACGAGTCGTCCCGACTTGCCATGGACCTTCGGCGTGATCGACACGCCCGAGGTCAACGCATTCGCGGCGCCAGGCGGCTTTATCCTGGTCACACGCGGCCTGTACCAGTTGCTGTCGTCGGATAGCGAGCTTGCGGCAGCACTGGGTCACGAAATCGGTCACTGCGTGCAGCGCGATCACTACACCGTGATCCATAAGCAGGATCTGGCGACTGCCGGCAAGGACCTGACAGCAGAGAACCTCAGCGTGGGCAACGACAGTGTCGCAGGCAGCTACGCCAGGCGTTACGCGGAGAAGAATGGTGCAGCCATCATGCTGACTTCGCTGGATCGCGCGGCAGAATATCGCGCGGACGAAGCCGCGGGATTTTATCTCGCCCGTGCCGGGATGAATCCGCTGGCGCTGTACGCCGTCCTGCAGAAGCTCACCGCACTCGGCAGCCAGTCGGCGAGCCTGGCGCAGCTCTACAAGACGCACCCGCCGCTGGATGCGCGGCTAGAACAAATCGACGAGCGTGGCTATGGCGCGCTGGAAGCGTATACGACGCGCGAGTGAGCGCCAGTCATGGGAAACCTGCTCCCGGGCGAGAGTTTGAAGTCCCCGGTCGTCGATGCCTCGAGCTCCGGCTAGGGCGCGGCGGCGTCCGCACGACAGGCCGCAGGCAAGTATTTCGGCATGACCGACGTGTACTGGGCGTAATCGTCGATGACCGGCGTGGCGCCGGGCGGCGCGGAGGCGGGCCCGCAGATCCACTCCAGACTCCCGTCTTCGTGCATCGCGGGGGTGAGCACGAGCTGCTGCCCCGCCAAGGCCTGGTGCGCGGACTTGCCGTATTCGATGACCACGGCGCCTGACTGCACGGTGATCTTGTCGACGTAATTCGCCGTCGAAACTTCCGCGGGAAGTTTCAGAGACTCGGTGCTGAGAGCCGCAACGTCCTCCACGGTGGCGGCTCCAGAGTTCTCGACCGCGGCCCTGTACTCGGCCGCGAGATTGAGGCCTTCCGTCACCTGCGAGCGAACCGTGTAGTCCTGGAGCGCGGGGATGGCGATCGCCGCGAGCACCCCGATCATCGCAATCGTGATGATCAGTGAAGCGCTGCCCGTGGCCCCGAACCGCGGCACGAACGCGGCGAGGATCCACGCGAACGGATTGCGCCGGGGGTGTTCGGCCGTCGCGCCTTGGCCGACCGCGGTGATCTCCGCCACGCGCTTGGTGAGCCACGGGTAGTCGCCGATCAGCTCATGGAACGACATCCAGAAGGAGCCGGTGGTTCTCGACTGCTCGATGTAGCCGCCGACGTTCGTGGCGGCGAGACGGGAGCCGCCGGTCGCGATCGCCAGGAGCCCCAGCTGCGCCGCCCCGAGCGAGGGGCTGCAGGCGAGCCCATGCCGGTCGCACGTATATTCCTGCGCACGGCGGTGGGCGGTCCCGAGCAGCGGCAGGAACGACGCCGGCAGGAGCGGGACATGCCACTGCAGATGGCGCCTCGCGAGGTGCCCGAGCTCGTGGCCCAGGTAGAAGTTCAGCGAATCCGGATGCTCGCGGAGCGTCTCCACGACGTCAGCGAACAGGACCACGAAGCTGCGTCCGAGGAAGCGCGTCGCCAATGCGTTGAAGGTGTTGGTTCGAAGCACGTAACACTCGGGCACGGGGTCGAGGCCGAGCTTCTGACATGACTCGGTCAGCGCGCGGTGAACGTCCGGGTACTGATTCTCGGAGACGCACACGCCCGTGCCGCGCAGGTAGGCGATGAACCCGGACTGCGCGAACAGGTAGATGAGCCCGAAGATGAGCACATATACGAGCACCAGGCCCTTGCTGAAATAGACGATCGCGATCCAGGCGGCGAGCGAGATCAGGATCGCGATCAACTTGAGTGCGTTCTCATTCTTGTAGACCAGATTCATCAGGCCGGGCCTCCCTCTATTTGGCGCCGGACTCTATCACATTGGTCCGATCGGACCACGCGCGTGAATCTCGCGAGTCACCAGGCACCGTGCGGAGACCGCGGCGCAGTCGTGGTCCTGCCAATGCACTTAGCCGATCGAGGAAAACCAGGCGATGAACCGCCTACGGGCCGGCGCCCAGGTCGGGATCATCCGGGGTGCGCAAGACGTTGGTAACGTGCCAGCTCCAACGGGTTGGACGCCACCTTGTAGTAACGAATCATGAGCTGCACGGTTTCGTAGCCGTACAACTCTGTCGGTTGCCATT
The DNA here is from genome assembly GCA_963846315.1 of uncultured Gammaproteobacteria bacterium. Classification (GTDB taxonomy): domain Bacteria; phylum Pseudomonadota; class Gammaproteobacteria; order Steroidobacterales; family Steroidobacteraceae; genus RPQJ01. The sequence goes on from CAWJVM010000008.1 coordinate 260,334, forward strand.
TTGCAAGCAGGATTGGTGCGCTGCCTATCAGTAGCGGCGCGGCGCGCTGGTAGTTGCCTTTGTCTAGCCAGCATCCACCCTCAACGCTATCGACAATCGCCAACCGCCAGGCGTCGTCGGGATAGCGCTCGCGCATCAATGGTCTTGCTTCCTTCAATCGCTGGAACCCCGAGTCAAACCGCTGGGCATCGCAATCGATGCGAGCCAGATCGACCAGAACTGGTCCGATCAAGCGGTGATTGTTAGCACGTGCGGCACGCAATGCCTTTTCGAGATACTCAACCCCCACAGCAACTTCCTCGAGACCGATCCTGGCCAACCCCAGGTTGGCAAACACAAATGTAAGATCGTCATGCGTCTCACTTTTTTGCGCCAATTGAATCTGGCGTGCCTCGTCCAGCAAGGTCACGGCCTCCTTGAATTCGCGGCGCTCGAGATGAATACGCGCCAGATTGTTCATCGTGACCGCAACGTTGGGGTGTTTCTCACCCATCATCTTGCGCTCGATAGGGAGGGCTTTCTGGTAGCTCGCCAGCGCTGCCGACTTTCTATTGAGCATGTATTCAACTGCGCCAATCTGACTCAACACAAATGCCACGCGCGGATGTACCTCCCCATACAACGAATTCCAAACCCGTAGCGCATCACCAAAATTCTCTCGCGCCACGCTCAGATTGCCTTCATAGAAATTGGCTTCAGCAAGGACCTCCAGGATTCTGCCAAGCTGTTCACTGTCCACAGGCGTCAGCGATTTGGCGGCGCGATACGTCTTTTCCAGCGACGCGAGGGCTTCCCCACTGCGATCCACGCGCAGCATGGTTTCTGCAATGGCCAGATTCAATTTGACTTCGTTCGCACCGTGCTCTGGACTGTCAGTAACCTTGCCCAGCGACTTTGCGGCCAGCTGCAAGAGACGTTCGGATTCAGCGTAGTTGCCGAGTTCGTAGTGGGACTTTGCCAAGGCCAGAAGCGCGTTAAATTCGCTGGGAGGCGTTTTCCCTGGAACGGCGACGGCTTCCTCCAGCAATCCAACACTGGGACGAAACAGGCCAAGATTTCGGTAAACGTTGCCCAGGGTCGTCAGCAACTCTGCACGCACCTGCGGCTCATTCTTGAGTTGCGATTTTATCTGGGCGGCACCGCGATCCAGAATTTCGCGTGCCGTAATACTGTCGCCGCGCGCCTCGCTGGGATCGCTGACTGAAAACAGCGACACCACGAATTGCGAAGTCCGCTGGGCCGTCAGCGCATTCTGCTCCGCAAGCGCACGCGCGCGAAGCGCCTCGCCGCGAGACAGGAAGGCAAAGAAGCTCAAGCCCGCCAACACAACCACACCGATCGAAGATGCGGCGGCGATAACCAATAATGTTCGCTGACGTCGGGCCTGATCTCTTTGCCGCAATTCGTCGAGGCGCACACCCAGCAATGCGGCAATTATCTTGAGTTTCGCAGTTTGCCGGTCGTCCATTCCGGAACGCACGTCCACTGCCAAGGGCTCGGGAATAGCCTGAAATTCGGCAGCAGCTCCGCGCGATTTCAGCGCCGGAGGAAAGCAATGTTCCGAAGCCGGCAACGACTCGTCGGCCCAACTGCCCGGATCGCCGGCAACTACCAGACAATGAATTCGATCACGTCGACCAAGCGCAATGAACTGTTCGATCTCCTGATTGACCCACTTGGACTGAGCCGCCGAGGGCGAGCAAATGACAATCAGGTGCTCAGACTCTTCCAAAGCTGATCGAACGATGGCCGAAAGATCGGACGAAGCTGACAACTCCGCTCGATCAAGAAAGACCGGGGACAACCTGGCAGACGAGACCTTTGATGGAATCTTGTAGGTTTCGATGGCCTTGTGCAGCCAGCGAGCCCAATGCCCGTCGCGATGGTTGTAGCTGATGAATGCCTTATAGGACATGGCAAACCCCGCTTGTTACTCTTAAAGGCCGGGCTGAAGCGACGCCGAGACTAGCGACGTATCGTGTCCCGCACCATTGTGTTCCGAACCATGGCGGCGCAGCATCCAGCCTCGAGGAGAGACCAACCAACAACTCAATGGGTGATCCCGTGACCTCTCTAAAACGCAGGCAAATCAAGAGATTCGGTGGACCGATTGGGCAAATGGCAGCAATGTTGCTCGTTGCTGCGTCGCAACCTGCTTACGCCGGAAAAATTTCGGTGGACTTCGGCCCAAACCTTATCACCGGTCAGGATTTTTCCTTAGACGAATCTGCGGCGGCTTGCGCCAGTGCTAGCGCTGACCCGGCTTCGTGCGAACTGAGCCTGACGGGCAATTCAACCAGCGGCTCGATCAACATCGGGTTCAACATTGATTTTGGCAGCGGTTCTGTTGGCCAATTGGCAGTTGGCGAGAATGGCGTGGTGAGTATCGGTTCGGGCCTGATCAATGTTTTCAGCACCGACCTGGAATCGAGTGCCGCGAGCGGTACGGTATTCGACACTCTGGCGGGCGTTGGCGAAATAATGTATTCGCGTGGCGTCGCCGACCCTGAGGCCGACGGTTCCGGCAATTACGACTTGAGCGAGGCGGTCCGCGCTTTTCACGTTACTTGGGCTGGCGTGCTCGAGGGTGCAGATTCTCGGTTCATGCAAATGCTGCTGTACGACCAGGGCGGTGGCGATTTTGACCTGCGACTGCGATATGGCGAAAGTAACGGCGACACGTACCCTCTGACCTTCGCCCTTGCGGGCTTCAATCTTGGCGGCAGCAGTGTGAACTTTGCCAGCCCGTTGGTAACGACGACCGACTATTTCTACCGCTTCCGGGACGGAAGTCTGGTAACCAATACCACCGTGCCTGAGCCGGGCACACTGGTGCTGTTGGGACTTGGTCTGCTCGGCGTTGCCTGGAGCGGCCGTTGCCGCGTCAGCTGATTTCAACGCATCGGAACTTCAGTTTCTCCACCTGAAACAAGTGGCGGCCGCGATCGACGAACTGCCTGCGGCAACCGGACCTTGCGCATAATGGCGTGCGGATTGCACGCGAGTCGGCGCTGATTTCAGCGCATGTCCTGACCGAGAGCAGGAAGAGGTCGGCGAAGACGAGGGGAGCAGTGATGAAGTTCCAGATTGCCAAGGCGCGGAGGCTCATGGCGACAACGTCGCTTGCCCTCGCGATCATGCTCGCGGGCCCGGCTGGAACGGCCGTTGCTCAGGTGACCGTACTCTTGCCGACGGATGGCGATATCAAGGCCACGTTGGCGTTGCCTGGCGACAGACAGCGCGGCAAGGAGGCGTATGCCGAGTGTCAGACCTGCCACCGCCAGGATGCCTCGGGGCGCGCGCGATTCGATATACCGCGGCTGTCCGGGCAGCATGCCTCGGTGTTGATCAAGCAGCTGATGGACATCCGCAGTGGCCTCCGCGTGAACCCGGAGATGAAGGACTACATGTTCGATTCCGATCTGACGCTGCAGGATTTTGCCGACATGGCGGCGTATCTTCAGTCTCTGCCGGTCGCGGGCAACATCGCGCAGGGTCCACCCGAGCTGGTGCTACGCGGCCAGGCCCTTTACGCCAGTGATTGTGCAGGGTGCCATGGCGAGCACGGCGAAGGTCGCGCGGAGCTTTTCTATCCCATGCTTGCGTCGCAGCACTACAGCTACCTGTTGCGCGAGCTCGACCTCATCCTCACCGGCGAGCGTGGCAACTCCAACCCAGCGATGCCCCCGATCCTCAGCAACCTCTCGGCAGACGACAAGCGAGCCGTCGCCGCGTATCTGGCGCAACTGCCGGCGCCTGGCAAGACCGTGACACCAGGGTCCCCCAGATAAGGACTTAGGATTGTCCGCCGTTCGTGAACTAGCAGGTTGCGGCGGTCGTGTGCCTCTAATCACGTGTCCCGGGGATACGATCCCCGGGACGTTAAGGCGGTGCGCTATTTCTTCTCGTCGAGCACGAACGTGAGCCTGAGTCGAACCTTGTACTCAACGATCTTGCCGGACTTTACCTCGACCTCCTGATCGGCCACCCAGGCGCCGCTAATCCCGCGGATAGTCTTGCTTGCCCGCTTGATGCCATCGGCAACGGCATCGTCGAAGCTCGACTTCGAGGTCGAGGTGATTTCAGTGATCTTGGCGACAGACATGGTGTTCCCCTATTTCAACAATGACAGGTGACCGCGGCTGGAACAGCGACCTGTCGACAGCGTGGGCGGGAGCGATTGGACAGATCCACTGCCAGCAGGAATCACGCCGGCTTGGCGATGTCCTTCACATCGTGCTTGACGTCGCCGTACTTGGCCTGCGCCTTGCCGAGGTTTTTCTGGATCTTGCCTTTGGCTTCCAGCGTCTCGTTGCCCACCAACGCGCCGGACATCTCCTTGATCTTGCCTTCCGCTTCCTTGACGCGACCCTTGACCTGGTCCTTGTTGATGCTCATGACTCGCTCCTGAAGAAATACGCCGGCAATCGGCCGACACCGCGTACTGGAGGATTCGCGCGCCCAGTACCGCAATGGATTGGTACCGTCACCGTACTGCCAACCACAGATGAAGTCTGGGCCAGCGAGCCGTTCACATCTGTACGCTGGACCACCGACACGAAGGACACCGGGTTGGTTGCGGATATCGACAGAATCCCGATGGCCGTGCGATCAAAGCGTGGCGTCGCCGTGACCGTATCTGGACGTATTGACGAAATGCGGCTGTCGGCTCAAGTATCCATGGGCACTCGATGAGAAAAGTCCTCAGGTGTCGGACCTCGCTTTTTCAAATCCCTTAGTGCGACGTGCCGGCCGCTTGCCGGCCTTCCGATCCAGGAGCAAGTCGTGACCGCGTACAAAGACCAGATTCAAGGCCGCATGAAAGAAGTGCAGGGCAAGATCAAGGAAGCCGCCGGCAAGCTCGTTGGCAACAAGGAGCTTCAGGCCAAAGGCAAGGCTCAGAAGACTCGCGGCAAGGCGCAGGCGAAGTTCGGCGACGTCAAGCAGAAACTGAAGGCCACGAAGAAGAAGGCTACGAAGAAGAGGGCCACGAAGAAGAAGGTCGCGACCAGAAAAGCCGCGACCAAAAAGGCCGCAAAAAAGAAGTAACGGTGTCTGACGTCGACCCGTCGTTCTCCGCGGAGAGCGTGGCCGTTTTAGCTGGATGTTTCGGCGTCGGGTGTCCGTCACATCGAGCCGCGGGCGGATACACCGCCCGCGGCCGCTGCGGCGTTACTTCTGCCTGATCTCGAGGTCGTTGCGCACGTTCTTGACGCCGTCAACAGAGCGCGCTAATTCGCCGGCCTTGGTCTTCATGGTCGTCGAGTCGACGAACCCGGTCAGCTGCACCACACCCTTTTCCGTTCCCACGTTGATCTGGTGGGCCTTGGTGTCCGCATTGTCCGCGAGCTTGGACTTGACCGCGGCGGTCAGCATGCTGTCATCGTAGTCCTGCCCGGATGTCGCATGCGGCTTGGTGCTGACGAGCAGGTCATTGCGGACCTCCTTGACGCCCGTGACCGAGCGGGCAACTTTCGTGGCCTGGGCCTTCTGCGTGGCGTTGTCGACGAAGCCGCCGAGCTGGACGACGCCGCGATAGGTCTCGACGTTGATCTGGCCGGCCTTGGTCACCGGATCGTCGATCAAGGCGATCTTCACCTTGGAGGTGAGTGTGCTGTCGTCGATGACCTCACCCGCCGACTGCTGCGTGCGTGTGGAAGAGCAGGCGCTGGCTACCGCCAGCACTCCCAGGATTGCGGTAAGTTTCAAGATTCCGGTTTTCATTTGAATTTCCTATCGTGTTGCCGATTTCGGCGTCATCCGTACTGCAGCGCAGGGGAAGAAGCGAACATTGAGCGCTGCCGCGGGCCTGAGACGCGTTGCTGATCCCTGGGTGGCTTGGTGCCTTGAGGGGCGACGGGCCTTCCCTTCAGCCACAGACTAGCCGTCCGTCTCCGGCTGGTCTGTTTCCTACCGTACAGAGCGGCAGGTCTTCGACGTCAGGCCGCAGCGATGGCTGCCGCACGTGCACTACGTAGATTCAATCCGGCGACCCCTCGGGCATACTTTGCGGCATGCCCTTGATCAATGCCCTTCGCCGGTCGGCCGCCGCAGGCGCTTGCGGACTACTGCTCCTGACGACGCCTGCAGTAGCCACGTCGGCCGGTACTCCTGCGCCCGTCGCGGTCGGGCGCCAATTGCCGGACGTGGTCATGGCCGGCCTGAACGGTCCGCAGCGATCGCTTGCCAGCTACCGCGGCCGTCCACTGATCATCAATGTGTGGGCCAGTTGGTGCGGACCGTGTCGCGCCGAAGCGGCTTCGCTCGAACGGCTGGCGGCAAGTCAGGTCGGCCGTCGGTACGTCGTGATCGGCATTTCGACTGACGACTACCGGGATGCGGCGTTGAAGTGGCTCAGGCACTCGAACGCCAAGCTCAGTCACTACATCGATTCCGGGCCTCTTTGGACGCTGGAGCACATGCTCGGTGCCTCGGCCATCCCAGTCACGGTGCTCGTCGACGCAGGCGGCCGCGTCGTCGCGAGGTATCCGGGCGCCCGGCAATGGGACAGCGCCGAATCGATCCGGATGATCGAGAGCGCGTTCGCCGGTGCCGGTCGTTCGACGCCAGCACGCTAGGGGTACTATGTCGGCCCAATGCCGATCGACAACCTGTTGCTGATCTCGGCCGGTCTGCTGCTCGTCCTGCTGAACGGGTTTTTCGTCGCGGCCGAGTTCGCGATCGTCAAGCTGCGGCGTACCCAGGCCGAAGAACTCGCCAAGACCCATGGCCTGCGTGGTCGCGTGCTGCGAACGGTACGCACCCACCTGGATGCCTATCTCTCCGCTTGCCAGCTTGGCATCACGCTGGCTTCCCTCGGCCTGGGCTGGATCGGTGAGCCTGCCTTTGCCCGGCTCCTCGAACCGGCACTGGCGTATGCCGGGATCAGCGACCCGAAGGTCGTTCACAGCATCTCGTTCGCCTTTGCGTTTGCGCTGATCTCGTTCCTGCACATCGTCGTCGGTGAACTTGCGCCGAAGTCGCTGGCAATCCGTCGCGCCGAGACGGTGTCCCTCAACACGGCGCTGCCTTTGTACGTCTTCTATTGGGTGATGTACCCGTTCATCCACGTGCTGAACGGAGCCGCCAACGTCCTCCTGCGCGGGCTGGGTGTCGAACTGGCTACGGAGGGCGATGAGGCGCATTCGGTCGACGAATTGCGCACCGTGCTGCGCGCGAGCCATCGCCACGGCGAGCTGGGCGCGATCGAGACGCAGATTCTGACGCGCGGGCTCGATCTCGGCGACCTGGTCGTCGGCGACGTGATGCGTCCTCTCGCGGAGCTGGTCTGGATCGGGCTCGACGCGTCGATCGAGGAAGTGCTTACCGAAGTCCGCGCCTCGCGCTATACCCGCTACCCTGTTCGCGATCCGCAGACGCAGCGGTTCGTCGGCCTGTTGCACATCAAGGAGCTGTTGACCCGGTCCGAGCGCCTGCGGGACATCCGCGACCTGCACCCGTACCTGCGCACGCTGCCCCATGTCGATGAGCACCAGCAGCTGGAGTCGGCGCTAGCCGCGTTCCGGCGCGGCGATCCGCACTTCGCCATCGTCACCGACCCGCTTGGCACGGAAATCGGTTTCCTCACGTTCGAGCACGTCGTCGAGGCGCTGTTCGGGCCGGTGCAGGACGAATTCTCGAAGTCGAGCCTCGTCTGGCAGCGTGCGGACGATGGCCGCCTGACCGGCGCGGGCAGCCTGTCGCTGCTGAGCCTGGAGGAGGCGCTCGGCGTCCTGGTGCCGGAGGTGGATGCCAACAGTGTCGGCGGCCTGCTCACCGAGACGCTCGGGCGCATCCCCGTTGCCGGCGAGCGGATCGCATTCCCCGACTTCGAGATCGAAGTGCTGTCCATGGACGGACCGCGCATCGACACGGTGCGGGTTTCGCCTCCTGCATCCGTCAACTACGGCGCAAGCTGACGGCTGCCAGGACTGACTGCTGACGCGCCAGCGACCAGCCCGTCAACGCCCACACCAGGGCCAGCACCGCACCAGCCACGGCCACCACGGCCGGATTCGTGGCGATGACATCGATGCCTGTTTTCACCCAGCCGCTGACCGCGTCTGCGCCACGATAGACCGCGGTGTCGATGACGTTCTTGGCCTTGTACTTGGCCTCGGGCGAAACCACGGTGAACAGCATCTCGCGGCCCGGTCGCGCCAGCGCGTACTCGCCGGCGCGGCGCGCGACCATCACGACTGCAAACACCGCGAACGTCGGCGCCAGCGCGAGCCACAGGAAGCCCAGGGTCATGATCACCGGTGTCGCCGTCAGCAGCACGACGATGCCGAGCCGCTGCACGATGCGTCCGGTCAGGAACAGCTGGGTGAGCAGGGTCAGGCTCTGCACGACGAAGTCGAGCATGCCGAACACACGCGTCTGGTCGGTGCGGTTCGGGAAATGCAGCTCGACCAGCCGCGCCTGTTCGAAATAGAGAAAGGTCGAGACACTCGCCAGCAGCACGACGAACGCAGCGATTCCCAACAGGTAACGCGAACGCAGCACCGTGCCGATGCCGGCGAACGGGTTGCCGCCGAGCGGCTCGCGGCGTGCAGCCTGTTCACCCGCGCGCAGCGGCCGGCGATCGCGCCAGACCTGCAGCGCGCCTGCTGCCACCGTCGAACCCAGCAGCAGCGCCGTGCTCAGCACCATCAGCCCCGGCAAGCCAAGTGAGCCCACCAGCAGCACGCCCAGCAGTGGTCCGACCAGGCCGCCCGCGCTCGCGCCCGCCGCCATCACCGCGAACAGCCGCTTGGCCTGCACCACCGGGAACAGGTCGGCCAGCACGCTCCACGCCACCGAGATCGCCAGCAGGTTGAACACGGACAGCCAGATGTAGAAGGCGCGCGCGATCCAGGGGTTGTCGGGCTGCGCCGCGATTGCTGCCGCGAAACCCAGCAGGTTCAGCGCGAAGAAGCCAAAGGTCCACGGCAGGATCCGGCGACGCGGCGCGCGCGCGGCAATCCAGCCGAACGCCGGGATCGCCGCGAGCGTGGCGACGAAGGTGCCGGTGAACAACCACTGCAGGTTTTTCACGCCGCCGGCGATGCCCATCGTTTCGCGCACCGGCCGCAGCAGGAAATAGCCGGCGAACAGCAGGAAGAACATCAGCACGCCCGCCGCCACCGCCGGCGCTTCGTCGGGCTCGACCCCGAACAGACGCGACAGGAGTTGGACCGCCGGCCCCGGCCCCGCCATCAGGCAAACATCGCCACGAGTTCAGCGCGTTCGGCAGAGCTCAGGTCACGGCCCAGGCCTGCCTTGAGGTTGTCGCTCTGGCGGTCGGGTTTGCCGGTGGCCGGAATCACGACGGTCACCGCCGGATGGCTGAGCACGAACTTCAGGAACATCTGTGCCCAGGACGTGACGCCGGCCTCGGTGGCCCATCCTGGCAGCGCCTTATCGGCCACGCGTGCGAACAGGCGCCCGTCGTCAAACGCGCGGTTGATCATGACTGCCACACCTTTGTCCTTGGCCAGTGGCAGCAGGCGCTTGTCGGCATTGGTCGTGCTGACCGAATAGTTGATCTGGATGAAGTCGAGCTTCTGCGCGGCCACGATGTCCGCGAGCTCGTCGTGTTTCGTGTCGACGTAATGCGTCAGACCGACATATTTCGTCTTGCCCTGGGCCTTGAGTTCGCGCGCATAGGCCAGCTGGGTCTTCCAGTCACGCAGGTTGTGCACGGCCAGCAGTTCGACCTTGTCGGTGCGCAGCCGCTTGAGTGACTGCCCGAACTGCGCCTCGCCGGCGGCGCGGTTGTCGGCCGCCAGCTTCGTGGCCAGCCAGATCTTGTCGCGCACGCCGAGCTCGGCCATCAGGTCGCCCAGCACGTCCTCGGCATTGCTGTAGTTGGGCGAGGTGTCGATGACACTGGCGCCGCCCGCCACGAAGCGCCGCAACACTTCTTTCAGCGGCTCGCGGCCTGCGGAATCCACCTCGAAGCTGCCCGACGTGCCCATGCCGATCACTGGGATCAGCTCGCCTGTGGCAGGAATGGCGCGCTTCCTCAGGCTGGCGGTGGTAGGCGTGACCGCGAAAGCGGGGAGGGATTGCAGTGCGGCGACCGTGGCGGCGAGCCCGGCGCCGGAAAGGAAAGAGCGGCGACTGGTCATGGCGGTACCTCGCAGGCAGGATATGACGAGCGATGATGCTTGATCCTCGGCCAAAATTTCGTTCGCCGCCACCCCCACGCGGAACCCACACGATGCCCATCGACTACGATCCGATTGCCCCGCTGGGCAGGTTCGATGCGCTGCGGGAGCTGCGGCTGCCCATTGACTTGCTGCGTTGGGCGCCGTCGTGGCTGACGCTGAAATCCCAGCGCGCCACGCAGCCGCGTACCACGATCCTGCTCCCTGGTTTCGGAGCCGGGCCTCGATCGATGCGGGTCATGGAATCGTTCCTGCGTCGTCGCGGCCATCGCGCCAGTGATTGGGGCCTCGGCACGAACACAGGCGACGCGAAACGATTGCGGGGAAAACTGCGGCGCGTCGTCGATGAAGCGGTCGCGAAACACGGCGAACCCGTGGTGCTCGTGGGCTGGAGCCTGGGTGGTTACATCGCCCGCGAGTACGCCCGCGAGCATCCGGACGGGGTGCGCAAGATCGTCACGCTCGGCAGCCCGGTGATCGGCGGTCCTCGCTACACCGCCACGGCCGAGTGGTACCGGAAACAGGGTCACGACCTCGATCAGATGGAACAGGCCGTCAAGGACCGCTATGCGAATCCGTTGCGCGTGCCCGTGACCGCGATCTACTCCAGGCGCGACGGTATCGTGGCGTGGCAGGCCTGCATCGACCAGTGGTCGCCGAACGTCCGCCACCTCGAGGTCAGCGAGACACACGTCGGCCTGGGCTTCGCGCCACGCGTCCTGGCGCTCATCGCGGACGAGGTCGAGCGGGACGGATAGTGAAGGCGGTTTCGCCGCTCGCCGACTTCAGCTTCGACTACCCGGACCTGTTGTTCAAGCCGGTGCGCTAGCGTCCCCGGTTACTTGGTGCCCAGGCGCCGCAACGCGTCAGGCTGGAAGTCCCCCAAGGCGGCCTTCTGGCCAAACGCCCACGGCGTCTTGATCTCGTTGTCGACGCCGGCCAGCAGGTAGCTGCCATTGCTGAGGTCGTGCCAGATGTTGGCCCGGTACCACGGCACCTTGGCGTCGTAGAACTGCAGCAGCGGGTGGAGGCTCACGCGCCACAGCTGCTTGCGCGTGTCGTAGGCATCTTCGTGCAGCACGGTCCAGCTGTCCTCGTCGAGGTAGAACACGCGCTTGCCGTAGATGTGCTTGCTGGTCGGCTTCAGGGTCGCTTCCACCTCCCACACCCGGTGCAGCTCGTAACGCATCAGGTCGGGGTTCGGCGTGTTCTTGCGGATGACGTCTTCCTTGTACTTCAGCTTCTTGTCCGACAGCTTGTAGGAGTTGTACGGGACGTAAATCTCCTTCTTGCCGACGAGCTTCCAGTCATAGCGGTCGGGCGCGCCGTTGAACGCGTCGAACTGGTCTGTCGTGCGCAGGCCCTCGGTGCCGTCGTTGATGTTGTCGTAGGACAGGTCGGGCGCGCGGCGCACGCGGCGCTGGCCGGAGTTGTAGATCCACGCGGAGCGGGCTTCCTTGACCTGGTCGATCGGCTCGTGGACCAGGAACACGGTGCCTTCCAGCGTCGCGGGCGCAAGGAAGCGCGACATGAATACGCCGAGCAGGTTGTCCTTCGGCTGGTCCAGGTTGCGGAAGAACACGCGTCGTTCTTCGGTTGCGATCTTGTAGAAGTCGCCGTTGGCACGCACCGGGAAGGCGTTGAACTGACGCACGACGCCGCCGCCGAGGTAGCGCGGCACGTGGTTCCAGATCGCCTCGAGGCCGTTCTTCGGGATCGGGAAGGGCGCGTACGAGAAGCCCCCGGTGAAGCCGAAGCCCTGCAGGTCGATCTTGGTGGACATCGACTTGATGACGTCGTACGCCTCCTGCGGCAGGCAGGCCGTGCGGCGCGTCTGGTAGACGTTCATCTTGAAGTTGTCGTACTTGTTCAGCATCGCCAGCGCGCCGGGCGCCAGCTTGTCCTTGTATTGCGCGGCATTGGCCTTGGTGATGGTGAACAGCACCTTGTCGCTCGCGAACGGGTCGGTGTAACCCTGCGCCGCGGTCCAGCCCGCCGGGGGTGAACACAGCCCGCCGGTCCAGGCCGGGATGGTGCCTTCCTTGTTGCCGGCCTTCTCGGCACCCATCGGCGTGAGGTCGGTGCCCAGGCGCGCAGCCTCGGCTTCGGTCAGCTTCGCGGATGCGGGTGCTGCAATCCCGAGCAGGGACGCCGCCAATGCGGAAGTGATGATCTTGGCCAGGGTCTTCATGGATGTTTCTCCCGAAACAGCGGCGATCCTGCAGCAGGCTAGTCCCCGTACCCATGAGCGGCACTCGTGAGTATCCGTATTGCTACTGCCAACTTCCGTAGTCGCGCCAGACGGGTTCGGGACGGACTAAGATGATCCTGGTCTGCACCTGCGACAAGGAGATCACGATGCACGAGAAGACCCCTCCCGCCACGGGAGCGCCGCCGGCCCCGGCGCCTGCCGACAGCGCCTACACGCAGTGGTACGAAGTGAAGAAGGGCGACACGCTCTGGAAGATCGCCAAGGAAGTGTATGGCGACGGCAGCCTGTACCCCGATATCTTCAAGGCCAACCAGGACACGCTCAGCGACCCCGACAAGATCCAGGTCGGGCAGAAGCTGCGCATCCCCTGATCGAGACTGACATCACCGCATAACCCAGGAGTCACCACCGATGAAGTTCAAGCCCGCATTCACAGGATTCTTCTCGCTCGTACTGGCCGCTACCCTGCTCGCTGGCTGTGCCAACCAGAAGGAACCGGCCACCAAGGCCATCGCTGACATCGAAGCTGCCGTCGCCACGGCCGGTGCGGATGTCTCGCAGTACATCCCGGAGCAACTGCAGGCGGTGACGACAGGGATCGCCGACCTGAAGGCGAAGTTCGAGCAGAAGGACTACAAGGGCGTGCTGGCCGCGGCTCCCGCGCTGCTTGCGCAGGCGCAGGGCCTCAGCGCTGCGGCCGCAAGCGCCAAGCAGGCGGCCGAAGCGGCGGCCCTCGAGGCGTTCAACAGTGAGTGGAGCACGCTGGCGTCGGATGTTCCTGCGCAGCTGGCGGCGGTCACCAATCGGGTCGCGATGCTCTCCAAGTCCAGGAAGCTGCCAGCAGGGTTGGACGCTGCTGCGTTCGACGCGGCCAGGTCCGGTGCGGACGAAGCCAAGGCCCTGTGGGACCAGGCCACGGCAGCGCAGGCGGCGGGCAACATGGAGCAGGCAGTCATGGCTGCGCGTCAGGTCAAGGAAAAGCTGAACGCGGCGATGGCCGGCCTGGGCATGTCGGCTGGCTGACCTTTGACGGTGCCCCTGTCGTGGTGCCAGGACGGGCCGCCTCAGGGCGGCCCGTCTCATTGGGCTAGTGCTTGCTTTTTGCCGCTCGCGCAGTCTCGTAGAGATAGCCAGCAAACATCTCCGCCTGTTGCGCGAAGCCCGCGACCTTGGGGTTGCTGCTCTCGATCAGCAGCCATTCGTCGGGGGCATGCGCGCCGCCGCCACGGCCCACACCGAAGTGACCCGCGGCGAGATTCAGCGGCGGCCCGGTGAAGACGACGCCCGGCCAGCTACCGGCGCGACGCGGGAACAGGCTGTAGTCGATCCCTGCTTGCTGCAGTGTCGCGGTGCCGGCCTGGATGATGACGCTGTCTTCCGGCGATTCAGTCGGGCTGTAGCCGCCACTGACGATCACCTCGATGTCACCGAAGCCGCGCTTCGCGAGATGCGCCCTGAGTTTCTCGACGGCTTCATCCTTGGTCATGTTCGGCACCAGGCGGAAGTCCAGCTTCGCCTCGGCGCGACCGGGGAGCACGGTCTTGCCGCCGGGTCCCGTGTAGCCGCTGACGAGGCCCTGGATGTTGACCGTCGGCTGTGACGCGAGGCGATAGGTACTGGTCAGGAAATCCTCGTCCTTGATCCAGTGGCGCACGCCCAATACCTTCTTGACGGCCTCCTCGTCCTTGGGAAGGCTGGCGGCGAGCAGTTCCTTCTCGTGCGGCGTGAGGGCGCGGACATGCTCGAACCAGCCGTCGATCGCCGGAGTGAAGCCGTCGTCGGCCACCAGCGTGTCGAGCGCCTTGACGAGATGCCACACGGGGCTGTCCACCCGGGCCATCAGGCTCGAATGGACGTCCTTGGCCGGGCCCCGGCCCCACTTTTCGCCGCTCGAGATCAGCTGCACTTCGATCACGCCCTTCGCACCCAGGTCGAGCGATACCGAGCCGTCGCGGGCCTGGTCGGTCGACGGCATCATGACGCCCACGGAGCGCTTGAGTGCTGCCGCGATCTCGGGGTCGGCGAGCAGCTTCGGGAAGTGGGTCGAGCCGATTTCTTCCTCACCTTCGGCGACGAGGACGAGGTTGACCGGCAAGGTGACGCCCGCGGTCTTGAACGCACGCAACGCCGTGAGGAAAGCCATCTGCGGACCTTTCTGGTTGACCGCGCCGCGGCCGACCAGAGCTTGCCCTTCGCCCGGCCGTTCGACGATCTTCCCCTCGAGGGGTGGCGACGACCATTCGGCCGGATCGTAGTGCTTGACGTCGTACATGAAGTAAATCGCGAGCGTGTCCTTCGCGCCGGCGTCGAGCGTGGCAAACACCCCGGGCACGCCACCGCTCTCGACCACTTTCGCTTGCTGGAACCCGGCGTCCAGCGCGAGCTGGCGCATGTACTCGGCGCCCTGCGGCGTATTGATGCCCATGTTGGCGATGGTCGGCAGCGCGATCCATGCGCGCAGTCGCTCGATCGCAGCGGCCTGGTCGGCCTGGATGGCGGCGACGACCTTGTCGTGGCCCGGTGGGTGCGGTGCCGCGTCGGCAGGCGCTCCCGCAAATGTCAGGGCAAGTACCGCCGCACAGCCGATCATCGAGTGTCTGTCGAATCGCATCGCGCCTCCCGTCCCGGACAAAATGTCGACGGACAGACTGGACCGGCGCGAAGTTGAAGTCCAGCCAGGGCGGATGTCGAACGGCGGCGCTGAACACGCCGCCGTTCTTGCTCCTGCTACCTGCGTCAGTGAGTGACGTGGTCGAGGTTCATGACCTTGGTCCAGGCTGCCACGAAGTCCTGCACGAATTTCTCGCGCGCATCGTTCGCTGCATAGACCTCGGCGATCGCGCGCAGCTCCGAATTCGACCCGAAGACCAGGTCGACGGGGGTGGCTGTCCACTTGAGCTTGCCCGATTCGCGATCAAGCCCCTCGTAGAGTCCCTCGACCTGGGATGACTTCGTCCATTTCGTGGACATGTCCACCAGGTTCACGAAGAAGTCATTGCTCAGGGTGCCGGGCCGATTGGTGAACACACCGTGGGCAGACTGCCCCGCATTGGCGTTCAGGACCCGCATTCCGCCTACCAGCACAGTCATCTCCGGAACCGTCAGCGTCAGCAGGTTGGCGCGATCGACCAGCATCTCAGGCGGCGAAAGCCGGCTGTTCTGGTCGAAGTAATTGCGGAACCCGTCCGCCTTTGGCTCCAGCGCAGCAAAAGAAATCACGTCAGTCTGCGCTTGCGAAGCGTCGGTGCGACCCGGCGCGAACGGAACCTGCACGGCATGCCCGGCCTGCTTCGCGGCCTGCTCGATCGCGGCGGCACCACCCAGCACGATCAAATCGGCCAGGGAAACCTTCTTGCCCCCGGCCTGGGCGCTATTGAAGTCCTTCTGGATGGCCTCCAGGCCCTTCAGCACCTTCTGCAACTCAGCCGGATTGTTGACCTCCCAGCCTCGCTGCGGCTCGAGGCGTACGCGAGCGCCATTGGCCCCGCCGCGCATGTCGGTACCACGGTAGCTCGCTGCAGACGCCCAGGCTGTCCTGACCAGTTCGGGGACGGTGAGCCCCGACGCAAGGACCTTCGACTTCAGCTGCGCAATGTCCTGCGCGTTGACCAGTTCATGATCGACAGCCGGGACTGGATCCTGCCACGACAGCACTTCCTTGGGAGCATCAGCGCCCAGGTAGCGATTGCGGGGGCCCATGTCGCGGTGCGTCAGCTTGAACCATGCCTTGGCGAAGGCGAGCCGGAACTCCTCGGGGTTCTCGCGGAAGCGCGCCGAAATGCGGGCGTACTCAGGATCCATCTTGATCGCGATGTCGGTGGTAAACATGATCGGCTGGTGGCGCTTGGTCGGATCATGCGCATCCGGCACCATGCCCGCGCCGCGGCCGTTGGCTGGCACCCACTGAATCGCGCCGGCCGGGCTCTTCGTCTGCACCCAGTCGAAGGCGTACAGGTTGTCGAGATACTGCGTCGACCACGCGGTGGGCGCCGGGCCCCAGGCGCCTTCGAGCCCGCTGGTCACGGTGTCGGCGCCGTGTCCTTTGCCGCACTTGTTCTCCCAGCCGAAACCTTGCTGTTCGAGGCCGGCGGCAGCGGGCTCTGGACCCAGACACTTGGCCGGATCGTGGGCACCATGAGCCTTGCCGAAGGTATGTCCGCCGGCGATCAACGCGACAGTCTCCTCGTCGTTCATCGCCATGCGGCCGAACGTCTCGCGAATGTCCTTTGCGGCGAGAAGCGGATCCGGATTGCCGTTCGGCCCCTCCGGATTGACGTAGATCAGGCCCATCTGCACGGCAGCGAGGGGACGTTGCAGGTCGCGCTTGCCGCTGTAACGCTCGTCTGCGAGGAACTTGGACTCCGGACCCCAGTAGACCATGTCGGCCTCCCAGTCATCCACGCGCCCTCCGGCAAAGCCAAATGTCTTGAAGCCCATTGATTCCAGCGCGACGTTGCCCGTCAGGACCATCAGGTCGGCCCAGGAAATCTGCCGGCCGTATTTCTGCTTGATCGGCCACAGCAGGCGCCGTGCCTTGTCCAGGCTGACGTTGTCGGGCCAGCTGTTGAGCGGCTCGAAGCGCTGCTGGCCGCCATCGGCGCCGCCGCGTCCGTCAGCCACGCGGTACGTGCCTGCGCTGTGCCAGGCCATGCGTATGAAGAACGGCCCATAGTGACCATAGTCCGCGGGCCACCACGCCTGTGACGTGGTCATCAACGCCTTGATGTCCGCCTTTACGGCATTCAGGTCGAGCTTGCTGAATTCCTCGGCATAGTTGAAATCGTCGCCCATCGGATTGGACTTCGGCGAATGCTGGCGCAGTGGCTTGAGGTCCAGCTGTTGCGGCCACCAGTCCCGGTTCGACATCGGCCTGCCCGCAGTCTCGGCAGCGCCTGCCGTCGCGACCGACGACAGGGCTCCCGCCAAGACGATTGCCGCCACAGCGGCAGCAGAGTTCAACGCTTTCTTGCGCATACAGAAGCACTCCCCATGTGCGAGTAAAAAAATGGCTGCGACGTGCACTATGCCGTCGCCCGGTTCGTTACAAAATTCAATTGTTCCTATCAGACAGATAGATGGCGCCAATGATCGATGCCGGCAGCAGTGCTGCCCGGGTCAGGTTATTCTCCGTCGCATGCACCGAATCCACCCTCTGCGATTGTTCGTCGGCCTGGTCGCGCTAGTCACTGCTCTACCTCCGGCTGCATCCGCCGCGAGTCCTGACGGACTCACGACCATCGCCGAGCAATCCGGATTCAAACGCACCGGCCGCTACGACGAAGTGGAGCGATTGTGCGCAGCCTTCGCCGCGCGCTGGCCCGACCAGGCGCGTTGCTTCGAGTTCGGCCGCTCGCCCGAGAACCGCCCGTTGCTCGCGCTCGCCGTGTCGGACGATGGGGTGCTCGACCCTGAATCTGTCCGCGCGCGACAGCGGCCCGTGGTCCTGTTCCAGGGCGGCATCCACGCGGGCGAGATCGACGGCAAGGATGCGGGCTTCATCGCGCTGCGCGACATGCTCGACGGGCGTGAAGGCCGCGGCGTGCTCGAGCGGACAACCTTGCTGTTCGTGCCCGTCTTGAACGTCGACGGGCACGAGAGGTTTGGCGCATGGAACCGGCCCAACCAGCGCGGTCCGGAGGAGATGGGTTGGCGCGTGACGGCGCAGAACCTGAACCTCAACCGCGATTACACCAAGGCCGATGCGCCGGAGATGCGCGCCATGCTCGCGCTCCTGGACGCATGGGATCCCATCCTGTACACGGACCTGCACGTCACGGACGGCGCGGAGTTGCGTGAGGACCTGTCGGTCGAGGTCGAGCCCGGTCACGGCTGGGATCTCGAACTGGGCCACACGGGACACGCGCTGCGTGACGAGGTGCTGGCCCGGTTGCGGCGCAAGGGTTTCCACGCACTGCCGTTCTATCCCGAGTTCGTGGGTGCCGACGATCCGGCCTCCGGCGTGGCCGCGGACGTGCGGTCACCCCGCTTCAGTCTCAGCTATTGGGCCACCCGCAATCGCTTCGGCGCCCTGGTCGAGACACACTCGTGGCAGGAGTATCCGCGACGCGTCGCCGCCACGCGCGAGACCATTCACGCCATGGTCGAACTCGCTGCGCGCGACGGAGTGAAGTGGCTCGAGGCGGCCCACGCGGCCGACGCGCGCGCAAGCCTGCTCGGTGGCAAGCCGGTGCCACTGAGTTTCAAGAATACGGACGCCGTGCGGACCGTCGATCTGCGTGGCTACGAGTACACGCGCGAGGCGTCAGGGGTTTCGGGCCAGACATGGATACGCTACGACTCCACCAAGCCCACTGTCTGGCGGCTGCCGTTCAAGTACGAGGTGCAGCCTGCGCTGGTCGTGACTGCACCGGCCACCGGCTATGTCGTGCCGAGTGCGCACGCCGCGTGGCTGTCGGAAAAGCTGGCTCTGCACGGCATCGAGTTTCAGCGTGTGAGCGCGCCGCAACCGGCCAGCGCCGTGCAGACATTCCGCGCTGACCGGGCGACGACCGCAGCGGAAACGTTCGAGGGGCGGTCGCAAATGACGGTCGAAGGCACCTGGCGCGATGAACAGCGCGACATCGGCGTCGGTGCGCTGTTCGTGCCGATTGCCCAGCCGAAGGCGCGGCTGCTGATGTCGCTGCTGGAGCCGCAGGCGCCCGATTCCTTCGTGTCCTGGGGTTATTTCAATGCGGCCTTCGAACGCAAGGAATACATGGAGAACTACGTCACCGAGGCCGTGGCGCGACAGATGCTGTCGCAGGACGCGGCGCTCAAAGCGGAGTTCGAGAGGCGGCTGCGCGAGGATGCCGCGTTCGCGGGCAGTCCGGCCGCGCGCCTCGATTTCTTCTCTCGTCGCCATCCTTCCTGGGACGAGCGCTACGGTCTCTATCCTGTCTATCGCAAGTGAGCGTCGGGGAACCCAGCCCGTCAGGCAGGGATGTGCGAGCCAGTCAGCCCGCCGCCGAACGCGGCCAGAGCTGCGCCACCCGGAAGCGGCCGGTCGCGGTCAGTTCACCGTGGGCGGCGCGCTCGGCCGCCCGCAGGTCGGCGCGGCGTGACATGAACTGGGTCTGCGCGACGACATCGAGCAGGCTCGAACTGGCGAACAGGAAGCCCTGTCCCGCGACGCAACCAAGGTCCAGCAGCGTCGCCACCTGGCTTTCATTCTCGATGCCCTCTGCCACGGTCTCGAGACCGAGCGTCGTCGCCAGCATCACGACGGCACGGGCCAGTTCGGGGCCGCCGTCCTGCTCGGTCAGCCGGCTCACGAAGGCGCGATCGATCTTCAGGATGTCGATCGGGAACCGGTGCAGGTAGGAGAGCGACGAGTAGCCCATGCCGAAGTCGTCGATCGCGAGGCGCACGCCGAGCGCCTTCAGTTCACGGAAGCGTTCCAGGTTCACCTCGGTGTTCTGCATGATCGTGCTCTCGGTCAGCTCGATCACCAGGTTGCCGGGATCGAGACCGGAAACCTCGAGTGCGTGCCGCACGTCCGCAACCAGGTCGCCTTGCTGCAGGTGGCGGCCCGAGATGTTGACTGCCACGCGCAGGCCGGTGCCGGCTTCGACCGAACTGCTCCAGTTGTGGATCTGGGTGCACGCATCGACGAGGACGCGACGACCGAGCTCGACAATGCGGCCGGATTCCTCGGCGATGGAAATGAAGGCTGCCGGCATCACGACGCCCCGCTGCGGGTGATTCCACCGCACCAGCGCCTCCACGCCCAGCAGTTCGCGGCTCGTCAGGTCGACGACCGGCTGGAACTCGACGAAGAATTCGTTCCGCGCCAAGGCCAGGTCGATGTCCTGCTCCAGGCGCAGGCGGTCGTGCAGCTGTTCCTGCATGTGCGGCTGGAACAGCACGCAGCGGGCCTTGCCGGCGGCTTTCGCGTTGTACATGGCGATGTCGGCCTTGCGCAGCAGCTGCTCGGCGTCGTCGCCGGGTTGCGAGCAGGCGGCACCGATGCTTGCCGTGGCGTCGGTCTCACGGCCGTCGACGAGCAGCGGTCGATTGAAGGCCGCGGTGATCGGAACGGCGATGCGCTCGACATCCGTTTCGCTGCGGATGCCCTCGAGCAGGATCGCGAACTCGTCGCCGCCGAGGCGTGCCACGGTGTCGGAGGGTCGGGTCGACTTGACCAGGCGTTGCGCAGCCGCCTGCAGCAGACGGTCGCCGGCGTCATGTCCGAGCGAGTCGTTGACGTTCTTGAAGTTGTCGAGGTCGAGGAACATCACCGCCACTTGCTGTTGCGACCGTTGCGCCAGCGTCAGCGCGTGCTCGACCCGGTTCCAGAACAGGCTGCGGTTGGCGAGCAGCGTCAGGGGATCGTGGAAGGCGAGCTTGCGCAGTTGCTCTTCCAGCGCCTTGCGCTCGCTGACGTCGCGGAAATTCAACGCCAGCCCGGCAATGGCCGGGTCGTCCATCAGGTTGCTGCCGACACACTCGAGAGTGCTGCGCCGCTCGCCCGTTTCGACGACCAGCTCGATCGGTCCGATCACGCGACCCTGCGTCGCCACGACCTCGGCGAGGAAGCCCGCCAGCCGCTCGTTGTCCCCTTCGATCCAGCGATCGAGCAGGTTGCGGCCCACCATGTCGTCCGGGTGGGTGGCAAAGGTGCGTTCGGCCGCCGGCGAGGCAAATTGCAGCACGCCCTCGGCATTGGTGATCATGATCACGTCGGAAGCATGCTTGATCAGGGACGCGTAGCGCGCCTCGACGATGCCGGCCGCACGCCGCTCGCGCAGCAGTGCATCGTCGCGGGACAGCACGCCCTGGCGCAGCATGACCAGCGACGTCAGCACGAAGATGATGACGGTCATCGTGTTGACGGGGCTGGCGGCGGTGCTGCTCTCGACATACACCAGGACCATGAACGACACCATCATCGCGATGTAGGGCATGCCCTGGACCACGGCGACGCTGAAAGGGTGCGGGGCACGGCGCGTGCCGGGGCTGCCGCGCAGTTGCTCGCGCGCGGCCGCCGCGAGCCAGATGTAGCAGGACAGGTAGATCACGTCCGAGACGCCACCCGGGATGTAGCTGCCATCGACCTTCGACATGGCCCAGACGATATCGGCCAGGGACATCGATGAGAAACCGAGCGTGATCAGCATCAGGGCGCGGCGGCGGATGGGCGTGGCGCCTGAATGCATCAGCAGCACGCCGCAGGCCAGCAGCATCAGGCAATTGAGTGCGATGTAGACCTGTGCCAGCACGTACTTCAGCACGTCCGGGTCGCGCTGGGCGTCCGCCGTGGGCGCGATCACGAAGAACCAGAAGAACGCGCCGAAGCCCAGCATCAGGATCGCTGTATCGAGTGCGAGCCGCATCCACTGCACGCGCACGGCGGACGTGCGGATCACGGTGAGCACCGCGGCGAAGACCAGTGGGTAGAAGCCGAGGAAGAACACGTCGCCGATCGACGGGAACGGGTCGACCCCATACAGCCAATACGTCGAATGCAGCAGGTTGCCGATGCTGTAGACGCCCAGCGCGGCGGTCAGTAGCCACCAGGTGCGTTGTGCAGCCGGATTGGACGAGCCTCGGGCGGCAGCCCCGGTCAGGACGGCAACGGTGATGCTCGCCATCGAGTCGGAATACAGGTTGAAGACGTCGAGCCACGGCCGGTTGCCTGCATCGACCAGGATCAGCGCAATGGCGATCGCGATGTAAACGAACAGGCCGACGGCAACGGCTCCAGTCCAGCCGGAGCTGAACCGTTCGCGCTTCTTCACCCCGTCGTTCGATGGCCGCCCTGGCGACATTTTTCTGCGTGCCTCTCCCGGACCCGGCAGCTCTTTAGATTCGGTATATCTAGCCTCAGGCATTCGTGAGCGGTCTGTGACCGCCGTACGAAAACCTCAGCTGCACATGTGACGCAGTTCACAGGCCGGGACGACCCGCGCTGGCGCACGTTTTCTGTGAACAGTGATGCCACATTGGTTGCGGAGTGTGGCAGGCTACCGCCCGTTCTCGACCTGGGCAGGCGCAGTTCACGCGCAACCCGTAACTGCGAGATGCAAGACGGAGCGAGCGACGACATGCAGCAATGGCGCAAGACGATGGGTTGGGTCACGTTGGCAGGCTTGCTGCTGACCGTGTGGATACCCATGGCCGCCGAGGCTGTACCGCAGGGCGCCGTGCGGGCGCGCACGATCCCGGACGTGCGCTCCCACGCGTATTACATCCTCGACGAGTCGGACTCGGCGGTGCTCGCGGCGCGCAATGAGCGCGCTGCCGTGCCGATCGCCTCGATCACCAAGCTGATGACGGCCCTGGTCGTGCTCGACGCGGGCCAGTCGATGGACCAGGTGGTTACCCTCACCGCCGCCGACGTGCGTGGCACCGCCGGCAACGGCTCACGCCTCGCCGCAGGGTACAAGCTGAGCCGGCGGGACCTGCTGCACCTGGCGCTGATGTCGTCGGAAAACCGCGCCGCCTATGCGCTGTGCCGGTCGTATCCGCGCGGCCTGAGTGCCTGCGTGCAAGCCATGAACACGAAGGCCGTTGCTCTCGGAATGACGTCGGCACACTTCGTTGAGCCCACGGGCCTGTCCAGCAGCAACGTGGCCAGCCCCGTCGACCTGGCCAAACTGGTGCTGGCTGCGGCAGGCAACCCCACGATCCGCAATTACTCGACCTCTGCCCGCCACACGGTGACCGTCAACCGGCGGCCACTCGAGTTCCGCAACACCAACCTGCTGGTCACCAATCCGGCCTGGCAGGTCGACGTGCAGAAGACGGGTTACATCCCGCAGGCCGGGCGCTGCCTCGTGATGCAGGCTGTCATCGACGGCCGTCCGGTCGTGATGGTCCTGCTCAACTCCTATGGCAAGTACACGCGGATCGCGGACGCCAAGCGAGTCCGGACCTGGGTCGAGTCGCAGAGCCGCGTCGCCGCCCTTTAGGCCAGCTGCATTTCGCGCGACTGATCCAGCACCTGGCCGGGTGCGATCCAGCGGCCGACGGTACGCCAGCGCACCGACCGACACCCGTGCAAGTGCTGCAATTCCGATGCACCAATCGAGCCGGCGCAATGCCGGCTCGCGCACCGTGTGCGATCAAAGGAGATCGGGATGCACCATCAACTCAAAGACCTGATGAGTCGGGACGTCAAGGTCATCAGCCCGGACATGACCATCGAGGAGGCCGCACGGACCATGCGTGACGGCGACTTCGGGATGCTGCCCGTCGGTGAAGACGACCGCATGATCGGCGCAATTTCGGACCGTGACATTGCGATCCGCGCCGTGGCTGACGGCAAGGGCCCCGGCACGAAGGTGCGCGAAATCATGTCTGCAGGTATCTGCTGGGCATACGAAGACGACACCGTCGAAAGCGCGGCGAGGATCATGAGCGAGACGCAGGTCCGCCGTTTGCCGGTCGTGAATCGTGACAAGCGTCTGGTTGGCATCGTTGCGCTCGGCGACTTCGCGGTCGAAAGTTCCGACATTCGGCCGGCCGCAGAAGCACTGGCGAAGATATCGGAGCCGTCGTGAAGCTGGCGAGGACGACGCCAAGGCGGGCGACGAAATCCCCGACGACCCGTCGCAAGCCAGCAGGTGCAGCGGCCAGTGCGCTGCCCCGCACTCTGCAGGCGCGCAGTCGACCCACCGACACCCCGTTGCAGCGGCACCTGTCGTTCTTCGACGACAACGGCGACCGCGGCCTCGGTCTCGCGGAGTGCACGCGCGGGCTTAAGGCCCTCGGCTTGGCCGTCGGCGCGGCCGAAGTCGCCGCGTTCGTCATCGTTGCCGCCTTGAGCTGGCAGACGCGCGGCTCCCTGCTGGCCATGAACGTCGACATCGAAAGCGCCGAGAAAGGCAAGCACGACAGTGATACCGACATTCTGGACAGGCGTGGCCGGTTCAACGCCAGGCGCTTCGACAAGGTATTCGGGGCGCATTCGACGGTTGATCGCAATGGCGACAAGGCGTTCACGGCGACCGAGCTCATGAGGATGATCAAAGCGAACCGCGAGACGCTCTCGGGCTACGTGGCGGCGATTGCGGAGTGGCAGCTGTTGCTGATGATTGCAGCCGACACCCACGCCGTCGAGGGTGACCATACGGTGCCCGCCTTAAGCGTCGCCCGGATAAAGTCATTCTACGACGGCACGCTCTTCTACAAGCTGGCAAGAGAACGCGTCTAGATCGCTTGCCGCGCCGTGTGCGCGCGCACGCCCTCTGCGGGAATCAAGCACTTGCAATCGTGTCCGTGCGCTGGCGGACAGATTCCCTGCGGTCATGCGACTAATTTAAGCAATGACGGTTGGACCCGCAGTTCGACCGGTCACGGAATGCTTTCCAGGCACCATCGAGGGATCATCATGAGCACCACGCCTGTCAAAGGCCACGTGAAAGAAGCGGAAGGCAAAATCAAGGAAGTCGCCGGTAAACTCGTCGGCAACGAACGCCTGGAAGCGAAGGGCAAGGCCGAAAAGCTGGCTGGCAAGCACGAGGCGGCCCGTGCCGACCTGAAAGACGACATCAAGAAGCTTGCGGGCGCATGAAGGATGCGTGATTCAACGTTGCAGTAGCTGCAGCGTGGCGTGGCGCCGCACCGTCGTCGGGCGGCGCCTGTGGGCGAGGGACGGTCATGAACAAGAAGCAGATCAAAGGCCGGGTGAAAGCGGCAAAAGGGCGGATCAGGGCAGCGATCGGCAAACTCACCGGCAACAAGGCCATGCAACGCAAGGGCCTGGTCGAGAAGAGCGTCGCCGAAAAAAAAGTCCTCCTCGAGGACTTGAAGGCAGACTTCAGGAAGCTGGCCTGACGCCTGCAGGAGCGCCACTGATGTGGTCGCCATGAAGCACCCCGAAATACACAGGACCCATCGTACTGGCTGGCTGCGAGCCGCGGTGCTGGGCGCGAATGACGGTATTGTTTCGACGGCCAGCCTGGTTCTCGGCGTTGCGGCGGCAGGCGCAAGTTCGCAAAGCGTACTGGTCGCGGGCGTCGCTGGCCTTGTCGCAGGTGCCATGTCGATGGCTGCGGGCGAGTATGTGTCGGTCAGTTCACAGGCCGACACGGAGCGTGCCGACCTGGTCAGGGAGAGCAAGGAGCTGGCTACAAGTCCCGAGCAGGAACTCGCGGAACTGGCGGGCATTTACGTCAAGCGTGGGCTGGATCCGACGCTGGCCGCGAACGTTGCTGCACAGTTGACGCAGCATGACGCACTTGGCGCACATGGTCGTGACGAACTCGGCATCTCCGCCACGTTGGCCGCACGGCCAGTACAAGCCGCACTGGCTTCGGCAGGTACCTTTGCCGTGGGTGCTGCCCTGCCTCTGCTGATGGTACTAGTGCTCCCGGTGACTGCACTCATGTGGGGTGTGGCCGGCAGCTCGCTGCTGTTTCTCGCGCTGTTGGGATCCCTGGCGGCTCAAGCAGGGGGTGCGCCCATGGTCGCGTCGGTCACCCGCGTCACTTTTTGGGGTGCCATGGCCATGGCGTTGACCGCTGGCGTGGGGGCGCTGTTCGGGGTGGCGGTTTGAGGTTCATTCCGTCGCTATCCAGCACTGTCCTTCCGGCAGACCAGCAGGACTTCGTCCACGCCCTCGGTGTCGACCATGCCCGGGACGAGCGAGAGCTTCTTCTGCCACCGCACTCCGTAAGGCATGAAGACATGGTTGTACCACCACATCGCCTGCTCACGCCGGTGTTCGAGGCACCACATCCCGAGATCGAGCAGGCGTGATGATCTGGGCTGCATGCCGTAAGCCGCGCTCTGGTGCACGGTGAAGCCGTGCCCGGCCAGTTTCTCGAGCAACTGCCCGGGCGGATACCGACGCCGATGCCCGACGAAATCGTCGAAGGCCGTCCAATGCGATGGGTGCAGTGGCACCGACAGCAGCAACGTCGCGCCCGGGGCAGCAACGCGCGACAGCTCTGACAGGGCACCGTCGTCGTCGTCCACGTGTTCGACGATGTCGAACGCGCAGACGAGGCCGAAGGTGTCATCGGGAAGCGGGAGCGACGACACCAGGCCGACCACGGCATGCGCTCCATGAGCTTGCAGCTTCGCTACGGCGGGCACGCTCATGTCCACGAACAGCGTGGCCTCGAGAGGCAGCCGCGGCCGGAGTCCCGGCGCGACCTCCAGCGAGCGTCGCGAACTGGAGACAAGGGAGCACACCAGTGGCCAGGTACTGAACGACTCTGGACCGATCAGGCGGGCGTCGGACCACAGCGAGTCGTAGAACTCGCGATTCGCATCGATGAGCTCTGCGTCGCTCCATTGTCGCGGCTTCATCGATTTCATCCCGACTTTACCTCCCGCAATTGCGGGAGTTGGAGTAGTTTCGAAGCAGGTCGGCCGGTCCCGGCTGTTTCTACCAGTACCGAGCATGTCATGTCTGCGCAGCGTCGCCTGAGTTCCATCGCCATGCTGCTGCTCGCTGGCCTTGCCGCGGGCCAGGCTCTTGCAGCGGAGAAGCCCTTGTGGGAACTGGGCGTCGGCATCAGTGCGCTGCATTTTCCGGACTACCGCGGCGCGGACGAGTCCCGCTTCTTCGCCATACCCTTTCCCTTCGTCGTCTATCGGGGCACCTTTCTCAAGGCGGACAAGGACGGCATTCGCGGCTCCTTCTTCGACAGCGACCGCATCGATCTCAACGTCAGTCTCGGCGCCTCGGTGCCCGTGCGCAGCGACGAGAACCGCGCCCGCGAGGGCATGCCCGATCTGCAGCCGACGGTGGAACTCGGCCCCTCGCTGGACCTCACGTTGTGGCGCAGCCAGGACCGGCGTTACACACTCGACCTGCGTCTTCCGGCACGCGCCGCCGTCACGGTGATGGGGGGGATGGACTACGTCGGCTGGGAATTCTCGCCGCGCCTGGTCCTCGACGTCAGCGACTTTGCAGGCATTGCCGGCTGGAACCTTGGGTTGCTTGCCGGACCCATCTACGGCTCGGAACGCAGCCACGACTATTTCTATTCGGTGGCGCCGCAATTCGCCACTGCCGACCGTCCGGCCTTCGATGCCGAGGGGGGCTATGCGGGCAGTCAGTTCCTGGTGTCGATGTCGAAGCGCTACCCGAAATACTGGCTGGGCGCCTTCGTACGCTGGGACAGCCTCAATGGCGCCGTCTTCGCCGACAGTCCGTTGGTCAGGCAGGAAAACTATTTTGCCGCCGGCGTCGCCTTCGCCTGGGTACTCAAGGAATCGTCCAGGATGGTCGAGGCGGAAGACTGAATCGGGCGCGCCGCACGTCAGTGGATTGCCAGGCGATCCAGGTGCTGCCACAACGGACCGCGCATGCCGTAATTTCGCAGCACGTCAAATGTCCTCGGGTTGAAGCGTAGCCGCAGGCGCGGCACGACCCAGCGCGGTTGTTGCGTGGCGCGCGCTCGGACTCGCTCGTAGATCGCGTCGCGGAAGTCGCGCCGTTCCAGTTCCGTGCCTGCATCGAGAACTTCGCTGTCTTCCACCCAGACCAGCATGATTGCGGCGAAGGGATCGAGCCCGGCCACGAAATCGAGCGTGCGCTCGACATGCTCCAGTGTCTCGCCGGCCGTGCCGAGGATGAATGAGTGGCAGTCCTTCAGGCCGTGCGCCTTCGCGATGCGCGCAAGGCGCGTGATCTTGTCCGTGTGAAAGCCCTTGCGGAGCCGGTCCAGGATGTCGTCACAGCCACTGTCCGACCCGATCTCCATGCCGACGGCGCCGGCGCGCACCATGAGGTCCGCCAGCTCGTCGTCGAATGCCACCGGGTTGATGTAGCTCGTCCAGGGGGTGCGGTTGCCGCGAGTCTCGAGCTCGCGGCAGATGGCCTTGGCGTGCCGGATCGGCAGGTTGAAGACGCTGTCCACGATGAAGAGGTGCTCGACACCGGGACGCGAGCAAAGCTCCATGAACTCGTCGGCCACTTTGCCCGGATCGCGCAGGCGGCCTTTGGGTCCTTCGATCAGGGGATAGGTGCAGTAGGTGCAATGGAGCGGGCAACCACGCTTCGTCTGCAGGGATTCGATCCCATAGTCGGAGTAGTAGCGCTCGGACAGGATGCTGCGGTCCGGGCGGGGCAGGTCGTCCAGCACGAGAAAGCGGCCGGAGTGTGCGGTGAGTCGGACCTGGCCGTCGGCACGGTAGTACAGGCCCTCAACTTCACCGAGCGCCGGTTCTGGCTTTGCGAGTTCGTCGAGCAGTCGGGGAAATGCAAGCTCGCCTTCGCCTGTAATGCCGTAGTCGGCGCCGAGGTCCTCCATCAGCTCCTGCGGCATCACGGAAAAGCCACCACCGCCGAGCACGATCGGGGCCGGTGAGTTCGCACGCACGGTCCGGACCAGCGCGCGGTACGCATCGAGGTTCGTCGTGATGTTCGTGTAGTCCATGTTCTGCAGGTTGCGCAGCCCGATCGCGACGAGGTCGGGCTGCGATTCGCGCAGATTGCGCGCAACCGTCTCCAGGGGGTCCGTTTCGAAGCAGAGGTCCCAGAACAGCTTCTCGTGTCGCGCGGGCGTGGCGGCCATCACCGACAGGACGCCAAGCGGGATCACGGCGTCCGGCAGTATTTCGCGGTTGGCGGAGATGAAGGCGATTCGCATGTTCAGGGTCGTCGGGTAAGCCTAGGCGTTGTCCGGATCGGTTCTTGAAATCCGACTCGCCCCGGCGCTCGCCGGTCGAAAGACCTCGCTCACGCTGGCCAGTCGGCGCATGAAATCAAAGAAGCCGCGGTAAGTTTGCTGCGGGAAGCGCTGCCGTCGAAACCAGTATTCGATGGCGAAGAACGCCCCGACGATAAGGTAGTTCAGCACATTTGCGAACAGCGACCATGTGTCGAGCGAGACCGTGACGGGTGAATTGAGTCCAAAGGCCAGCAAAATTCCTCCTGGCCGCGCCAGCGCTGCGAGAGCGAGATTGACGGCTGCCAGTGCACTGAACAGGCCTGTCCAGGCCAGCGTAAGACGACGGGCGTAGACGGCGATAGCGCTGTCTACACCAGCGGCATTTCCATGCAGGATCCGAATGATGCGCTCGATCAGCGGCAGCTGGCCCGGTCGAAGCGTGTGACCAAAGACCCATGCCATGAGGCCGTTGATGAGTATCGGTGGCAGGAAGAGCAGGAGCAGCGTCTGCTCACGCCCAGCGATCGCGGAAAGACCGACACCGGCGGCGACCAGAAGCGTCCAGGCGATCACGCGTCGTCGCCGAAGTCCGGGCAGCAGGATGATAAGGACGAGCAGCGCGATACTGGCAGCGATCAGCGTCGGGTTCATGGTGAGGATTGCGGCGTGCGCAACCAAGGGGTAGGAGAGCCCCAGCACTGTGACGGTCGTGGCGGTGCCGCGTCGGGATGTTGCGGTGTCAGGCATTGTCATGTCGCGGAACGGTGACGGTTACCTGGAGCGTACGCAAGGGGCGGCATCGCTGCTGATGTCGAGGACCGGAGTCCAGGGCTGCGTCCGTTGTGCCGGCCATTCAGCGGTGTGCACATCGGTGTTCAGCAGATCGGCCGACGCGGCGGTCCAGGCCACCGCAAGCCTGAGTGTCGGGCAGGGGGTGAATACCATTGCTTTCCATTGTTGCGTCGTGGGAATCTCGGCACGCCGTTGGCCAGCGACATCAATGAAGCAGCATTGCCTGAGGGCGTCTGCGAGATGGAGCCGCAGCGCCTTGGCAAAGGCCTCCTTCAGCGTCCAGAGCTCGTAGAAGCTGGCGCAGAGTGTCGACGGATTTTCGAGCGACTCGAGGTAGTCCGCCTCGGGTGGAGAATAGGCCAGCCTCGCCATGCTCTTGAAATCACGCGGCACCAGGGATTCAACGTCGACGCCGACCGAGGTTGGATGGTGTGCCACGGCGACGGCGGCAAACCCGCGGCTGTGGGAGAGGCTTCTGGTCTGGCAAGTCGTGACCGGAAATGCCGCCATCAAGGCGCGGCTGGATGCATAGTCCAGGCGGCGACGGCTTGTACGTAGCGCTGCCCACTCGGCAAGGGCATCGCTGTCGAGTCGCGACGGATCGAAGCGCATCGCGGCATCGGGGGTCGCAAGCCAGATGGCCCGCGGTCGCGACGATGGGAGTCGCAGCATCAGTTGGTTCGCGAGGGGGCAGCTGACAGCATGGAAGAGCGGCAGACGTATCTTTGGCGAATCTTCGTCACCGGGACCTGCTTTGTCCTGTTTGGTCTTAGCGGGCTCATTCTAGGTCTTTTCGTGCTGCTTTCGACGTTGCTCCTGCCGGGGCGGCGGCGGCGTGCCAGCACGCGAGCCCTTGTCCAGCGCGCTTTTCGCTTGTTCGTTGACACCATGTCTGTCTTGGGCGGCGTGAGTTATGAATTCATCGGCACCGAGCGCCTCGGTCGGCCCGGGCAACTGATCATCGCCAATCACCCGACACTGGTCGACGTGGTGTTCATCGTAGCGTTCACGCCTGCCCCTGCTTGCGTCGTAAAGGCCGCTATCTTCAGAAACCCGTTCACCCGATGGGTGGTGCAGGCGGCCGGTTACATCCGCAATTCCCCGACTCATGTCATGATCGAGCAGGCGATTCTGGCGCTCAGGTCGGGAGACAGTCTGATCATGTTCCCCGAGGGGACACGGACGCGACCAGGCCAGCCACGCCACTTTCACCGTGGCGCGGCCAGCGTCGCGGTCCAGGCGGCTATCGTGCTGACGCCGGTTTACATAAGCGTAGACCAGCCGTTGTTGGATAAGTCGCAGCCCTGGTATCGCGTGCCTCGACGTCGCCCTCATTTGTCGCTCAAAGTCGGCGAGGACATTGATCTGGCGAAGTATCGCGACATGCCGCCGCCGCGGGCATCGCGACAGCTGAACGCCTGGCTCGTAGCGCATTACGAGGCCGAATCGGGACTTGCCAATGTCTATAATGAAGGGCGATAGACGGGGGGTCATGCAGCAGCCATGTATGCTGTTACAGGCGCCGTCGACCAAGTGTGCGAGGGAGTGGCATGCAGACAAGAGACGAGGTCCTGGAGCAGATCAAGGGGGCACTGGTCGAGCTGTTCGAAATCGACCCGGCGCGGGTGACGCGCGAAACCAGACTCAACGAGGATCTGGAGATCGACAGCATCGATGCAGTCGACCTGTTGGACCGGTTGCGACGCCAGACGGGCCATAAGATTTCGGCGGACGACTTCAGGTCGGTGCGGACCGTGGGCGACCTCGCCGACGCAGTTCATGCTCTCGTAAAGGCGTGAGCCGGGTTCTCGATTCCCGCCCGGTACCCGGCCTTCGACCTGAAAGTCTCGCAGCCCGGTTACGAACCCACCCATGGGTGAGGGACGCGCGCGTGTTTCTGCCGGAAGTTGGAACCGACTTTTCCATTGGCACGGGTCCAACGAATGTTCTAGTCATCCCGAGCGCGTCGTGTGAGCGCGTCCTGCGCCGCTTCGGCAAGGCCCACATCGTCGCCGAATTGGAGCGACATCTCGGAAGAAATGGCACCGCAAGCGAGACGCGCAGCGGATGGTTCCTGAGCGAGAAAATGCCGGACCCGGGCCACGAAGCCAGTCACGTCTTGTTACGCCAGTCGGGTATGCCGATCGTGTCGAACCTCGCGGTCGATGCCAGTTCACGGACGCTGGAATGTCTCCTGCGCGTGCCTTTCGACCTCCCAGTCTTCCAGGGGCATTTTCGCGGCATACCGATTGTGCCTGGAGTGACGCAGGTGGGCTGGGTAATCGAGCTGGCCCGCACTCATGGAATCGTTTCGTCGCGCCTCGTCGGTATCTGCGCCGCGAAGTTCCGTCGCATCGTCCAGCCCGGGATGGCATTCGACGTTCGACTAGCGCCCGCTGCGCAGGCGGGGCAGTGGCAGTTCACTTATCGAAGAAACCAGAGGGTCGTATCAACCGGTCGCCTCCAGTTCGAGGGCGGCCATGTTTGACGTTTGCGTGGTCGTCCCCGTGTACAACCACGCACAGGCCATCGCCGGGACAATCGCCGGCCTGCGCTGCCATGCGTTGACTGTCCTGCTGGTGGACGACGGATCGGAGCCTGCGTGTGCTGCCGTGTGCCGGAGCATGGCCGATGCCGATCGGGAGGTGCGCCTGCTGCGCCTGCCTCGGAATCAGGGCAAAGGGGCAGCGGTAATGGCGGGAATGGCGTTCGCCGCGGACGCGGGCTACACGCACGTCCTGCAGATTGACGCGGACGGCCAGCACGATGCCACCGATATCCCTCGGTTTGTCGCGGCAGCATGTGCCGAGCCGTCCGCACTTATCTGCGGCGACCCTGTGTTCGACTCGTCCATTCCCCGTCACCGCCTGTACCTGCGGTACCTGACGCACGTGATGGTCTGGATCAATACTTTGTCCTTCGACATTCACGATTCCATGTGTGGCTTTCGCGTCTATCCACTGTTCAAGGTGCTGCCGGTCATCGAGAGGGAGCGCCCCGGTGACCGCATGGACTTTGACATCGAGGTGCTGGTGCGCCTGCACTGGGGCGGGGTGGCCATGCGCTGGCTGCCGACCCGTGTCGGGTATCCCCGTGATGGGGTTTCGCACTTCCGAATGGTGCGGGACAATTGCCTGATTACGCTGATGCACACGCAATTGTTCTTCGGGATGCTGCTGCGCGCGCCAAGGCTGATTGCGCGACGGCTTCGCCTGGCGTTACGCGCCACCTCAGGAGTGACTACTTGAGAGTGCAGGGTGCCCTGTTTACTGACATCGAACTCGAGGTGCGATTCCACGACGTCGACATGGCCGGTGTCGTATGGCACGGCCATTACCTGCGGTACCTGGAGAATGCCCGGTGGGCATTCATGAATGAGATCGGCTACGGCTTCGACCGAATGCTTGAATCCGGGTACGTGTGGCCGATCGTAGAGCTGCAGGCGAGATACCTGAATCCTGCCCGCTTTGGCAGTGTCCTGCGCGTACGCGCCTCACTCATAGAGTGGGAAAGCCGCCTGACGTTGAACTACTTGATCACCCGGGCGGGGGACACTGCGCGCATCGCGCGCGGACGTACGGTTCAGGTCGCCGTCGATTCCCGGACCAGTGAACTGCAGTTCACCACCCCGCCTGACTTTCGCGCATGTGTGAGCGCTGCCCTGTCGCGAGCGGTGGGCTGATGTCGACGCCAATGCCTTTGCCGTCGGCGCTGCTCCATCACTCCGGTGAAGCGCTGTTGCTGGATGAAATTCGTTGCGTCGAAGAAAGCCGCCTGGCGGCCCGCGTGGTGGTACGGCCCGGCACGTCGTTCAGTGACGCTTCGGGCAACTTACCGTGCTGGGCCGGGCCCGAAATCATGGCCCAGGCTGTCGCAGCCCTGTCGGGCTACCGGTCACTGCGCGATTGCGGTAACTCCTCGGCTATCGGGCTGCTCCTGGGTGTACGTTCGTATCAGGCTGTCCAGCAAGAGTTCCTGGTTGGCGAGAGTCTGGATGTCGAAGTGGTCGAGTCGTTGCGAGAGGACGACGGTCGGGCCGTCTTCGACTGTAGGATAAGCCGTGCAGGCGAGTTCGTCGCAGCGGGCACCTTGACCGTTTTTCAGCCACCGGACGGATCGTTCCTGGCGGGAGAGTCCGAGCGCGATGATTGATGGCGGATCGGTGCTGGTTACAGGCTCCAGTCGTGGCATCGGCCGCGCGATTGCATTGCGTCTGGCCCAGGATGGGTACGATATCGTCGTACACTGTCGCTCACGTGTTGCAGAGGCCGAGGCCGTCGTCGGCGAGATACGTGGCAAGGGTCGCTCCGCGCGCTGCGTGCAGTTCGACGTGGCCGACCGCAAGCGCTGCGCCGAAGTCATTACGGCCGACATTGCCGAGCACGGCACCTATTACGCCGTCGTTTGCAACGCGGGCATTGCCCACGACGCGGCGTTCCCAGCGATGTCTGAAGAAGCGTGGGATTCGGTGATCCGGACCAATCTCGATGCGTTCTATAACGTGCTGCAGCCGCTCATCATGCCCATGGTGCGCCGCCGCGCGCCGGGGAGAATCGTCACGTTGTCGTCGGTGTCGGGGCTGATCGGCAACCGAGGGCAGGTCAATTACAGCGCGGCCAAGGCTGGCGTCATCGGAGCGAGCAAGGCCCTCGCCGTGGAACTCGCGAAGCGTGCGATCACCGTCAACTGCGTGGCGCCCGGGCTGATCGAGACCGATATGGTCGATGCACACGCGCCTATCGAAGAAATTCTCAAGGCCATCCCGGCACAGCGCGCTGGCACCACCGAAGAAGTGGCTGCCGTCGTGTCCTTCCTGGTCTCTCCGGGTGCGTCGTACGTGACGCGCCAGGTCATCGCCGTCAATGGCGGGCTCTGCTGATGCGCCGCGTCGTCGTAACGGGAATGTCTGGCATCTGCGCCCTCGGATCCGACTGGCCGATGATTGAGGCGGGCCTGCGCCATTGCAGGAACGCGGCACGCCGGATGCCGGCGTGGGACAAGTACAGCGACCTCAGCACGCGGCTGGCGGTCCCGGTCGTGGATTTCGAGCCTCCGGCGCACTGGACTCGCAAGCAGCTGCGCAGCATGGGTCGTGTTTCACAATTCGCCGTGCGAGCGGCCGAGCTCGCGCTGGCCGATGCGGGTCTGTTGGGTAACCCGGTGGTGCGTTCGGGCCGGATGGGCGTGGCTTGCGGTTCATCCATTGGCAGCACGCCGGATATCAGCGATTTTGCGCAGATGCTGCTCACCGGCGACGCGCCGAATCTGAACGCCAACTCGTATGTGCGCATGATGCCGCACACGACTGGCGCCAACGTCGGCATCTTCTTCGGCCTGCGTGGCCGGATCATCCCGACTTCCACCGCGTGCACTTCGGGCAGCCAGGGCGTCGGTTTTGCCTATGAAGCGATCAAGCACGGATACCAGGACGTCATGCTGGGTGGCGGCGCGGAAGAGCTCTGCGCCAGCGAGGCGATGGCCTTCGACATGCTGTATGCCACGAGTCGACGCAATGATGAGCCGGGTGCGACGCCGCGTCCCTACGATCGCGATCGCGACGGGCTCGTGATCGGCGAAGGCGGCGGTATGTTGGTGCTCGAGGAAATGGCGCATGCGCGTGCACGTGGCGCGCGCATCTACGCCGAAGTCGTCGGCTTCGCCACGAATTCGGATGGATCGCATATCACTCGCCCCGAGGAAGAGACGATGCGAATCGTGATGGAGCTGGCGTTACGTTCTGCAGGCCTCGAACCGGCGGCGATCGGCTACGTGAACGGGCACGGCACTGCGACGGAGCAGGGCGACATCGCCGAGACCCGCGCCACCTCGGCTCTGTTCGGGACGAGAATGCCCCTGAGTTCGCAGAAGAGTTACCTCGGACACTCGCTCGGCGCCTGTGGCGCGCTCGAATCCATGTTCAGCATCCAGATGATGCGCATCGACTGGTTCGCGCCGACGTTGAACCTCGAAAACGTGGATCCGCGGTGTGGCGACCTGGACTACGTCGTGGGTACTGGACGCGAGCTGCAGGTCGAGTACGTAATGAACAACAACTTCGCCTTCGGTGGGGTGAACACGTCCCTGGTCTTCCGCCGCTGGACGCAGTAGTTTCGCGCTGCTGTACGCCGGGACAAGACGTTGAAGTGCATGACGCAAACTTCGGCAATGGAGGCCAGCGCGGGAAATTCCGCAGCGCACGAGGCCGCGCCGTTCAGCCGCCTTTCATCCGGCAGGCCGCTCATCCTGTGGCGTAATGGCGCGCTCAGTTCCAGTCAACTGCTGACCCGCGCCGGTGCGCTTGCGGAGCGCCTGCCGCCCGGACCGGCAGCGCTCAATCTATGCGAACGTCGTGACAACTTCCTGGTCGCATTTCTTGCATTGCTGATACGTGGACAGGCCTGCCTGATGCCGCCATCGCGTGCACCGGCCGTTCTTGCAGAAGTGGTGCAGGAGAACCCGGAGTGCTATCGGCTCGACGATGCCATGGTCGAGCAATGCTGGGCCGATTTTGGTGTTCAGTACACAGTGCCGACGATTCCTGCAGAACGAGTCGTGGCCGTCGGCTACACCTCCGGTAGTACGGGTCGCCCGAAGGCCAATGCGAAGACCTGGGGCAGCTTCACGGCGTCCACGCGGCTGAACTGCGAGCGCCTGCGGGAGGTTGCGCTCCGGTCGAATCACGGTGCGTTGCCATGGATCGTGGCGACTGTCCCATCGCAGCACATGTACGGCATGGAGATGTCCGTGTTGATGCCGCTGTTGGGCGAAATGGGCATTCATGCGGGTAGTCCGCTTTACCCGGCAGATATCAGCGCAGCGCTCCATGATCTGCCGGAGCCGCGCGTGCTGGTGACGACGCCTGTGCACTTGCGGACGCTGGTCGAATCCGGCATCGAATTGCCACGGGTTGCTGCAGTCGTTTCCGCCACGGCGCCGCTGACCCAGGAGCTCGCGCGGGAAGTCGAGCGGCGTTTCGACACGACGCTGCTCGAGTTCTTTGGTTCAACCGAGACCTGCGTGATTGCCTCGCGCCTGGCTGCACGTGAGATGGCCTGGCGGACGTATCCCGGCATCACGCTTCTGCCCGCGGATGACTGCACAAGAGTAGGTGCGCCCTGGTTGCCCGAGAGCGTGTTGCTGCAGGATATGGCGAAAATCGGAGTCGATGGTCGCTTCGTGATCAGTGGCCGCAATACGGACATGGTGGAAGTCGGGGGCAAGCGTGCTTCACTTGCCGACCTGACTCGCCGCCTGTTGGCGGTGCCGGGCGTGTCCGACGCCATAGTGTTTCAGCCGGGCTTTGGTAGCGGTGAGGTGGTCAAGCGACTCGCCGCCCTGGTGGTCGCTGACGGACTCACGGAAACGCAATTGACAGCAAGGCTGGCGACCGCGATGGACCCCGTGTTCCTGCCGCGACCGCTGGTATTTGTGTCACAGCTTCCGCGAAACGAAGTTGGGAAGCTGCCGCGGGAGCAATTGCTTGCCGCTTTGGAACGTTGCGGCCGAAGCGCGTATCAGCGCAGGTAGTTGCCGCTGCCGTGCACGATCTCGATCTCAAGCATTAGATCCAAACGGCAGATGTCCCCTGCAAGGATCAGGATGGGGACCTGGTCACCGAGATGCTGTCGCAGGCCGCGCTCCACACGCGGCGCATCGTCCGCGTTACGCACGTAGACCTTGATCAGGCTTGCCCGGCCGACAGGCACGTCCACAGCCGGCGCCATGGCGTGGGCCCGGTCGATCACTGCATCCAGATTGGAAAGTGTTTCACGCAGTTGCGACTCGAGATCGCCGGGGTGCATGGTCTGATGCCCGAGAATGCTCGCTGTACCGGACACCAGCACCATGGGGCCGGGAACCACGGTCGCTCTCGAGAAGCTCGGCGCGGCAGGGCCATACTGGCGTGGGTAGCGATACGCGCTGAACTGCCGCGGATTTTCGACGGCGCGACCGGGTTCGCGGCCCGCGAACCAGCAGACCTGCAGTGATCGCGAGCCGTGCTGCTTGCCTATCGCAGACGCGGCCGGGTAGCCGCCTGCCGGGATGCCTGCGCGCGAGGCGGCAAAGGCGCGTGCGCGGCCAAGACAGAACTGGCGGTAGCGCTCCGCGTCGCCCGCTCCTTCGTTGATTGCCGTGACGAAATTCCACAGTCGCCAGACATGTCGATAGGGCAGCTCCGCGTGAAGCGCGAGCAATCCAGCGTAAGCCGCTTCGGTGGTCTCGGCGAGGCCGTCGAAGCGGCTTTCGTCCAGGCTGATCCAGCCCGCGAAATGTTCGCCGTCCTCCACGTAGCGGATCGGGCCAGCCGTGTGAGTGCGCACCGGGCCGCTCCCTCTCCAGATCTCGCTCCATGGCGCGCCGGGAAGTGGCTCAAGGCCGATACGCAGGCATCGCGGATCGACCGGGCAGGGGGTGCTCTCGCCGAATATGAGGGCGGTCAGGACGTCGTCGTCGAGGCGCTGCGGCAGGGGAAGCGTCGTATACGTGGCACGCAGGGCCTTGTTCGTCCCCGGAGGCATCGGTTTCTATGCGTTGTCCTGGCTGGTGGTGCCGCCGTCGAATCGTGCACGCGTCTGGTGGCGGCGGCGACGATATGCCTGAGCCTGCTCCCGGAGACAGCCCAGCATCGTCGTCCAGTAAATGAGCTTGAAGATCTTCAGGCGCCAGAGTACGCCGTTGTCGCGGTAGATGTCTCCCGCAAGCATCGAAATCATCGCTTGTTCGATCTGCAGGTCATTGCGCGGGTCTGCAAACAGCTTGCGCATGGCTGGCGACGTGAACCGGTATATGAACCACGACAGGATGCGTAGCCCGCGCCCGATTTCTCGCTCATAGGCGCGCTGCAGCTTTCGTTCACTTGCCGGCTCGCGTAACGCGCCGTCGATGACGCCTGCGGCGGATTCAGCCGAGTGCATGGCCAGGTACACGCCACTGGAAAAAATGGGGTCGACGAATGCATACGAGTCGCCCGTCATGATCCAGCGGGGTCCCGCCATGCGGCTGCAAGCGTAGGAATAGTTGCCGGTGGCATGCAGGTTGCCGATCATCTCCGCGTGCTCCAGCCGTTGCCAGAGCTGGGGGATCGAGCGCAGCGTTTGCAGAAGAAAATCCTTGTTGTCCGCTCGTCGCTGCTTCAGATAGTCAGGCCAGCAGACGGCCCCGACGCTCGTTACATCATCGCGCAGTGGAATGACCCACACCCAGCCGTGTTCGAAGCGGTAGATGCTGATGTTCCCGGCATCCGGCCCGATGCGGCGTTCGACTCCCCGAAAATGAGCGAACAATGCCGCGCTCTGGTGCCGGGGACTCTTCCGCTTCAGGCGGAGGTGATTGCCGAGCAGCGTGTCGCGGCCGGTCGCGTCGACGAAATAGCGAGCGGTGCAGTCGAATACGCTGCCATCGTCGGACTGGATCCTTGCAGTGACTTCCGTGCTCATCAGGTCGACCGAGGTTACCCGGTGTCCCTGGAAGGCATGGACACCGTTCGAGGCCGCGTGATCGAACAGCAACTTGTCAAACTCGTCACGACGAACCTGAAACGCATGCGGCCAGGTCGCATCGAGCGCCCGTCGAAACCGAAATACGTTGTAACCGTCAGGCGTTGGCGCCGGAAAATCAGCACCTGCCTTGCGCACCCCGATCCGTTCGACTTCCTCGAGCAGGCCGAGTCGCTGCAGGATCGGCAGATTCATCGGCAATAAGGACTCGCCGATGTGGAACCGTGGGTGCGTGTCCTTCTCGAGCAAGGTGACCGACCAGCCCCGAAGGGACAGCAGCGCCGCCACGGTACACCCTGCGGGCCCACCGCCGGCGACGATGACATCGCACTGCCGAAGTGGCGGTGGGGGCGATGATTGTTGGGTGCTTGCCACGGGGTCCTTCTCGGCTACCGTGAAGCGCATGATACACTTGTGACCGCTACGGACGGCACGCGATAAGGCCTATCAGGGCGACCGGAAAATGACCGAATTCCAGACGAAAGAACAACGCGAACTTGCTGAATTGATCGTTGCCGCGCTCAATCTCGAAGATATCGATGCCGCAACGATTGATCCGGGCGCACCACTTTTCGGGGCAGGCCTGGAACTCGATTCCATTGACGCGCTCGAGTTGGCGCTGGAGATTTCGAAGCGCTACGGAGTTCAGATCAAGGCGGATGACGAAGGCAATAAGGAAATCTTCGCGTCGCTGCGGACCTTATCTGATTACGTCGAACGCAAGCGTGTCGCATAGCCGCCCGTACGGGGTTGCGGTCAACGGAATTCACGCGCGAGCGGTTGGGGAGGCAAATTGAAGACTGCAGCGATGAAGGCTCTCTGGCTTGGGCCGGTTTTGGCGCTGGTATTTTTTTCGGCGAGCGCGATTGCATCTGAAGCCCTCGTGGATCCGCCGGCGATTTCGGTGCCACCAGGCCTCACGGAAAAGGTCGTAGCCAAGTCCATCCGCCTCGGCGTGGCGCAACGTGGCTGGATCGTCACTCGCCAGGATCCTGGATACATGGAATCGACGTTGCATCTGCGAACGCATGTCGCCAGGGTCGGCATCAACTACGACACCAGGTCGATC
The DNA here is from genome assembly GCA_963846315.1 of uncultured Gammaproteobacteria bacterium. Classification (GTDB taxonomy): domain Bacteria; phylum Pseudomonadota; class Gammaproteobacteria; order Steroidobacterales; family Steroidobacteraceae; genus RPQJ01. The sequence goes on from CAWJVM010000008.1 coordinate 300,623, forward strand.
CAGATCCGGTATCTCGCAAGCGAAAACCTCGATTACGCAATCAAGAAAGGGGTGCCGCGAATCCACGGCAATTACCTGAAGTGGGTCAATAACATGGCTCACGACATCAGCTTGCAACTGCAGGCTGCCGAGATGGACATGGGAAAGGTTGAATAGGCGCAACCGGCGATCACCATGGTGATCGGTCTAGCCGAGTCGCCCATGCGGCCAGTCCTCACCAGGCCGGTTTCATTGTGATGCAACCACTGCGCATCACCGCCTTTTCGGTCGCCAGCGCAGCAGGAACGGGCGTTGCTGAATTGGCCAGCGCATTGCGGGATCGTCGTGGCGGTCTGCGGCCGAATGACTTCACAGAAGTGCCGCTGCCGACTTACATCGGTCGGGTGGCTGGCCTCGAACAAGTCGAACTGCCTCCGTTCCTGGCCGATTGGGATTGCCGCAATAACCGGTTGGCCTGGATGGCCTTGCGGTGCGATGAATTTTTCAGTCGCGCGATGACCGCCCGTGACCGGTACGGGGCGACCCGTGTGGCACTGGTGCTCGGGACGTCTACGTCGAGCATCGGCGCGACTGAGGAAGCCTATCGACGACTGCTGCCGGACGGCCAATACCCCGAGGACCTCCGGCGCCCAATCGTGCATACCCCCCACTCGCTCGGAGATTTCGTGCGCGCGGCGCTTGGGCTGGAAGGTATCGCGGTTACCGTCGGTACTGCTTGCTCGTCCAGCGCAAAAGTATTCTGCCAGGCCGAGCGGTTGATGCGCCTTGGCCTGGCGGACGCTGTCGTAGTTGGTGGTGTCGACTCACTGTGCGGAAGCGTGTTATTCGGGTTCAGCTCGCTGGAACTTGTCTCCCCGGAGCCGTGCCAGCCGTTCGACGTTGCGCGGCGTGGCATCAGCATTGGCGAGGCAGGGGGCTTCGCTCTGCTCGAGCGGGATGGGGGCAACGGGCCGTGGCTGCTCGGATACGGCGAAGCGAGTGATGCGCACCATATGTCCTCACCGCATCCCGACGGACTGGGTGCGCGTCTTGCGATCGAGATGGCGCTGCGGCTCGGCTCACTCGAGCCTGCCGCCATCGACTACATCAACCTGCACGGTACGGCGAGTCAGAAGAACGACGAGGTGGAGGCGCGCCTGATTGCCGAGCTGTTCCCGGCGACGACGCGAGCAAGTTCGACGAAGGGCTGGACGGGACACACGTTGGGTGCTGCCGGCATCGTCGAAGCGGTGATCACGTTCATCGCGATGGAGGCCGGGCTTGCGCCCGGAACGCTGAATACCGCAGAACTGGATGCAGCTTGCGGTCCTCAATTGAGGCTCCAGAACGAGTCCGCGGAGATATCGTTCGCACTCAGCAACTCGTTCGGGTTCGGGGGCAGCAATTGTTCGCTGCTCTTCGGCAGGAATCCACGTGACTGAAGCTGGGATGCTGTCGTATACGACATACCTGCTGGGCCTCGCGCTCTGGGCGCCGCGTATTCCCGGGTGGCAGGTAGCCGCGCCCGTTCTCCGCGGCGATCGAGAGGCGTCGCTCGATGCGGCACCGCGACCCACGCCGGCGATGCTCGCTCCAACCGAGCGGCGACGTGCGCCAGACACAGTATCGATCGCGCTTGAGGTGGCGGCCCGGGCGTGCGAGAGCGCGGGCGTCGTTCCGGGTGAAACGGCCAGCGTGTTCGCCACCACGCACGGCGACCTGGCCATCAACCACTACATGAGCGAGACGCTCGTCGCCACGCCGCTGTTGCTGTCGCCGATCCGGTTCCACAATTCTGTGCTCAATGCGGCGGCAGGCTACTGGACGATAGGGGTCGACTGTCGGAAGCCATATACGGCACTGACTGGGAATACCGATACCTTTGGTGAGGGCCTGCTCGAGGTCCTGGTGCAGTCCCAGGTGACTGGCCAGCCGACATTGCTCGTAGCCTATGACATCGAGGCCCGCGGGCCACTGGCTGCCATGCAGCCGAGTCGAGGAATCGTCGGAGCCGGACTCGTGTTGACGCCAATCCCATCCGCCAACTCGCTGGCGCGAATTCGTTGGCGAACGGTGGCAGGTACGGAGCGGACGCCACCCCGCACACGCAATGAGGAATTGGTGCGCGGCAACGCCATGGCGTCCTGTCTGCCGTTTTTTGAAGCGATTGCGATGTCGGAACCACGCATGATTCACGTCGGCCTCAGTCCGACGTACCTGCTGGAGCTGGAGTTGGGTTTCCAGCGGCACTACTCAGGGAGCTTTCAATGAAAAAATCAATCGTTGCCATGCTGATGCTTTGCTGTTGCGCGATGGCATGGGGCGAACCGCAGAACCCGCCGCCAGCGAACGCGCTCTCTGGCTACGACAAATACGAACTGGCGTCTCTCGCAATGGGCCCGCCCTATGCCGGCGATGAAGGCAAGGAAAAGGCTAGGGCGAAAATCCAGGGGTTCATAACGACGGAGACCGGCGGCATTGTCGCGCAATGGAATAAGGACGCCGAAGCCAGCATGCGCGGCCAGATCCTGGTTATCGAGCCGCGCATCGAAAAGCTCAAGGTCGTCAGTGGCGGTGCGCGCTTCTGGGCAGGCGCGCTGGCTGGCGATTCGTACGTCGTCATCAAGCTCAAGCTGGTCGAGCGACCGAGCGGGACCGTGCTGGCGGAGCCGGAGTTTTACCAGCGTGCGGCGGCGATGAGTGGCGCATGGACGATTGGCGCCCAGGACAAGGACATGCTCCACAGGATCGTGCTGCTTATGAACCAGTACCTCCAGACCAACTACGTAGAGGCAATCGGCGGGCCGACCGGTTACGACCCGCAGTAATCGTTGCGTCAGGGAAGTGAAATGAGTCCGATGCGAACTGATGTCGTCATCGTAGGCGGGGGGCTTGCCGGACTCACGTTGTCGCTGCAATTGCGACAGCGCTTTCCCGGCATCGGCATCGTAGTGCTCGAGCGGCGCAAGCATCCGGTGCCGGAGTCGGCATACAAGGTTGGTGAATCATCGGTCGAAATTGCAGCAAATTATTTCGATACGGTTCTGGGTTTGCACGACCACCTCGCCAATTGCCAGCTGAAGAAGTACGGCTTTCGCTTTTTCTTTTCTGAGCGCCGTCGAGATTTCAGTTCGGTGCTGGAATTGGGTGCGAGTACGTTCCTGCCGACACCTGGCTACCAGATAGATCGCGGCATTTTCGAGAATTTCCTCGGCAAGCGAGCCCGGGACATTGGCGTCGAGTTCCGCGACGGCGTCACGGTACGCGGTTTCGACATCGCAGAAGGGGAGCGCGCGCATCGGGTTCGCTGCGAGGAGAACGGCCAGACGTTCGTGGTCGAGGCGCGCTGGGTCGTCGACGCCTCCGGCCGAGCCGGGTTGTTGAAGCGTCAGCTCGGCTTCGGGGTCGAGAATGACCACGATGTGAACAGCGCATGGTTTCGCATCGGCACGCGTATCGACGTAGACGAGTGGTCGAACGACAATCAGTGGCTCGAGCGTTGTAACCCTCCGAGTCGGTGGCTGTCGACGAACCACCTTGTTGGCGAGGGCTACTGGGTATGGCTGATCCCACTGGCTTCCGGGTCGCACTCGGTTGGAATCGTCGCAGACGGGCGAATTCATCCCCTCAAGCGAATCAACAGTTTCGGCCGCGCCATGGATTGGCTCCATGAGTTCCAGCCGAGGCTTGCAGACGATCTCGAGTCGAAACGTGCCTTGCTGCAGGATTTCGCCTCCCTCAAGCACTTTTCTTATGGGTGCAAAAAGGTTTTTTCCGGTGCGCGTTGGGCGATGACGGGCGAGGCTGGGGTATTTCTTGATCCGTTCTACTCTCCAGGCAGCGATTTCATTGCCATTGCCAATACTTACATCACCGAGCTGATTGCACAGGATCGCACTGGTCAGCCAGTCTCGGCGTACGCGCGCATTTACGAACAGCTTTTCATGTCGTTCTATGACAGCACGATGTCGCTCTATCGCAACCAGTATTCGATGTTCGGTGATCCCGAGGTGCTGCCGGTCAAGGTGATCTGGGACTACACCTACTATTGGGGCATTCTGTGCCAGCTCTTCTTTCAGCGGCGGCTCACTGACCTCCCGATGCTGTCGAGCCTGAAAAGCGAGTTGAACGGATGCAAAGCGCTGAACTTCGCGATGCAGGACTATCTGCGCGAGTGGTCGACCAGCAGTGGTCGACGCAATCGCCCCGTACTCCTCGACCAAGCGCAGCTCGTGTGGTTTGCCGAACTCAACAGGGGCCTGCGCGATTCGCTTGACGACGAATCTTTCAAGGCGCGTATCCGGCAAGGCGCGCTACAACTGCGCCAGCTGGCTCGTGAAATTGTGACGACCTCGCGGCGCGAGCATCCCAACCTTGATGCGACCCATGTCCTGATGCTGCTCACTGAACGGCCTGCAGCAGAATGCCCTGGCATGCTGTTCGGCGCGGCGGCTTAGACTGGAAGCGCAGATGCCGCACTCGCCATTGCTGCTGCAGCTGGTATTGATCCTCGGCACAGCCCGGCTGCTCAGTTTGCTCCTTCGCCGCTTCGGGCAGCCGCCGGTCATCGGTGAAATGATTGCCGGGATCGTGTTGGGTCCGGTGGTGTTCGGTGCCCTTCTTCCTGATTGGCAAGGTCGTATTTTCGAATCTTCAAGTCTGCCGGCCCTCGACGGCCTGTCTCAGGTGGGCCTCGTGCTGTTCATGTTCATAGTCGGTGCGGAGCTTCGCATTCCGCGCGATGGCGCGCGTGAGCAACTGATTGCGGCCGGCTGGGTCAGTACGATGGCTGTGCTCGTTCCAGCAGCATTTGGTCTCGCTGCTGCAGCTGTGCTCTACCATCAATTTTCCCCCGCAGGTGTCTCATTTGCGACCTTCGGCCTGTTCATGGCGGCGGCCATGTCCATCACGGCATTTCCGATCATGGCTCGGATTCTCAAGGAAAGAGCCATGACGCATTCGGTCATCGGCCGCCTGTCACTGACATCCGCGGCCATGGCCGACGTGTTGGCGTGGATCATGCTGGCCGTCGTGGTGGTGCACTCAGGCTCGCAGGGTGACTGGGGGCAGTTCTGGACAATGCTGGCGGGTCTTCTGGTACTTACGGCTCTATTGTTGCTCGTTGGGCGACCGCTGCTTGCGTGGCTCGTTCTGCGGTTCGCACGTGACGGGCGACCCGACGGTCCATTGCTGGCTGCCTTGCTGATTGGGGCCTTCGCCTGTGCGTACGCCACGAAGTTGTTGGGGATTCATCCGGTATTCGGCGCATTTCTGTTCGGCGCCGCACTCCCGCGTGACGACCGCATGCTCGAAAGTCTTATTGAGCGCGTGGAACACATCGCGATTATCGTGCTCATGCCGATTTTCTTCGCGCTCGCCGGCCTGAACACGTCAACTGCCGCTTTCGTCGGCACCGGTCTGTTTGCGCTGCTGCTGGTCTTTGTGGCGGCGGTCGCCGGCAAGGTGCTCGGTGGCGCGGCGGGCGCATTCATCGCGGGCTACCGCTGGCGAACTGCTTTCGCGGTGGGGTCGCTCATGAATGCGCGGGCGTTGATGGAGCTGATCGTAATGAAGGTGGGTCTGGACGCCGGCGTAATCGGGCCCGACCTGTTCACCATGCTTCTGGTCATGGCGATACTGACGACCCTCATGACAGGTCCATTGTTGACGCTGTTCGCTGGTAAGGGCGAAGCTCAGCTGCCCGATGCGAGGGAGATCATCGCGCGACCCTGAGCTAATGTTCGGCCTTCGAACAGCGCTCGAAATTCATACTGCCACGCAGAGTCGTTACAGTGAAGTTGGCGTGCTTCGATCAGTAGCTCGCCTCGCAGTTCATGAACGTAGTCGCAGTAGAGTGTTACGTCCTTCAGGGATACCAGCATACCTGGCTGGGCCCGTTCTCCACGCGCCCTGGCCCGGAGTCCACCGTGCACAGCCATTGCCTGTGCGCCGTACTCGCATAAGTGGATCGACCGCAGGCGGCCTCCAGCGGCAAGAGGATGCGTTGGATTGAGGTGAGTCATGGTGGACAGCGTCACGCTGGCAGCGTCCCAGCTGACCAGTCGTTCGAGTAGCGACATATCGCCGGAGTGCGGGATCAGGCCGGCCACGTCAGTGTCGATCATTTCGAGCGGGCCTGCGGTCGAGTGAGCAGCAAGGCCAGTACAAAATTGCAGATGACGCCGGCTGATACCGTCAACCCAATGGCGCGAAGAACCGGGATGCTGGACAGCGCCAGCAGGGCGAAGACCATCAGCGTGGAGACTGAGCAGACCAGCACCGCGTGCAGGGTGCGACGTTGTTCGGCAGGATCATCCGCTGCGTGTTCAAAGAACAGGGCGTAGTCGAGCCCCAGTCCAGCGGCGAGAACCAGTGCAATCAAGTGGAACAGGGTCAGTGACACGCCAGCGGCATGCAGTCCAGCCAGCACGACCAGTGTCGTGAGGGCCATTGGTGCAAGTACTCGGCGCACGCGTGTCGCATCGCGCAACGCGAAGGTGACCACGAGAACGAGCAGGACGGCCGCTGCAGTGAGACAGTAAAGGATTCGCGTGCGCTGGCGTGCCACCAGGCTTTCCGAGGCCTGTTTGAGGTCCAGGAGCGTAACGTCAGGAAATTCCGCGATGATGCTTTGCAGCGCCGTGGGATCGCGGAGCCCGGTCAACGTGACTAGTCCCGTCCAATGACCTTCCCTTTCCAGCAACAGGCTGTCGACTCGCGCTTCGATCGGTGTGCCGGCCAAGTCATTTGGACCCAGTGCCTGCAGGTGTCTTGCCCGGTCGACGTCGGTCACAAACGGCAGGAAAAGGTCCGGCCGGAACGGAGTCGCGCGCAACGCCGTTCCCAGCGATTTCTCCAGTTCCGCCGTCGATGGCAGGCTGGCTCGGCGACGCTCCTGTTGCACAAGTGTCGGCAGGTATCGGGCGGCGTGGTCGTATCCGTCCAACGACCCTCGGGTTACGAGTTCTGCGAGTCGAGGATCGATGTCTGCGGCACCAACCAGAACGCGCTGTGCGTCACTGCCCTGGATGACCAGCATGTACCGGACATCGGGTGCTCCCAGTTCCTGGCGCAGCGCCGAGTCACGCTCGATTAGTGGAGCTGGCACAGGGGTCAGTCCCCCCAGGGCGTCTTGCCACAGTGGGCGCGGGGAAAGCGCCAGGATTCCGATACAACAGGCCGCTACCACGACACCAAGCCAGAGCGGACGTGACAGCCGTGCCATCGAGTTCCATAGTCGTCCCAGCGATGCCGAGTCAGCGGCGTCGCGGACATCCATCCGTAGCAGCGGCGGCAACAGGAATCGCGTCGTAAGTCCCGCGACTGCGAGTCCCGCGACGGTGAAGACCGACAATTGCGCGAGTCCGCCGACACCGGAAAACAGGAACGCGAGATACGCGATGCAGGTGCTCGCCACGCCGGTGGCAAGCGTCGGCCACAGCGCGCGGGCATTGTCCCTGGGGTCCAGGCCGCGATGCTGGTGGCTGAACAGGTGCATCGGGTAGTCCTGCGCTACCCCGATCAGCGTAAATCCAAATGCGAGCGTGATGCCGTGCACCGCGCCAAACGCCGAGCTGACAGCGGCGAGTCCGGCGAGGCCTGCACTGAGGAGTGGCAGAAGGCCAAGTGTGAGTACCAGGAAGCTGCGGTAGGCGACCAGGAGCAGTGCGATCATGCCGATCGTCGCAAGGCCACCAAGCCTTCGTGCCTCGCCCTGCGTCCGATCTTTCATCAGCACCGAAAAAGCGCCCGGACCGCTGACGGTGAGTCTGAGTGCGGGGTCGGTTCGGGCCTTCGCAAATGCTCGTTCGAGGGCGTCAGCAGCCCGGTGTTGACCTTGCGGATCGAAGCCCGCCGCCTTCGTCTCCACTGCGAGCAGCGCCTGCGCGCCGGCCTTGTCGAACCAGACATCATGCAGAATTCGTGGCTGCACGGGCGGTTGCCACGCCTCCGCAACCTTCAGCAGTTCGAGGGTTGGGTCGCGCGCCAGCAGGGTCTCCACGAGCCCTGCCGCAGGTGAGGTCATGTCGTGCAGCCGTTCGTTGAGCTGCGCAGTCAAGAACGTGGCATCCAGCCTCGATTGATCGAGCGTCGAAGACAGCAGGTAACGGTACGCGAACAGCTTTTCGGGAAGCGCGTCAAAGTTGCTCTCGCCATTCGCGATCCAGCGGAACTCGCGGTCCTCGCGCAGCTCCGCCACAAGTGCCCGCGATGTGTCGGCAGCGGCCACTGGTCGCGCTCCGGAAATTGATAAAAGCAGCATCCGGGAGGCGGGTCCCTCCCCGATCTCGTCCAGGAGCAGCTTCTCTGCGGGCGTGTGGGGAGCAGGCATGAACAGTCGCAGGTCAGACCCCACCACCAGTTCACGCTCCACGACCCAGCCGAGCCCCGCAACGGCAGCAAGCCATGCAGCGAGAAGCAGGCCCTTTCGACCCGGCGTCATCTGCTATTGCACCTTCGTGTGATCAGTGCACCAGGCCTGCAGTGACTGTCGGTCCAGTGCAGCGGGCAGGGCCGTACGATTCTGGATTCCCAAGGCCATCAGGCTCGCGTCACCATCGGGCTCGACCATCGTGAAGCACCGTGGACTGCCATTGACGCCGTCCACCCGGATCAGCGCGATTCTCGTTTTGAGCTTCCTGTCTTTCGGCGTCAGTTCTATTTGCCAGCCGGCGTCGTTGCCGGTCGTCGTCACCGAAAAATGGCGCTCGAGCATTTCGCGATCGCCCTGCAGAAGGGCTCCGAAACTCGTCAGCATGCCGCGCAGCTCGGGAGCGCGATCGAGGGAGAATTGTCTTGGCTTGCTCCCTTTGCGCTCGAACACTACGGTCTCGGTTGTGACGACCGCGGTCTCGGCGTAGGGCGAGGAGATTCGACGTACGAGGGCACCATCCTTGCGATATTCAAGCTCGCCGGATGCGACGATTGGCTCGGTCAACATCGACGAATATCGAATTTCGACGAACGACGTCGAATCCGATGCAGGGCGAACCAGCCTTTCCAGCAGCAAACTGGTGTCGAGGTCAGTCGCCAGGCCGGGACCCGACATCAACAGCAGCAGGCTTGTCGCCATTGGACGGTGCGTTCCAGAAATCATAGAAATTGAACCAGTTGTAGGGGGCGGCTCGTACTAGCGCTTCCAATCGATTCGCGAAGTCCTGCACGATCACGTTCAGCTGTTGCCTTCGCTGGCTGCGGTCTATGTGCAGAGCGTCGGCAACCAGTTCAAAATGTAGATCGTACCTGTTGTCGCCGCGATACAGGCCGGCACACAGCACCACCGGCACGCGGAGTGCCGCAGCAATCTGCCACGGCGCCGTCGGCAGCTCGGCGCGGCCCCCGAGAAAATCCACGGTTGTCGTTACGTTGCCAGGGCGGCCTCGATCCGCCAGCATCGTAACCAGCGAACCTGCGTTCAACGCGGCGCCGATCTCCAGCGCAACAGCTATGCCGTCCTGCCGTGGGTTGATGATGCCCGCAGCCATTTCCGGGTTGAGCTCCCTCAGTATCGCGGATAGCGTTGGGCTGTGGTCGGCGTCCAGAACCACACGAACGGTCACGTCGGGGCGGTAAGTGCTCGCTGCACGCAGTGCGTCGAAACTGCCGACGTGTGCGCCGATCAAAAGCACCCCTCGGCCCATGTCCATAGCCCGATGCAAGTCATCCAGTCCATCGAAGCGGATATCGAAGCGCCACAGGCTGTTTGTCAGGAAGTACAGCCGGTCGAGGGTGACGCCTGCGAACGCATGGAAGTGCCTGGCAATTTCCAGCCATGTCGGGTCGCGGCCAAGGACTCGTGCAAGAAACGCACGGGATGCACGGCGCTCAGGTGCCCGACGCAGCAAAAAGTAAATCGTGATCGGGGCCAACGCCATGCGAGAGACGGTTCGGCCAAGAGTCAAAGCCAATGTCTTAAGCGCACGCAATGCCAATGCATTGCCACCCTCCGGTCTCTGGAGCCAGTCGCCAGCCATCATTCGGAGCCGCCGCAGCTTGCGAATACCCCTTTGACGAGCAGCGTGCCGCTACGAAAGACGCTGAACGATACTTTGTCCGGTTTCACGTCAAAGGCGATGTCCGCGATCTCGCCGGGCCGCAGCGACTGCAGGAATTTGACGCTGGCGAATCTGCGTGGAGACATTGGCCACGTCTGCGAGGCTTCATAGGCGCGCAGAACGTAATCCAGGATCAATACGCCAGGGACAACGGGGTTGTCAGGAAAGTGTCCTGGCATCGCCGGATGGTCGGCCGGTACTGAAAATACAGAAGGGTCCATTGACGAGGCTGTCCTTTCCTTTCATGCACTTGAGGTATCCGCGGGACCGGATCAGTAGTTAGCTTACGTTGGGCGGAACGCGGCGGCCACCTCCCGGTGTCTCGCGAATGGTCATCTGTTCAGCGTGGCAGCCAAGAAAGAAAACGGGGGCGCAAGGCCCCCGTTCTAGCGGTCGCAAGAGTTCGCTATTGAAAGCGATACACAACGCTCAGTGACAGAAAACCCGCAGATGCGTCCAGTTCATCGTCGAACTGATTCGTGCTGTTGTCAAATTCCGGGGCCACGTCGAACCACTCGTACTCGAGCCTGAGGCCGGCGTTGCCGTTGTTCCAGCCGGCACCGCCGCCGATGAAGAATGCACTGCCATTGTCGCCCTCGCTGGCCTTTTCAGAGATGGTCGGCGAGTTGTAACTGAAGGACGTCTCAGAATCCCAGTATGCGAAGCCCGGCTTGATGAACAGCTCGAAATTGTCGCCGATCGGAAGCGAGAATACCGCCGCAGCGACAAGACTTTGCACTTCGATGCTCAGGCTTGCAGACTCGTCGCCCACCATATCCCTGAACTCGGGACTTCCTCCGTCCAGATAAATGCCCTCGACACTAAGCCAGGGAAAGAATCTGTAACCCCCGAACAGCTTGAATCCGAGGTCGTCCTCGTCAAAGTCGAAGCCTGTGCCGAATACGTCGTCTACCTGCGTATTGACCTGGCCTGCACCGGCACCAATGTAGAAACCTGAATCCGTGGCTTTGACGGGTGACGCAGCGAGCAGCAATCCCGACGCCAAAAGGCAAAGTGGCAGCTTCATTCAATCTACTCCCTTGCTGATCTGATCATGAGTGTCATCGTTCGGACGGTAGACCGCAGGAAGACTAAGCGCCATTCTTCGTTGCCTCCATACTGGAAATCACCAACATGTTGAATGCGGTCTGTGTCACTGGCGTTGATCGGACCGCAGATTGTGAAAGCCCAAGCCCACTGGATGGCCATCTCCCAGGTCATCAGTGGACCGAAGAAGGGCGGCAGGTCACGTGAACCCGATGCCTGTCCAGACGCGAGGTACCCAATAGCGTAGCAGCGGAGCTTCGCCGAGCGTCGACGAACGTGGCAGGTCACGGTATCCGTCGCTTGAGCGCATGATGAGTGTCTCTCAGATGCTTGACCAGGAGGTCACGTGCACAGACTCTTCAAAGGAATGATCCTTGGCGCTTGCGCGATGCTGGCGGGACTGCCTGCGGCTGCGATGGCGGGTGGCGATGTTTCGTGCGAACTCAGTTTCCAGATGTCGGGCTGGTCGATCTTCTACAAGGAGTCGAGCGGCAACGGGACGATCAAGTGCTCGAACGGCCAGTCCATGGCCGTGAGGTTGCGGGCCAAGGGCGGCGGGCTGTCGTTCGGCAAGTCGACGATCGACGACGGCCACGGCGAATTTTCGGGAGTCAGTGACATCAACGAACTGATCGGTACGTACGCATCGGCGGAGGCCCACGCCGGCGCGGTGAAATCGGCGAAGGCCCAGGTGGTCACCAAGGGCGAGGTGTCGCTCGCCTTGAGCGGCACCGGAAGCGGCTGGGACGTCGGGGTCGCCGTGGGCAACTTCATCATCTCCAGGCGTTAGGGGTGGCGGGCGGTTGCCACTTCCCCGTATGTGATGACAGTGCGCCAAAGGCTATGCTGCATAGCAGCAAATGCTGTGTCTCAGCATGCATGTGAGGAGGCGCCAATGATTGCCAATAGCAATGAGTTCCGTAGCGAGCGGCGGCGGGAACTGGCCGAACAGATGTACAGGTTCCGTGATGAACCGATCGAGACCCTGCGCAAAGTCGCCGTGAATTCGGCCGGCGGCATCAAGTCGCTGAAGGCGCCCGTCCGGGCATTCGCCCATTCGGGCGTGAAACTCGCGACCTTGTCGCAGAACGCCGTGCAGAACCTGATCGAACTGGAGTCTGAGGTCATCACGTCGACACTGACGGCCGCGGCCATGCGTCTCGAGCGTGCTGCGGAGGCTGAAGGCGTCTTCGACCTGGTCCTCGACCAGGCGGAGATGCTGGGCGCGACCCGCGATCGCATCGTGGATCACACGACCCGTGCGGTCGAGATTTTCAAGGTGGCGGGCCGTGACCTGAGCGACGTCGCGAGGCACACGTACGAGGTCTTCATCAAGGCGACTGAGGAAAAGGTTCCTGAGGTGAAGCGTGCCAGGCGCAAGGTCAAGCGCGCCGTCCGCAAGACGACCGCCCGCAAGGTCGCCGCGTGAACGAGGCGCGACGCGCAATCAATTGCAGCTGGTCTCCCCCTGATCGCGCCCTCTGCGGAGGGCGCGTTTGTTTCGCGCTTCGTTGGCGCGTGATGTGGGATTGTGGGCCTTCCCGGTCTGTACGCCAGGGCACGGATCTGGCCTCTCCGCCTGGAGGATGATGTCCGCATGAGGCGTCGGCCATGCATCTCTTCCTGCCTGCGGATTACCGGCTTGGTTGCGATGCTGTCTGCTTGCCTGTGTGCAGCGGTGGCCGCGGCCGCGAGGCCCGCAACGGACCCGGCATCGGCGCTGCGTGCTCGCTATGCCGCCTTGCGCGAGCAACTCGACCACAGTCCCTTTCCGCAGCATCTCCACGTCGAATCCATGGAAGGGCCTGGCGCCTCGCAAGGCGATGTCTATGCCGTCGTCGACTACCCGATCGCCACGGTCAGCGACGCATTTTCAAACCCGGCCCATTGGTGCGACGCCCTGATACTGCATCTCAACGTGAAGTACTGTCATCCCGTCGCACGTGACGGTCGCACGGTGCTCTCGACCGCAATCGGCAGGAATTTCGACCAGCCTCTGAGCAGCACGTATCGAGTCAATTTCGTCTACGGGATCACGGCGTCGCGGCCGGACTACGTGGACGTCGATCTGCATGCACTGGAAGGACCGCTCGGCACCGGGAATTACCGCATCTCCCTCGAGGCTGTGGGCCTGGAGAACAAGCGGGCGTTCGTCCATCTCCGGTATTCCTACACCTATGGCTTCGCGGGTCGCTCGGCGATGAACATGTACCTCGCGACATCTGGCAGCGACAAGGTCGGCTTCACGGTCATCGGGGATCGGAATGACCCGCAACCGAAGTTCATCGGCGGCGTCCGCGGTGCGATCGAGCGCAATACCATGCGCTACTACCTCGCCATCGACGCCTATCTCGGCGCGCTCGCGACTCCTGCCCCGGCGCGCTTTGAACAGAGTCTCGGGCGCTGGTTCAATGCCACCGAACTCTATCCCCGCCAGCTCCGCGAAATTGACCGTGAAGCCTATTTCGCGATGAAGCGCAGCGAGTACGCGCGTCAGCAAACGACCCAGTAGCGGCTGGTCGCCCACCCGCACCGCCGCTCAATCGCGGACCACCGCTTCGGGCACATAGGTGTAGTGCCACGGCGCCGGCGGAGTGGCCTGTGGGCCGACGAATCTGTTGCTCGCCTCACGCACGGCTGCGTCGAGTTTCGTTGCCCATCCCGCCGCCACCCAATCCGTGGCGATAGTAGCCGAGCTCGGGCCGGCGATGACGCGCCCGCCCCGGTGCACCTGGAAGTCGATCGCCCGCATCTGGCCGTGCAGCGACAAGCCGGGTGCCGCGATCGTCGGCGTCGGCACCGGTCGGTAGGCGGACAGGAACGCCGCGAGTGCCACCCGGGCTTGCTCCGATCGGACGGCAGGAAACTCGGGCGAGGCAATCAGGGCCTGCGCGGCCACGAGGATTTCTTCCGCTGCAGCCGTGACCGAAGCATTGCTGTTCCAGTGCTCGATCTGTGCGTCAAGGCTGCGCACCTCTGAATTCACGTACAACTCGAAGCCGGGGTTGGCAGCGATGAATGCCTTCCGGACGCAGTCGATCTCCTGCTGCAGGTCGCGCGCCTCGGCGGAGCCCTCGAACGCCTTGATCTGGTCCTCGGTCCAACTCCAGCGCTCGGCCAGGTGAGTAGCACCGCGCAGGTATGAACGCAGCGCCAACAGCTGCCGGCCGGTGCCGTCGAGCTGCGCCAGGGTCTGCGCTACCCTCGGATCGAGTTGCGCACTGATGGACGCAACGTGCGCAGGCAGCGCGTCATCGCGGACATCCGCGTGTGCCAGGCCCGCCGCGGTTACCGCGGGCAGCATCGCTGCAATTGTGGCTATCCAGGTCTTTGTGATCATCGCCACCTCGTACTCCTTATTGCCACGCAACCGTCCGGATATACTGACTGGCAGTCTGTACCTGTCACCGCTGTAGTCGCACCGTCATCCGCACTCCGTGCCAATAGCCCACGACCCTGCCGAGAATCACCTGCTCGCGGCCCTCGCCCCCGAGGAGCGGGAACGGATCTTCCCGCACCTGCAGCTCGTCGATATGCCGCTCGGCAAGGTCCTGTATGAATCCGGTGACACGCTGCGGCACGTGTATTTTCCGGCCGACTGCATCGTCTCGCTGCTGTATGTGCTCGCTGATGGCGCGACGGCAGAGCTTGCGGTAGCGGGCAACGAGGGCCTGATCGGCATCGCGCTGTTCATGGGCGGCGAGACGACCCCGAACCGCGCGATCGTGCAGAGTACGGGGCACGCCTATCGACTCAGCGGCCAGCGCCTCAAGGACGAGTTTCACCGCAATGGCACACTCCATGGGCTGTTTCTGCGCTACACGCAAGCCCTGATCACGCAGATGGCACAGACTGCCGTGTGCAATCGCCATCATTCAGTCGATCAGCAGCTCTGTCGCTGGCTCTTGCTGTCGCTCGACCGATTGTCCTCGCAACGAGTTGACGATGACCCAGGAACTCATCGCCGACATGCTGGGCGTACGCCGCGAGGGCGTCACCGAAGCCGCTGGCAAGCTGCAGCGACTCAAGGTCATCCGTTACAGCCGCGGGCACATCACGGTGCTGGATCGGCCAAGGCTGGAACAGTTGAGTTGCGAATGCTACGCAGTCGTCAAGAGAGAGACGGATCGCTTGCTGCCGTACGTGCCCCCCCCCCGGGGGGACCGGCGTCGAAACCGCCTAGCGCGTCGTCGCTCCTGCGGATTGACGGACTTCGACGCACGCAATCAGGAAGCGTTGGCCGGATGGGTCGGGTCCGACGGACGCATGAGCGGTCTGCGACACCCGATCGCGCGCGGCAAAGCGCAGTTCACACGTTTCACCCTCCGCACCTTCGGCTACCCGCAACAAGGCCGCGTGCAGGGCCCGGCTGGAGTGCGGTTCCAGGAAGCTGTCGAGGGCACGACCGAGCACCGCATCCCGGTCGAATCCGAGCAGGCGCGCACCCGTGCGGTTGAGTTCGCACAGTGCCATGGAGCGATCGACGGTGAAGCAGGCGGCCGGCGCAAAGTCGTAGAGTTGGACCTGCCGATACAGCGCTGCTTCCAGCTCGACCACCGAGCGTCGCAATTCTTCTTCCTGCAGCTCCAGCTCCACCTGATACACCTGCAGCTCGTGCAGCAGCTTGAGCGAGTCCGCGGCCGTCGCCGGCGACGATGCGAGGTCGTGCAGGACAGCAAGCGCAGCAGACGAGTTCGCCCGTGTGTCATGTGGATCGCGGTTCCCGGTCAGGCGGGTGAGTGCCCGCAGGCGCAGGCTGTCCGGACCGACCAATTCGCTTCTTTCGCTCGACATGGGTTCACCTCGATTCTGCATGGATGCCGACCGGCAACCCCCCTAGGCTTTGCGCAGGCGCGACTCGAGCTCTTTCGCGACCGTGATGTCGACGAAGGTGATGACCGCACCCTGGATTACGTTCGCCACCGTACGGTACGGCATGATACGGACCGTGAACCAGTGCCCATCGGTCGTTGAAATCTGCTTTTCCGAGAACGCCAGGGTGCGCAAGGTCTCTTTCGCGTCGTCGTGCAACTGCGGATAGTTCAGGGTGCTGGCGAGATCACTCAACGGCCGGCCGATATCGCCCTCACGCAGGTGGATGATGCGCGTGATCTTGTCGGTGAAGCGCCGCACGTTCAGGTCCTTGTCGAGGAACAGCGTGGCAATGTCCGTGCTGTTGAGCAGGTTCTGCATGTCGCTCTGCGCCAGCGCGAGATCGTCGAGCTTGGTTTGCAGTTCGGCATTGATCGTCTGCAACTCCTCGTTCATCGACTGTGCCTCTTCCTTCGAGGTGGTCAGTTCCTCGTTGGCAGACTGCAGTTCCTCGTTCGTTGATTGCAGCTCTTCGTTGGCCGCCTGCAACTCCTCCTCCGAGGCGTGCATCGCCTGCCGGAGCGCATGAATCTCTTCCTGCAAGCGCACGAGTTCGTCGCTGATCGCCGGGTCGACCGGCCCGGCGGGCCGTCGGCGCCGCTTCCGGCCGGCCAGCAGGCTGGCGACGTCGCGAAAGATGATCATCACCATGCCCTCGAGAGCGTGCGGTTCCTGGACAACCTGTACGGTCACGTCCAGTGAGCGCTGCGCATCGTCCTCGAGCCGCAGGCCGTGCAATTCGACCGGTTTTCGAGTCTCCAGGGCCTGCCGCAAGGCCGCAGCCAGCTGTGAACGAATCGCAGGCCGGGCCATCACGTGGATGTTCCAGTTGGCCCTGCCTGCTGCGGGCTCGAGGTACTTGCCCGTGCGGCCGCTGATGTAGACGATGTCGCCCCGCCCGTTCACCAGCACGGCCGGCGGTGAGAACTCCTGCAGCAGCAAGTGGTCGGCGAGCGACTGCAGGTTGGGAGGGGCGTTGATCGGCTCGGTCAAGTTCGACTCCTGCTTGGACGGGCGCGATGACCTGTAGCGATTGACGGGGAAGTCCACCCAGCCCGCATCGGTCGCCCCGTCACTACGCCGATAGATCCGCGAATTCGGGCTCAGGGGGGCGAACATCGATTTCGCCTGGCCGACCGTCTCCGATCCACCGAGCACCAGTATGCCGCCGGGACGCAGGCTGTAGTGAAACAACGGCACCAGTCGCCGCTGCAATGCGGCATTGAAATAGATCAGCAGGTTGCGGCAGCAGAGAACGTCGAGCCGGGTGAACGGCGGGTCGAGGATGACGTCGTGCTGGGCGAACAGCACCATCTCGCGGATGGCCTTGCGCACGCGAAATCCATCACCCTCGGCCGTGAAGAAGCGGGCGAGGCGCTCGGGCGACACGACTTCGGCGATTCGGGCCGGGTAGCAACCTTTACGCGCCAGCGCGATGGCATCCACGCTGAGGTCGGTGGCGAAAATCTGCAGCGTGCAGGAGCCCAGCGCCGGCAGGGATTCAATAGCCTCCTGGAAAACCATGGCCAGCGTATACGCCTCTTCCCCGGTGGAGCATCCCGCCACCCACGCACGCAAGCGTCTGCCCGCGGTGCCCTGCGCCAGCAGCGCCGGCGGGAGGGCCTCCCTGAGGTCCTGCCAGACCGCTGCATCACGGAAGAAGCCGGTCACGCCGATCAACATCTCCTTGAACAGCAGGTCGAATTCCTCGGGGTTCTTGCGCAGGAATTCCTCGTACGCGGCCATCGTGTCGAGACTGTGGACCCCCATGCGGCGTTCGACCCGGCGCTGCAGCGTGCTGGTCTTGTAGAGCGAGAGATCGTGCTTGCTGTGCTCGCGGAGCAGCCTGAGGATGGATTCCAGGGACTGCAGGCTGCTGTCGTCACCGGCCGCGGCCTGCTGCGACGTGGCGTGTTGTGCGGCCAGGACCCGCAGGATCCTGAGCGGCAGTTCACTCGGCGGCGCGACGATGTCGGCGGAGACGGCGGCGATCGCGCTGGC
The DNA here is from genome assembly GCA_963846315.1 of uncultured Gammaproteobacteria bacterium. Lineage (GTDB taxonomy): Bacteria > Pseudomonadota > Gammaproteobacteria > Steroidobacterales > Steroidobacteraceae > RPQJ01. The sequence continues at coordinate 318,577 of CAWJVM010000008.1, forward strand.
AGGCATCGAGTCGAACTGCGCCGACTCAGGCTGCTGCGCAAGGGTCAGGCCGCCCTGGCCCTTGATCGCCTGCAGCCCGAGGGTCCCGTCCGATCCCATGCCTGACAGCACCACTCCGATCGCCCGGTCGCCTTGTTCGCGGGCGAGGGAGCAGAACAACACATCGATCGGCAGCCGCATGCCGCGCGGCTGCGACGGCTCGGCCAGGTGCAGCAGCCCGCGGACCACGCTGAGTTCGCTGTTCGGCGGGATCACATAGACCACGTCGGGCTCGATGCGCAGCGACTCGGTGGCCGCGCGGACCGGCATCACCGTGGCTCGCTGCAGCAGCTCGACCAGCATCGCCTTGTGCGTCGGGTCGAGGTGCTGCACGACCACGTATGCCAGTCCACTGCCGGCTGGCACGTTGGCGAGAAACTGCTCGAGCGCCTCCAGGCCACCGGCGGACGCGCCCAGGCCCACGATCTGGGTCGTTTCAGCGTCGCCAGGACCGCGCTCGGCGCGTGCAAGGACAGTCATGCCGCTCGATGCCATGGCTCCACGATAACCCCGATCTCAAGCATTGCAGGAAGCCCTAGTCGACCTTCTCCACGATGACACGGCCGTCCGCGTTCACGAACACCCGATAGCGATTGCCGTCTTCGCAGGCGGCGACATATTCGTCCACGCCCAGTTGACTGGCGCTGACGACCTTCCCGCACGGCAGGCCCTGCAGCGCAATGACAGCTGCCAGGTCCCTGCCGACCGGGACCTCGGCGGGGACTTCGTCCGCGGCCAGCGACGCGCATGAAAAGCCTGTCATCGTGACGCCGACCAGCGTCAGCACCCTTGCATGTCTGCTCACGGCGTTGCTCCTGCCATCAGATTGGCTTCGGTGAATTTCCTCGAATCCTCGAGGACGTTCCAGATTGCGGTCCTGGACTTGACGATATCGCGGGCCAGCGACGGATCGCTGTCCTGCAGCAGCGAAAGCACCTTGAGGACCAGCATGTCGTAGTTACGGCGCAGGTCGGCAAGTTTCGCGGTGCCTTGCCGCCTGTGGTAGGCGCGAAACCCTTCGAGCAGGTCATCGATCTGGTTCTTCAGCGAAAGCTTGGTGAGCATCCCGATGGCCTTCGTCTCTCGCAGCCGGGACTCGAGCGATTTGAGATCGAGCGTGGCAACTGGCGTCTTTGGCGCTGGCGGCGCTGTCGCCAACTTTGGCGCCACCGGCGGTGCCGGCGCGGTTGCGATCACCGCTGCGGCGGCAGGCTTGGGGGACGGCCGGGGCGTCGTTGCCGGATTGATCGATGGCGCTTTGGCAGGCGCATTGGGGCCCGCAGTTCGCGGGGCCGGAACTGGGGCAGGGGCGGGGACTGGGGCTGGGGCCGGTTCCGCCGAGACTGAGGCTGGGGTTACGGGAGTCGGTGCCGGCGTCTCGTGCACGTCGGAAGTCTCGACACCTGCGGGTGTGACCTCAACGGCAGGCACGGCCGTTGCGGCTGTTCCGACAACCTGGATCGACGGAGCAGGCGGGGTGGGCGTGACAGGCTCGATGGTCCGTGCGTGCTTCACGCCGGCGCAACCTGCTGCGAGGCAGCAGGTCAGCGCGACTACCACGCTCGCTGCCTGAGACTTCGTCGCACGCATCATCGTCGATCTCTCCAGGTCAGCGTCGTTGGCGGGATGTCGTCAGGCACGCCCGCGAGCCGCCATCCGGCCTCGATACTGGCAACACGGCACATCTCCGGTCAGTCCGGCACTGTCATTGTAGGGCTTGGCCCATGACGGTCGGTGCGGCACCGCACCGAGTTGCGCGACGCGTCGTCGGCGCGCGGGCGCTGGCGCAGACTTACCGGGTGCGTTCCGACGCGCTGCAGGCCATGGGCGAGTTCAAGCGGTAACCGGACCGGTGGAAGAACACGACCGCCGGCACCAGTGCAAGCAGGGTCAGGATCGCGGCCGTGGCGAACACGGCGCCGTAACCGAACCGGTCGGTGAACACCCCTCCGATCGTCGCGGCCACGCCGGTGACCATCACGATCAGCGAGGCCTGCAGCGAATAGTCAGTGCCGGGTGAGTGCACACGGCAGCGGTCCATCATCAGCGTGAACAAGACGACGGTCGACAGGCCGTCCGCGAATTGCTCGAAATTCACGATGGCACCGACCGCGTAGAGATCGCGTACGCCGCCGACGACCAGCAGGTAGCCCGCGAGCCCCAGCGCCTGCATCGCACCGAACGTCAGCAGCGCCTCGCGGCGACTGATGCGCAGCAGCGTCGCGCCGCCGACGAACGCGCCGATCACACCGGCCGTGGCGCCCGCCACGCCCGTGATCACACCGATCTGCGCGAGCGAGAAGCCGCTGTCGGACAGCAGCGGTCCCGTCATGCGCGAGGCCAGCGAATCGCCAAATTTGTACAGCGCGATGGTTGCCAGCCACCAGCCAAGTCCCGGTCGCGCGACGAAGTCATGGAACAGCGAAACGTACCCGCGCAGGCCGTGCCACTCGGTGTGCGTCGTCGACTGCTGTACCGGCGTGCGGGCGTCGTCCATGAACAGGACCGGCACGATCACCAGCAACATCAGGCACGCCAGGCCGCCGTAGCTCGCCTGCCAACCGTGCCGCGACACGAGCCACAGCAGGCCACCGCTGCCCATCACCATGCCGAGCTTGTAACCGACGACCTGGATGCTGTTGCCGAGGCCGCGCCATTGCGGCTGCAGCTGGGTGATCGCGTAACCGTCAGTCGCGATGTCCTGCGTCGCCGAGATGACATTGGCGCAGAACAGCACGGCGAGCAGCCAGGGCAGCCGGTCGATCCAGGCGTCGAAATCCTGTGACGCCACGACCAGCATCAGCGCCATCGCGAGCCCGTTCAGCGCCAGCAGCCACTGCTTGCGCGTGCCAAAGCGATCGATCACCGGCGCCCACAGGAACTTCAATGCCCACGGCAGCGCCAGCGCGCTGGTGAAGCCGATCAGCGACAGGGATACACCCCGGTCGCGCAGCAGCGCCGGCAGTGCTTTAGCAATCAGGCCGGAAGGCAGGCCCTGCGCGAAGTAGAGCAGGGCCAGCAGCGCAAGCAGGCGACCGCGCATTGCTAGCGCTTCATGGCGTGCCTGCCGGCGCCGGCGCCGGCGCGAGCGAGTGCCACAAGTCCGCGACGTGCTGCACGACGGTGCCTTGCGCGGCCACTCGCACGTCGAACTTCGAGCCCTCGAAGGCCGGCGTTTCGACGACGATCACGGTGTGGGCCGCAGGTCCGCGGACTTTTTCGCCGCTGACGAACACTTCCGTCGCTGCCAGCAACTCGTCGATCGAGCCGTCGCGGATCGGTCCGCCCTGATCGTCACGACTGATCACGCCCTGCACGATCGTTTCGCCGAACCGGGTCTGGCCGGACTGGCGCAGTGGAAGGCCTGTCGCCTGCAGCAAGCGGATGATCTCGGCGCCCGCCGGATTGCCGTCGGCCTGACGTCCCTGCGAATAGATGTACCCGCCTTCCCTGGACAATTCATCTTCGTGCAGGTCCAGCACGAGACGAGGCGGGTACTGCTCCGCCAGGCGCAGGATGTATTGCGTCAGCGCGGCGGTCTCCGGTCCTGGTGCTTTGTCAGCGCGGGGTTTGCTGCCGGCGTCCAGGTCGGGCAACAGGTGTTCGGCATCGCCCACGCTGTAGCCGCCGCCTTTCTTCCAGTCGCGTTCGGGCGTGTTGGGGTAGCGCCAGTTGTGGCGATACGCGTTGGGATTGGCAAGCGGGATGACGACGATGGGTACACCGGCGTCGGCGAGTTGCGTGAGGCTCGCGAGATTGGCAGCGATGGCATTCGGCCCGGCGGGCTCCTCGCCGTGGATGCCCGACAGGATCCACAAGGCCTCGCCTCGATGCGGCGTGCGCCAGGACTTGATCGCGACCGCAGGCGTGACCGGATCGCTGTAAATCGTTTCGGCGAGCCAGCCGTGCTGGGTCGAAAGCGCCGCGAAGCGTTCCATGATCGTGCCGAGCGGCAGCCGCCCGTCCGTCGTGTAGTCGGTGGTTGCGATCGACGCCTTCGCCGCAATCGATTCTGCGCGCAGGACGGGCATGGTTCCGATGCAGAGCGTCGCAGCAAGCGTGATGGCGAATCTCATGACAACACCGCTGCCTGGCGTCGGCGCATGAACCAATAGAGCGGCAGGCCGGCAGCGCCGAGCACGAGCGACCAGACGAACGGTTCGCGACCGAGCCCGATGAAGGCGAAGATGACGTAGGCGGTGCCGAAGATGCCGAGCACGAACAGGCTGCCCGGCAGCTTGTGCTTGCCGCGGCGTGTCAGCACCACCAGCGCGATCGCACACAGCAGGTAAAGCGGCAGGTTGGCGGCCGTGACTACCTGCGACAGGAACGTGAAGCCGTCGACCATCGACTTGCTGTAGTTCATCAGCACCATCGCGGTGGCGAATACTGCGGTCAGCACCAGCGCAAACCACGGTGCACCGCGCGAATTGAGCCTGCGCACGGCTCGCGGCAGGAAGCCATGGCGTCCCATCGAGGCCGTGAGTTCGCTGACCAGCAGCGTCCAGCCATTGAGCGCGCCGAGGCCGCTGATCACCACGAAGACCGACAGCAGGCGGCCATTGCCTGGGCCGACGAACTGGTCGAGCAGGTCGGCGAACGGCGCCGAGGACTGGGCCAGTTGCTCCTGCGCCAGCAGCAGCATCGCCATCGCCGACACGCCGATGTAGATGACGGCCATCAGCAACGTGCCGAACAGCGTCGCGCGCGGAATGTTCTTCTCCGGGTCGCGCACGCGACCCGCCGGCACTGTCGCAGACTCGATGCCGAGCATGGCGAACAGCGCAATCGTGGACGCCGCCATCAGGGCTTCCAGCGTGATGGGGGTCGTGGGGGTATGGCGGGTGTACACCGACGGTTCCGTAAGCAGCAGCCACGCACCGAGGCCGAGGATGAAGACCATCGGCAACAGTTTCAGCCCGGTGGTGACGATCTGCACGCCGCCGCCGGTGCGCACCCCGAGCAGGTTGATGCCGACGAACAGCCAGATCAGCGCCGTGGCGAGCACGACGGGTGAAACGGCGTCGAGTGCCGGCAGCACCTTGCCGAGGTAGCCGACGAGACCGATCGCGAGCGCGGCGTTGGTGATCCAGCACGAGACCCAGTAGCACCAGATCGCGATGTAGGCGGGCAGCTTGCCCGTGGTCTGCTCGATGTAGGTGTAGGGACCGTCCGCCGCAGGAAATTCACGAGCCAGTTGCGCGAATACGCGCGCGAGCATGGCCATGCCCAGCACCGTGACGCCCCAGCCCAGCATCGCATTGAAGCCGTAGGGTGCCAGCGATGCCGGCAGCACGAAGATGCCCATGCCGATCGTGTTGCCGACCACCAGGGCCGTGCACATCCAGAATCCGAGTTCCTTCGGCTGTTGCATTGCGCGTCACGCGCCCTTGCCCTGCAGGGCCTCGTCGAGCGCGATGCGTAACAAGCCGATGGCTTCGTCGACTTCGGCCGTCGTCGTCGAAAGCGGCGGCATGAACCGCAGCGTGCTGACGCCGCACGAGAGCAGCAGCAGGCCATTGCAGTAGCCGCGCGTCACGAGCCGGTCGCACAGCGCCCGCGCGGGTGTCCGCCCGGCGTCGTTCTCGATCAACTCCATGCCGATCATGAGGCCCTTGCCGCGGACTTCGCCGATGCACGGGTAGTCGCGTTGCATCTCCCGCAAGCGCCCCATGAAATGTTCGCCCACGCGTGCGGCGTTCGCGGCGTACTCGTGCTGCACGAGGTCGAGCGTGGCGATGGCGGCAGCGCAACTCAGCGGGTTGCCGCCGAACGTGTTGCCGTGCGCGCCGCGCTTCCACTGCTCCATGATCGACTTCCTGGCGATGATGGCGCCGATCGGCATGCCGGAGCCGAGGCCCTTGGCGCTGGTCAGGATGTCGGGCCTGACGCCCGAGTGCTCGCACGCCCACATCCTGCCGGTGCGGCCTACGCCCGACTGCACTTCGTCGAAAATCAGCAGGATGCCGTGCTCGTCGCACAGTGCCCGCAGCCCGGCCAGGAAGCCCTCGGGCGGCCACAGGTACCCGCCTTCGCCCTGCAGTGGCTCGATCATGATCGCCGCGACCTCGGACGCCGGCACGTTGCGTTCGAACAGCATGCGGATGTAGTCGAGCACGGCCTTGCCCTGGTCCGCGCCCGCGAACAGGGGCCGGTACGGATTCGGGTAGGGTACGTGGGTCACGCCAGGCATGGTCGGCGCAAAGCCCTTCTGCTGCGTGTACTTGCTCGACGTAAACGCGAGCGAACCCATTGTGCGGCCGTGGAAGCTGCCGAGGAAACCGATGAAGCGCGGCCGCCCGGTGACGTAGCGGGCGAGCTTGATCGCACCTTCGACCGACTCCGTGCCCGACTGGCACAGGAAGCTCATGACAGGCTCGCCCATCGGCGCCAGTTCGGCCAGGCGCTCCGTCAGTCGCGTCATGTTCTCGTGCCAGTAGTCGCTCGAGACGTGCAGGAACCTGTCGGCTGCCGACTTGATCGCATTGACCACTTGCGGATGCGCATGGCCCGTCGAACACACGGCAATGCCCGCGACGAAATCGAGGAAGCGATTGCCGTCGACGTCCCAGACCTCGGTGCCGCGCCCGTGCGACATCACGAACGGGTAGTCCCGCGGGTACGACGGCGAGGCGACCGTCACGTCGCGCTCGAGCATGGCTCGGGCGTTCGGACCGGGGAGTGGTGTCTTCAGATGCGGGTTTGTCACGGTAGGCTCCTGGAGGGAATCCCGCGTTACGCGGGAAGTCGCACGGGGCGGCTGTGCGCCTCGCGGGTGCGCGCGTGCAAGGCGCGCAAGGTTTCGAGTTCGACGCTGGTCGGCGGTGTAATCGTGTCGACCGACACAGCCACGTTCAGCTGCCAGCCGGTGGCAGCGCGGGCTTCGTCGACGGTCACGCCGTCGAAAAGCGCAGTCAGTTGCAGCTCGTCGGTCGCAGGGTGCGGCTTGAGCACACCGAAATCGGTGATCACGAACTGCGGGCCCGTGCCGCGCATCGTCGTCCTGGCGCGCGCACCGTTGCCGTCGAGAAAGCCTGCGCTGGTGCGGAAGTCGAGCTTCGCGACGAGGCTGCGCGGCGTGGCCTTGAGCATCACGAATGTCTGCCTGGCGTGGGCCGCGATCTCCGTGGCGCCGCCCGCGCCGGGCAAGCGAGTCATTGGCGCGTCGTAGGGGCCGATCACGGTGCTGTTCAGGTTGCCGAACCGGTCGACCTGGGCCGCGCCGAGAAAACCGACGTCCACGCGCCCGGCCTGCAGCAGGTAGCTGAAGACTTCCGGCAGCGGAATGACGCAAGTTGCGGTATCGGCGAGCTCGCCGTCGCCGATCGACAGTGGCAGCACGTCCGGACGCGTCTCGAGCGTGCCCGATTCATAGATCAGCACCACGTCGGGTGCGTGTGTAAGTCGTGCGAGGTTGCACGCGGCGCTCGGCAAGCCGATGCCGACGAAGCAGACACAGCCGTCCCACAGCGAACGCGCTGCCGCCACGGTCATCATTTCGTCGCGGGTCCAGTCGCTCATGCAACTTCTCGCAGGCTGGCGAGGAACGCGGCGTGGTCACTGCTCGCGAGGACGTGCCGGTTCATCCAGGCCAGGAAGCCATCGCGGTCGCGCGCGATCGTGTCCCAGCGCTGGTAGAAACTGTTGTCCCGCGCGTAGTGATCGTGCACGTACGACGGATACGCGCCACCGGGACACCGGGCCACGGCGCTGACGATCCAGTGCGGCAGCACGATGCCGTTCATGGCAGGTGGCAGTTCGTCGACGACTTCCTCGACCGTCACGATCAAGGCGCGGGCAGCGAACGCGGCCTCGCGCTGAGCGCCAATGATCCCGTGTATCGCCACGTTGCCGCGCCGGTCGGCACGCTGCGCATGCAGGATCGTGACGTCCGGATTGAGCGCGGGCACCGCTGCCAGTCGCTCGCCCGTGAACGGACAGTCGACGCTGCGGATTCGAGGATTGACCGACGGCAGGTCGGTGCCCAGGTAGCCGCGCAGCGTCGCGAACGGCAGCCCGGCGGCGCCCGCGCAGTAGGCCGCAGCCACGCCGGCATGGGTGTGCTCGTCGATCTCCAGTGGTGCGGGCCATTGGTGTTCGACGGCATCGCGCAACCGGTGCAGCGAACCGACGCCGGGATTGCCGCCCCACGAGAACGTCAGCTTGCGCGCGCAGCCCATGCCGATCAGCTGGTCGTAGACCAGGTCAGGCGTCATGCGCACGAGGTGCAGGTTGCGGCGACCCTGGCGGATGATCTCGTGACCCGCCGCGAACGGAATCAGGTGCGTGAAGCCTTCGAGCGCAACGCAGGCGCCGTCGCGGACGTACGTCGCGATTGCCTCGCCCAGTGTGGTGACTTTCGCGGTCAAGAGTCGACCACCGTGCGCGATTGCTCGCGCTGGTACTGCGCGAGGTAATAGAACGATGCGATCGCCTTGCCGGTGGAGCCCGAGCCCTTCCAGCCGCCGAACGGCTGGTAGCCGGGCCACGCTCCGGTCGTCGCGCCCTGGCGTCGGTTCGCGTACGTCACACCGGCTTCAATGTGTTCATGGAACCACGGCACTTCGTCCGCGCCGCCGTAGAAGCCGGCAGTCAACCCGAGGCTGGTCGCGTTGGCAAGCTGCATCGCTTCGTCGCGATCCTTGACCCGGTGCAGCATCAGGATCGGCAGGAACATCTCGTGCTGCCACAAGGAATGCGTGAGCGGCGCTTCGGCCAGCACGGGTCGAACGTAATGGCCGCGCGCGAACTCCGCCGCATCCAGCGTGCCCGCGCCCGTGATCAGCTTGGCGCCGCCTGCCTCCAGTTCCTGCAAGTGACGCACGTGGTTTGCCGCGGCACTTGCGTTGATGACCGGGCCGAGCCAGTTCTCGCGATGCGTCGGATCGCCGATGCGGATCGCGTCAATCTGAGCACGCAGGCGTTCGGTCAGTTGGTCGGCCACCGCGCGGTCGACATACAGGCGCGACAGGGCTGAGCACTTCTGGCCGCCCATGCCGTAGGCCGAGCGCACGATCCCGGCGGCCGCCGCGTCGAGATCGGCCCGTGCCGTGACGATGCAAGGATTCTTCCCGCCCATCTCGGCAAGGCACGGGCGCGGCCACGGGCCCGCCGCCATTCGTTGCAGCAGTAGCGTCCCGACGGCAACCGAGCCAGTGAAGGTGATGCCCGCCGTTGCGGCGTGCGACGACAGTGCTTCGCCCACTTCGCGGCCCGAGCCGGACAGGTACTGGAATACTCCGGGCGGCAAGCCGGCGTCACGGATGCAGTCCGCGAGCAGGCGTCCCGCCCAGGGCGTATCGGTCGCGCCCTTGACCACCACGGTATTGCCGGTGACCAGCGCCGCGGCCGTCGGGCCCCCGGCCAGTGCGAGCGGAAAGTTGAAGGGCGCGATCACGACCCACGCACCGTATGGACGCATGACGCTGCGATTTCGCGACACCACGCCGGGCAGCGGATCGTTCGGCAATTCGTGCTCGAAGTGGCCGTGCTGCTCGAAGTCGTCGGCGTAGTGGCGGAAAAAGTCGACCGTCTCCTGCGCTTCGCCAAGCGCCTCCATCCGGTTCTTGCCGACTTCGAGCGCGAGTGCCGCAGCGATTTCGTAGACGCGCGCTTCCATGACGTCAGCGGCACGGCGCAGCAGGCGCACTCGTTCACTGGCCGGTGTGGCGCGCCAGGCTGGGAACGCCTTGTGCGCGGCATCCATCGCGTTGTGAGCATCGTGCTCGGTCGCCACGGCGAACTCCCCCAGCTGAAGTTCACTGTCGATCGGGCTGCTGCGTGGTACGTAGTGTTCGGCAGCCCTGTCGGCGCCGTTCAGGAAGAGCGGGTGGCGCCCGCCGAGGCTGGCGCGCACGGTGAGCAGCGCCGCATCGAAGCGCTCGTGCAGCTCCGGTGGCGGGTCGAACATCGTGGCGTAGGTCAGGCGGAAGCTCATGGCAGGCTCGATTCGATGAGGTTCAGGCGGGGAAGAAACGTGCCAGCAGGCGATCCAGCAAGGCGAGTGCGTTGGCCAGGTCGTGTTCGTCGATGACCAGCGGCGGTGCGATCAGGATCAGGTTGCCGCGCGCACCGAAAGATACGCCCTCGTCGAGTGCAGCCTGCAGCAAGGCAGTCAGCGGGGGCGGCAACTGCGGCCACGCCGCCAGCGGCTCACGCGTGTCGCGATCGGCAACGAGTTCGAGCACGGCGAACAGGCCGTGTCCGCCACGCACGTCGCCGATGACTCGGTGGCGGTCGGCCAGTCGACGAAGACCGCGTTCCAGTTCGGCACCCAGGCGACGCGAGCGCTCGATCAGGCCTTCGTCGCGGTACGCATCGATCGCAGCGACACCAGCAGCGCAAGCCAGCGGATGCCCGCAATACGTCAGGCCAGTGGCGAGCACCTGGTGTTCGAGTCGTGCGGCAATTTCGCGCGATATCACCACGGCGCCGAGCGGCAGCATCGCACCCGTGAGACCCTTCGCCAGGGTCATTGCGTCCGGACGTCCGGCAGCGCCGTACCGCTGCCATGCGAACCATTCGCCGCATCGGCCGAAGCCGCTCATGACCTCGTCGGCGATCAGCGGGATACCACGCTGTCGCGTGGCCTCTCGCACGGCCGGCCAGTAGCTGTCCGGCGCGACGATGCCGTTGGAGCCCGCGTTCGGTTCCATGACCACGGCGGCGACCCGCCCGGCGCCGAACAGGTCGATGCGTCGACCGATCGCGGCGGCCGCCAGTTCACCGCAATCCGTCGCGTCCTTGCTGCCGAACGGACAGCGGTAGGCATATGGCGGTTCGACGTGGGTCACGCCCATTGCGTCCGGGTCGACCATTGCGCGCGTCCGCGCGTCACCGGACAGCGCCATCGCCAGGTGGGTCGAGCCGTGGTATGAACGATCGCGCGCCACCACGACGCCCTTCGGCTTGCCGTACGCCTGTCGCACGATCTTGACGGCATGTTCGTTGGCGTCGGCGCCGCCCAGCGTAAAAAACACGCGGCCGCCCTCGAACCCGCTCAGCTCGAGCAGGCGCGCGGCGAGGTCGGCGCGGGGCCTGGCGCCCCAGGCGTTGGTCACGAAGCACAGCTGCTCGGCCTGCGTGCGGATCGCAGCGACCACGCGCGGATGCTGGTGGCCGAGGTTGCTGCACTCCGCGAGGCTGCTCATGTCGAGCACGCGACGGCCATCGTCGAGGTGCAGCCACGCGCCTCCGCCACCCACGACGGTGGGCGCGTTCCAGGTGGACTGCGCGCACCAGCTGTGCAGGACGGTATCGCGTTCGGCAGTCATGCGGCCCCAACGGCAGCAAAGGTCATGGAGTGTGTGCCCCGCAGCGCTTGACCTGCTCGAGCAATGCCTCGGGCGACAGAGGTCGACCGAGCAGGTCATGCAGCAGCCGTTGCGTGTCGCGCTCGGAGCCGTACTGCAACAGTCGTCCGCTCACCCAGCCGTACCAACGGGGTTGCCGGTATCGAACGGCCCGATCGCTTCCGCCGTGCGCGCGCGCATCTCGGCGGTCAGCAAGGCACCGAGCCCGTAGTTGACCATGTAGCCCGGGTTGCCTGCCAGCTGCACGCGCATCGCCCACCAGGGAATCTCCGGGTGTGGGACTACGCGCAAGTACTCGTGCGTGATGTCGGTCCACACCGCGTTGGGATCCAGCGTGGGATCGCGCAGCAGGCGCAGCTCGAACAGCGACCAGGCCACGTCCAGCATCACGTTGGCAAACAGCGCCCGCATCGACGCGGCTTCAGTCACGGCCGTGCCGAGGTAGCGGCGCTGCCAGGCCGGCTCGTGCACGCTCCATGACGGGACGTCGGCGAACGCCTCGGTGAACAGCGTGTCGGGCCAGTCCATGTAGGCCGGTCGCGTGCGGATCGCACTGACGTGCACGGCATGCCCGTTCTCGTGCACCAGTTCATTGAGCGAGAAGAGTCCCCCGGCCGGGTACGTCCCCAGCACCCGCGCGACCGGGCGCTGCCAGATCCCCTGTACCCAGCGGCCGCGCACGAGAAAGTCGGAGTAGGCGAGCGGCGACTTGTCAGGACGCACGGCGAGATCGAAAACCACGCCGAGCTGGCCGAGGTCCGCGCCGAGGTCCGCGTAGAAGCGCTGGTTGATGGGCAACAACGATTCGGCCGGAATGCGAGCCTGCAATTCGCGATTGGCCGCGCCGTTGACGTAACGGAAGTCCCACGGCTCGATAGGATCGGGGGGATTCGCGTCGCGCCAGGCGGCGAGCACCTGCACCAGCCAGTGCTCGACGTCCGTCGTCTCGACGCCGAGGGCGCGGGCGGCCGCATCGATCTGCGAGCCGTTCCTGCGCGCGTCCGCGGCAGCCAGCACCAGCATGCGTCGATACGGGCTGTCGACTTCGTCACGGCCGTTCAGCGCCGTCCAGAGCGGTGCGAAGGCATCGAAGAGGGCCCTGCGTTTCGCGGGATCCTCGACGACATGCAGCAATTGCAGGGCGGTGCCGCGGTCGATCGTGCCGCCATCGTACTGCAGGTGATTGCCATGCTCGACGTAGCAGCTGACCAGGGCCGCTCGCAGCGAGGCGTAGTCGAGGTCGCGCCGCTGGGCGTCGGCGCAGGTGCGAACCTGCGTGCCCGCCGTGGTGTCGTCGGCCGCCAGGTCGGTCACCGATTTGTGCATCGCCGCAACCGCGTCCCGATCTGCTGCGGCGACCTTGCCGGGCTCGATGTGCGACAGGGCCTGGTCGAACTGCCTGCGCCGCGCGTCGAGCCTGGCTTGCCAGGCAGCAAGATCCTGGTCGCCGTACGATTTGGCACCGCCGGACTCGATGTAGCCGGCAGCGCCTACGGCATCGAGGTAGTCGAGAAACACCGATTCGGCCGTCGCCACCGCTGCCTCTGGACGCGGCTTCGCCGATGCCGAGCTGAGCGCAACGAACACGAGCAGAGCTGCGGCGACTGCCCCCAACACCACTGTGAGCCGCCACCCCCAGCGACCGGCCGTTGCCAGCGGTTGCGACGCAACCGGCGCCAACGGCTCCAGGGTATCGACCGTGGCGGGAAAGAACTGGGCCTGCACGACGGGGATCGGGCTGCGGCCAGAGCTGCGGATTCGCACGATGTGAGCGCGGTAACGGTAACCCTGCCGCAACAGAGGAGCGAGCTGGCGGGATTCGGCAGGGGGGACGATCCCGATCTGGGCGCCGTCCGCAAGCTGCACCGTGATCGCGTCGTCGTCCGCCGATCTGATTGCGGCGAGTTCGAGCGTCACGGCGCGACCCGCCGACGCGTGCTGTTCGATCAGGGTGGGACGAACACCCTGCCGCACACCAGCGACCATGAACGTGACGTCGACGCTGGGCGCGAGTTCGGATTGCGCCACGGCAGCGGACGATTCCACCTGAGCGCGCACTGCGTGCGCCTGTTGCCGGGCCTCGAACGGCAGAATCGCTTCGACGGCGCGATAGACTTCCTGGTATTCCCCGGCCGTGATCATGCCGTCGGCAAGCACACGCTCGATTACGCCGCGCAGGAACCGCGCCGCTTGCAACTCCGCCGCCTCGGCATCGCCCAGCCAGTGCCGCAGCCCGGCAATTTCCTCCGGCGCCAGCCGTCCGTCGGCCGTCACGGTCTGGCACAAAGACAGCAGTTCGGCGCCGAGTTCAGTCGCGAGTTGCGGCTTGGTCAGGGCAAACCGGCGCGTGAGGTACGTCGGCAGGCCGGTCTCGGTCACGTGCGCACCGCGCCAGGGGTCGCGACCGTTGCGCAGAGCACGCGGCCTTGCCGGGAAGCACGTGCGATATCACCAACGGATGACGGTGCGGTGAGCATGTACAGCGTCCTGCCGTCGGTGCCGCCGAGCGCGCACGCGAAGCAGGGTTGATCTGTCGCGACAGTCGCGATGATTTCGCCGCCGGGGGCGAACAGCACGCACTCGGGGCCGATCGCGTTGGCGATCCAGACGTGGCCGTCGCGGTTCATGCAAATGCCGTCGGGCGCGCGCATGCCGACCGGTGCCCACACGCGCCGGTTCGACAAGGCGCCGTCCGCCGCAATGTCGAATGCGGTCAAGCGCAGCGCGAGGGTTTCGGCGACGACCAGCACTTTGCCGTCGGCCGTGATCGCGCTACCGTTCGGGAAATGCATTCCCGTGCTCGCGATGTGCAGGCTGCCGTCCGGATCGACCCGGGCGAGCACGGCCGTCGGATGGTCGGCGAGCACGCCTTCCACGCCGCGCGTGTGCAGCGCGTGATCGAGATCGAAACCGAAGTTGCCGACGTAGGCTCGGCCCTGGCGGTCGACGACCATGTCGTTGCAGTGGAACGTCGCGAGGGCGCTGAGGTCCGCATGCACTTTGACGCCGTCGGCATCGACGCGCAGCAGTTGCCGGCGCAGCATCGAGACGACGAGCAGGCGGCCATCCGGCAACCAGCCGAGGCCGCTGGGCTGGTCGTCGATCTCGAGCTCCGTGCGGACGTGGCCGGCCGGGTCCATCGACTTGACCGCATGATCGTAGAAATCGCTGAACCACAACCGGCCGTCGTGCCAGCGCGGTCCCTCGCCGAAATAGAGCCCGTCGGCGAGTGCCGATGCGCATGTCATGCCCGTTCCCCCTCTCAGCGTCGAATCTTGAGCTGCAGTTCGTTGCGCCGGTAATCGATCACCAGTGTATCGAGCGCGCCGAGGACGTCCATGCCGATTATCACCGCCGGCCGCGACAGCAGGTGCCAGTGCTCGAAGATGTGCAGGTCGCTGAACAGGATATCCGCGTTCTTCACGATCAACTCGCCGGCGACGATGCTCGGGATCCGTGCCCGTGTCGCCTGCTGGATGTCCTCGGTGACGCCGATGACCGTACCGTCGTACGGGTCCTTCTCGCCGCGCCGCCGTGCCAGCGCTTCGCGCAACGCAAGGTTGCCGACCGTGCCCTGCGCGCCGGAATCGATCACCGCAATGGTGCGAATCGGCCCGACCATGACCTCGATGCGCATGCCGCTGCTCACCCGGTACTTGAACGGCACCGTCGAGAAACCGGCCGGGGCGACCGCACCGTGCGAGCGGATGATGCTGATCCGGTCCTTGAGGAACTCGATGTGGATGCGCTTGTCCTTCATGCCTTCGCCGCCGAGCACGCCGTCTGCGCCGCCAAAGGCGTTCGCGACGACGGGCAGAGTGGCGTTTTCGATCATCAGTTCGCCGAACTCGAGGGTCTCGGCGTGGACGGCCGGCACGATTGCCGAGCCGGTGACGCCGCGCAGCCGCACCGGTCGGGAACGCACGGGCAGGCCGGCATCGTCGACGACGTGTTGAGTGACGGCGGAGCGCGATGCGCCGGTGTCCAGCACCAGCCGGTACGGACCCTTGCCGTTGATCAATACGGGCGCCCAGATGCGGCCGATGCGGTCGCGTGTCGTCGGTGCGACGTAACGCGGTTCGGGCGCACTGACGACGACTTCTTCGAGGGCCGGTGGCGGCACGGCCGGCCCGGTCTGGGCCAGTACATGCGTGCATTGCAGGAGCGCGGCAGCGGTCCACGCGACGACGGCCAGCGTGGGTGCCGAAGGTTGCCAGGAGGCATGGATGCGGAGGGCCATGCCAAGGCTATAGCACCTTGCCGGTCGCAGCGAGCAGGGTTTGCGACAGTGCGTTAGTATTCCCCGCCTTGGAGTGGAGTGTGTCGTCCTGAGTCCTTCCCGTCGCCACTGGCTGGTTGCCTTCGCGCTGATTGCGTTCCTGTTCGCGCAATCGGCAGCGTTGCTGCATGAATTCGGCCATGCCGCCAGCGGGCCCGACCAGCAGCTCCCGGCCGGCGAGCGCACGACCCTTTGCAAAGAATGCGTTTCGCACGCACCGCTGCTGGCCATGGCCGGCGGTGCGGCTATCGTCATCTTCCTGACTCTCCAGGTCGCGGGTCCGCTGCGACCCCGTCGCTTCGAGGCCCCGGCCCCGCGCGCCGCACGCCGCGCCTTTCTCGCCCGCGCTCCTCCTCGCTGAACGATTGCCCCGTTCGATCGCGCCGGCCGCCTTGCGGTCGGTCCGTCTGCATTCAGCGAGGATCATCCGATGGGATTCTTTTCCCGAATCGTGGGACCCGTGGCCATTGCGGCCCTGCTGGCCCCTGTCACCGGCGAGACGGCCGACGATGTCGCCGCAATTCGTGCCGAGATCGACGCGCTCAAGGCCGAGTACGCACAGCGTGTGACAGCGCTTGAAGCCCGCATCGATCAACTGGAAACGAGTTCAACGACTGCCGCCGCCGCCGTTGCGCCGGCCGAATCGCCGCCTCCGGCGCTGTCGGCACCGGCCCGCAATTCGTCCGCCTTCAATCCTGCCATCTCGGTGATCCTGGCCGGCAACTACGCCGACCTGTCGCAGGACCCGGGCGACTTCAACTTCGCCGGCTTCATGCCGAGCGGCGGTGAGATCGGACCGGGCGAGCGCAGTTTCAACCTCGGCGAATCGGAGGTCACGCTCGCAGCCAGCGTCGATCCGTATTTCACTGCCGCGCTGACCATGGCGTTGTCAGCCGAAGGCGAGATCGGTGTCGAAGAAGCGTTCGCCCGCACCACCTCGCTGCCGGCCGGGTTCTCGGTGAAGGGTGGGCGCTTCTTCTCCGGCTTCGGTTACCTCAACGAGATCCATGCCCACGCGTGGGATTTCGTCGACCAGCCGCTCGTCTACCAGGCCTTCTATGGCGGGCAGTACGGCCAGGACGGCGTGCAGGTGAAGTGGCTCGCGCCGACCGACCTGTTCCTCGAGTTCGGCGCGGAAACGGGCAACGGCGGTGAATTTCCAGGCACGCGTCTGGGTCGCAACGGGCTCAATGGTGCGACGCTGTTCACCCACGTCGGCGGTGATCTCGGCGACTCGATCGGGTGGCGCGCGGGAGTGTCGTGGATAGACATGGATGCGGAGGATCGTACGTACGAGGACGTCGACAGCCTCGGCAATGCCGTCGTGAACTCGTTCACCGGTGGTTCCGAGACGTGGATCGCCGACGCGACGTTGAAGTGGACGCCGGCGTCCAGCACCCGTCGGCAGGCTTTCAAGCTGCAGGCGGAATACATGCATCGGACCGAGGACGGAACGCTTGCCTACGACGTGGCAGGCGCGGGTCTCAGCGACTCGTATCGCAGCGAGCAGGACGGCTGGTACCTGCAGGGCGTGTACCAGTTCAATCCACGGTGGCGGTTCGGCGTGCGCTACGACGCACTCGACTCGGGTTCGACGCGCATCGGTCTCGTCCGCAACGGCGACCTGCTGGCGAGCGACTTCCCGTTGTTGCTGCCCGGCTCACCGAGCCGCATCACCACGATGGTCGACTTCAGCCCGAGCGAGTTCTCGCGCCTGCGCGCGCAGTACGCGTGGGACGACTCGCGCGATGCCGAGACCGACCGGCAATTGCTCCTGCAGTACATCTACGCGCTCGGCGCGCACGGCTCGCACAAGTTCTAGGAGACGGACATGAACTCATTCTTCCGCGGACTATGCATTGCCTGCGCGTTGAGCGTCGCGCTGCCAGCGAACGCGGCCATCAAAGTACTGGCTACGACGTCGGACTGGGGTTCGCTGGTGACCGAACTCGGTGGCGACAAGGTGAACGTCTACACGGCCACCAGTCCGCTGCAGGACGTGCATCGCGTCGATGCCAAACCCAGCCTGGTAGCCCGGGCCCGCTCGGCCGACCTCATCGTCGCGACGGGTGCCGAGCTCGAGAGCGGCTGGCTGCCCGTACTGCTGCAGGAATCCGGCAACTCAAAAATTCAGCCCGGTGCGCCCGGTTATTTCGAGATCACCTCGGCGCTGCGGTTGCTCGACATCCCGACGGCCGTCGACCGCTCGATGGGTGACGTGCATGCGCTCGGCAACCCGCACGTGCAGCTCGACCCGCGCAACATCGCCGTCGCGGCCAAGGCGCTGTCGGCGCGACTGGCGCAAGTCGACCCAACCAACGCGGCTTTCTATCAGCAGCGGAGCGCGGATTTCCAGGCGCGGTGGCAGCAGGCGATGACGCGGTGGGCCGTGCAGGCAGCGGCGCTCAAGGACGTGCCGGTGGTCGTCATCCACAGGGACCAGACCTACCTGATCCATTGGCTCGGCATGCAGGAGCTCGCCGCGATCGAACCCAAGCCCGGGGTACCCCCGAGCGCGGGGTACCTGGCGGGGCTCGTTGCAAAGCTCGGTACCACGCCGCCGGCGATGATCCTGCGCAATGCGTATAACGATCCGAAGGCCTCCGACTGGCTGGCGCAGCGGATCAAGGCGCCGGTGGTGCTGCTGCCGTTCTCGGTGGGCGGGACGCCGGAGGCAAAGGACCTGTTCGGACTCTTCGACGACACTCTTCGTCGCCTGCAGGCGGCCGCCAAATGAGCGACGTTGCCGGGGACTTCAGTATCCTGTGGCCCGCGCTCATCGCCGGCTTCCTGGTCGTGCTTTCGCACGTGCCGCTGGGGCAGCAGGTGCTGCGGCGAGGCATCGTCTTCATTGACCTCGCGATTGCGCAGGTAGCGGGCCTCGGTGTCATCGCTGCCCAGACGTTCGGCACGGAGCTGCACGGTTGGACGACGCAGGCAGCCGCGGTCGTTGCAGCGCTGCTCGGCGCGCTGCTGCTGACGTGGACCGAGCGCAAGCGTCCCGAAGTGCAGGAGGCGTTGATCGGCGTGCTGTTCGTGCTCGCGTCGACCGCGCAGATCCTGTTGCTCGCCAATAACCCGCACGGGGGCGAGGAACTGAAGGACCTGCTGGCCGGCCAGATCCTCTGGGTTTCGACCGAGCAGCTGGTGCGTGCAGCCGTGCTGACCGCGATCTTCCTGGTCGTCTGGTTCCGCTGGCGCCAGCGCATCGGGCAGATCGGTTTCTACGTGCTGTTCGCGCTGATGGTCACGATGTCGGTGCAGCTCGTGGGTGTCTATCTCGTGTTTACCACGCTGATCGTGCCCGCACTCGCGACCTACCGTCACGCGCGCAACCGGCAACTGGCGCTCGGTTACGCCGTCGCGTTCGCGAGCTACGTGGTGGGCCTGGCCGTCTCGCTGTTCACGGACCTGCCGTCGAGTCCGGTGATCGTCTGGGCGATGGCCGTGCTCGGCATCCTGTGGCACCTGACGGCGCGTGGCAACGGCGAACTGCTGCGGGCCGAGGAGGGCTGACGAGGGTTGGGCGCCGCTGCCGCCGAGGTTGCAGCCGCGGTCGATGCGGCGAGGGGTGTGTCAACGAACCGGGCCTGGTTGCGTTGAGAGGGAGGTAACGACTTCATTCCTCTCACGCAAAAAGGATACGGACATGTCTTATGTGAACTCGACCGTGGTGACGGGCATCGTGGGCCTGGCGGCGACGCTGTTGCTGGCGAGCGCGATGATCACGCCTGCGCAGGCCGGCGACGGCGGCCGTCAGAAGGCGCATTCGAAGCAGGGTGCCAGTGGCAGCCGGACGTACACGACAACGGTGCAGCGTACCGACTCCGGCCACACACGCGACACGATTACCACGCGCAATGACGGCAAGACGGCGACACGCAACACGACCGTGGTCAACGATCGTGCGACGGGCACGCGCTCGGTGGATACGACGGCCACGGGGTTCAATGGCCGCACCACCACGTACTCGAGCGACGCGCAGCGTACGAACGACGGTTACGTGCGCGATGTCACGCGAACTTTGCCTGACGGCCAGGTGAACCAGCGCAACATCGATGTCGCGTGCGACCCTGCGTCACGCAGCTGCACCAAGACGGTCACCGGTCAGAACGGCGGCTGATCCCGCCCGGTGGCACCACCGCCAGTCCCCGGCACGTGAGTTGCCGGGTGCTTGGCGCCGCGACCCTTGCATCAGCTTCGGGTGTTCAACCGGCGCGCGGTTTGCGGAACAGGTAATACGCAGCCCACCACGACCGCGAGCGTCAGCAGGCTGAAGTAGAACTGGCTCGCGAGCTCAGGCGTCATCGCCATTGCGACCAGCACCGCGAACATGGCGCCGATCGTCACGTAGCTGAGCCAGGGGAACAGCCAGACGCGAACCGCCTTGGTTTCGGTTTCCGGATGCTTGCGGCGCAACCGGATGTGCGCAAACGCGGTCATCAGGTACACGAACAGGATCACCGTGCCGGTGGTGCTGATGAGGAAGGCAAAGACCCGGTTCGGCGAGACGATCGCGATGATCACGCCGAGCACGCCGACGGCCGATCCCAGCAGGATCGAACGCGCAGGCACGCGGCGGGTATTGACCTCGACCAGCCAGCGCGGCGCGTCGCCGCGGTCGGCCATCACGTACAGCACGCGCGAGCAGACGTACACCGCCGAATTCAGGCACGACAGCACGGCGGTGAGGATGATGAAGCTCATCACCGCACTGCCCCACTTGAACCCCATGACGTTGAGCGCCAGCGTGAAGGGCGATTCGCCCGGCTTGATGGTGGGCCACGCGACGACGCAGACGATCAGTCCCAGCGAAATGACGTAGAACAGCAGGATGCGCCACGTGATCGTGGTGGCCATGCGCACGACAGCTTGCTCCGGATTCTTCGACTCGGCTGCCGCGACCGTCGTGATTTCGGCGCCGACGAGCGAGAAGAACACGGTCGTCACGGTGGCCACTACGGGGACCCAGCCGTGGGGGGCGAAGCCACCATGGGCGGTCAGGTTCGCGAACGTCGCGCCGGCGGGGGAGGTGAGGCCGAAGGCGAAGAGCGGCCGCGACGAGGATGAAGGCGATGATCGCCGCAACCTTGATCGACGAAAACCAGAATTCGAACTCGCCGTAGGAACGAGCGGAGAGCAGGTTGACGGCTGTCATCACGGCCATCAGCCCGAGGCCGAGCTGCCACATCGGCAGGTTGATCCACAGCTGCAGGATCTGTGCACCGGCGATCGCCTCGATCGGCACCACCACGATCCAGAAGTACCAGTAGAGCCACCCGGCGATGAAACCCGCGGCGTCGCCCAGCCCGGCGCGCGAGAACTCGGTAAACGACCGTACGCCCGGGTGCGTGATGGCCATCTCGCCGAGCATGCGCATCACGATGAAGACGATCGTGCCGGCCAGCATATACGACAGCAGGGCCGCCGGGCCGGCCGCAGCGATCGCGGCGCTGCTGCCGACGAACAGGCCGGCGCCGATGACGCCGCCGATCGTGATCATCGTGATGTGGCGCGGCAGCAGCGTCCGGCTCAGCTCGTGGCTCGATGCGTGCAAGTGGGGGGACTCCGGTGGATGCGCAGTGGCGCGCACCGTCCTACGGCGGGTCGGCGGTGTCAAGCGATTCGCGTCCGGGCGCGATACATCACCGCGCGTGCTGTTATCGTAGGGCGGTCATCAGATGTCACCGTCCAGTGGAGATTCGCGCGTGAAACGCAGGTCATTGCTCAAGGCCGCCGTGCTCGGCAGCGGCGCCGCGTTGGCTGCGCCCGCCATTTCCAGGGGCTTGGCGGAGTGGCGCATGGTTACCAGCTGGCCGAAAGGCCTGCCGGGCCTCGGCACCGGTGCCGAACGAATCGCCGCGAACATCACGGCGATGAGCGGCGGACGACTGACGGTCAAGGTGTATGCCGCCGGCGAACTGGTGCCGGCACTCGAATGCTTCGGCGCGGTCGCGAACGGCACGGCGCAGATGGGGCACGACGCGGGCTACTACCACACCGGCAAGTCGGAAGGCTGCGCGTTCTTCACCGCCTTTCCGTTCGGTTTCACCATGGGTGAGATGGCGGCGTGGATCAAGCACGGCAACGGCCAGAAACTGTGGGACGAGTTGTACGCGCCGTTCGGCCTGCGTGCTTTCCAGGCGGGCAGCACGGGCACGCAGATGTTCGGCTGGTTCCGCCGCGAAATCCGCGGGCTCGACGATCTGCAGGGACTCAAGTTCCGCACCCCGGGCAACCAGGGTCGCGTGCTGCAGAAGCTCGGCGTCATTCCCGTTTCGTTGCCGGGCGGCGAGATCTTCCCGGCGCTGCAATCGGGTGCCATCGACGGCGCCGAATGGGTGGGGCCGTACAACGATCTCGCGCTCGGCTTCTACCAGGTCTGCCGCTACTACTATTCGCCCGGTTACCACGAGCCGGGGCCCGCGTTGCAGCTCACCATCAACGAACAGGCCTGGCGCTCGCTCACGCCCGAACTGCAAGCCATCGTGCGGACGGTGGCGGATGCAGCGACGACGGACATGTACGCGGAGTACACCGCACAGTCGGGCCCCGCGCTGCGCACGCTGGTGCAGAAGCATGGCGTGATCGTGCGCAGCCTGCCGGAAGACGTCCTGATTGCTTGCGGGCAGAAGTCGAACGAAGTGCTGAACGAGATTCACGCCAGCGACACCTCGCCGAACCACATCGTCCGTCGCATCATCGAAGATTTCCTGGCGTTCCGGGAAGACGTCGTGCCGTGGACGCGGGTCGGCGAGCAGGCGTTCGTCAACGCTCGACGGCTGCCGTTCGAGTTCAGGCTGAAATAACCTCGCGAGTCCCGCTGTCGCCTGCGCACCGAGCGCTGGGCGCGGATCCTGCGCAGCTGTCGTCGAACGCGCCTTATTTATCGTCGCCGTCGTCGCCAACTTCCGGCGGGAACAGATCTCGGAGGTCGTCATGGTAGGGGCGCGGACGATCCGGCGCGGGTTCGCGGAACAGGTCGCCGAAATCGTCCGCCACCGGCGAGCCAGACGGCGTCGTCGTAAGGCTCGGGCCGCGCGAGTCCTCCTGCAGCGGCGCCATGTGTGCGAACAACCTGTCCGGCAGGTACGTCGCGAGCGCCGGCATCGCCCAGAGCAGGCTGAGACCGATCACCTGCAGCACGACGAACGGCACGACCCCTTTATAGATGTCGAGTGTCGTGAGCATCCTGCCGGCGACGCCGCGCAGGTAGAACAGCGCGAATCCAAAGGGCGGCGTCAGGAAGCTCGTCTGCAGGTTCACGCCGATCATCACGCCGAGCCAGACCGGGTCGACCCCCATCTTGATCAGCGCCGGCGCCGCGATCGGCACGACCACGAAGATGATCTCGAACGTGTCGAGGAAGAAGCCCAGGAAGAAGATCACCAGCATCACGGCGAGCACCGCCGAGAACGTGCCACCCGGCAATGACGCCAGCGCGGCGTGCACCAGGTTCTCGCCGCCGAGTCCGCGGAACACCAGGCTGAACACACTGGCGCCGAGCAGGATCACGAACACCATCGAGCTGATCGTCAGTGTCGTTCGCATCACCTCGCGCAGGATCGGCAGGCTGAAGCTGCGGTTAGCCGCAGAGAGTGCCATCGCGCCGACCGCGCCCACCGAGGCGGACTCCGTGGGGGTCGCGATGCCCGCGAGGATCGAGCCGAGCACGGACAGGATCAGCAGCAGCGGCGGTGCCAATGCTTTCAGCACGCGGCTCGCCAGGCCAGCGCGCTGCACGGCGCTCATTTCGAGCGGCGGGCACGACTTCGGATCGAAGATCGATTTTGCCAGGATCCACAGCAGGTACAGGCCGACCAGCAGCAGCCCCGGCAACATGGCGCCGGCAAACAACTGCCCGACCGAGATCGGATCCGGCGACAGGTTGCCGAGTTCGAGCTGCGCCTGCTGGTTGGCGCCCTGCAGGATGTCACCGACGAAGATCAGCACAGTCGACGGCGGGATGATCTGGCCGAGCGTGCCGGCGGCGCAGATCGTGCCGGCGGCGAGCTTCGGGTCGTAACCCGCCCGCATCATCGCGGGCAGCGACAGCAGCCCCATCGTGACGACGGTGGCGCCGACAATGCCGGTCGATGCCGCGAGCAGCGCGCCGACGATCACCACCGAATACCCGAGGCCGCCGCGCAACGACCCGAACAGCTCGCCCATCGTGGTGAGCAGGGCCTCGGCGATCTTCGAGCGCTCGAGCATGACGCCCATGAAGACGAAGAGCGGCACGGCCACCAGCGTCTCGTTGGTCATCGTGCCGAAGTAGCGTCCGACCAGCGCCGACAGGATTGCCACGTCGAACACGCCGAGCGCGATGCCGAGGGTGGCGAAGATCAGTCCGACACCCGCGAGCGTGAAAGCCACGGGATACCCGAGCAGCACGGCGCCGATGGTCGTCGCGAACATCGCGATGGCGAGCACCTCGCCGATCAGCACGGGGCTCATCGCGGGTTCCGGCCGCGGCGGCGGCTACAGGCGCTCATCGGTCACCTTGTCCTCGTCGTGGTCGACGATACCGTGGCCGGCAAGCGATAACGAACGCCGCGCGATCAGTGCGAGCCCCTGCACGAACAACAGGGCGCACAGCACCCACAGCAGCGACTTCAGCAAGTACAGCCCGGGCATGCCATCCGCCGTGGCGGAGGATTCGCGGATGCCCCAGGACGACAGCACGAACGGCGCCGAGGTCACCGCCAGGATCGCGAGCCAGGGGAACAGGAAGAACAGCGTGCCGAGAATGTCGATCCACGCCTTGCCCCGATCACCGAGCTTGCCGTACATGACGTCGACGTTGACGTGTCCGCGATGCAGCATGGTGTAGCCGGCACCGGCCATGAAGACCGCGGCGTGCTGCCACACGTAAAGTTCCTGCATCCACGGGAAGCCGATGTTGAACGCATAGCGGAGCACGACGACCGCGAAGCACGTCAGCACGCAACCGAGCGTCAGCCAGGCGACGGTGCGGCCGATCCAGTCGTTGACGGCGTCGACGCCTTTGATGAAGCGGTAGAGCAGGTTCATCGAGTCAATAAATGCGGCGAGGGGTGTGTGCCCCGGTTCATGGCGACGGAGCATCGCACAAAACCTGCCGCTGCCACCTGCGCGACCTAGAACACGCCCAGTTCCAGACCGGCCGCCAGTGTCGCGCCCAGTTCCTCGCACCGCTGCAGGTCCGCCGGTGCCAGGGTCTTGGGGCGAAGGATGTCCGTCGGGGTCTGCGCATGGGTAATGACCAGCGTCGGCGGCGTGACCGGCACGAGCCGCCAGCCGAGTGCGATGCGTTCAAGCTGGCGAATCGCGCCCTGGCCATCACTGCCGGCGCAGACCATCGCGGCGTACGGCCGGCCGTTGATCCGGTCGAGCACTGCGTAATAGGTGCGGTCGAAGAAATCCTTCATCAGGCCGCTCATCGAGGCCAGGTTCTCGGGCGTCGCGAAGAGGTAGCCGTCGGCGCCGAGCACGTCGTCGGGCTGCGCATCCTGCGCTCGGAGCAGGGCCGTGTGCACACCAGGCTCGATGGCGGCGCCACGCAGCGCGGCCTCGGCCATCTGTTGCGTGCCGCCGGTCATCGAGTGGTAGACGATCAGCAGGGTTTTCAATGCAGCTCTCGCGTTGCCCGACGAAGCGCGGACCGGCAGGCATGCGCCGCACCGGCCGACGGCTTATTCTAGCGAGGCCGCGCTCATCGAGCGCCAGCAGCGCGAACAACGGTGGCACCCAGATCCGGACGCCTTGCGCAAACAGGCGCCATGGTCGCATGGGCCGGCGCGGAAAACCCCGGTTCCCGGTGGCTCGCGGTCTCGTTTACTCTGCGGCGCACACGACATGGGGGCGGCAGGCATGGCAAAGGCGGTGTTGGGCATCATCGGCGGGTCGGGCATTTACGAACTGCCCGGCATCGAAAGCGTGCGCGAGCAGGCCGTGTCGACACCCTGGGGCGAGCCGTCCGACACGTTGCGCGTCGGGCGTGTCGGCGCGACCGACGTCGTGTTCCTGCCGCGACACGGCCGCGGGCATCGCATTCCACCGCACGAGATCAATTACCGCGCCAACGTCGATGCGATGAAGCAGCTCGGCGTGACGGACCTGGTGTCGTTTTCGGCCTGCGGCTCGTACAAAGAAAGCCTGAGCCCGGGAACGTTCGTCCTGGTCGATAACTTCGTCGACCGCACCGTGCACCGCGCCAGCACGTTCTTCGGCACCGGCTGCGTCGCGCATGTGTCGTTCGCCCACCCGGTGGGACCGGCGCTGCAGGACCGCATCGAGCATGCGCTGCAGGCCGAGGGGATTCCCTGCCAGCGCGGCGGAGTGGCCGTCTGCATGGAGGGCCCGCAGTTCTCGACGCTGCCCGAATCACTGACATACCAGCGTCTCGGCTACGACATCATCCACATGACCTCGATGCCCGAAGCCAAGCTCGCGCGCGAAGCCGAGATCACCTATGCGGTGATCGCGATGGTGACTGACTACGACTGCTGGCACGAAGTGCACGGCGCCGTCGACGTCGCGAGCCTGCTGCGCGTGATGGCAGAGAACAACGGCAAGGCGCAGCGAGTGTTCGCGCGGCTGGCGCGGGAGTTCCCGACCGAGCGTGTGCCGTGTCCGGCGGGATCGGACCGCGCGCTCGACGGCGCGATCCTGACGCACCCGGGCGTGCGCGATCCCGCGCTGGTCGCGAAACTGCAAACGGTCGCGGGTCGCGTGCTGCGGCCCGCCTGAACGAATCGCGCATGCGGGTCAACGGACAATCCTTCCGCACGATCTGGCAGGCCGACGCCAGCGGCGACGTCGCAGTCATCGACCAGACCATGCTGCCGTTTGCCTTCGAGGTGCGCACGTTGCGCCGCGTCGAGGATGCGGCAACCGCTATCCGCGAGATGGTGGTGCGCGGCGCTCCGCTGATCGGAGTGACCGCGGCTTACGGCGTGGCGCTGGCGCTGCGCGAGAACGCGAGCGACGCCAGCCTGGCGGCCGCCATCGAGTCGCTGGTCACCACACGACCGACGGCGATCAACCTGCGCTGGGCGGCGGAGCGCATGCGGCACGTCCTGGTGCCGCTGGCACCGGGCGAGCGTGCCGCACGGGCCTACGCCGAGGCAGCCGCGATCGCCGAAGAAGACGTCGCGTCCTGTGCTGCGATCGGACGGCACGGCCTCGGCCTGCTGCGCGAACTGGCGCTCGACCGGGACGGCAAGCCGGTCAACGTCCTCACGCACTGCAACGCGGGCTGGCTCGCCTGTGTCGACTGGGGCACGGCACTCGCGCCGGTGTACGCCGCGCACGAGGCCGGCCTGCCGGTGCACGTATACGTCGATGAAACGCGGCCACGCAGCCAGGGGGCCTTCCTCACGGCCTTCGAGCTTGGCGCGCACGGCGTGCCGTACACCGTGATCGCCGACAATGCAGGGGGTCACCTGATGCAGCACGGCGAGGTCGACGTCTGCATCGTCGGCAGCGATCGCACCACGGCCACGGGTGACGTCGCCAACAAGATCGGCACGTACCTCAAGGCGCTGGCCGCCCGCGACAACGGCGTGCCGTTCTACGCGGCGCTGCCATTTTCGACGATCGACTGGACGCTGGACGACGGCGTGCAGCAGGTGCCGATCGAGGAGCGGTCCCCGCGCGAAGTCACGCACGTGCGTGGGCGCACAGCCGCTGGCTCCCTCGAGGAAGTGCTGATCGTCGCGCCCGGCAGTCAAGCGCGCAATCCGGGATTCGACGTCACGCCCGCGCGGCTCGTGACGGGCATCATCACTGAGCGCGGCGTGGCGCAGGCAAGCCGGGCGGGACTGGCCACGCTCTATTCCGAACTCCAGCCAGGCTGAGGGCACCAGGCATGCGTGACCATCGCGACGAGATCATTGCCGTGACGCACGCTCTCGATGACGCGGGCCTGGTGCCGAACAAGTCCGGCAACGTGTCCTGCCGGCTGACGGACGGTTTCGCGATCACGCCTGCCGGCATTCCGTACCGCGAACTGCTGCCGGCGCACATCGTCACGTTGCCGCTCGATGCGCCGGTGGCTGCCACTGAGACGCGACCTTCATCCGAATGGCGCATGCACGCAGCGATTTATCGCGCGCGTCCCGACGTGATGGCGGTCGTCCATACGCACAGCCCATGCGCGACGGCGCTCGCCTCGGCAGGTCGCGGCATTCCGCCGTTTCACTACATGATCGCGTTGGCTGGAGGCGACGTGCGGTGCATGCCCTACGCGACGTTTGGCACGGCCGAACTGGCCGGTTCCGCGGTCCGTGGCCTCGAAGGCCGGCGGGCGTGCCTGCTCGGCAATCACGGAGTGATGGCGGTCGGCAACACGCTGGCGCGCGCTCATGCCGTGGCCGTCGAAGTCGAGAATCTCGCGGGCGAATACCTCGCGATGCTGGCCGCGGGGTTGGTGCCACGGCTGCTCGACGACGCCGAGATTCAGAACGTGATCGCCAGGTTCATCGACTACGGCCGGTTGGGCTGAGCCGCGCGGCCCAGGCGCAGCCGGCTGCCAGCGAACTGCCCGCCGAAGTACGCGGCGACGAAGAGCGGCAACATGCTCCAGCGGAACGGCAGTCCGAGTGCGTACCGCAGCGCAATCACCATCGGCACGGCCGCATGCACGGCCACGAACCATTGCGGCGAAAACTTGCGCACGCCTGCCCGCCAGTAGCCGAACGGCACGTTGATGACGAACGTGACGCCGATGGCAATCAGGTAGGCGACGGCGTCGGACACGCGCGAGCGCTCAGTGGGCCTTGCGTGACGCGTTGACGCCCAGCGACATGATGCGGTCGGTCCAGGCGATGCCGAGTGCGGAAAGAATGAACACGGAATGGATGATGGTCTGCCACAAGACGCCTGCCGCCGTGACCTGCGTGCAGCCTTTGCCGATCGACCCGGCCGCGGTCAATGCCTGGGCGGCCACGATGGCGTCCGGGGTTCCGCACAATGGCAGGCCACCGATCATGCCGACTTCGATGAAGGTCTTCAGCAGGTGGATCGAGCTGATGCCGATGATCGCCATGGCGAGCTTCACTTTCAGCACGCTCGCGTTGACGTGGCTGAGCCACTCGGGCTGGTCGGGGTGGCCTTCCAGGTCGAGGCGTGACACGAAAGTCTCGTACCCGCCCACGATCACCATGACCAGCAGGTTCGAGATCATCACCACGTCGATCAGGCCGAGCACCATCAGCATGATCGACTGCTCGGTCAGCGTCGGCGCCGCGTGGATCAGGTGCCACAGTTCCTTCAGGAACAGGAACACGTAGACGCCCTGCGCGACAATGAGGCCCAGGTACAGCGGCAGCTGCAGCCAGCGTGAGCTGAAGATCAGGGCGGGCAGCGGCCCCAGCGGTTTGCGTTCGGCAGTGCTCATGGATGGTGCGGTGCGGTGGCGGAAAGGCCCGCAAGAGTAGGCGGCGGCAGCCTTCCTGCCAAGCCCGATCCGGCCAATCGGCCCGATGCGGATACTGCAGCAGCGTGTGCCAAAGCGCGGACGGCAGGCGGTGACTGGACGACTGACTTACAGCCGCAGTTCCAGCGTCAGGACGAGGCCGCGTCCTGGCGCGTCGAGACCGGACCCGAATTCGCGGTAACGTCGATCGCCGAGGTTGCCGTACTGCAGCGAGGTGAAGACGTGCGCGCTGGCTTCCCAGGCCGCGCGGACGTTCCAGGTCGTCCAGCCCGGCGTGCCGCCCGGTCGAATCCGTGGATCGATCTCGTCGCGCGGACTGTACCGAGCCTGTCGGTCGGCGAAGTTCAGCCAGCCGTCCACGGTCCAGCGCGTCGCCGGTCGCCACGTGATGCCGGCGCTGCCATTGAGCGGAGGAATGCGGTCGGCGGGGTAGTCATTGCCCTCGAACGTCTCCTCGCCATGCGTCCACGTCAGCTGCGCGCGCCATTCGACGGTGTCCGAGACACTGTGATGCACCGCGAACTCGGCGCCGTAGAGCACCAGGCTGGCTGCGTTGCGGCTCTGCACGACCAGGCGTCCCGAGTCAGTCACGTCACCGGTCAGCACGCTCGTGATCTTGTCGCGATACCGCGAGTAATAGCCGATGAGCTCGCCTTCAAGCCGATCGTTCATGACCTTCCAGCCGGCATCGAAGGTCGTCACGTGTTCCGGTTCGAGGTCCGGGTTCGGGACGTTGAAGCGGTTGCCGGGGCGGTCGCCAAACGTACCCAGGTCGAACACGTTCGGTGCGCGAAAACCTTGGCCGAGATTCGCGACGAACCGGACGCTCTCCGTCAGTTCGTACGCGAGGCCGAGGTTGCCGGTAAGCCCGTCGTCCGTGACGCGGGTGGCCGAAAAGTCGCCGCTCGCAGGCAAGCGCGTGCGGCTCGTGCTCCAGCGCAGGCCCGCGAGGACGTCGAGCCGCTCGCCAGTGGACCAGTCGTCGGCAGCAAACACTCCCGCCTGTGTCATCGTGGACCCGTCTGGAAAGCGCGGCGCACGCACGCTCGTCGCGCCGGTGGCGATGCTGGTGCGCGTTCGCGTCGAATCGACGACGTCGTCGTACACATCGATGCCGTAGGTCAGTTGATGGTGTTCATTGACTGCCTTGCTGGCAAGGAAGGACAACCCGCGGCTCGTATCCACGTTGCTTTCGCGATCTTCGTTGCTCGAGCCGAAGTCCCGGTAGCGGCGACCGTCCTCGATCGTCTGCTGGCCCACCTGGGCCTCGGCGCTGTCCCAGGCGAAGTTCGGGCGGCTGCCGCGCCAGCGCAGCTGCACGAAATCGCGACGCTGCGGCTCGAACCAGTACACGGCCGAATTCGGTTGGGTTTGGCCGTAGCCGGGCGTGAGTTCGTCGTACCGCGGGGTACGCGGCTGCTCGGAGTATTGCGCCGAGACGGTCAATTCGTTGCCGGCCGCGACCAGCGCGCGGACCCTGGCGTCGGCCGCGCGTGCGGTGAATCCCGTGTACGGCAGCTCCTCCCCGCCACCGACGCGACGTTCGTTCACGTCCTGGTAGGTCGCGCCGCCGCTCACGACGAGACGCTCGTGGCCAAATGCGCTTTCGACCCGGGACAGCGTCGAGTCGTCGGCACTGCCGATCATCGAGCGCAACAGGCCGCGGATCTGCCACTCGCTGCCTTCGAAGCGGGGCTCCCACGTCAGCATCTGCAGGACGCCGCCCATGGCGTCGCTGCCGTACAGCGCCGACATGGGTCCGCGGACGGCCTCGATGCGGGCGAGCGACTGGCTGTCGACCAGGGCGACGTACTGGTTCGGGGCGTTGCGGAAGATGGCGTCGTTCAATCGAAAGCCATCGACGACATGCAGCAGCTCGGACCCCTTCAGGCCGCGCAGGATCACGATGCCCTGGCCGGGTGTCGTCTGCTGCACGTAGGCGCCGACCCGGCCGCGCAGCGCTTCCATCACCGTCTGCGGCGCCGCGGCCCTGATCTCGTCCCGGCTGATGACGTCGGTCGCGACCGGCACGTCGAACGCGGACTCGGCCCGCCGTGTCGCGGTGACCTGGACTGTCTCCAGTGCTGCCGTGGCGTGCGCAGGCACCACCGACGACAGGCAGCCAGCCAACGATGCAGCGAGCAGGTTGAGGCGACCGTCCGTCATTCGAACTACAGCACACCCGGGGCCGGCATCATATCTTGGCGCCGGTGCAGGGGGCGGGCCAGCAGCCGTGACTGCGGCGAGGGCAAGCCGTTGCTACCCCGGTCCGCTAGAATGCCGGGCAGGCTGCAACGGGCAGCCGCGACGGGGCCTGCCCTTGAAGACCGCCCAGGATATTTACCGCGACCTGCAATCGAGCCTCGGGGACGTCCTGCCGGACGCCGAGCTCTTCATCAAGGCGGAGGTCGCTGCCGAAGTGCTCCGTCTCAAGGTGGAGCGCGACGCCGTGATCCTCGGGCACAACTACATGGAACCTGCGCTGTTCCACACCGTGCCCGATTTCCAGGGCGACTCGCTCGAACTCAGTCGCCGCGCCGCCGAGACCGACAAGTCGGTCATCGTTTTCTGCGGCGTGCGCTTCATGGCCGAGACCGCGAAGATCCTCAACCCGAGCAAGACCGTGCTGCTGCCGACGGAGAAGGGCGGCTGCTCGCTGGCGGAGAGCATCACGGCGGCCGACGTCCGTGCCTTGCGCGAGGCCTATCCGGGCGTGCCGATCGTCACCTATATCAATACCTACGCGGACGTGAAGGCCGAGTGCGACATCTGCTGCACTTCGAGCAACGCCGCCGCAGTCGTCGAATCACTCAAGTCCGACACGGTCATCTTCCTGCCCGACGAGTTCCTCGCCCGCAACGTCGCGCGCGAGACGGGTCGCCACGTCATCGTGCCGTCGGTCCTGCGCAAGGGCATGGCCGCGGCGAACGGCGGCGATACGATCGTCGAGCACACGATGGTGGCGTGGAAGGGCCGCTGCGAAGTGCACGAACTGTTCACACCCGAAGACGTCGACGTCGTCCGCCAGCAGTACCCCGACGTGATGATCCTGGCGCATCCCGAATGCAGCCCGGAAGTCACCGCCAAGGCGGATTTTTCGGGCAGCACGACGGCGATGATCCGGGCCGTCGAGCGCTCGAAGGCGAAGCGCTTCCTGCTGCTCACGGAATGCTCGATGGGCGACAACATCGTCGCCGCCAACCCGGGCAAGGAAATGCTGCGCCTCTGCAGCCACCGCTGCCCGCACATGCACGAGATCACGCTCGAGCAGACGCGCGATTCGCTGAAGTTCATGCGCTGGGAAGTCGACGTGCCTGAACACATCCGGGTGCGCGCACTGCGCGCCGTCGAACGCATGCTGGCCGTCGGGCCGAAAATCGATTGACCGAGGTCATCCGCAGCGACGTGCTGATCATCGGCTGCGGCATCGCCGGCGGCACGGCGGCACTCGAGCTCGCGGAGTCGGGTCTCGATGTCGCCGTGATCACCCGTGCCGACCGCGCCGGTGAGTCGAATACCTACTGGGCGCAGGGCGGCATCATCTTCCGTGGTGAGAACGATTCCCCCGAATCACTGGCGCAGGACATCATTCATGCCGGTGCCGGCCTTTGCCACGAGCAGGCGGTTCGCACGCTCGCCGGGGAGGGCCCGCCGCTCGTCCAGTCGATCCTGATCGACAAGCTCGGCGTGCCTTTCGATCGCGCGCCCGACGGCCACCTCTCGCTGGGCCGGGAAGGCGGGCACTCGATTGCCCGCATCGTGCACGCCACCGATGCCACCGGCCGCGCCATCGAGGACAAGCTCATCGAGGCGCTACGCGCGCATTCGCGCGTTCGCCTGTTCACGCATCACACCGCCGTCGACCTGCTGACGCCTGCGCACCATGGCCGTGATCGCCGTGCCGTGTACGATCCGCTGTCGTGTGTCGGCGCTTACGTTTTCGACCAGCGCACCGGCAGGATCGAGCGTTGCTTCGCCCGCGCCACCGTGCTGGCCACCGGCGGTCTCGGCCAGATTTTCCTGCGCACGACGAATCCCGCCGGCTCGCGTGGCGACGGGCTCGCGATGGCATACCGCGCCGGCGCGCGCGTCATCAACTCCGAATACGTCCAGTTCCATCCGACGGCGTTCTATCACCGCAATGCACCCTGCTTCCTGATCACGGAAGCGGTGCGCGGCGCGGGGGCGCGCCTGGTCGATGAGAAGCGGCAGCCGTTCATGGACCGCTACGACGCGAAGTGGAAGGACCTGGCGCCGCGCGACGTCGTCGCACGCAGCATCCATGCCGAAATGCTGCGACAGGGCGTCCCCAACGTCTACCTGGATGTCGCCAGCTACGTTCCGGCCGAGCGCATCCGTGCCGAGTTCCCCGAGATGTACCGCAGCTGTCTCGAGTACGGCATCGACATCACGCGGGACCCGCTGCCGGTGGTGCCGGCCGCGCATTATTCGTGTGGCGGCGTCTGGGTCGACCTCGATGGCGCGACGACGGTCGAACGGCTGTACGCCGTTGGCGAGGTGGCGTGCTCGGGACTGCACGGAGCCAACCGGCTCGCGAGCACGTCGCTGCTCGAGGGCCTGGTCTGGGGCCATCGCTCGGCACAGCGCATCGTGGGTCAGCTGGCCGCGAGCAACGGCGCGCCCTTCGACGACATTCCACCCTGGCAGGATACCGGCACGGAAGCGCCCGATCCGGCGCTCATCGCGCAGGACATGAGCTCGCTGCGGCACATCATGTGGAATTACGTGGGACTGGTCCGAACCACGCGCCGGTTGCTGCGCGCGATCGAGGCCCTGCGCAACCTCGAAGTCGAGGTCGAGCGCTTCTACCGCGCGGCCGCGATGACCGACGACTTGATCGGCCTGCGCAACGCCGTGCGCGTGGCCCTCATCGTGACGCTGGCGGCATGGGCGAACCCCGAGAGTCGCGGCTGCCACTATCGCGAATGAGGGTGCAGCGAGTCGTGCCGCCGCGTCAGATCCGATCGGTTGCCCGGATGAAGCCGACGAGATCGTCGCGGAATTTCTGCATCGAAGGCTCGTGCACGTACATCATGTGACCCGCGTCGTAATGCTCGACCTGGATGCGCTTGCGCGCCTCCGGTGTGATGCGCAGGTGCTCCAGGTCCATCTTGGTCGCGAGGTGCGGCGTCGCCAGGTCGTACCAGCCTTGTTGCACCAGCACGTGCAGTCCCGGATTCATCGTCATCGCGAGCGCGAGATCGGGCACGGTCGTCGGCACCGGCGACATCCAGCCGCCGTGGCCAGGCGTCTTGTGCTTCCAGCTCCAGTCGATCTCGAACGCCGAGACCATGTATTCCTCGTCGCGGCCGAACTTGAGCTCGTCGTGCAGGTAGCCGAGGAACGCTGACGTGTATGCCGGTCCCACCGATGGGAAGAACGGGTCGTAGTCCATGTCTTCAGCGAGCGGATTGAGCGAGGGGCCGATGAAGCGTGAGTCGATGCGACCCGCGATGAGGCGGTTGGTGCGCTGCAGTTCCTGCAGGAACTGCGGGTGGCTCACGCGCAAGTCGGCGCGCTCCCAGAATTCGGGCGTCGTGCCGGTGTAGCGGGCCAGCTTAGCTGCCACCGCTTTCTTTTCGTCCGCCGGAATCACAAAGCCTTTTTCGAGTGCCGCCGCGTATTCGGTGCGCGCGAACTGCTCGACCTCCGCCGCGTACTCCTGCACCGTGGCGGGCTTGTTCGGGACGAGTCCGTGGTACCAGGCCGTGGTCGCGAGCGTCGGCAGGTAGGTGACGTGGCCGAGATCCATCCCTTCGCCGTCGATGCCCGTGGCGGCGTTCAGGAACGGTGAGACGAGCACGAGCCCGTTCAGGTTCATGCCCATGTTCGCCTGCAGGTAGTACGCGAGGCCCGCGCCCCGCATGCCGCCATAGCTTTCGCCGAGCACGTACTTGGGCGAACCCCAGCGGCCGTTCTCCGACACGTAGCGCTTGATGAACTGCGCGACTGACTTCAGGTCTTCATCGACGCCGTGAAAATCGGTCGGCTTGGCGTCACCGAGCGGTTTGCTGAAGCCGGTGCCCACCGGGTCGATCATCACGATGTCGGTGACGTCGAGCGGGGAGAACGCGTTGTCGACGAGCTGCGACGGCGGCGGCGGCGCATAGCCGCCGTCGTTCACGACCACGCGACGCGGGCCCATGATGCCCATGTGCAGCCAGATCGAAGACGAACCCGGGCCGCCATTGAAGGCGAACGTCACCGGCCGCTGTGACGGGGTCTTCACGCCGTCGGCCGTGTACGCCGTGTAGCCAAAACGTGCGATCGGCTTGTCCTGTGGATCCTTGAGGATGTACCAGCCGGTGGTCGCGGTGTACTTGACCACCTTGCCGTCGATCGTGACCTGGTGCCGGGTCACCGAAGAGGCCGGCACGGCTTCCTTGGCATCCGTGTCTGGCTTGGCTTTTTCCGCAGGGTCGGTCGCTGCTTCGTCCTTGCTCCACGTTGTCACCGGCATGACGGACAGCAAGGCCGCCAGTGCCAGGGTAGCGATCAAACCACGCATCAGGAGTCTCCAGGAAACGAGCCGGCGCGTAGCTGAACCCAACGGCCGTGCATTTGCAATTAGTGGATCGTGCGCGACTTGCGCGGCGCCCGTGTGCCTTGCGGCTGCTGACTGCGCACCAGTCAGCCGAGGATGCGAATCAACTCCCGCACCGTGAGGCAGACGAGCAGCAGCGACCCGAACGCAAAAATTGCAAAACGCACGACCACCCTGTTGATCGTCGACTGCACGATGGAGTGCACGATCCGGCTGCCAACGTAAGCCCAGGCTAAATTCAGGGTTGCTGCGGCGATGCCCCCGGTCAACACGATGAAGAACATCAGCGCGTAGAAGATCGTGGGCTGCTCGTGCAGGTGGTTGTAGTTGTCGGCGACGGACCGGGCGCGTTCCGGCATGCGGTGGGCGTAGGTGCCCGGGTGTGCCGCTTCCTGCGGATCGATTCCCGCTCGTTTCATGGCCGGGATACGCGTCGCGTAGAGCGCGACCCACATGACGAGTGTCCAGGCCACGAGCGCCAGTACAGGCAGCAGGAATTCAGCGGTAGTCGGCATCGGTCATCCCCTTCGCGTAGCGGTGGTAGCGCGGTGTCATCGGTCGAGCACTTCGAACGTCAGGCCCGAATGAGCCTGCAGGCGGTCGACGATCCGGTCGCCGAAGGCAGTGGCTGGAGTCCAGAATCCACCTGCCACCCGCTTCCTGGCATGGTCTCCCGCCAGGCAAGCCGCAGCCTGTCCCAGCATCTTGGCGGTCGACCCGTAGCCTGGGTCGCGGTCGCCCGTGACGCGCGTGCGCAGGACGTCGCCTGGCTGCGTCCGGCCGTGGAACCGCAGGTCGAAGCCGCCCTTGAGTTGCGCCTCCGGACTTGGGCCCTGGCCTGGCGCCGGCAGCACGTATTTCTCGAGCAGCGCACGCACGGTGCCGATGGAGCCCGCGACCATGAAAGCACCGAGACCCGTACTCATCATGGTGGCGGTCAGGCGGCCGCGCCAGCCGCGTCCCGTCAGCACCGCTTCGTCGTACCGGAACTCCGGACCGTAGGCGTCATGCAGCAAGGCATTCGTCCGGTGCACCACGCGGGTATTGATCGCACTCATGACGAACGGCGCGACCCACGCCTTGAAGTCGGAATCGTATTCGGCGAGCCCGACGTTTGCCTGCCGGACACGCTTGACGCTGCCCGGGGGACAGATCGAGTAGGGGTCCGCGAGTTGCTTGCGCAGCGCAGGATTCGCCTTGACCTCTTTCAGCACGTTCAGCACCGTGGCCACGGTGCCGCCGGAGAAGCTGCCACGCATGGAGCGGACACGCATCTTGACGGTGGTGCAGGGTTGACCGAACCGTTCCCGCGCCTGCCGCTGCAGGTAATGCACGCCGAGGTCGGACGGAATCGAATCGAACCCGCAGTTGTGCACGATGCGAGCGCCCGAGGCCTGCGCCACCTTCTCGTACTTGTGGATCATCCGCCGCATCCACTGCACCTCGCCGGTGAGGTCGCAGTAATCGGTGCCGGTCTCGGCACAGACGCGCACGAGTGGTTCGCCATACAAGGCAT
This sequence comes from uncultured Gammaproteobacteria bacterium, assembly GCA_963846315.1. Taxonomy (GTDB): domain Bacteria; phylum Pseudomonadota; class Gammaproteobacteria; order Steroidobacterales; family Steroidobacteraceae; genus RPQJ01. The sequence goes on from CAWJVM010000008.1 coordinate 355,708, forward strand.
AGGGGCCCACCGTGGACACGATCACCCGGGCTTTTTTGCACAGCTGGTGCAGCGAACGTTCATCGGCGGCATCAGCCTGCAGCAGTTCGAGCTTGCCGTTGCCCCGGCCGAGGGACTTCCGCAACGCTTCGAGCTTCGGCAGCGACCTGCCGGCGGCAGCCCAGCGCAGCTTGCCGTCGAGGCCGAATTCGTCGAACAGATAGCGGGTGAGGATCTGGCCCACGAAGCTCGTGGCGCCAAAGACGACGACGTCGCAGGGCGGGGTGGTCATACGGCATCTTAGACCAATGTCTCAGTTCCGCCGCGGGTGGTCCTTGCTAGATTCCGCGGCAGTGCCCATCGGACAGGGGGAGAGATTCATGGCCGCACCGCCGACGATCGACTGGAATGCCGTCATCAACGATCCGCGCTTCCAGACGCTGCACCGCAAGAAGCAGGGGTTCCTGACGGGCCTCATGATCTTCTCCGTGGCCTTCTACTTCCTGTTGCCGATCGGCGCCGCCTATTTCCAGGACCTGTACAAGGTCAAGGTCTGGGGAGTCGTCAATTTCGGGCTGGTGTTCGCACTGGTCCAGTTCGTCGTCGCCTGGGGAGTCGCGTTCTACTACTCGCGCCGGGCGGGGTCCGAATTCGATCGTCTCGCGCGCGAGATCGCCGCGGACTACGAGAAAGGCAAGGTGACGCCATGAACTTCCCGAACCGCAAGGCGCTGGCCTGGGGACTCGTCGGCCTGGTGCCGGTCGTGTGCACGACGGCCTACGCGCAGGGCGCAGTCACGCCGGAATATCGGTGGCTCACCTTCACGGTGTTCGCGGCCATCATCGCGCTCACGATGTACGTCACCTACGTGGCGTCGAAGCGCGTGAAGTCGGCTTCTGATTTCTACACGGCGGGCGGCGGCGTCACCGGCCTGCAGAACGGCTGGGCGATTGCGGGCGACTACCTGTCGGCCGCGTCCTTCCTCGGCATCGCCGGTCTCATCTCCCAGTACGGCTACGACGGGTTCATGTACTCGGTCGGCTGGCTCGTGGCTTACATTACCGTGCTGCTGTTGATCGCGGAGCCATGCCGCAACATCGGCCGCTACACGCTCTCCGACATCCTGGCCTACCGCAACAACCCGAAAGCCATGCGCATCGTCGGCGCCTTGTCGGTGATCACCGTCTCGACGTTCTACCTGACGGCGCAGATGGTCGGCGGCGGGGTGCTGGTGAAGACGCTGATCGGCATCGATTACGAGGTGTCGGTCATCGCGGTCGGCGTGCTGATGCTCGCCTACGTGCTGTTCGGCGGCATGGTCGCGACGACCTGGGTGCAGATCATCAAGGCCATCCTGCTGGTGATCGCGTCGCTGGTGCTGGTGGTCCTGGTGTGGTTGCCGTACGGCTTCTCGCTACCCGCGTTCCTGCAGGACGTCGTGGCCGATCCGAAGGTGCAGGCCAAGGTGGCGACGCTGCTCGGCGACCCGGCCAAGACGATGACTGCGACCGAACTCGGCCAGCGCTTCCTCGAGCCCGGGCTGTATTTCAAGGCGCCGATCGACCAGATCTCGCTCGGCATGGCGCTCGTCTTCGGCACCGCGGGCCTGCCGCACATCCTGATGCGGTTCTTCACCGTGCCGACCGCCCAGCAGGCGCGCAAGTCGGTTGTGTGGGCGATGGCGATCATCGGCGGCTTCTACATCCTGACGCTGTTCCTCGGCTTCGGCGCAGCGAAGTTCGTCGGCCCCGCGGCCATCGCGTCGGTGGATGCCGGCGGCAACATGGCGGCGCCGCTGCTCGCGCAATACCTCGGCGGCGGCGCGAACTCGTTCCTCGGCAACTTCATGCTGGCGTTCGTGTCGGCGGTGGCTTTCGCCACGATCGTCGCGGTGGTGGCGGGGCTCGTGCTCGCAGCAGCGTCTGCGATTGCGCACGATCTGTACGTGGGCGTGTATCACGGCGGAGACACGGTGCCGCCGCAGCAGCAGGTGCGTGCGGCGCGCATCGCCACGGTCATCGTCGGAGCGATGGCGATCACGATCGGCATCGCGGCCAAGGGCCAGAACGTCGCGCATCTCGTGGCGCTGGCGTTTGCCGTCGCCGCGTCGGCCAACTTCCCTTGCGTGCTGCTCACGCTGTACTGGAAGCGATGCAGCACGGGCGGCATCGTCGCCGGCATGATCATCGGCACGGTAGTGGCGGTCGGCCTGACGCTGGTTTCGCCTAATGTCACCTACCCGAAGGCCGTGCGTGCCGCGTCGCAGAAGGTGTTCGACGGCGAGGCAGCCAAGCGGTCGGCGATCGAACAGGCGTTGCTCTCGACCGATGCCGAGGCCGTCAGCCAGGCGAAGATCAACCTCACCGCGCTCGACAAGGCTGTTGCCAAGGCGAAGGACGACGTGGCCAAGGTCGAGGGCAAAGAGCGCTCGTTCCTCGGCCTCGAAGAGCCGCTGTTCAAGCTCAAGAATCCCGGCATCATCTCGATCCCGCTCGGGTTCCTTGCCGTCCTGTTCGGTTCCCTGCTGTTCCGCGACCGGCGTTCGGAAGAACTCTGGCCGGAGGTCTACGCGCGGCAGAACACCGGCATCCTGGCGTCGAAGGCGTCAGCCCACTGACGCTTGCGCGGCCCTCCCGCGTGAGCGGGAGGGGGCGCAAGCGCTCGTGAGGGCGGAAGGGGGCGGAAGGGGTTAGGGGTTAGTCGGAACGCGCTTTGCGCGAAGAACGCGATATCCATTGTTCCCTTATTCCATCGGGCGGCAGCGATCAGAGTCGTTGCAGCAGGCTGTTATCGGTTGACGCAAATGGTCGGGCTACAATTCCGACTAACCCCTAACCCCTAACCCCTAACCCCTTCCTCCACTTCCTCCACTTCCTCCCCCCTTCCCGTGTCCACCCCACCCCTGATCGTCGAAGCGACGATCCAGTTCCTGAAGGCTCACCTGCCGTTCTCGCGGATGGCGCGGCGCGACCTCGAGTTCATCGCGGAAAGGGCCCGGCTCGGCTACTTTCCGGTGGGCAGCACGATCGTCGATCCAGCGAGCGGCATCGCTGAATACCTCCACATCATCCAGCGTGGGCACGTGCGTGTGCGCAACCCGAACGCTGCCGTTGACGACGAAGTGCGTGGCGTGGGCGAGTGCTTTCCGGTCGCGGCGCTCTCGGCCGGTGCAACGGGCACGCGCACTTTCGAAGCCACCGAAGACGTCTTTGCACTGCTGCTGCCGCGCGCTGATTTCGATGCGTTGCGCGAACGCTCGCCAGAATTCGCGCAGTTCTGCACCGAAGCGCTGGCCACGCTGGTGCAGCACTCGCTGGGCCAGTTGCGCCACCACTTTTCCCAGCGTGCGACCGACCAGCAGACGATGCTGGAGCCGCTGAAGACGCTCGTGCGACGCGAACCGGTGTACTGCAATGCCGAAACATCGGTGCGCGAGGCACTGGAACGGATGAGCGCGGAGGGCGTGCGCACGATCGCCGTCGTCGACAGCCGGCGTCGTCCTCTCGGCATCTTCACGCTGCTCGACCTGCTGGAACGTGTCGTGCTGCCCGGCCTGTCGCTGGCGACACCGGTGCAGCAGGTGATGACCACTGGACCGGCCATGCTCGACGAGTTGAGCAACGCGCAGGAGGGACTGGCGTTGATGGCCAGTCGCGGTTTCCACCAGCTGCTCGTCGTCCGCGATGGCGAACTGGCGGGCATCGTCACCGAGCGGGACCTGTTCGGTTTGCAGCGGGTCACGATGCGCAACATTACTCAGTCGGTGCGGCAAGCGCGCGACGTGGCGGGCCTGCAACGCGTCGTGGCCGACATAGCGGCCCTGACCGACAACCTCGTCGCGCAGGGAGCGGCCGCCGAGCCGCTGACGCACACGATCACCGCGCTCAACGATTCGCTCACGCAGCGACTGTTCGAACTGCTGCTGCCGCTATTCCAGCTCGACGACGTGGCATGGTGCTGGCTCGCGGTGGGCAGTGAAGGTCGTCGCGAGCAGACCGTTGCGACCGACCAGGACAACGCGATCGTCTTCGAGTGCGACGAGCGCGACGTGCCGGCCACGCGCGAGCGGTTGCTGCGGTTTGCCAGTGCAGCCAATGAGCACCTGGCCGAGCTGGGCTTCCCGCTCTGCACTGGCAACATCATGGCCAGCAATCCCGATTGTTGCCTGACGGTCGACGAGTGGCGCGGGCGCTTTGCCGGTTGGATGCGCGAGCCGACGCCCGAGGCACTGCTGGCGGCCAACATCTTCTTCGATTTCCGTCCGCTGACCGGCGATCACGCGCTGGCCGAGCGGCTGCGCGGCTGGCTCGATGCTACCAGCGGCGAGAACAAGCTGTTCCTGCGCATGCTCGTTGCCAACGCGCTGCAGGCCGAGCCGCCGCTCGGCTGGATCAGGACGTTCCGCACGGACGAAGGCGAGTTCGCCGGCACGATCGATCTCAAGACCCACGGCACGCGGATCTTCGTCGATGCGGCGCGCGCGTTCGCGCTCGCGCTCGGCATTGGCGACACCAATACGTCGCAGCGGATCCGCACGGCAGGCCGTCGGTTGAACCGCGACGAGCGCGAGATCGCAGCGTCCGTCGATGCTTACCATTTCCTGCAGTTGCTGCGCTTGCGCGCGCAGCGGGGTGGCCTCGACGCCGCGGCGACGGAGTCGGCCGGCGGCACGGAGCGCACGCGGCAGGCACTGAACCGCCTGGACCCTTACGCCTTGAACGAAATCGACCAGCGCATGTTGCGCGAGGCGTTCCGCCAGGCTCGCGTGTTGCAGACACACCTCGACCAGGCCGTGGGTCACTGAGCCCGCGATGGGCGCTTGGCCGCTGTCCCCGGTGGAGGCATGGCGGGCCCGCAAGGTCCGGCACAACCTCGCACCCTCGGTGCGGGAACGCCTGGCCCGGGTTCGGCGCGGGTTCCTCGAACGTCCAGGGCTGGCGCAACCGCTCGCGCTGGCGCGTTTCGTCGTCCTCGACCTCGAGACCACCGGGCCCCGCATGTTCGAGGACCGCGCCATCGCCATCGGTGCCGTGGCCGTCTCGGAGCGCACCGTCCGGCACGACGACGCCTTCGAGGCACTGCTGCGGCAGCCTTGCTCGAGCGCCGTCGACAACATCCTGATCCATCAGATTGGCGGCCAGCAGCAACTGGCCGGCACGGATCCGGTCGAATGCCTGGTCGCGTGCCTCGAATTCATGGCCGACTCGCGCGTCGTCGCTTTCCGCGCCGAGTTCGACGCGACCGTCTTTGGACGTGAAGTGCGCGAGCACCTGGGAATGCGTGCCTGGCCGCGCTTCATCGACCTGGCCGCCGTCCTGCCCGCCCTGTTTCCCGGCACTGAGAACGACTCGCTCGACGACTGGGTGACGCACTTCGGGTTGCCACCGATCGCCCGTCACCAGGCGATCGCGGATGCCTATGCCACCGCGCAGTTGCTCATGATCGTGCTCGAAGCAGCTCCCCGGTTCGGCATCGAGACCGCCGCCGACCTGCGCGACGTGGAACAGGCGCAACGCTGGCTGGGGCGTCGCCGCTGACGGCGGCACAGGCCTGTGTCGCCGGGTGGTGCAAGCTGAACCGGGCTTTACGCGCGCCCTTGGCGGCCGCAACATCGAGGGCCATGAACAACAGGACTGTGCGACGGGGCGCGGCGCCATGGGGTGCCGTCATCATCGGGCTGATCGTTGCTGTACTGGCGGGGTGCGGCAAACCGGAGCCCGTGGCGCCAGCGACGCCTGCGGTGGCTGGACCGACTACACCGACACGCGATCAGTTGCTGGGTGCGGTCGTAACCGGTGTGTTCGACGCGCCCGTCACCTTGACCGCGGGACGGTATGAAGGTCCGCCGGCCGAGGCGGGGGCGGCGTCGCACCCGACGCTGAGGCTCTGGGACTCGACGATCGAATTCGTCGATGTCGACGGCGTCCCGCCTGCGGAAGGCGTCGCGCTGCTCACCTCGAGTCTCGGCGGCAGCGGCACGTTCTCGCACCTGGGCGTTTTCAACCTGCAGGACGGCAAGGCCGCCACGCTGGGTGTCATCCCGCTGGGTGACCGTGTGCAGCTCTTCCGGCTCTGGCACGAGCCGGGCAAGGCGTTGCTCGACCTCGTCGAGCCGGGACCAGGCGATGCCGCCTGCTGCCCGACACAACTGTCGCGCAAGACCTTTGGCTGGCAGGACGGCAAGCTGCAGCAGCTCGCGAGCACTGCCGTCGGCAGCCTTTCGATCAACCTCCTGGCCGCCACGGACTGGATGCTGGTCGAGTTGGACGGACAACCGCTGCCGGCTGGCGTCGTCCCGCCGACCACACTGGTCCAGTACGGCAAGGCTGCAGGCTTTGCGGGCTGCAATCGGTACACGGGACCGATTACCGAAGCGACGCCAGGCAACGTCAAGCTGGGTGAAATCGCCGTGACGAAGAAAGCCTGCGATGTCGCCGCGAGCGAGATCGAAGCGGCCTTCCTCGACCGGATGCACGCGACTACGTCGTACAGATTCGAGGCGGGTCGGCTGTTGCTGGTCGCGCCGCAGGGCGACATGCCGCCTCGCACCTTGCTTTTCTCGCGTTGAGTCATTTGCCCGCAACTGAGGAGCCAGCCCATGAGCACGCAGCCACCGACTCTTCGCGCTGACCGCACGATGCAGCGCTTGGTCCTGGCTGCCTGCGCGCTGTGGGCAGGAGGCGTCTCGCCCGCTGCGCGGGCAGCGCCAGGCTGGGTTTCAATCGCCAGGACCGACCGTACCGAGGTCTTCGCGAATCCGGCGTCGCTCGGCGTGTCGCCGGCGTCGTGGGTGATCGTGCGGACCAGGCAGAATTTCGTCGAGCCGCAACCGTCAGCCCACAAAAACAAGGCGTACCTGTCTGCCCGCAACGAATATCGCGTCGATTGCGCGCAACGGCGACTGGCCTACCGCGAACTGGAGGCGTTTTCGCAACTCGACCTGCAGGGTGACCGCGTGCAGAAGACCAAGATCGGCGAGAAGAACCTGAAATGGATGGATGCGCCGACGGGGACTGTGTTTGGCGAAATCCTCGACTATGCTTGCAAAAACGCGCCGGTCGGCCTGCCACCCGGCACCAAATAGGACTCAGTCCAAAGTCCGGCGGGTCGGGCGACGTTCGATGGGTCGTTGAATGGCTGTGCCGGGACGCTCGACCAGCAATCGACGGGGAAATCGTCGCGACAGGGAAGTTCAACTGGCATGAAACACCGTGAATTCACGGTCGCAGGCATCGGCGGCATCGAACTCTATGCCCAGGGCTGGCTGCCCGAGGCCGCCCCGCGCGGCGTGATCGTGGTGGCCCACGGCCTCGCCGAACACGGCGGCCGCTACGCGACGCTCGCCGGCGAACTGGTGCGGCGCGACTATGCCGTGTATGCCATCGATCATCGTGGGCACGGCAGGTCACCGGGGCCGCGCGCGAACATCGACCGCTTCGCGCACCTGGTCTCCGATTTCTGTGCCTTCACGGGCAAGTGTGTGCGTCAACACCTGGATACTCCGGTGTTCATGCTGGGTCACAGCATGGGAGGCGCCGTGGCCTTCGCCAGTGCGCTGCGCGTGCAGCACACGCTGCGCGGGCTGGTGCTATCGGCCCCGGCGCTCGCAATGGACCAGAAGCTGCCCGCGCTGCAGCAGATGCTCGTGCGGGTCCTGTCGGTCGTCGCGCCGAACGTGGGAGCGCTGACATTGCCAGCCGCTGCAATCAGCCGCGACCCGGCCGTCGTGGCGAGCTACGAAGCGGACCCGCTGGTGCATCACAAGTCGATTCCAGCGCGTACGTTGGTCGAGTTGCTCACGGCGATGCAGGGCTTTCCCGCGCAGGCTCGCGAACTCCGTCTGCCCACGCTGATCCTGCACGGCACCGCGGACAAGCTGGTGCCGCTCGCGGCCACCCGGCCGGTCTACCAGGCTTTCGGCACACGCGACCGCGTCATAAAGTTCTACGACGGCCTCTACCACGAGGTCTTCAACGAACCCGAACGTGAAAACGTGACGGCCGACCTGTTTCGCTGGCTCGAGCGCTGAGCGCCAGGTCACAGTTCGGAAATAACTGCGGCGAGGCACGTTCACGCGCGTTGGCGGCGAGTAATGTCTCGACGCATGTGCTTGCCGTCCTCGCTCTTCCTGCGATCGACTGCCACCGCGGTGCTGCTGGCACTGGGGTCGATCACGGTTGCCGGAGCCGAGCCGCAGTCGAGCGTGACACGAGCTGACGCGCAGCAACCAGCATCGGTGCCGGCCGCGGAATCCGCCTGGTGGCGGGAGGGCGTGGGCCTGCTCGGATCACTCTGGGACGATGCGCGACTGCGCCTGCGCGACGACCTTCCCGACTGGTTGCACCATCAATCGCGCCAGGACCGAACGGCGACACTGCCTGCACGAGAGACGGGGGCCGCGTACGTCGCGCTGCAGGAGGATCGCGCGGACGGCACGGACATGGTCACGCTGCGGTATGGCCTGGGGCGGCAGGGTCCGCTGCGGGCCTATGCCGGCGCGGGCCTCAATCATGCGCAGTACTACGTCGATGACGACGCTGCCGGGCCCTCGATGCTGACACGCCGCAATCGTCACGTCGCCGTCGGGCCGGCCGCCGAACTCGGCGCCGAACTGGCGCTGAACGAGCGGGTGAGCGTGAGCGCAGACGTCCGCTGGGCTGACTTCGACGAGCGCGCCGACCTGCTGCGCGGAGCGTACGGGCTGGTCGCCGCCGACCCGGTGACGGTCGGGGTCAGCGTCGGGTATCGCTTCCGCTGAGACTCCGCATCAGGCGGACGGGATGAAGTCCTCGTCGCCTTGCTGGATGCGCTCGAACTTCAGGAATTCGTAATAGCCGCAGGTGCGGTCTTCCGGGTAGATGCGGCAGACCGACGGCCGCGCTTCGTACACCGTGCAGCGCCGCTGGTCCTGGTCGAAGAACAGGCACGTCGACTTGAAGACGTGGTCCTTGCGATGGCGCAGCAGCTGCTCGTCGAGTTCCTTCGTCTGATATCGATAGGTGAACTTCAACCTGGCCGCGGCCTTGCTGATGCCGAAATGCCGTGCCAGTCGCTCGACGTCGAAGTCCTTGATGGCGATGCGCGAATAGCTGCAGCAGTAGCCGGGGCACTGGGTACAGTCGTAGCGCGGCTTCAGGACTTTCTTCTTCATGCGGATCGGGGGTCTCGTTGCGGAGCGCGGCAGTGTAGCGGGGTCCCCGCGCAGACGCACCGCTAGGTAGTACCGCGGATTCGCGCGCGCGGGTGTGGCCCGAGAATCGAGCCGAGGTCCGCTCGATGGCCAGATCCCCCGCGACTGCACCCGACCGCCAGCCGCCGCCGTTGGCATGGCATGCCTTGCCGCCCGAGTCGGCGCTGGCCACCTTGCGGGCCGACGTGGCCCGCGGCCTCACCGCACCCGAGGCCGCTGCCAGATTGCGCAGTGACGGCCCCAACGTCCTGCCCGCCCCGCAGGCAGCGAATCCCATCCTGATCTTCCTGCGTCAGTTCCGCAGCCCGCTCGTGTATGTGCTGCTGGCTGCCGCGGCACTTTCCCTCAGCCTCCGGCACCTGACGGATGCCGGCTTCATCGGCTTCGTGCTGATCGCGAACGCCTTGCTCGGCGCCTGGCAGGAACTGCAGGCGGAACGACAGAGCGCCAGCCTGCAGGGCCTGCTGCGCATGCGGGCAACGGTCCTGCGCGACGGCGTCTCGCACGAGATCGACGCAGCACAACTCGTGCGTGGCGACATCGTTACGCTCGCAAGCGGCGACCGCGTGCCCGCCGACCTGCGCCTGTGCGAATCGCAGGCGCTGGAAGTGGATGCGTCGATGCTCACCGGCGAGTCGATCCCCGTCGCCCACGACGCGGCCATCGTCTGCGAGGACGATGCCGCAGTCGCCGATCGCACGAACTGCGCCTTCGCCGGCACGCTCGTCGTGCGTGGCCGGGCCAGGGGCGTGGTCGTCGCCACCGGACTCGGTACCGAAGTGGGGCGCGTCGCCAGCACGATGACCGGCACGGCAGCAGGCAAGCCGCCGCTGACGGCCCGCATGGAGCACTTCAGTCGCGTCGTGGCGATCGTCGTCCTGTCGGCCGCGGTGCTGATCGGGCTCTTCGCGGTCCTGGTGCATCACCATTCGATCATCACGATGTTCACGTTCGGTGTCGCGCTTGCCGTGTCGGCCATTCCCGAGGCACTGCCAGTGGCCGTGACCATCGCGCTGGCGATCGCTGCGCGCCGCATGGCCAGCCGCGGCGCCATCGTGCGTCAGTTGCCGGCCGTCGAAGGCCTCGGCAGTTGTTCGCTCGTCGCCAGTGACAAGACCGGCACGCTGACCTGCAACGAGCTCACCGCGGTCGAGCTGCGTCTGGACGACGGCTCCCGCTGGCAGGCGACCGGCGTGGGCTACCAGCCTGTCGGCGAACTCAGGCAAATCGATGGCCAGTCCGACGCCGGCGATCAAGTCTTGACCGCGGCGCTGCGCATCGCGGCCGCCTGCAATGAAGCGGAGTTGCTGGCCGAGGACGGTGCATGGAGGACTCGAGGCGATCCCACGGACCTCGCGCTCCTCGTGCTCGCGGCGAAAGCCGGCATCCATCGCGCCGCCGTTCTCGCGGAGTGGCCGCGCGTCGCGCAGATCGCCTACGAGCCCGAACGGAAATACGCCGCCTCGTTCCACCGGCGTGAAGCAACAGGCTGGATCGCCGTCAAGGGCGCTCCCGAACGCGTGTTCGACATGTGCGAGCTCACGGCGCCGCGCCGCGCACTGCTCGAAGGCGAAGTCGATGCCATGGCGCAGCGTGGGCAGCGCGTGCTCGCCCTGGCCGAAGGGACGTTCGACGTCGCACTGGAGGCGGCGAACCTCCAGGCTGACCCCATCGGTCTGCATCTCCGCGCGCTCGTGGGACTGATCGATCCGTTGCGTGAAGGCGCGGCCGAGGCGGTGCGGCAGTGCAGCGACGCGGGAATACGCGTCGTCATGGTCACCGGGGACCATCCGCTGACGGCCCTGGCGATCGCCGACGAGCTCGGCATTGCGAGCGGCCCGGACGAAGTCATGCACGGCTCGCGGTTGCAGCTCGAGTCGCCCGCGCAATTGCGCGAGGCCATCGGCCGGATCAGGGTCTTTGCCCGCGTGACGCCGGAGCAGAAGCTAGCCATCGTCGGCGCGGCACAGGCGGCCGGGCATTTCGTCGCCGTGACCGGCGACGGCGTGAACGATGCGCCGGCGCTTCGCCGCGCCAACATCGGCGTTGCCATGGGACGCGCCGGGACTGACGTCGCGCGCGAAGCGGCCGACCTGGTGCTCAGCGACGACAACTTCGCAACGATCGTGGCGGGGGTGGAAGAGGGCCGCATCGCCTATCGCAACATCCGCAACGTCGTATACCTGCTGACCGCCGCGGGCATCGCCGAGGTGCTCACCGTGGGTCTCGCCGTGCTGGCTGGCTTGCCGCTGCCCTTGCTGCCCGTGCAGCTGCTCTGGCTGAATCTCGTCACGAACGGCGTGCAGGACGTGGGCCTGGCCTTCGAACGAGGCACCGGCGACGAGCTGCGCGTCCCGCCGCGACCCACGCGCGAGCCGATCTTCAATCGCCTGATGATCCAGCGTGGCCTGCTGGCCGGGCTCTGGATGTCGGCGCTGGGGCTGGCCCTGTATGTGTGGATGCTGAACTCGGGGCGGCCGCTCGACGAGGCACGCAATGCGTTGCTGCTGCTGATGGTCCTGCTGCAGAACGTCGATGCGATCAACGCTCGTTCCGAAACGACCTCCGTGCTGCGCTTGCCGCTGCACAACAATCCGGTGCTGATGGCCGGTATCGGCGTGGCGCTCGGATTGCATGTGGTCGCCATGTACGTGCCCTGGCTGCAGGGCGTACTTTCCGTGGCGCCACCGTCGCACGGCGACTGGCTATTGCTGCCCGTGCTCGCGGTCTCGCTGCTCGCGCTGATGGAAGCGCAGAAGTACTGGCGGAATTCGCGCGCTCAGTGGACCTGAGCGCCAGGCTGGGCATCAGGCCAGCGCGCGATGCGCAACTGGCCGCCCGCCAGCTTTCCGGGCGTTGACGTCGTCAACACCAGTGCGGCCTTGCCGCGGACGAGTTCGACGTCCCCAAGCCGGATCCAGCGCCGCCCCCAGGTGGTCGGGTCGACCGTGGCCAGCTCGCTGCGCCGGTCGGGCGTCACTACGGTCGCGAGCGCTTCGTGCGTGTTGCCGGGGTCGGCGTCGTACCAGAGCGCGAGTTCGTACCGGCCCGGCTGCGCCACGCGCCATTGCCAGCGAACCACGCCGTCCCGTGCCACCGAGGCATCGACATACCGGGGTGCACTGCCTGCGGCATCGTCCAGTTGCAGCTCCTGCAGCAGTCGCGCCGTGAAATCGCCGAGCTTCGCGACATCCCAGGGCTCGGGTTCCTGCGAATCCCAGCCGTCCGTGAAGGCCGCGATGACCAGGCGCTGGCCGTGCGGCAACTCGGCGTACATCACGTCCTGCAGCGTGTCGAAGGCACTGCCGATCTTGTTCTCGTGCAGGGAACCTGGAGGCAGCCCGCCGCCGAGACTGCTGTGGCCCGAGAAGGCCGGCCGCCGCAGCAACGAGCGCATGTAGGCCGTCGCCTGCGGCTCGAGGGTGCCCAATGCCACGTTGAGCATCAGGGCCGCGGCCAGGTCCGCCGTCATCGCGTTGCGACCGAGACGTTGCCAGGCGAGCTGCTCCAGGCCGGCGGGCTCCTCGCCGGAATTCGTCGGGTAGGTCTTCGTGAACAGTCGCTGCGAACCAAGCAGTTCCGCTGACTCGAGCAAGCGCTCCGTATAGCGACGCCGTTCGATCCACGCGTCGGCGTCGCTGCCGGACACGGGCGCGTTCGACACCCCGCTGATGCGGTCGACGACCTCGCCGGTCGCCACGTTGTCGGAGTCAACGATCATCGGCCGTACGAACTGGTCGAGGCAATCCGGTGCCTGGCCCTGTTCGCGACACCAGTGCACCGCACCGACGAGAAATCCCAGCTTCACGCTGCTGGCCGGGTACGCGAGGCGGTCGCCTTCGACCGCGCCCCGACGCCAGCGATCGTCGCGATCCTGCAGCAACACGGTCACGTGCATGCGATCGAAACCCTGTTGCGCCAGGAAATCAGTACGCGCACGTTCGACGGCGCGCTGCACCCTCGCGTCGTCGACCACCACAGGAATAATGGCCCGGGGCGCAGCGGATGCGCCGGCCGCAACGATTGCGATGCCGACCGCCGCGAGCTCGACCGCGATCGCCTGGCCCAGGCGCAAGCGTGCCTGCATGACCGCACCCGTCAGCCACAGCACGGCGATCACCGCCGCGGCTCCTGCGATCAGCGGCAGCCCTGCGAGAGCTTCGACGTACCAGAGCAGCAGCATCGAGCCGAGGATGGCCAGGGTGAGTTGCGCGACAGCAAACACCTGCACCGGGCGAGCCATCGGCGGGTCGTACGTCTGCACCTGGGCCACGTCGAAATGCGGCTTGTGCCACGCCATGCCGTCCGCTCCTGCCGGTTGCCAACCGGGCGGCTTCAGCCACACGCGGAGCCGGTCACCCCAGGCTCGGCATTGCATGGACTTGCGGGCGAGGTCGGCATACACCTCGAAGTTGGCCCACAGTGGATCCCAGGAGTTCAGCGGCGTGCGCGTGCCGTATACGCAGCGCTCTGTCTCGTCGACGAACGTCCCGAAGAGGCGATCCCACGCCATCAAGATACCGCCGTAGTTGCGGTCGATGTAGCGGTCATTCACGGCGTGGTGCACGCGATGGTTCGACGGCGAGGCGAACCAGCGGTCGAACCAGCCGAGCTTGCCGATGACTTCGGTGTGAATCCAGTACTGGTAGAGCAGGTCGACGATCGCCGCCACTGCGAACATGGCGGGCGGCACGCCCGCGACGGCCATCGGCAGGTAGAAGATCCAGCCCAGGAACGCGCCGCTGCTGGTCTGCCGCAGCGCCGTCGAGAGGTTGTAGCGCTGGCTCTGGTGATGCACCACGTGCGCAGCCCAGAACACTGCACTCTCGTGACCGAACCGGTGATTCCAGTAATAGCAGAAGTCGTAAAACACAATGGCGAGCAGCCAGGCCCACCACTCGAGCGGCCAGGTGCCGAGAGCGATGTGCTCGAAGACCAGCGCGTAGACGCCGTAGTTGAACACCCGCACGAAGAGCCCGACCACCTGGCTCAGCACGCCGAGGCTCAGGCTGTTGATCGCGTCGTTGAGCCGGTAGGAGCCGGCCAGGCCGCGGGCGCGCGCCACCAGCAGCTCCACCCCAATCAACAGGAAGAACACCGGTGTCGCGAGTGCAATGACCTTGCCCATGGGTCGATCCTAACCCTCGACGTGCCAGCCGCGCGATCGCTCGACGGCCTGTCCCCAGCGCGCCAGGCGGGCACCAGCCTCGTCGCGCGACATCTGCGGCTCGAACCGCCGTTCGACCCGCCAGTTCGCCGCGACCTCGGCCGGCGACGCCCAGAATCCCGTGCCGAGTCCCGCCAGGTACGCCGCTCCGAGCGCCGTCGTTTCCGTGACCTGCGGTCGCACGACCGGCACGCCGAGGAGGTCGGCCTGGAACTGCATCAGCAGATTGTTCGCTGTGACGCCGCCGTCGACACGCAGTTCGACCAGCGGATGGCGAGCGTCGCGTTGCATCGCCATGAGCACCTCGGCGCTCTGGAAGGCGATGGCTTCCAGCGCGGCGCGGGCGATGTGGGCACGCGTCGTTCCGCGCGACAGCCCGACCATCGTGCCGCGCGCGTACGCATCCCAGTGCGGGCTGCCGAGTCCGGTGAAGGCGGGCACGAGGTAGACGCCGCCGGTATCGGCAACGCTCGCTGCCAACGCTTCGATGTCGGCGGAGCGCTCGATGATGCCGAGCCCGTCCCGCAACCACTGCACGACCGCGCCTCCGACGAACACCGCGCCTTCCAGCGCATAGCGCAGGTCCGTCGTCTGCCAGGCGATGGTGGTCAGCAGCCGGTTGCTCGAGGCCAGCGGCGACGTGCCGGTGTTCATCAGCAGGAAGCAGCCCGTGCCGTACGTGTTCTTGGCCATGCCGGGCTCGAAGCAGGCCTGGCCGAACAATGCCGCCTGCTGGTCGCCCGCGATCCCCGCAATCGGTACCGAGTACGCACCGAGCGTGGCGACCGGCGCGTCCAGCCTGAGTGACGACGGCACGACCTGTGGCAGCACGGCGCGTGGAATGCGCAGCCGTTCGAGCATGAAGTCGTCCCATTGGGCGCTCGTGACGTTGAGCAGCAGGGTGCGGCTGGCATTGGACACGTCGGTCACGTGCCGGGCGCCGTTCGACAGTTTCCACACCAGCCAGCTGTCGATCGTGCCGAAGGCGAGTTCGCCTTTTTCCGCGCGCTGACGCGCTCCCGGCACGTGATCGAGCAGCCATGCCAGCTTGGTGCCCGAGAAATAGGGATCGAGCAGCAGTCCTGTGCGCCGCGCGACTTCGGGTTCCAGGCCGTCGGCCTTGAGTTGCTGGCACAGGTCGGCCGTGCGTCGATCCTGCCAGACGATGGCCGGTGCGATCGGCCGGCCGGTGCTGCGGTCCCACAGCACGGTGGTCTCACGCTGGTTGGTGATGCCGATGGCCGCGACGTCCGCCGGCGTCGCGCGTGCCCGCGCGAGCACTTCGGTGATCGTCGCCGCCTGCGTCGCCCAGATCTCCTCCGCATCGTGCTCGACCCAGCCGGAGCGCGGAAAGTGCTGCGTGAATTCGCGTTGCGCGGTCGCCACCGGCATGCCGGCGGCGTCGAACAGGATCGACCGCGAGCTGGTAGTGCCCTGGTCGAGCGCGAGGATGAACTGCGGCATGACGTACCTGCGGGGGCGAGTCCCGATTCTAGTGGCGGAATCAGCCACTGTTGCACTGATGCGGCGCCCCGGGGACCGCGTGCTTCCACTTCACCGTCCGCGGGGACATATTGCGATGGCGGATGTTTGGAATGGGTCCAATGCCGCAACCCGATTCATCGCCGTGACTGACCGTTGCAGGTACTCGGGAGTCGTCGCTTGGTGGCCGCTGAATCCACGCCGTGGCGTCGTGCGAACCGGCATAGTCTAAATGCGTGGCAAACAATGGTTTGCCGACAGGGCGACCCTGCAAATCGGGCGGTCGTCTGAACGTAATCATAAGGATTGTTCGCATGAAATCGACCTCAGATCCAGCGGCAGGCTTGCTGGCGCGGGCTGTCGCCGTGTGCATGTGCGCGGGGGGAGTGACGGCTAACGTGAATGCAGAGGACGCCAGCCGTTCATTCGAGATCTACGGCTTCGCGCAAGCCGATTACATCCAGGACTTCGACGGCCGGCTGGACCCGGACTGGGACGACGCGTTCCGGCCCTCGAAGATCGGCATCGATGAGCAGTTCGGCAGCGACGGCCAGTCGAGCATCAGCGTCAAGCAGAGCCGTTTCGGCGTGAAGGGCACGATGCCGACGGGGTCGACCACGGCGCCGCTCAACTTCAAGTTCGAGTTCGACCTGTTCGGGACGGGCGCCGACGCCGGACAGACCACTTTCCGCCTGCGTCACGCGTACGGTGAGTGGGGTTCGCTGCTGGCGGGGCAGACCAACAGCCTGTTCATGGACGGCGACGTGTTCCCGAACACGATCGACTACTGGGGTCCGGCGGGCATGGTGTTCTACCGCAACGTGCAGCTCCGCTGGACGCCGTTCAAGAACGACCACAGCCACTTCGCCATCGCCATCGAACGGCCGGGCAATGACATCGACTCCGGCAACGTCCGCCTGATCGAAGGGTTCGAAGATGCCCAGATCCAGAACGACGAGACGCTGCCAGACCTGACGGCGCAGTACCGCTACGGCGGCGACTGGGGCCACCTGCAGTTCGCGGGCATCCTGCGCAAAGTCGGCTTCGAAGTGCGCGAGACACCGGCCGACCGCTGGTCGAGCGGCAGCGAGACGGGTTGGGGCATCAACTTCGGTTCCGCGATCAACACCTTCGGCAGCGACAAGATCCTGCTGCAGGTCGTCTACGGCGAAGGCATTGCCAATTACATGAACGACGGCGGCATGGACCTGGCGCCGACCGCTGCCTTCGACGAGGAAACGGTCACCAACGTCGAGGCCGAGGCTATCCCGCTCACGGGCATCGTGGCGTACTACGACCATTACTGGACCCCCAAGTGGTCGAGCTCGATCGGCTACAGCTACACCGAAGTCGACAACACCAACTTCCAGTCGCCCGACACCTTCAACAAGGGTGAATACGCCTCGGTGAACCTGCTGCACTATCCGGGCGAGAACCTGATGCTCGGCGGCGAGTTCCTCTACGGCCGGCGCACCAACAACGACGGCGCGGACGGCGACGACATGCGCTTCCAGTTCACGGTCAAGTACAACTTCGGCATCAAGCTCTGATGCCGTTTGCCTCAGGGGAGACGATCATGCAAACCCTCCACAGGAATTCGCTGGCCGCCGGGTTGGTAGCCACGCTGTCTCTCGTCCTGGCGACGCCCGCGTACGCGAGGGGGCCACTGCCTGACCCCGCCGTGAAGGACTTCCAGCGCCTGGTGGACGCCGCCTACGCCAAGTACAAGGGCTTGCAGGAGGGCAAGAACGCCGACTACATCCCGATCCTGACCGAGACGCCGAGCGACCTGTTTGGCGTGGTGATCGTCACGAAGGACGGCAAGGTCTACAGCGCGGGTGACGTCGACTACCAGTTCTCGATCCAGTCGGTGTCGAAGCCGTTCACGGCCGCCTTGGTGATGACGCAGCAGGGCCCGGCCGTGCTCAAGGAGAAGATCGGGGTCGAGCCGACCGGCATGGCCTTCAATTCGAAGCTGGCGCTGTCGATCTACGAGAACTCGGTCAATCCGCTGGTCAACGCCGGTGCGATCGCCGCCGTCAGCCTGGTGCAGGCCAAGTCGGAGGCGGATCGCTGGAACCAGGTGTCGCAGAACCTGAGCGACTTCGCGGGGCGCCCGCTGACCGTGCTCGAGAAAGTGTACGAGTCGGAATACACGACGGCCTTTGGCAACCGCGGCATCGCCAACCTGCTCTACAACTGGGGTCGCCTCTACAGCGATCCCGAGGAAGCGCTGCGGGTTTACACGCGCCAGTGTTCCGTCGGCGTCAGCGCCAAGGACTTGGGGCTGATGGGTGCGACGCTGGCCAACGGCGGCGTCAATCCGCTGACCAGGAAGCAGGTGATGCCAGCCAGGCACGTGCCGGAGCTGCTGGCGGTGATGGCGACGGCCGGGTTCTATGACGAATCGGGCGACTGGATGTATACGGCGGGGCTGCCGGCCAAGACCGGGGTCGGTGGCGGCATCGTCGCGGTCGTGCCGGGTCGGTTCGCGATCGCTGCGTTTTCACCGCGCCTGAACGAAGCCGGCAACAGCGTGCGTTCGCTGAACGCGATCCGCGATATCGCGGGTGAACTCGGCGTGGGCGTGTTCGGGCCGAACCCGGAGTGAGTAATTTCTACCGACAGAGTGCGGTCCTGCTTGCAGCCATCGCCTGCAGTTTTTCGGCGGCGTCGGCACTTGCGGCAAAGGCCCAGACGCCCCGGGCACCGAAGGACACCTGCGTGTTCAACGACGGCCACTTCCACCTCACCAACTACGTGCAGCAGGGCACGGACGCGGCGAAGTACGTCGACGAGATCATGGGCGACAAGGTCTGTCGCTCGACGCTCTTTGGAATCCCTTTGCAGCAGACCTGGGCGCATGCGAATTCGGGTGACTTCGCTCCGACGTATTACCTGCAGACCGACGCCCCGCTCTATTACTACTCGTTCACGGATGCCTACATCGCGCGTGCGTACCAGAAGTTGACGCCCACGCAGCAGGCGCGTCTCGATCCGATGATCACGGGATTCAACCCCGCGGACATGTACGCTGCCGATCACATTCGACGCGTCCTCGAAACGTTCCCAGGCGTGTTCACGGGCATCGGCGAGTTCACGATCCACAAGGAGTTCGTCTCGTCGAAAGTCGCGGGTGAAGTCGCGAGCCTGACCGATCCTGCGCTCGACCGGATCCTTGAGTTTGCGGGTGAGGTCGGCCTGGTCGTCATCCTGCACAACGACATCGACATGCCGTTCGCCAAGGCCGGCGCGGAACCGGTCTACCTCACGCAGATGAAAGACCTGCTGCGACGGCATCCGCGCACCACGATCATCTGGGCGCACACCGGGCTCGGCCGCGTCGTCCACCCAGTGCAGCCGCAGGCCGGCTCGGAAGTGGCCGAGCGCAGCCCCAATCACATCGAACTCCTGCGCACGATGATCGAGGATCCGACCCTCGCCCACGTGCACTTCGACATTTCCTGGGACGAGGTCGCCAAGTACGCGGTGTCGTCACAGGCGGCCATCGACCAGCTGTCGCAGTTGCTGAACGCCCATCCTGATCGCTTCCTGTTCGGCACCGACAACGTCGCGCCGAACGACCAGGCCACGCAGATGCGCGTCTACGACCTGTGGAACCCGATCTGGGCGAAGCTGACGCCAGAGGCCAGCCGCAAAGTTCGACTGGGAACCTACGAACGCCTCTTCGATGCGGCCCGGCACGATGTTCGTGCGTGGGAAGCGGCGAACATCAAATGATGAACAGGGACCATGCGCGCATGAACCAGCTCAGGATTGCAGTGACGGCCGCGCTCGCGCTGTCGCCGGTGATGGCCAGCGCAGCAGAGACCTCCGTCGAGGCTCGGCTCAAGGCCCTCGAGGAGCGCCAGAATCAGCTGGAGCAGCAACTGGTCGAGCGCGATGCACGAATTCGCGAGCTGGAATCGCGGGCCAAGGGACCGGACGCCGTCGCCGGCGTTGCACCCACGACCGTCGTGCCCGCACCAACTCAGGCTGCGCCTGCGACAACTCTTGCGGCCCCGCAGGCCACAACGGTTGCGGATGCCGCCGACCCTGCCGCCGCGCTCCCAGAGGCGAAGTCAGACCGTACCCCGCTCGAATCGGCATGGGGCACCTACGAGGGTGGCAAGGGCGTGGTACTGGCGAGGACGAGCCAGGGTGAAGTGGACTTCAGCGCGTTCACCTACCTCCGGTATCTCAACCAGCGGATGCTCGACGATAGCTTCACGGACGCCTTTGGCAGGACCAAGTCAATCGACCTTCGCGATGACCTGCAGCTGCAGAAAGTCATGCTCTTCTTCAAGGGTTGGCTCTTCGATCCGAATTTTCGCTATCAGTTCTATACCTGGACCTCCAACACCAGCCAGGGCCAGGGTGCGCAGGTCGTCGTCGCAGGCAATTTGAGCTACCGCTTCAACGACGCCTTCAGCCTGGCCGGCGGCATTGGTGGCCTGCCGAGCACCCGTTCCACCAACTACACTTTTCCGAACTGGCTAAAGGTGGATCACAGGACGATTGCCGATGAATTCTTCCGCGCGTCGTACACCACCGGCATCTGGGCCTGGGGCGAGGTCGCCGATGGCCTCAGGTATCGGGTCATGGTTGGGAACAATCTGAGTCAGCTGGGCGTGGACGCAGGGAAGCTCGACAGCGGCTTGAACGCGTATTCCGGCGCGCTCTGGTGGATGCCGACGACCGGCGAGTACGGTCCCGGCGAAGGATTTGGCGACTTCGAACATCACGATGAACTCGCGACGTTGGTGGGCGCGAACTTTACACACAGCCGCGAGGATGCCCAGAGCCAGCCGGGGGTGAACGATTTCTGGAACAGCCAGATCCGGCTGTCGGATGGCACGTTGATCTTCCAGGCCGATCCGTTCGGTACCGGGACGCAGATTCACAAGGCCACCTACCAGATGGCGGCCGTAAACGCTGGGTTCAAGTACCGCGGGTTCTCGCTGGACGGAGAGTACTACTGGCGCACGGTCGATGATTTCCGGGCGACCGGTCCAGTGCCCCGCAACAGTTTCGTCGATGACGGCTTCCAGTTGCAGGGTTCCGCAATGCTGTTGCCAAAGACACTGCAGGCCTATGTCGCCGGCTCGAAAATCAATGGCCAGTACGGCGATCCGTGGGACGTGAGCGTGGGTGCGAACTGGTTTCCGTTCAAGCGCCGTGAACTGAGGTTCAATACCCAGTTCCTGTACCTCGACCGGTCGCCCGTGGGCAACACGGCGTCGCCGTTCACCGTCGGCGGCAACGGTTGGGTGTTCTCGACCGATGTCATGCTGAGCTTCTGAGGGCGTCGCGCCGTCCCGAGCTGATGATTGCATGCCTGTCTGGAATACAGGCCACAGGAGCAGCCGGCTCTGCATTGCGCCCCACGCGAGGATTGCGCCATGATCCGGCGATGACACAGGCCGAAGGCGTCGCGGAATTCACCCTCAAGGCCATCGTCGTCGGGGTCGTGCTCGGCATCGTCTTCGGCGCCGCCAATGCCTACCTCGGCCTGCGCGTGGGCATGACAGTGTCCGCGTCGATTCCTGCGGCCGTGATGACGGTCGCCACCTTCCGCCTGTTCCGCGTGCGTGGCACGATCCTGGAAGCCAACCTGTCGCAAACGGTGGCTTCGGCTTCCACGGCGCTCGCGACCGGTACGATTTTCACGATTCCTGCGCTCTTCCTGTGGGGTGCGATCCCGCCGTACCTGCAGGTCGTGGCTCTCGCGTTTCTCGGCGCGTTGCTGGGGATTGCCGCGATGGTGCCGTTGCGGCGACTGCTGATCGTCAAGGCGCATGACGAACTGCCGTACCCCGAAGGCACAGCCTGCGCCGAAGTGCTGCGCGCCACCGTGCACGAATCGAGCGGCGCCTCGCACGCCAGTGCCTGGATTTTCCGCGGCATGGCGGTAGGCGCCGCGGTGAAGATCGTCATTTCGCTGGCCTACCTGTTACCCGGTGAAATCGGCTTCGCCTTGCCGGTGCTGCCAAAAGCCGAACTCGCGCTCGAGATCGCGCCGGCCCTGCTCGGGGTCGGTTACATCCTCGGCTACCGGCAAGCGGCCGTCTGCGTGGCGGGCGCACTGGTCTCCGCCGTCGTCATCACGCCGCTCATCGCCTGGATGGGCGCGACGATGACGCAGCCGCTCTATCCGGAAACCCAGCGCCTCATCGTCGACATGGACGCCGGCGACATCTGGTCGCGGTACGTGCGCTATATCGGCGCCGGTGCGGTCGCCACGGCGGGCATCCTCACCGTGCTGCGCGGCCTGCCGACGATGGTGGATGCGTTCACGTCGGTGGCACGCGGCATGCAAGATAGCGACGCGCGCCGCGGTGGCGAGACGTTGCGCACCGATCGCGACCTGCCCGGCAGCTTCGTGTTCGGTGGCGTGGCGCTGGTGGTGCTGATCGCGGGCCTGGTGCCTGGTGTCTTCGCCGGCGAAATGATGCCGCTGCAACGGGCGATCCTGGCGTGCGGCGTCGGTGTGTTCGGCGTGCTGTTCGTCGCGGTCGCCGCCCGCATCGTCGGCATCGTCGGCGTCTCGTCGCAACCCACCTCCGGCATCGCGCTGGTGACGTTGCTGGGCACCGCGTCCATATTCGCCGCCGCCGGCTGGGTCAATCTGGACGCGCGCGCCGGCGTGCTCACGGTCGGCACGATCGTGGCGGTGGCGGCGAGCAAGGCCGGCGACATCTCGCAGGACCTCAAGACGGGATGGCTGCTCGGCGCCACGCCGGCGCGCCAGCAACTCGGCCAGCTCATTGGCGCGGCCTTCGCGTGCTGGGCCGTCGCGGCGACCGTGATGTTGCTGGGGAATGCCTATGAGTTCGGCTCGAAGGAAATTCCTGCACCGCAGGCGACGTTGATGAAGACGATCATCGAAGGGGTCCTCGCGGGAGCGTTGCCCTGGGACCTGGTGCTGACCGGTGCGGGCCTCGCCATCTCTGCGATGCTGTGCGGCGTTTCCGGGCTCGCGTTCTCGATCGGCATCTACCTGCCGCTCGCGACGATGGCGCCCCTGTACGTCGGCGGTTGCGTGCGGGCACTGGTCGAGCGCAACCGCGCGCCGGGTGCGGCGAGCGAAGGCGACACCGGCATCCTGGCGGCGTCGGGCCTCGTCGCCGGCGAAGGCCTGGCGGGCGTCGTGATCGCCGGCCTCGTCGCGGCGGGCATCGCGCCGAAGGCGATCGATCCGCGGCTGGGCGGGGTCGCAGGCGAGTTCGGCGCGTTGGTCATCGCGCTCGGGGTCTGCTACTTCCTGTTGCGTGGCGGGCGCCAGGGCGCGTCCGCCAGGACCGCCTGAAGTCGCTGCCTGTCACTTCGAGATGCGCTCGCGTCAGTGCTGTGCGAGCCATCCGTCGAGGATCTGCTCGCTGCCTGCCGGCAAGTGCACGCCGAGCTTGCTGCGGCGGTACAGCACGTCCTGCGCTGTGCGGGCGAATTCCGCGGCACGCAGATACTGAATTTCCTGCGCGTACAGACCGGGCAGCACTTCCTCACCGAGATCGGCGCGGCTGGCGCACCCTTCGAGCATCCGGTTCATGCGCGTGCCGTACGCGCGTGCGTAACGGTGCAGCAGCGCCGGCGCGAGCCAGCCGTAACGCGCACGCATTTGCGCCAGGTATCGTTCGAAGTCGCCCCCGGGCATGTCGCCGCCCGGAAGCGGAGTGGCCGCGGTCCACGCGCCCGACGCATTGCCGAGCGCGGGTGCGATCGTGCTGACCACCACTTCCGCGAGCTTGCGATAGGTTGTGAGCTTGCCCCCGTACACGGACAGCAACGGCGATCCGAAGCGGTCGAAATCGATGACGTAATCGCGCGTGACGCTTTTCGGGTCTTCGGTCGAAGCCGCCAGCAGCGGACGCAGGCCGGCGAAGGTCCAGACGACGTCGCTCCCGGTGAGGTCGCGCTGGAAATAGCGGTTCGCCATGTCGAGCAGGTAATCCTGCTCGGCAGCCACAATCGCAGGATGCGCGAGGTCGCCGGTGTATTCGCTTTCGGTCGTGCCGATCAGGGTGAAATCGCCTTCGTACGGCAGCGCGAAGACGACGCGGCCGTCGGGCGCCTGGAAGATGTACGCAAAGTCGTGGTCGAACAACCTGCGCACGACGATGTGGCTGCCGCGGATCATGCGCGGATGGTGCCGAGCGGGTGTCGGCGTGCAGCGGTCGAGAAACTCTGCGACCCACGGTCCTGCTGCGTTCACCACCAGCCGCGTCCGCAGGGTGCGCTCGCGACCGTCGGCTGCGCGCAGAGTCGCAAGCCATTGCGCACCCTCTCGCTGCAGGCCGACGCAGGCCGTGCGCGTCAGCACCTCGCCGCCGCGTTCGCGCGCGTCGACGGCGTTGGCCACGACCAGTCGCGCATCGTCGACCCAGCCGTCGGAGTATTCGAAGCCCTTGCGGTAGCGCGGAGCCAGCGCCTGGCCAGCAGGGTGTCGCTGCAAGTCGATGGCCTTCGACGCGGGCAGGCGCTTGCGCGCTGCGAGGTGGTCGTACAGGAAGAGGCCGGCACGGATCATCCACGCGGGCCGCAGGTGCGAGTCGTGCGGCAGGACGAAGCGCAACGGCCACGCAAGGTGCGGTGCAGAGGCCAGCACCACCTCACGCTCCAGCAGTGACTTCCGCACCAGGCCCAAGTCGTAGTACTCGAGGTAGCGTAGTCCGCCATGGACCAGCTTGGTGCTGGCGGAGGACGTGTGCGACGCCAGGTCGTGCTGCTCGCAGAGCACGGTGCGCAGGCCGCGTCCCGCTGCATCACGCGCGATGCCCGCACCATTGATGCCGCCCCCGACGACGAGGACGTCACAGGAATCACTCACCGGGATCAACGGTAGAGCAGCACGGGCGCGCGCTGCTCGATCCACGCGAGTTCGTCGGCGCGCGCGAGGCTTTCCAGGTCGCCCGGCAGCGCCGCGCGGTCGTCGACCCAGGTGCGCAGCAGATCACTGCCGTTGATCAGGTCGATGGCCAGACGCTCGCTTTCGTATTCGTAGGAGAAGTCACGCCACAGGTCGTAACCCGGCTGCAGGTTGCGCAGTGCCTTGAACGCCAGGGCCTGCAGGCGCCACGGACGGAAGGCCGCGTGATCGTACGAGCCGTCCTCGACGTGCGTCTGCAATCCGGCGCAGAGCGTTCCCTGGTGCTTGTGGAACGTCGGCTCGAACCAGCAGGTCCGCAGCCGGCATCCCGCGAGCCACTCGGGTGCCAGTCGGCGCATTTCAGCGACGACCTTGCCGGCGTCGAGATCGGGTGCGCCGAAGAGTTCGAGGGGACGCGTGGTGCCACGACCTTCGGACAGCGTGGTGCCTTCCAGCATCACGGTGCCCGGGTAGCAGCGCGCCATCGACAGGTTCGGCGCGTTGGGACTCGGGTTGACCCAGGTGCGCTCGCCCAGTGGCCAGCCGTACCCCGGCGCAAACTCCGGCTGCCAACCCGTCATTTCGATGACACGGTAGTCCACGTCGAGTCCGCAGCGGCGAATGAACCAGCGACCCATTTCGCCGAGCGTGAGCCCGTGCCGCATCGGCATTTCGCCGGCGCCAACGAAGCTTTCCCAGCCCGGCCGCAGGCTCAATCCCTCAACGGGACGGCCGACCGGATTCGGACGATCGAGCACCCACACGCTCTGGCCGCGCCGTGCCGCGGCTTCGAGCACGTAACGCAGCGTCGTGATGAACGTGTAGATGCGGCAGCCGAGGTCCTGCAGGTCGACGAGCAGCACGTCGAACGTGTCGAGCATCGCGTCCGTGGGGCGCCGCACCTCGCCGTACAGGCTGAAAATCGGTATGCCGAGTTGCGGATCGTGAAAGTCGGACGACTCGACCATGTTGTCCTGCTTGTCGCCACGCAAGCCGTGCTGCGGGCCGAAAGCCGCGGTGAGTCGCACGTCGTCGAGTGCAGCCAGTGCGTCGAGGGAATGCGTGAGTTCGGCCGTGACCGAGGCGGGATGCGCGAGCAACGCCACGTTGCGGCCGCGCAGGTCATGGCGCAGGGCGGGTTCGGCGCAGAGGCGGTCGATGCCGAACTTCACGAGCCAGGGTTCCGCACGGCTTCGCGCAGCAGGTCGGTCGAGCCGGCCGGTTGCTTGCCGACCTGCAGCACGAAGCCCAGCCGGTGATGGAAGTCGGGCAGCGCGGAGGGATGCGTGAGCGCCCAGTACGTCAGCCGGCCATCCTTCTCCTCGACGACGGCCGCTGCACCCGCACGCAACGGTGATCCGGGTTGCGGCATCGGCAACTCAGCGAGGTAGGTCACGGCGGTGAGCACCAGGCCGCGCTGGGTGGGTCGCACCGCCACACGCGGCGGGCGGCGGACCTCGATCGGAGTCATGCCGCGCCGGTAGCCGACGAAGCCGTACATCGCCCATTCGCCCGACGGCGAGAAATTGAGCTCGCAATACGCGTCGCTGTCGGGGAGCGCGACGAAGACTTCGAAACACGTCTGGCGCCACAACTCGTCGGTGCGGGCGGCTGGACGCGGCCGCGGCAGCACGACCTGCGCCATGTCGGCGTCGAGCACGAACCGCACGGCGAGCTTGCCCGCACCGCCGATGCGCGCACTCGCTGCAATGCCACGCACGGCAACGCTCGGGCTCGAGGGATGGCAGGCGAGGGCGACGGTCTGGGGCTGGGTTCTTCGCATCGGAATTATTCTAATTGGACCGGCTCAGATTGGCTCGATCAACGTCGGATCGGGCCCATAGCGGTGGCGGTCCTGCCGGTCGGGCAACTTGCCGCGCGGCAGCGTGGCCAGGCAAGCCGGTGCCGGGGCCACGAGCAGGCAGCTGGAATGCAACCGAAGTCGCCGGGGGCCAGTCCGCGGTCGAGCAGGTGGCGCAAGGCCCGCGGGCCGGCACGCACGATCAAAGGGCGGCAACGTTCGCTCATCCGGGGAGCGATGCTAGCAGCTCGCACGACGGGTCCGCAGCGCTGCGTTACGATTCGGTGCAGGCGCACGCTGCGCCGGGAGCGGCATTGGCTATGACCCTGTCTACGACCCCGTCTACGACCCTGGCGATCGTCATCTGCGTGGCCGCCGTGGCGGCACTGCTGGTCGCGGAGCGGCGCGAATCGCAGGCCGGAAAGTGGGTCACGAAGCCGGTGGCCTCTGCGGCTTTCATCGCGGTAGCCGTGTACTCGGGTGCGCTCGACTCGGACTACGGAAAGCTGATCCTGCTCGGCCTCGGCCTATGCCTGCTCGGCGACGTCCTGCTGATTCCCCCGGGTCGACGCGTCGTGTTTCGCGCTGGCGTCTTTGCGTTCCTCGCCGGGCACGTCGCGTTTGCGGCCGCGTTCCTGACGCAGCCGCGCAGCCTGCCCTGGCTGGCCGTGGCGGTGGCTGCACTCGCGGTGGCGTTGGGGAGCGCGTGGCGCTGGCTCAGTCCCAACCTGCAGTCGGACATGCGCCTGCCGGTGCAAGCGTACTTCCTGGTCATCGGTTGCATGACGGCGCTTGCCTGTGCTGTGAGTGGAGCCGGCGGCCCGTCGCTCGTCGCGGTCGGCGCGATCGCGTTCACGGCGTCCGACATCTCGGTGGCACGCGATCGCTTCGTGCAACCGGGGTTCGCCAATCGTGCCTGGGGGTTGCCGCTGTATTACCTGGCGCAGGTGCTGCTGGCGCTGAGTCCGTCAATGATCGGCGTTTGATCCAGCGAGGCGACCTCGATGCTGCAGTCCACTGAATCGTTACCCGACGTGCCACGCGTGCCGGCGCCGTGGACGCTGTGCGGGCACGCGTGGATGGTGGCGCTGCGATTGCCCGCGGGCGATCCAGCGCGGACGGCCTTTGTCCCTCCCTCGCAGCAGGCAACCGTCAAGTCAACATTCTCCGTGCTGATGTGCGTCGTCTACGACGAGGCGCCCTGCGGTCCTTACCGCGAGTTGCTCTTCATCCCCGGTACGATGAATTTCGGGCGTGCGCGTTACCCGTCCATCAGCCGCATCCTCGTGTCGACCTGGGACAGCGTCGTGAACGGCCGCAGCAACTGGGGCATTCCGAAGGACCGGGCCGACTTCGACTGGACGCACGACGCAGGCGGCGACCGCTGGCGCGTGTCGAGCGATGGTCGTGAAGTGTGTTCGCTCGAGTTCACCGAGCCGACGGGCGTACGGCTGCCGCTGCGGACAGCGTGGGCGCCGAAGAGGCTCGGCACGATGGCACAACGACTTGACGGCCGGACCTATCACTACCGACCCGAGGCCGCGGGCTCCCTGCGGCTCTGCCGGGTCCGCCAGTGGCGTTTCGACCCGGCATTGTTCCCGGACCTTGCCCGCGCCACCGTGCTCACGGCCGCGCGCATCGAAGGATTCCAGATGGTCTTTCCGGTCGCGCGCGTCAGCGATTGAATCGGGGATTGCAACAGGGCGGGTCGCGTCCTTGTGATCCCGCCCTGCTGCCATTCTCGCTACAGGTCGTTCAGCTGACTTTGCGAGTGGTCCTGGACGTGTGCAGCGCCTGCAACTCGCGGCTGCCGATCTTGTCGATCGCCCCGTTCAGCGCCTTGTCGTAGCACGTGCGGTATTGCGCCTGGCGCTTCAGGTCACGCGCACCCGGTTGGTTGCCACAGGCGCGCTCCGCCGCCGCGGCCAGGCGGGCGTACAGCACCTTGTTGCCTGCCGCGCTGTTGAGATTCAGGTCCGAGTACTGCACGACGACGTCGCCGTGGCGTGCGCCCGATTTCGCAGCGTCGCCCGCCTGCGCCGTCGAGACTGTGCCGGCCGTCGCCAGAACGGCGATCAGCACGGCGATCATCCGGGTCTGCTGTGTGTTCATAGTCATGACGTTCTCTCCTGAGTATGTCGACCGATGAGCTTCCATTCACCGCGCTGGAAGTTTGACGCAGCCGCCATGTACATTTTCGTCGCTTGGTCGCGTGGTGCAGGCGACTCGTCGCAGCCCGGTCTGCTAAGGTTGCTTGCGCCGCCCCTGCGGCCGGTGCCGTCGCATGCTCACGTTCAAGATCGCGTACACCGCCTTCGTGCTGCTGGTGGCCGTGATCTGGTGGCGCCACTACAGCTGGCGCAACTTCCTGTGGTTCTCGGACATCGCGTTCATCGGCGCGGTCCCGGCGCTCTGGCTGGAGAGTGCAGCCATCGCGAGCGTGCTGGCTGTCGCGGTGCTGCTGCCCGAAATTCTCTGGAACGTCGATTTCATTGCACGCATGCTGCTGCGCCGCCGTATCACGGGGCTGACGGACTACATGTTCGAGTCCGCGCGTCCCAGGTTGCTGCGCGGCCTGTCGCTGTTCCACGTGCCGTTGCCGCTGGTGCTGCTCTGGATGGTGCGCGAATACGGCTACGACGCGCGGGTGGGCCTCGCGGGCGCGGTCCTGTTGGCTGCGGTGGTCCTGCCGTGGAGCCGTGCTGTCAGCACGCCTGAGCGCAACATCAACTGGACCTACGGGCTCGGTGCCCGCCGCTCGACGTGGTCACCCGTGCGCTACGTGCTGCTGCTGTTCGCCGCGTTCGTCGTGTTCGTCTTCGTGCCGACGCACGCGATATTGCTGGCGCTGTTCGGCCTGCAGACCTGAGGCCCGCTCGGGCGTTCGGGATTCGACCATTGCGGACAATGCCGACCTTGGCGGCGGCGGCGTATCGCGTATACTTCGCCCCAGCATCAAGACAGGGCGTGTTCCACGCCCAGGCCAACCTGCCTTCCCGGGCAAGGTGGCTCGCACCGCAAGGTGCGGATGCGGCCGGCAGGCAACGAAGCGGGTGCAAACTCACTGGAGCCCTCCGGCGCGTCATGCGGCGGGGGGTTTTTCATTGGTGAACCTCCCCCCCCAGACACGCCGTGAGACACGCCACGAGGCGCGCTTCGTCCTACCGGCCAGGTGGCAACGCCCTCGGGCCAGGAGGATTTGAACATGTCGATCCAGTCTCAGCACACCGTCGCCACGCGACCGGCGCACCCGTTGGAACGCACGGACGTCGCAACGCATGCCGCCTTGCGACACGCCTTGATCGTTGCGGGCGCACGCGGCGCGGCGCCAGCCCTGACCACCGCTGCCCTGATGCTGTACTGGCGAGCGCTGCAGATGACCAGCGCAACTCAACGGCGGGGGGTCGTCGAGGAATTGCGTGTGGCCGTGCGACGTGCCGACACGACCGCTCGCGCGTGGTTGTCAGTGGCGCTCGGGGAAACGGATCCGACGCTCGTGCGCGAGGCGGTGCTTGGCTACCTCGGCGGTACACCCGTCAGCGTCGAGCGCCGTGAGCGAGCCGTCGATGACACGCTCGACTGGATACGCCGGGGACTGGCACTGAACCGCGTCGCGGTGTTCGTCGCCCTGTTGCAACTCGAGGACGGCGCGATCAATGAACGGCTGACCGGCTTGCGCGGGCGACTGAATGCGATGGAGGCGGCGGCGGTGTGGAATGCGTTCGACGCCGGTGCCGCAACGCCCAGCGGCAATTTTATCGCCGAGTGGCGGGCCTGCGCCTGATTCGCACGAAGTCTACTGCGATGCGGTTGCGGTGGCCGCAGGCACTGGATCCACCTCTCGCAACCAGTGCTTGACCTCGCGCGGCTTGCGGTCGACGAGCCACGCGAACACCAGCGCGTGCCAGGCCACGCGCTGCACGTAGGCGCGCGTCTCGTTGAAAGGGATGTTCTCGACCCAGACGTCGAGATCCATCGGCGCAGTCGGCAGCCAGCGACGCGCGGCATTCGGCCCGGCGTTGTACCCGGCCGCAGCCAGCGCCGTCTCGCCATCGAAACGCTGGACCAGGCTGGCGAGGAACTCGGATCCCAGCGGGATGTTCACGGCAGGCACGGTCAATTGCGCGCGTGTCGGCGCGGGCAGGCCAGCGCGCCGTGCAGTAATCCGGGCAGTCTCGGGCAGGAGCTGCATCAGGCCGATGGCACCGGCACTGGACGCCGCGTCGGCCCGAAACAGGCTCTCCTGCCGGATGATCGCGTAGATCAGTTCCTCGGGCAGGCCGGTGCGCCGGCTGGCGCTGCGCACGTCGGCGTCGAAGGGTCGTGGGTACAGCAGGTCGTAATCGTTGAACAGCTTCAGGCGTGCCGCGGTCGCGATGGCCTGGTCGTGCCAGCCCCAGCGGGACGCCAGTCCCACGGCCTGCAGCTGTCGCGGAGGTGACAGGTTGTCGAAGGCCGCGCGCCACTCCGCGATCGCTTCGGCAGGCATCTCGCAGCGCAGGAGTTCGCGCGTGCGGACGAATGCGGGGTCGGCAGCCAGCGCGTCGATCTCGACGTCGCTGAGTGCGAGCGGTTCGAGGCGCGGCGTGAATTTCCGCTCCATTCGCGCAGCGGCCTGCGCGGCATACCAGTTGTCGGTCGGGATCACCGCGGCGTACAGCTCGCGTGCCTGCGCCGAATTGCCGAGCCGCTCGCTGGCCCGCGCCGACCAATAGCGCCAGCGCGCCTGGTCGCGCAGGACGTCCGGCATCGCGGCGATCGCGGCCGCCGCTTCACGCCAGTCACCAGCCCACAGCGCCGCACGGGCGTGCCATTCGTGCGCCCGTTCGTCGAAGTCGTCCTCGTGCACGAGGCGGAAGAATTCGAGTGCGCCGGAATGACGGCTCCACGACAGCGCGAGAGCGACGGACAGCGCGAAGGGACTCGCGGCGCGAGGGTCGAGCGCTCGTGCCTGCACCAACGCGGGGAACGTGGCGGCGGCGGCTTCAGCGTCCGCGCGCGCATAGCGCAACCAGCCCTCCTCGAGCGCCTGGGATTCGACGGGTTTCGCGGGCTGTGCGATCAGGGCCGGAATCTCGCGCCCCGGCTGTTCGATCAGTGCGGCCCATTGCAGCAAGGGCGCTGCGCGTTCGGTGCTGAGCGACTTGGCGAGGAAGCGCGCGAGGCCTGCTTCGCCGGCTGCGAGGGCCAGCCGGGCACGCCGCTCGACCAGCACGTCGCCGGGTCCGCCGCGCGCGCGCCACCAGGCGAGTGCAGGATCACAGGCATCGGGCAGGTTCCTGGCGGTGAGCCAAACGTCGGTGAGTTGTTCCGTCAGTCCCTCCGTCTGGTCCAGGGCGATGCGGGCGGCGAGCGAGTGGCAGCGCAACGTGGCTGGCGAGTCGCGGTCCGTACGGTATTGCGCCAGGAAGGTCGGCCAGGCCTGCCGTGCGGCGAGATGGGAGAGCCAGGCCGATCGCAGTGTCCGCGTCACTGGCCGGTCGCCCTGTTGCGCAAAGAACGCCGTGATCTCGTCGTCGAGCATGAGTTTCGACTCGATGCCGTGCGGCGCGGCAACGGGTCGCGTCAGCGCCAGTTGCCGGTTGAGCCGGGCGGCCTGCAGGTAGGGGAAGAGCGGATAGCGCTGCAAGGCCTCCGAATCGCCGCCTGCGGGAGCAAATGGCGCCGCATCGACGGTGGCCATCGCAGCCATGAAGGCTTCGCGTACGTGTTTCAGGGTGGCCTGTTCGTCGGCCGCGTGCGCGCTCGGGACCAGCAGGAGCAGGACCAGGGGCAGCAGGAACAAGAAGCGCGGTGCAATCTGCATGAGGGTCCATCCGGGGCGCGACGGCAAGTTACCGCATTGCAGCAAGGAATTCGCGACCTTTTTTGACCGTTCTCAGGACGTGAAAGTGCCGCAAGTCGATGTGCGGGGCGACCCGGCCGAGGGCCTTCACTGCGGCCGGACACTGCCAGCAGCGTTCAGGCGGCGCCGGCTGCAGGCAGCTGTACCGCCGCTTGCGAGCCCACGTAAGTTCCTGATTTTCGGACACCCTCTCGCACACGACAGGAGAGGTGACGTCCCCCCATTACAAATTCTGTTGCGGTGCCGCAAACTTGGCCAGTTCGGTTGTGCCACCCCCTTTCGGCGCGACCCGCTCCTCGGAACCAGTTGTAGGGAGAGACTCATGCTGTACACGGGACCCGCCTTCAGCGCCGCGGCGCTGGGCGATGGCATCGTCGAACTCAAGTTCGACCTCGCCGGCGAATCGGTCAACAAGCTCAATGCCGTCGCGCTGCAGGATTTCGCGGCTGCGACGCAAGCCATCGCCAAGGACACCAGCGTCCAGGGCGTCATCGTGACTTCCGGCAAGTCCGTGTTCATCGTCGGTGCCGACATCACGGAGTTCGGCGCGATGTTTGCGGCTGGCGAGGCGGGCATCGCGAAGTCCGTGCTCGAAGTGAACCGCATGTTGAGCGCGTTCGAGGACCTGCCGGTGCCGACGGTCATCGCGATCAACGGCGTCTGTCTCGGCGGCGGCCTCGAACTCGCGCTTGCGGGGGACTACCGCGTGATGTCCACCGCGGCATCCGTCGGCTTCCCCGAAGTGAAGCTCGGCATCTTCCCCGGTTTCGGCGGATCGGTGCGCATGCCGCGCATCATCGGCATCGACAACGCGGTGGAGTGGATTTGCACCGGCGCCGACAAGAAGGCCGACGCGGCGCTGAAGGACGGCGCGGTCGATGCCGTCGTCGCGCCGGAGCAGCTGCGTGACGCGGCGCTTGCGATGCTGAAGCAGTGCATCGCGGGCAAGCTCGACTGGAAGAGCCGTCGAGCAGCCAAGCTGTCGCCGCTCAAGCTCAACAAGATGGAACTCACGATGGCGTTCACGTCGTCGATGGGCGTGGTGGGTGCGCAGGCCGGCCCCAACTACCCGGCGCCGATGCTCGCGCTGAAGAACATGCAGGAAGCGGCCACGCTCGGCCGCGACGCCGCGCTCGAAGTCGAGGCAAAGTACTTCGCCAAGGCGGCCGTCACGCCGCAGGCAAACGCGCTGATCGGCGTCTTTCTCGCCGACCAGGGCGTCAAGAAGGCGGCGGGCAGCTGGGAGAAGAAGAGCAAACGCGAGATCAAGCAGGCGGCCGTGCTCGGCGCCGGCATCATGGGTGGCGGCATCGCCTACCAGGCGGCCTTCAAGGGCCTGCCGATCGTGATGAAAGACATCCGCGACGATGCGCTCGCGCTCGGCATGAACGAGGCCGGCAAGCTGCTCTCGAAGCAGGTCGAGCGGGGGCGCATGACGCCGGCCAAGATGAGTGAGACGCTCGGACGCATCCGGCCGACGCTCAACTACGGTGACTTCGGCGCGGTCGACATCATCATCGAGGCGGTCGTCGAGAACCCGAAGGTCAAGGCGGCGGTGCTCGCCGAGGTCGAAGGCCTCGTGCGCGAAGACACGATCATCGCGTCCAACACGTCCACGATCTCGATCAGCCTGCTGGCCCAGGGCCTCAAGCGACCGCAGAACTTCGTCGGCATGCACTTCTTCAACCCGGTGAACATGATGCCACTGGTGGAAGTGATCCGCGGCAAGCAGTCGTCGGAGGACGCGGTGGCCGCGACCGTGAAGCTCGCGAGCCGGATGGGCAAGACGCCGGTGGTCGTGAACGACTGCCCTGGGTTCTTCGTCAACCGCGTGCTGTTCCCGTACTTTGCCGGCTTCCACATGCTGATGCGCGACGGCGCGGACTTCCAGGCCATCGACAAGGCCATGGAGCGCTTCGGCTGGCCGATGGGTCCCGCGTACCTGATGGACGTCGTCGGCATGGACACCGGCGTGCACGCCGCGGAAGTCATGGCCCAGGGGTTCCCGGATCGCATGCGCCACGACTGGAAGAACGCGACCCAGGTGCTGGTCGACAACCAGCGCTATGGCCAGAAGAACGGCAAGGGCTATTACGTCTACGCGCTCGACAAGAAGGGCAAGCCGAAGAAGTCGGTGGACCCGGTGACGTACGAGCTGATCAAGGACGTCGTGGCTCCGCGCAAGGAGTTCACGCCGGACGAGATCGTCGCGCGCTGCATGGTGCCGATGTTCAACGAGGTGGCGCGCTGCCTCGAGGAGAAGATCGTCGCCTCGCCGCAAGAGGCCGATATGTCGCTGCTGTACGGCGTCGGCTTCCCGCCGTTCCGCGGCGGCGCCTGCCGTTACATCGACCAGACCGGTGTCGCGAACTTCTTGCGCATGGCCGACCAGCTGATGCCGCTCGGCAAGCTGTACGAAGCGCCGCAGTTGCTGCGCGACATGGCGGCTTCCGGCAAGAAGTTCTTCGGCTGACCGCGGCCCTCACGGATTACACGGAGAGATCAAGATGAGTCTCAATCCCCGCGATGTCGTCATCGTCGATGGCGTCCGCACTGCGATGGGTCGCTCGAAGGGCGGCATGTTCCGCAACGTCCGCGCCGAGGCGCTCTCGGCCGAGCTGATCAAGGCGCTGTTCCGCCGCAACCCCGGCCTCGACATGAACGAGGTCGAGGACGTGATCTGGGGCTGCGTGAACCAGACGCTCGAACAGGGCATGAATATCGCTCGCAACGCGCTGCTGCTCGCCGGCCTGCCGCACACGGTGCCCGGCCAGACGGTCAATCGCCTCTGCGGCTCGTCGATGCAGGCGCTGCACACGGCGGCGGCCCAGATCATGACCGGCCAGGGCGACGTGTTCGTGATCGGCGGCGTCGAGCACATGGGTCACGTCAACATGATGCACGGCATCGACCTGAACCCGGCCGCCTCGACGCAGTACGCGAAGGCGTCGAACATGATGGGCTTGACCGCCGAGATGCTCGGCCGCATGCACGGCATCACGCGCGAAATGCAGGACAGGTTCGCTGCGCGTTCGCACGCGAAGGCGTGGGAAGCGACGCAGACGGGCCGCTACAAGAATGAGATCGTCGGCATCGAGGGCCACGACGCCGTCGGCGCGCGCGTGCTCTGCGAGATCGACGAAGTCATTCGTCCCGAGACGACGGTCGAGACGCTGGCAGCCCTGCCGCCCGCCTTCGATCCGAAGGGCGGCACGGTGACGGCGGGTTCGTCGTCGGCGATCTCGGACGGCGCCTCCGCCATGCTGGTGATGAGCTACGAGCGTGCCAAGGCGCTCGGCCTCAAGCCGCGCGCGAAGATCCGCGCCATGGCCGTGGCGGGCTGCGATCCGGCAATCATGGGTTACGGCCCGGTGCCGGCGACGAAGAAGGCGCTCAAGCGCGCCGGTCTCAAGATGGAGGACATCCAGATCGCCGAGCTCAACGAGGCCTTTGCGGCACAGTCGTTGCCCGTCATCAAGGACCTCGGCCTGATGGACACCTTCGACGAGAAGGTGAACCTGAACGGCGGCGCGATCGCGCTCGGACACCCGCTGGGTTGCTCGGGTGCCCGCATCACCACGTCGCTCGTCAACGTGATGGAGCAGAAGGGTGCGACGCTCGGCATCTCCACGATGTGCATTGGCCTGGGCCAGGGCATCACGACGGTCCTCGAACGCACCTGATGTTGTGAGATGTCCGCGGGATGCCCACTCCATCCCGCGGCTTCCCGCCCATCGCGGCACCCGACGCACGAGTACTGCTCCTGGGTTCGTTGCCCGGGCGGGCGTCGCTCGCGGCGCACCAGTATTACGCGCAGCCCCACAACGCCTTCTGGCGGATCATGGGCGAGCTGTTCGGTGCTGGACCCGGCGTTCCTTACGACGAGCGGGTCAAGCGCCTGCGCGCGAGCGGCCTTGCACTGTGGGACGTCTGCGAGGCGGCGGTGCGTCCCGGCAGTCTCGACGCCGCGATCGACCTGAAGACGGTCGTCGTCGAACGACTTCGCACGTTTCTTCCAGCAGCATCCGTGCATCGTGCATGTCTGCGCCAATGGCGCCACGGCGCATCGACTCTACCTGCGCCGGGTGCAGACCGTGTTGCCCGAACCGTGGTCGTCGCTGCCGTTGCACCTGCTGCCCTCGACGAGCCCGGCGCATGCGTCGCTGCGTTTGGCGCAGAAACTCGAACGCTGGCGAGTGCTCGACGAGTTGCGGAGCTTCCCTAGGGGTTCGGCGCCTCACGCGCGATGCGAACGACGTCCTCGGCCGTGTCAGCGAGACGCAGCAGCGCGAGTTCCTCGCGGGTAATGGTTCCTTCGCCGACCAGCGTCTGATCCAGGAACCGCTTCATCTCGCCCCAGAAGTCCCGCCCCACCGCGATCAGCGGGAAGCGCTCGATCTTGCCGTTCTGCACCAGCGTGGCGAGTTCGAACGCCTCGTCGAGCGTGCCGAAACCGCCCGGCATCACGACGAACGCGGACGAGTACTTCACGAGCATCACCTTGCGCACGAAGAAGTGCTCGAAGCCGATGAAACGATCGAGGTAGCGCGTTGGGCTGCTGTTCGCGCGGCAGCCGGATATTGCATCCCAGGCTCAGGGCGCCGGCCTCGCGTGCGCCGCGGTTGGCGGCCTCCATGATTCCCGACCCGCCGCCGGTCATCACCGCGAAGCCGGCCTTGCCGAGCGCGTAGCCGACCTCGCGCGCCAGCTGGTAGTAGCGATGGTCTTCGCGGAAGCGTGCCGAGCCGAAGACAGTGACGCACGGCTGGTGGAATTCGAAGCTTTCGAAGCCGTGCAGGAATTCCAGGAAGAACCGCACGGCGCTCTCCAGGTCGGCGGCGCGGTTGCGCCGGCCCGACAAAAAGAGTTTCTCGGTGCCCTCGACCTGCTGCAGCAGCGACGATTCACGCTTTCCTTCGGACCCGTTCGTCACGCACACTCTCCCGGACTGCGGCCGTCCATGCCGGACGCGCCGACACCCCGATGATACCGATGGGAGCACCTCAACAATGATCGGATATGTCACGCTGGGCTCGGACGACATCCCGCGGGCCGCCGCGTTCTACGACGCACTGCTGAAGCTGCTCGGCGCCGGCCGGTTCATGGAGTCTGAGACCATGGTGGCCTGGGCCGTGTCGCCGGATAAGCCGGCGCTGGGCGTGATCAAGCCGTTCGACGGCAAGCCCGCGAGCGCAGGCAATGGCGTGATGGTCGCCCTCGCTGTCGACAGCAATGCCAAGGTGGACGAACTCCACCGCCAGGCGATCGAACTCGGTGCCAAGGATGAAGGCGCCCCGGGTCCGCGCGGAACAGGTGGCTTCTATGCGGGGTACTTCCGGGACCTCGATGGCCACAAGATCAATTGCTTCTGCTGGAAAGCCGGCTGACGCACCGGGCTGGCACCGCGCCGAATGACGAGTCGCGCATCCGCCTCCGGCAGGGCCTGCATTGCATTCGTCGCAGCGCTGGTTCTCGCCGGCTGCATCGGGACCACCCGGCCACCGGTGATCGCCATCGTGCCTGCCGTTCCGACGGCCGGCCTGCAGGTCTACGCGGCCGGTGACATCGCCGACTGCGACCACCGTGCGCCCGCGGCTTCGATGGCTGCTCGCACGTCACGACTCGTGCCCGACGGCGCGCAGGTGCTCGCACTCGGTGACATGGCGTATCCGCTCGGCGACGCGGCGACGCTGGCTGCGTGCTACGAGCCGACTTGGGGCCGGCACCGTGCGGCCACGCTGGCCATTCCCGGCAACCACGATTACGTGCGCGGCACGGCCGGTGACTTTCTCGGGTACTTCGGGGTCGAGGCGCTGCAGGAAGGCGGTTTCGTCGCGTACAGCCGCGTGTTGACGGACGGATGGCGACTGATCGCGCTCGACAGCAACGTCGATGGCCGCGCTTTACAGGCGCAGTACGAGTGGCTGGAACGGCTCTTCGCGGAGGAGGCCAGTACGCCCGCAGCGGCGCCGGGCTGCCTGCTCGTCATGTGGCATGCGCCGTTGTATTCGTCGGGAATACACCGTGGGTCGGGCGAGAGGATGCGACCTTTCTGGCAGCTGCTCGATGAACACGCCGCCGATCTGGTGCTGAGCGGGCACGAACATTTCTACGAACGCTTCGATCCGCTCGATGCCGCAGGGCGGCCCGCGCCCGATGGCGACGCGCCACGGCAGTTCGTCGTCGGCACCGGGGGTGCACGGTTGTACGGCTTCTGGAAACCGCCCTACCGCAGCAAGGCGCGAGTGCTCAAGCACGGCGTGCTGCAACTGTCGCTCGAGCGCGAGAGTTATTCGTGGCGCTTCATCGACGTCGACGGACGCGTGCAGGATGCGGGCGTCGCGCGCTGTCGCACGACGCACAACTGAGGTAACGTGCGGCACGCCAGGACGGCATCGACCGTCCGGGAATTTCACGCACAGGGGAGCTCATGACGACGTTCACCGACTGGATCAATGCGCTCGATTCGTTCGTCTGGGGCCCGGCCATGCTGGTGCTGATCCTCGGCACGGGTTTCTACCTGCAGGTGCGGCTCGGTGGCATGCCGGTGCGCAAGATCGGGGCCGGCCTGCGGCTGGTCTGGCGCGGCCGGGGCGGTGACGAAGCTCACGGCGAAGTCAGCCCGTACTCGGCGCTGATGACGTGCCTGGCCGCGACCATCGGTGTCGGCAACATCGCGGGCGTGGCGACGGCGGTCGCGCTCGGCGGACCGGGCGCGGTGTTCTGGATGTGGATGACGGCGCTCGTCGGCATGGCCACCAAGTACGCCGAGGTGCTGCTGGCCGTGCACTTCCGCGAACGTGACGCGAAAGGCCGCTTCGTCGGTGGCCCGATGTACGCCATTCGCAACGGTCTCGGTCCGCGGTGGGCCTGGCTCGGCACCACGTTCGCGTTGTTCGGCGGCCTCGCCGGCTTCGGCATCGGCAACATGGTGCAGTCGAACAGCATCGCCGCCGCGATGCAGGGGTCCTTCAGCATCGCGCCGGTCGTCACGGGCATCGTGCTCACGCTGGTCACGGGTGCCGTCATCCTCGGCGGCATCAAGCGCATCGCGGCGGTCGCGAACTGGCTGGTGCCGTTCATGGCCATCGGCTACGTGGCCGCGGCCCTGATCGTGCTGGTTTATCACTGGCAGTCGATCCCGGACGCAGTTGCGCTCATTTTCGCCACGGCCTTCACGGGCACCGCGGCGGTCGGTGGCTTCGCCGGCGCGGCGATGATGGCCGCGATGCGTTATGGGGTGGCGCGCGGCATCTTCTCGAACGAGGCTGGCCTGGGCACGGCCGGCATCGCGCAGGCGGCCGGCATGAGCAACGATCCGGTGCGCAGCGGCCTGATCGGCATGATGGGCACCTTCCTCGACACCATCGTGGTCTGCACGATGACGGGACTCGCGATCGTGGTGTCGGGCGCCTGGCAGTCCGGCGAAACCGGCGCCGCACTCACGCAAGCCGCGTTCCAGTCGGCGATGCCCGGCATCGGCGGCGAACTGGTCGCGATTGCACTTGGCATCTTCGCGCTCACGACCATCCTCGGCTGGGCCTACTACGGCGAACGCTGCTGGCAGTACCTGGTGGGCGACTGGTCGATCATGCCGTACCGCATCGTCTGGACGGTCATGGTGTTCTTCGGCGCGATTACCCACCTCGACCTCGCCTGGACGATCGCCGACACGCTCAATGCGCTGATGGCGATTCCGAACCTGATCGCACTGCTGGCGTTGTCGCCGGTCGTCGTGCAACTGACGCGCGCGGGTCTCGCCAGGGCCCTGCAGGATTGAACCACGGGCGGCGCTCGCGCATCTGCAGCGCATGGCCGGGCACGAAGCCCGGCGCGATCACACGCTGTGCTGACCGTCTACTGCGCCCGCCACACGCCCTCGCGTCGTGGGTCCGCGCCCGTCTCGAAGGCGGGTGGAGTGCCGCGAACAGCCACGCCGTGCAGGCCGGATTCTTCGCCGCGACCCGACTTCAAGGCGACACCTTTCGCGGCGAGCTGCGCGGCCAGCTGGGCGGAGATGCGCGGCATCTCGCCGTAGAAGTCGGCGCCGCGCGCAATCAGGTTGGGCAGGTTGATCGCGTCCTGCAGCGGCAGGTCCCAGGCCAGCAGGCCCACCAGCACCTTCGCGTTGTACGCGAGGATGGCCGAACCGCCGGGTGACCCCAATGCCGCCACGAACGCGCGGTCGGCCTGGCGCAGCACGATGGCAGGGGACATCGAGGAGCGCGGCCGTTTGCCACCCGCCACGGCATTCGCCACGGGGCGGCCCGCTTCGTCGATCGCGGTAAACGAGAAGTCGGTGAGCTGGTTGTTCAGGAAGAAGCCGCCGACGGCCCGTCCCGAACCGAACAGCGATTCGACGGAGGTCGTCATCGAGATCACGTCGCCCCGGTCGTCGACGATGACGAAGTGGCTCGTGCCGGGCACCTCGTCCGTCGCATCGATTCCCACGCGTGTCATCGACGCGCCGGGCGGAGTGCCGGCCACAGGCGCAGTTGCCGCTGCGCGTTCACCGATCAACTGCGCACGGTGGTCCAGGTAGCCCTTGTCCAGCAATCCTTCGACCGGCACGGCGACGAAACGCGGATCGGCCACGAAACGATCGCGATCGGCATACATCAGGCGACTCGCCTCGGCGAACAGCATCCAGGCTTGCGGGTCCGCCGGGCCACGCGACGCGATGTCGGTGCGATCGAGCAGGGCCAGCACTTCGAGCACGCCGACACCTGATGACGGCGGCGGCGGCACGCAGACGACATAGATGCGGAACGGCCGGCACAGCGGCTGTACTTCGGCAGGTTGAAAGGCGGCCAGATCCTGCAGCGTCAGCGTGCCGGGACGCGGCTCGGCGTGCGTGCGTGCAACGATCTGCTCCGCGAGCGGACCCTCGAGTAACGCACGCGGACCGCGTGCGGCGATCGTGCGCAGCGTCTGCGCATAGGCTGGATTGCGCAGCGTGTCGCCCGCTTGCACGATCGTGCCGTCGGGTTTCGAGAACAGCGCGCGTGCGTCCGGCAGGGTCGCCTGCGCGAACGTGCTGTTGGCGAAACGACCCAGCCGCTGCGGCACCACAAAGCCCTGCTCGGCTGCGTGGATCGGGGCGTCGAACAGGTCCTGCCACGGCAGGCGGCCATGCTTCGAGTGCACCAGGCCCAGCATCGCAATGGCGCCGGGCACGCCAGTCGAGCGCCCGCTGGTGACTGCGTCCTGGTACGAAAGCGGCGCACCTTTCTCGTCCAGGAACATGCCGGGCGTGGCGCCCGCCGGCGCGGTTTCACGGCCGTCGAAGGCAGTGACCTTGCCGGTCTTCGCTTCGAAATAGAGCAGGAAGGCGCCGCCACCGAGGCCCGAGCTCTGCGGTTCGACCAGCCCCAGGGCCGCCTGTACGGCGACGGCGGCATCGGCCGCACCACCGCCAGCACGCAGCACCGCGAGCCCGGCCTCGACGGCGATCGGGTTCGCAGCCACGACCCCCGGTGTCAGCCTGGCGATCGAGGCCGTTGTGGCGTGCGCGGCGGTGGGTGCGCCCGGCGCAGTCGTCCCGGAGGGCGCTGGCGCATTGCGACACCCCGCTGCCGCCACCGCGATCAAGGCGAGCAGGGCGATGGGCGCCACCGGGGCGCGGAGGCGGTCGTTCGTGGGCATGTTCCGGGGACGTGGACGTTGTGAGGGGACCGACAATAGACTGTCCGGCCTACAGCCGTCGAGACTGCCCGTGCACCACACACAGACCCTGCTTCGTGCCTTGCTTGCCACCCTGATTGCCGGCGTGGCAAGCGGTTCCGTCGGGGCGGCCGCTGCACCGCCCGCAGCCAACGCACCCGCGGCCGTCGACCCGCCGCAGACTATCGTCGTGGTGCACGCAGGGCGATTGCTCGATCGTCCCGGCAAGGCACCGCGCGGGCCGAGCACGATCGTGATCCGGGACGGTCGCATCAGTGAAGTGCGCGACGGCTTCGTCGACGTTCCCGGCAGCCAGCGTGTCTTCGACCAGCGCACGCGGTTCGTGCTGCCGGGCCTGATCGACAGTCACGTGCACCTGGCATCGGACACCGGCGGGCAGCTCGGCCAGCTCGAGGACGTGCAGCTCACGGACGCCGCGATCGCGTTCAACGCACTCGTGAACGCGCATAAGACACTGCGGGCGGGTTTCACGACGGTTCGCAACCTTGGCGACAGCGACGGCGCGACGCTGGCGCTGCGGGACGCGATCCGTGCGGGAAAAGTGGTTGGTCCGAACATCGTCGACGCCGGGCGGTCGATGTCGACGACGTCGGGGCACATGGATGCCGCACTCGGCTACCGCGAGGACTTGCGCGAAGCGTTGCATGCGCATGACAACCTGTGCGACGGCGTCGAGTCCTGCCGGCGTGCCGTGCGCACGCAGGTCGGCCGCGGCGTGGACGTGATCAAGATCGCAACGACCGGCGGCGTGAACAGCCAGGTCGGCGCGGGGCTCGGCCAGCAGATGTTTGACGACGAAGCGCGTGCGATCGTCGAGACCGCGAAGCTGTACGGCAAGAAGGTCGCGGTCCATGCCCACGGCGCCGATGGCATCAAGGTCGCGCTGCTGGCGGGCGTCGATTCCATCGAGCACGGCACGATGCTCGACGACGAAAGCATCGCGCTGATGGTGAAGTCGGGCACCTATTACGTGCCGACGCTGTCCACCGTGAACGGTTACATCGAGCGGCTGGCCACGAACCCGCAGGCGTACTCGCCGGCGGTGCGGGCGAAGGTCGAGTGGCGCATCAAGGTGACCGGCCAATCGTTGCAGAAAGCCGTGCCGAAGGGCGTCAAGATTGCGTTCGGGACCGATGCGGGCGTGAGCAAGCACGGCCGCAACGCCGACGAATTCGAGTTGATGGTCAAGTACGGCATGACGCCGGCCGCGGCGCTGCAGGCGGCCACCGTCAACGCGGCGGACTTGCTCGGCCTGCAGGCCGACGTGGGGACGCTCGAGCCCGGCAAACGCGCCGACCTCATCGCTGTCGATGGCGACCCGCTTGCCGACGTTACGGTGCTCAAGCGCATACCCTTCGTCTTGAAGGACGGCGTCGAGTTCAAGGACGGCCCGGGCTGACGGCGACCATGCACCAGCAACCCCCTTCGTTCGTGCAAGCCCTGCCTTTTTCGGAGGCGTGCGAACGTAACAAGGGGCCGATCCTCGAGGTGTTGCAGCGCTGGCTCGGCGACCAGGCGGGCGTGGTGCTCGAAATCGGTGCCGGCACGGGCCAGCAGGCGGTGTATTTTGCGCGCCACCTGCCGCACCTCAGCTGGCAGCCGACCGAGCGGCTCGAAAACCTGTCGGCGCTCACGGCACGCATCGAGGTGGAAGGCTCGTGCAATTTGCTGGCTCCGCTCGAACTCGACGTCGAGCAGGGCGCCTGGCCGAGCGACGCGGACAGCGTCGATGCCGTCTACACCGCCAACACGTTGCACATCGTGTCCTGGCAGCAGGTGCAGGCACTGTTCCGCGGCGTCGGCCGGGTGCTGCGCGATGATGGCTTGTTGATCGTCTACGGTCCGTTCCGATACGGCGGACAATTTAC
Source organism: uncultured Gammaproteobacteria bacterium (assembly GCA_963846315.1). Taxonomy (GTDB): domain Bacteria; phylum Pseudomonadota; class Gammaproteobacteria; order Steroidobacterales; family Steroidobacteraceae; genus RPQJ01. Next base: position 399,590 of record CAWJVM010000008.1, read on the forward strand.
TTCACACAGCAATTCGGTGTTTGATGCGGCGCTGCGAACACGCGACCCGTTGAGCGGCATCCGTGATTTCGAGGCGGTCGACACGCTGGCGGTGGCGCAAGGAATGCGACTGGTCGAAGACTGTGCCATGCCGGCCAACAACCAGACACTGCTCTGGCGGCGCTCCCGCAACTGAACCCGGAGTCGCCTTGCGACGTCCGCCCTCAACTTTGGACCAAGGAACAGACCCATGCGTCAATCGAGCACTGCGCAGCTGGCGATCCCGGCGCTGCTGGCCATTCTCGGCATCGCGACCGTAAGCGCAGCCGGCGCGGCCACGCCGATGGCCCTGCAATGCGGCAACGTGTTCGATGCGAAGTCGGCGCGGCTGGTCGGCGAGCGCACGATCGTCACCGGTGCCGACGGACGCATCCAGGCGGTGTTGCCGGGCAAGGTGACCGCGCCGGGGGCAACCGTCGTCGACCTGGCGGGCCAGACCTGCATGCCGGGCTGGATCGACCTGCACGTGCACCTGGGGCAGGAATCGAACCCGAAGGCCTACGAGGAAGGCTTCCGTCTCGACGACATCGATTTCGGCTATCGCGCGCTCGTCTATGCCGACCGCACGCTGAAGGCGGGCTTCACCACGGTGCGTGACCTTGGTGGCACCATCACGCCGCACCTGCGCGACGCGATCAACCAAGGCTACACGCACGGCCCACGGATCTACGCCGCCGGTAAGTCGATTGCGACGACCGGTGGACACGCGGACCCGAGCAACGGCATCAATTCGGAGCTCGGGCACCTGCTCGGCCCGCCCGGGCCGACCGACGGCGTCATCAACAGTGTCGACGACGCGCGGCAGGCTGTGCGCCAGCGCTACAAGGACGGCTCCGACGTGATCAAGATCACCGCGACGGCCGGCGTACTGAGCTATGCGAAGAACGGCGATGCGCCGCAGTTCACCGTCGACGAGGTAAAAGCCGTCGTCGATACCGCGAAGGATTACGGCTACAAGGTCGCGGCCCACGCGCACGGCAAGGAGGGCATCCGCCGGGCCGTCGAGGGCGGCGTGACGTCGATCGAGCACGGCACGTACATGGACGACGAGATCATGACGCTGATGAAGAAGCACGGCACGTGGTACGTGCCGACGATCTCGGCGGGCAAGTTCGTCGCGGAAAAGGCGAAGATCGACGGTTACTACCCCGAGATCATCCGGCCGAAGGCGGCGCGCATCGGCAGCCAGATCCAGGACACGTTTGCCAAAGCCTACAAGGCCGGGGTGAAGATCGGCTTCGGCACCGACCAGGGTGTCGCGCCGCACGGGCAGAACGCGAAGGAGTTCGGCTACATGGTCGAGGCAGGCATGCCGGCAGCGGAGGCCATCCAGGCCGCGACCTACAATGCGGCCGAAGTGCTGGGTGCAACGGACCTGGGGCAGCTCGCCCAGGGGTTCCATGCCGACGTGGTTGCCGTCCCCGGCAATCCGCTTGACGACATCGCGCTCACCAGCAAGGTGAGCTTCGTGATGAAGGACGGCGCCGTCTATGTGGGCGGCGGCGCTCAATAGCGCGGGTCGTACATCTCCGCGCGGATGGCCTGCTCGATGTCCGCGGGCGGGTCGATCGAGGCGAGCCCGTCGCGCAGGGCGATCTCCGCGACATCGACGGCAATGCGTGCCGATACGTCGCGCACGGCGCTGAGCGGCGGGAACAGGCTGCCCTGGTCGAGGTCGGCCTGCGTCGTGCACCGCGCGAGCGTGCGCGCGGCGGCGAGGAACATCGTGTCGGTCACGCGTGTCGCGCCAACGACCACGAGCGCCAGGCCCAGTCCCGGGAAGATGTACGAATTGTTGCCTTGCCGCGGCACGAAATGCCGCCCGTCCGGCAACGTCACCGCGTCGAACGGACTGCCCGAGGCAAAGAGCGCGCGGCCATCCGACCAGGCGTAGGCCTGCTGTGCCGTGCACTCGGCCTTCGACGTCGGGTTCGACAGGGCGAAAATGATCGGACGTTGCGTTGATGCGCGACATCTCGCGCACCACGTCTTCGTTGAACGTGCCCGGGCACCGCGCCTACGCCGATGATGGCCGTGGGACGCAGCGCTGTCACGGCGCCGATGAAGTCGTTCACCGGTGCATGCACGTGTGCGTATGGCCGCTTGTGCTCGGCGAGCTCGCCGCGGTTCGCCACCACCAGGCCTTTCGAATCGACCATCCAGCAGCGTCCGCGTGCGGCCGCTTCGTCGACTCCTTCTTCGACCATCGCGTTCACGAGCAGGTCGGAGATGCCCGTTGCCGCTTCGCCGGCGCCGAGGCACAGGAACGTCTGTTCCGACATCGCCTTGCCCGTCACGCGCAGCGCCGACAGGATGCCGGCGACGGCGACCGAGGCCGTTCCCTGGATGTCGTCATTGAAGCAGCTCACCCGGTCGCGGTAACGGCGCAGCAGGCGGAACGCGTTGTGATTCGCGAAGTCCTCGAACTGCACGATCACGCCGGGAAACACTTCCTGCGTGGCGTTGATGAATTCCTCGACCAGCTCGTCGTAAGCGTCACCGGTGAGGCGGCGCTGGCGCAGGCCGAGGTACAGCGGGTCTTCGAGCAGGGACTCGTTGTTGGTGCCGACGTCGAACATGATCGGCAGGCACTTCCACGGGTGCAGGCCCGCGCAGGCCGTGTACAGCGAGAGCTTGCCGATGGGGATGCCCATGCCGTTCGCGCCGAGATCGCCGAGCCCCAGGATGCGCTCGCCGTCGGTGACGACGATCATCGCCGTCTCGCGGTGCGGCCAGTTGCGCATGACTTGCGAGATGCGCCCGCGATCGGCGGCCGTGATGAACAGCCCGCGCGGCCGCCGGTAGATGTGGCCGAACTGCTGGCACGCGAGGCCGACCGTCGGCGTGTAGATGATCGGCATCATCGTGTCGGCGTGGTCCATCACGACGCGGAAGAAAAGCGCCTCGTTGCGGTCGAGCAGGCTCGACAACATGATGTACTTCGACAACGGCGTCTTGAGCCGATCGAAGTTTTCGAGGACGCGTGCGAGTTGCTCGTCCTGGGTGGCCACGTGGGGTGGCAACAGGCCGCGCAGGCCGAGGACTTCGCGCTCCTGGTCGCTGAAGGCGGTGCCCTTGTTCAGCGTCGGGTCGCGCAGCAGCGCCGTCCCGCGCGGGTACCATTCGGGCATCGGAGGCAAGGAGCGTTTGGGCATCGGCGTGTCCCTGGTTCAGACTGGCGCGATGCTAGAGGGCGCAGCGCGCCCGTCAACGCGGAAAAGTCCTTAGACCGAGCGCTTCAGGACGGGGCCTTCATCTGCGACTGGCAGTAGTTCGGCAGCCCGACCCGGTCGATCAGCTGCAGCTGCGTCTCGAGGAAGTCGATGTGTTCCTCCTCGGATTCGAGGATGTCCTCGAGCAGTTCGCGGCTGACGTAGTCGCCGACCTTCTCGCAATGGACGATCGCGGCCTTGAGGTCCGGATGGGCGACCTGCTCGAGCTTGAGGTCGCAGTCGAGCACTTCACGCACGTCCTCGCCGATCATCAGCTTGCCGAGGCTCTGCAGGTTGGGCAGACCCTCGAGGAACAGGATCCGTTCGATGAGCTTGTCCGCATGCTTCATCTCGTCGATCGACTCGTGGTGCGAGTGGTCGCCGAGCTTGTCGAGGCCCCAGTTCTGCAGCATGCGCGCATGCAGGAAATACTGGTTGATCGCGGTCAGTTCGTTCTTGAGGATCTTGTTCAGGTGCGCAATGACTTCGACGTCGCCCTTCATGGCATCGGCTCCGGCAGCAGGCTTAGGGTGCGGGTGTGTCAGGAAGCCTGCGGGGTCGGGGCGCGACAATCAAGCGTCCGGGTCAGCGCCCTGGCAGGGGTCTGGGCACGCGCTTCGGTGCCGAGCATCTCGCGTGCGCAGGGCTCGCAGGCGCCACAGCACGTTGCCACGCCGGTGCTCGACTGCAACTGCTCGAACGAGCGCGCGCCTTCGTGGATGGCCTGTTGCAGGCGAGTTTCCGAGATTCCGTGGCAGAGACAGACGTACATGAACCGGCACCTCTCTCAGGCCTGCATCCTAGGACAGGAGACACCTTAATGCAAATGATTCGCATTTAGGTAGTTTCCGTAGCTCGGGTACGGATCCCGCAGTCATGCCGGGCATGCTGGAGCGGCAGGGGTTGGGCACTAGCTTGGCGGACTCAGCGAGTGACTGCCGGACGCTAAACTACCCGAATGAACGACCAGAGCCCCGGCTGGACTCCCGAATCTGGGGATGACGATCCCGACGACGACAAGCGCAAGTCCGCGCAGTCGTTGCAACGCGCTTTCATGGATCGCGCGCGCCGTGCCGTCGAGCGCGAGCAGGAGCAAGGGCCGCGTCGGCTCGGCCAGCATCTCATCGCGCTGCTGGCGGCGTTCGGGCTGACCTTCGGCATCGTCTACGTCTTCGATGCCTTCCTGAGCAGCATGCAGAAGGTCATGCGCATGATGGACGAGCAGGAAGAACGCCAGAAGCAGGACGAGGCGGAGCGAAAGAAGAAGGAACCGATGCCCGCTTACGTGGTGCCGTCGGACTGACGCGCGGCGCGTCGACACCGGCTGTGCTACAACGCGGCACTTGATGCAACCTGACGGGCGGTAATGCAGATCTTCCGCAAGGCCTGCCTGGGCCTGCTCCGGCTCTGTGGCTGGCGCACCTCGCTGACGTGGCCGCCGGAGCCGCGCGGCATGATCATGGTCTATCCGCACACCTCCAACTGGGACTTCCCGATCGGGGTCCTGTTCAAGCTCGGTCACGCACTTCCGGCCCGCTGGATGGGCAAGGACCAGATGTTCCGCTGGCCGTTCCGGCGCCTGCTGCTCGCGATCGGTGGTTTGCCCATCAATCGCCGGGAACGCACCGGCTTCGTCGCGGCGATGGTCGAAGAAATGCGCAGGCGCGACTGGCTGTGGATTGCAGTGGCACCGGAAGGCACGCGTGCGCATGGCGACTACCTGAAGTCCGGCTTCTATCAGTTGGCGCTCGCAGCTGACGTTCCGATCGGCCTGGGCTACATCGACTATGGGCGCAAGCAGGTCGGCATCGACCGCTATGTGCGGATGACGGGCAACGAAGAGCAGGACCTGCAGGGGTTGCGTGATTTCTACGCGACGATCAAGCCCAGGAAACCCGCCAACGCGGGCGGCATCCGGTTTCGCCGACGCGAGTCCTAAGGGGCATTACGAATGGGCGGCGTAGCACGGTCGCCCAACAATCAGGGTCCAGGGATCAGGGGGCCGCGGCGTGACCGCAACCAAGGCAAGTCCGGCGAGTGCAACCGATGACGCAAAGTGCGTCAACCGGTTCGCGTTCGTCCTGCATCCGCTGACCATCGACTACCTCGCGCAGCATCCGCGCTATCGCTGGACTCGTTACCTGCCCCGGGCGCTGGTCGAAGCGACCGCCGCGCACATGCCGGCCGCTCGAGTCGGTCGCGTCGAGGGCGGCGTCTCGCCGACCACGGGTCAGCGCGTCGCAGGCTTCATCTATGCGCTCGGCGCAACACCGCGCCAGATGCTGAGCCGTCCGCCCGAGTTCACCTATCGCAAGCTCGATCAAGCAATCCGTGACGCGGCCGCGCACGGCGCACAGATCGTGGGTCTCGGCGCGTTCACGAAAGTGGTCGGGGATGCGGGCGTTACCGTGGCACGGCGTGCCTCGATCCCGGTGACGACCGGCAACAGTCTCACGATTGCGGCGACGCTCGAGACCGCGAAGCTCACGGCGCGACGCATGGGGTGGCCTGACCTGTCGCACGCCAAGGCGATGGTCGTCGGCGCGACCGGTTCGATCGGTTCAGTGTGCTCGCGGCTGCTGGCGGCAGCCGTGCACGACGTGGTGCTGGTGTCGATTGAACCGGACCGGCTCACTGCGCTCCGGCAGAAGATACTGGAGGAGACGCCGGGTACACGCGTTGAAATCGACACGACGACGACGCGTTGGGTGGGTGACTGCGACTTGATCGTCACGGCAACCTCGGCGTTCGGGCAGCGCGTGCTCGACGTCAGCCAGTGCAGACCGGGTGCCGTCATCCTCGACGTGGCCTTGCCGCCGGACATTTCTGCCGAGGAAGCCGCGACACGACCGGACGTGCTGGTGGTCGAGAGCGGCGAGGTGCTGATTCCGGGTCCAGTGGATTTCAGCTTCGACATCGGGTTGCCGCCGGGCGTGGCCTATGCATGCCTCGCCGAAGCCGCGCTGCTGGCGATGGAAGGACGCTTCGAATCCTTCACGCTCGGGCGCGACGTGCACCCCGACAAGGTCAAGGAAATCTACCGGTTGTTCCGCAAGCACGGATTCCAGATCGCACCGCTGCGCACGTTCGGCGAGCCGCTGTCGGATGCCCTCGTGGCGGAAAAGAAAGCCCGCGCCGACGAGTTGCGCCGCGATCACGCCCTGTTGCAGCGGGTCAAGGCCGGCGCCGCCGCCCGCATCGCGAAGATTCCGCCTCGCGCGAAAGGCGTGACCGCACCGGCGACTCCGAAAGCCTGAAGCGCGCGAAGGGATGGCGTGCCGCTCGCGGCCTGTGTATACGAATTACTCCAACTTCGAGGAAGCCCAGGTTCATGCACCTATCGTTGTCGGTTCGGGTCGTCACGCTGATTGCGCTTGCGTTCAGCGCCGGGTGCGTCGGTGTGCCCGAGGGCATCGAGCCCGTCACCGGTTTCCAGGTCGAGCGCTACATGGGTCGCTGGTACGAGGTGGCCCGGCTCGATCACCGGTTCGAGCGCGGCATGGAACAGGTCACGGCCACCTACGAACTGCGGCCGGACGGCACGGTGTCCGTGCTGAACCGCGGCTACCGTACCGACAAGGGCGAGTGGGGCGAGGTCAACGGCAAAGCCAGGTTCCTCGGCCAGCCAGACGTGGCGGCGCTCAAGGTTTCGTTCTTCGGGCCGTTCTACGGCGGCTACAACGTCGTCGACCTCGATCCCGGCTACCAGCACGCGCTGATCGCAGGTCCGAACCGATCCTACCTGTGGATCTTGTCGCGCACGCCGACACCGCCCGCGGCGGAGGTCGAGCGGCTCGTGGCGAAGGCGAAGGCACTCGGCTTCGACACCTCGCAGTTGATCTACGTGAAGCACTGACGTCGTAGCCCTCATTCACTCGCGCGAGAGGTCGTCCTGCCCGTGAGCATCGCACTGCTGATTTTCATCGCGACGATCGTCGTCAGCCTGGTCGCGCTCTACGCGGCGCCGCAACTGATGAGCCGACTCATGTTCCGGCCGTACGACACACAGCGTCGGGGTGTCTATTACACGGTCATCACGCACGGCTTCGTGCATGGCGACCTGATGCACCTGATCTTCAACATGATGACGTTCTGGTTCTTCGCGTTCCTGCTCGAGAGACGGGTCGGCGGTGCCGCGTTCGGCTTGTTGTACTTCGGCAGCCTCGCGCTCGCGGTGAGCACGACGTACTTCAAGCATCGCAACGATCCCCAGTACGCCACGCTGGGCGCGTCGGGCGCGATCGCGGCCGTGCTGTTCGCGGCGATCGTCTACTTCCCGTCCATGAAGCTGTTCATCCTGCCGATTCCAGTGCCGATTCCCGCCCCCCTGTTTGCCGTCGCGTACGTCGCCTATTCCTGGTACGCGAAGGAAGGCGGCCGCTTTTCCAGTGGCATGGCGGGACAGAAGATCAATCACGACGCGCACCTCATCGGTGCGCTGGCGGGCCTCGTCTTTGTGCTGGTGACGGACCCGGGCGCCTATGCTCAATTGCTGCACACTGTCTTCGGGTGAGTGCCGACGCCAGAATTGCGGGCCCGAGGACGCCGCCGCCGGCCGGCGCAGGCGCTGACTGCACGCAGTTCACGGTCCTTTGATGCCGATTGCGGAATTCGTCGACCGCCCGGTTTAGACTTCGTCCCATGACGCTGCGTGAGCGAGTCGAGGAAATTTTTCCGGACTGGGCCCATTGGTACCCGAGCCTGTTCGATGCGGCCGTGGACCTGGGCGTCATCCGCGCGCGCGTTTGCGATCCCGCTTCGTTGTTGCTGTCGAATCGTCATGCAGGTGTCCGCGCCGCCGCGGAACACGAGCACCGCAAGCGCTGGAGCGCGGAAGAGAACGAACCGGAAGAGTGAACCCCGCCGCGGTGATGGCGGACCTACTCGGCCGTGGTGGCAATGCCACTGGCCACCCGCGGTCGACGCGTGAGCCACACGAGTGGCACCAGGGCGAACGCCAGCCACGTCGATGCCCAGAACACGTCCAGTGACGACAGCATGTACGACTGCTCGACCATGCCGCGGGTGAGGGCGCCCACCGCCTGGTCGCTGCTCAGGCCCGCGCCCTGCAGCGTGCCCATGAAGTGCTGCAGCGTCGGACTGTAAAGATCCGACGCTTCTGCCAGCCGGCTCTGGTGCAGGGCGGCGCGGTTGTCCCAGGTCGTGGTCGCGATCGAGGTTGCGAAGGCCGCCGCCGTGATGCGCAGGAAATTCGAGATGCTGGTTGCCGCGGGGATGCGCTGCGGCGGGATACCGTCGAGCTGCAGCGTGATCACGGCGACGAAGAAGAATGCCATCGCGACACCCTGCACGAGCATCGGGAGCATGAAGTCGACGAACGCTGCCTGCGAGTTGAGCTGCGCGCGCAGGTAGGTGCCGAGCCCCATGGCGATGAACGCGATGGTAGCGAACCAGCGCGCGTCGTAACGGTTGACCAGCCGGCCGATGAACGGCGACAGCACCAGCGCCATCACCCCGGCAGGTGCCTGCACGAGACCGGCCCACGTCGCCGTGTAGCCGAGCTGCGTCTGCAGCCACAGCGGCAGGATCACGACGTTGGCGAAGAAGACCGCATAACCGACACAGGTCAGGAAAACGCCAACGGTGAAGTTGCGGTTGCGGAAGAAGCTCAGGTCGACGATCGGGTGCTCCTCGTAGTACTGCCAGATCATGAAGGCGATGAACCCGACCAGCGAGACCAGCGACAGCACGATGATCTGTGTCGAATCGAACCAGCCTTCGTCCTTGCCGGTGTCGAGCATGATCTGCAGCGCTCCCACCCAGACCACGAGCATGGCGAGGCCGATGCCGTCGACCGGTATCGCGCGCGTCGGTGTCTCCTGCTTGTGCAACGACCGCCAGCAGACGAACGCGGTGAGCAGGCCGAAGGGGACGTTGATCAGGAAGATCCACGGCCACGAGTACTCGTCGGAGATGTAGCCGCCCAGCAACGGCCCCATGATCGGTGCGACCAGGGTCGTCATCGACCAGATCGCGAGCGCCATGCCGCGCCGCGATGCCGGGAAGATCGACATCAGCAGCGTCTGCGACCCCGGGATCATCGGGCCGGACACGGCGCCCTGCATTACTCGGAAGGCGATCAGCGACTCGAAACTCCAGGCCATGCCGCACAGGAACGAAGCCACCGTGAACAGCGCGACGCTCACCACGAACGTGCGGACCACGCCGAAGCGTTGCATCAGCCAGCCCGTGAGAGGCACCGAGATGCCGTTGGCCACGGCGAACGAGGTGATGACCCACGTGCCCTGGTTGGGGCTCACGCCGAGGGAGCCCGCGATCGTCGGCAGCGACACGTTCGCGATCGTCGTGTCGAGCACCTGCATGAACGTGCCCAGCGCGAGCGCGAACGCGGTCAGCCCGCGCGTGCCGGTCGGCAGCGCGATCAGCGGTCGATTGGCTGCTGCGCTCGGCATGCCGGTCCCGCGCTCAGCGGCCGGAATTCTCGGCGATCACGCGCCCGATCATCGCCTCGACCTGCTCGTCGCGTTCGGGTCGGTCGGCCATCGTTGCCGCCACGGCGCGGGTCGGTTCGGCCAGCACCGGACCACTCTGGTCGTGCAGGTCGACCTCGGCGTGCATCGACAGTCCCACACGCAGTGGGTGTGCGGTGAGTTCCTTCGGGTCGAGCGTGATGCGGACCGGGACGCGCTGGACGATCTTGATCCAGTTGCCCGACGCATTCTGCGCCGGCAGCAACGCGAAGGCGGCCCCGGTGCCGGGCGAAAACCCCTTGATGCGCCCTTGATAGACCACGTCGTCGCCGTAGAGGTCCGATGTCAGCTCGACTGGTTGCCCGATGCGCATGCGCTGCAGCTGCACTTCCTTGAAGTTCGCGTCGATCCAGGCGTCGTCGAGCTCGACGAGAGCCAGCAGGGGTGTGCCGGCAGCCACGCGCTGTCCCAGTTGCACGCCCTTGCGCGCAACGACGCCGTTCACCGGCGCGGTGATCCGCGTGCGCTGGAGCGCGAGGGCCGCTTCACGTACCCGCGCGATTGCCCGCATGACCAGCGGATGGTGTGAAGCCTCGATGCCGCCCGTCTGCGCGAACGCGACGTTCAGGTCCTCGCGCGCCGAGCGCAAGGCAGCTTCAGCCCCGGCGACCACCTCACGTGCGTGCGCCAGTTCTTCGGTCGAGACGGCGCCTCCGGCGGCGATCGACTGCCGACGGCGCAGGTCGTCACGCGCGCGGGCCAGGTCGGTTTCGCGTGCCGAGATCTGCGCCTGCAACCGGCCTGTCTGCGGGTAGGCACCGCGCACCTGCCGTACGGTGGCGCCGAGATCGGCCACCGCCGCTTCCATCGCAATCCGGGCATCGGCTGGATCGAGTTCGATGAGCAGTTGCCCGGCAGTCACCGATTCCGTCTCGCGCGGGTGCACGGTGCGCACGGTGCCGGCGATTTCGGACGTGACCTGCACGATCGTCGCGCCGGCGTACGCATCCTGCGTCGACACGTACCAGCGTGCATGGGTGTACCACCAGGCGAACCACGCGGTTCCGGCAATGAGCACCACTGCGGTGAGCAGCAGCAGCCCGCGCTTGCGCTTGCTGTTGGGAGTGTCGGCTGCGGCGACCTCAGTTGCGGGCGAATTCATCGGACGGGCTCCTGCGAAAAGTGACCGCCCAGCGCGACCAGCAGCGCGATCCGCGCGGACGTGCGGTCGGCCAGCATCTGGGTGCGTTGCCGGCGTGCGGTGAGCACCTGGGTCTCGGCATTGAGGACGGTGACCTGGCTGGACAGGCCGGCGGAATACCGCTGCACCGCGAGGTCGTAGGCTTGTTCGGCAGCGCTCAGCGCGCGCTGCTGGGCATCGAGTTGCAGTTCGATCGAGCCCAGTCGTGCCGTCTGGTCGGCCGCTTCGCGAACGGAACGCACGACCGTTTCGTTGTAGCCGGCGATTGCCGCGTCGAGTTCCGCGCCGGAACGACGGTACTCTGCGCGCAGCCTGCCGGCGTCGAAGATAGGCAGGTGAATGGCCGGGCCGACTCCCCACATGCGCGAGTCGCCCTGCCACATCTCGTCGAGACCGATGGCCGACAATCCGGCATAGGCCACGAGGTCGATGTTGGGATAGAAGCTGGCGTGCGCCGCTGCTCGTCCCGCCGTGGCTGCGTCGATGCGCAGTCGCGCGGCGCGGACGTCCGGCCGCCGTGCGAGCAGGTCAGCGGGTAGAGCGGCGGGGACGGGCAGTGCCCGGTTGAAGTCGAGCGTCGGCGGTGACCACTCCGGCGTGGCGGCTACACTCGTGCCAGTCAGCGCTGCGAGCGCGTTGCGCGCCATCGTCGCGGCCAGTCGCGCCTGCTCGATGTCCACGGCGCTCTGTTCGAAGTTGCTCTCGGCCGCGCGCAGTTCGGCTTTCGACTCGAGCCCGGCGCCGACCCGTTGGCTCGTCAGGTCGAGCAGCTTGCGGCGCTGCGCCTGTGCCTGCAGCGCAACCTCTTCCAGGCGTTGCGCCCGCGCGAGTTCGACATAGGCCTGGGCGACCGCGCTCGACAGCATCAGCTCGGCCGTGGCCGCGTCGAGCGCGGCGGCATCGGCGACGCGACCCGATTGCTCGACCAGCGCCGCCTGGCGTCCCCAGAAGTCGAGGTGCCAGTTCAAGTTGAATGCTAGCCGGCCTTCCCAGAATGTGCCGCCGCCGTAGGGCGGCGGGAAGATGTAGTTCTCGCTGAAGCGTTGCCGATACTGGAAGCCGTCGAGCGTCACCTGCGGCTTCTCGGCCGCTCCCGCCACCAGCGCCTGCTCGTGGGCAATGCGCACTCGAGCCAGCGAGCCGGCGAGGCCGGGGTTGCGTGCGAGCGCCGTCTCGATCAGTTGATCGAGCTGCGGGTCGTGCAGCGCGTGCCACCAGGCAGCGTCGGACTGCGGCGCCATGACGGGACCCGACAGGCCCAGGTCACTCGCCGCCAGCGGTTGTTCGTGCGAACTGGTCGCCGGATCGCTGACGCAGGCTGCAAGCAGCAACCCGGTTGCGACCAGAACCGCGAATGAACGCACCCGGAGCGAAGGCTGGTCGCTGAACTCTCATCGCTTTACCGTTCGGTGCGCGGCGCGGCGCGTCGGCTTCGGCTTCGTGCCACTGCTGGCAGTGGTGCGGCTGCGAGCCGCCGACGGCTTGAAGTCAGTTCGTGTCGTCTGCGCGTGATCGAGCAGCCGCACCAGGTAGCCGTGCAACTGCACGAATTCCGACTTCGAGAGCGGGGCCAGCGCGGCATTGGTCTGGTCGACGACGAGGGGCAGCAGTGCCTCGGTGATCGCCTTGCCGGCCGCCGTGAGCTTGAGTTCCACGACCCGCCGGTCCTGCGAACTGCGCCGGCGCTGCAGGAAGCCGCGCCGTTCGAGCTGATCGAGGACGCGGGTGATGGCGCCGCTGTCGTGGTCCAGGTCGCTCGCCAGGTCGGACGCCGTGCGCGCGATGCCGTCGCGCAACTGGGCCAGCACGATCCATTGCGTCAGCGTGAAGTCCGCCTGCGCCAGCGCGCCTTCGAAGCGGGCCAGCAGCAGCGTGTACAGCCGGCGGATCAGGTAGCCGACGCTGTCGCGTGAACGGTAGGTCTGGGGGCGGTAATGCTGCTCGGACATTGTCAGCCTGGGCTGTGACTGCTCAGGCAGGCAATTGTGCGCGGCGGGGGTCGCAGGGGTCAAACCCCAGGGTCAGCCGGCGCGGGGAGTCCGCTCTTCGCGGTAGAGGCGCAGGATGAACTGGCCGGAGGGCCGCGCCCGCAGCGCTTCGACTTCGGCGAGCCATGCCGGGTCGCGGATGTCCGCCACGGTCATGCGGCGGCCGCCCAGTCGATTGCCGGGGTATTCGGGCGGCAGCACTGCCAGCGCGCCGAGGCTCGCAAAGGTGATGTCGGCGAACGTCAGCGATTCGCCGGTCAGGTAACGCCGGCCGTCCGCGAGCAACCGGTCCATGTCGTCGAACGTTTCACGCGTCCGTTCCCAGGCCCGGGCTGCGCGCGACGGCGTGACGCCCAGCATCCGGCGTACGGAAAAAGCCAGGATGGGTCGCTTCAACCAGAGCAGGGCGCGTTGCCAGCGCGGAATCGCGGGTTCTTCGATGCCCCACGAACGAAAGCTCAGGTCGGTGTCGCGCAGCAGGTGCTGGTAGAGCCAGACGCGCACGTCGTTGCCGAGGCGCCGGTCGAGTTTCGCTTCCAGGTCGAGTGCTGCCGGCGTGGGTTCGAGGAACCAGGTGCGGTCACCCGGCAAGCGTCCTGCGTACTCCCCCCACAGGTAACGCAGGATGCGTGACGAATCGCTGATGCGAGTCAATCCGGGCGGAACCTCGAGCCACGGCACGGTGCGGCCCGTCAGCAGGACGCCGAGCACGCCCACGTTCGGCACTTCTTCATACGGCACGCCCAACCGATCGAGACACCAGCGCGCCTTCTCGGCGTAGTGCGAAAACGTGATCGTATGCAGGCGCAGCGGCCGCTCCGGTTGCCGCAGCGCGCGCAACGAGACGAACAACCGGGCAGCCATGCCTAGCAGGAAGGCAGCCAAGGCAGCGCCGATGGCTGCAGGCATGCCCCAGCCGGCCGCGGCGACGACGATCGGCAGCGCGTAGAGGGCGAGCAGGTGGACGACGCGGGGATCTCGCAGGCGCATGCGGGCAGTCTACTGGTGCCCGGACTCGCCGGCGACGCGACAGTCTTGCTTCACGTGTGCATGGATGATTTCGACGAGGCGTCGCGTGCCGGGTCCGGCGGCGACCCGGTCGGCATAGACGAGGTACAACATGGCGAAACGCTCGGCCCCTTCGGTCAGCGGCAAGCGCTGGAGCGCGCCGCTTTCCAGTTCCTCGCGGATGTTGTCCTCGGCGAACCAGGCGAAACCCAGTCCCATGCACGCCGCACGGATCGACGTGGCCTTGGCTGTGACGGTCCAGCGCCTTTCGTTGAGCCAGCCACCCGAGCGGCTGCGCCGCATGCCCGAGTCTCGGATGACGAGGTGACGATGGGCTCGCAGGTCCTCGATCTCCACGGGGCGGCCGAGTCGATGCAGCGGGTGCGACGGCGCGGCAGCGCACACGAAACGCACCTGCATCAGCGCATCGCCGATGAAGCCGCCCGGCACGAGCGAGCCGATGACGAAATCGACCCGCCCTTCGGTGATCGCTTCTTCGACGCCGCCGAGCACGGCCTCGATCAGTTCGATGCGGATGTCCGGGTGCTCGTTGCCGAACTCGGCCAGCGCGCGCAGCAGCAGCCACGTCGGAAAGATGGCGTCGACCGCGAGTCGCACTTCCGCCTCCCAGCCTTGCGCGAGCCCGGCGGCCGAGCGCTCGAGGCGGGCCGCGTCTTCGAGCAGGGACTTGCCTCGGCGATACAGCACCTCGCCCGCCGGCGTCAGTGCGGCACGCCGGCCTTGCCGCGCGAACACCTTCAGGCCGAGCTGGTCCTCGAGCTTCTTGATCGTGTAGGTGACGGTCGATTGCGTCCGGTGCAGGTGCGCGGACGCCTGCCCATAACCACCTTGCTCCACGATGGCGACCAAGGCGGCCCATTGGTCCAGCGTGATCCTGGGGGTTGCCATACATCGATCCTGTAGATGCGTTATATCGAAAATACCGTCTTTTTAATTCAAACTATAGATGCAAACTGAGGCCCATCAAACTTCTCACCAACCACGGGCTGAACGAACATGAAGACCTGGGAAAACACGACGGACCTTGCGGGGCGTGCATTGATCGCCGCGATGTTCCTGGTGGCCGGCATCGGCAAGATTTCGGGATACGCTGGCACGCAGGGTTACATGCAGTCGATGGGCGTGCCAGGCGCGCTGCTGCCGCTGGTCATTGCCCTGGAAATCCTGGGAGCGATCGCCATCATCGTGGGGTACCGCACGCGGCTCGTGGCCGCCGCACTCGCGGGTTTCACGCTCGTTGCCGCCTTCATCTTCCATGGTGGCGCCGACCCCATGCAGCGAATCATGTTCCTGAAGAACGTGGCGGTCGCGGGCGGGTTCCTGTTCCTCGTGGCGCGCGGTGCGGGCGACTGGTCGCTCGACGCGAAACGTGCGCGACTGACCGCACCGGGCACCCTGCTGACGTGAGGGTGAACCCGCAGCGCTGCACCCGCTGGAATTCCGTGATCACACAGGAGCAATCATGACCACTTCGCGCAGGCTGCAGGCCGTGATCGAGTCCGTGGCCGCCTCGGATGGCGCCGGCGTCAAGCTGCGCCGCAGCTTCGGCAGCCGCCAGAACCTGCGGTTCGATCCGTTCCTGATGCTCGACGAGTTCTTTTCCGACGACCCGGACGATTACCTCGCGGGCTTCCCGTCGCATCCGCACCGCGGGTTCGAGACAGTCACCTACATGCTCGATGGGCACATGCGGCACGAGGACAGCTTCGGCAATCGCGGCGACCTCGGGCCCGGCGACGTGCAGTGGATGACGGCGGCGCGCGGCATCATCCATTCCGAGATGCCGCAGCAGACCGCGGGTCGCATGCGCGGGTTCCAGCTGTGGATCAACCTGCCTGCGCGCGAGAAGATGAAGCCAGCGGCCTACCGCGACATTCCTTCGCAGGAGATTCCAACGGCGACGCTCGACGGTGGCGGCGAGCTGCGCGTCATCGCCGGTGAGTTCGAGCAGGGTGGCACGAAGACGGCGGGACCGATCGGTGGCTTGAGCACCGCGCCGCTGTATTACGACGTGCGCCTGCCGGCGGGTATCGAAGCCGCGATCCCGACGCCGATTTCGCACAACACGTTCCTGTACGTGTACGAAGGCGACGCTGTGGTCGGCGACGACGCCAGGCCGTTGCCGTTCCGTTCGGCGGGGCTGCTGACGCCGGGCGGGTCCGTGCGAATTCGCGCGGGCGAGCAGGGCGTGCGGCTGCTGCTCCTCGCCGGCAAGCCGATCGGTGAGCCGGTGGTCCAGTACGGCCCATTCGTGATGAACACGCCGGAGGAAATCCAGCAGGCCGTGCTCGACTACCAGCGCGGCCAGCTGGCCGTTGCGAGCTGAACGCAGGCTCGTCGTGGGACGCTGGTGTCCTGCGGCTAACCGCAACCGTGGCGCGAGTCGATTGGACTATGCTCGCGCTACGGGAATGGTTTCGCCATGCGAAGGCGCCCATGAGCCACAAGCACGAGAGCCTGCTGCGCACGATCTTCCACGATCCGATCAGCGCCAACATCCACTGGCGTGAGATCGAGTCGCTGCTGCATCACCTTGCTGCTGAAATCGAGCCGCTCTCAGGCGCGCGCCTGCGCGTGAAGCTGAACGGCGTCGAGGGCATCCTGCACCGGCCGCACCACGGCAACACGCTCGACAAGAACGCCATGCGGCATCTGCGCGAATACCTTGCCCACGCGCGCTGCACACCATCGCAGTACGAGCAGAGTCACTCCTGAGTCGCGTCAGTGGTCGTGCTGGCGCCTGCAAGGCGCGAGCGCTTCTTCATATTCGACGATGCCGCTGCACCTGATGTGCGCGGTGGGTTCCGCATCCGGGACGCGCTCCAAAAGTCGTGCGCGGCATGGACGCCGCGCCCGAAGCCCCCACGGATGGGTTAACGGCGTCTTTTGGAGCGCGTCCCGGATGCGGAGCCCACGGCGCACTGACGCCGGTTTTAATCGTCGAAGACAAGGAGCGCAAGCACCCTGCCGGCGCCAGCACGGCCACTGACGCGACTCAGGCTGTCTCTGCGAGTCGCGGGATGTCGCCAGGCTCGATGTCCATCGCGCGCCCAAAGCCTGCGACGTACGTGCCCGCCACGAACTGCAGCCGATAGAGCGTGAAGTCGCCGAGCTTGAAGGTGATGCGGCTGTCGGGGAAGCGGGAAAGGTACAGCTCGCGGCCCGCTTCCCACTCCGGGCTCTTGCGTTCGAACGGCTGCACCGTGCAGTCGAACATCAGCCGCTCGATCTGCAACGGGTCCTTGTCTGGCCCGTCCTGCTCGTGGACCAGGATGCCGGCATGGGCTCCGGCGGTCAGGCCCTGCGTGTGCCGCGCGAGTCTCGACGCGTGCACCAGCACGGCCGACCGGTCGGGCACCGGTACGAACGGCAGCAGTCCGGCATACGGGCCCTGTGCGGTCTGCACGGCCAGGGTCAGGATGCGCTGCCGGTCGAGCATCGACTGCAACGCGCGAACGGTGGACTTGAGCATGGGTCGAGCTTGGCGAATCAACGAGTCAATCGATGCATCAGGATCGCGGCGCGCTTCACCTGCAGCGGCAGCGAGTCGAGCAACACGTACTCACCCGGCGCGTGATCGTTCTCGCCGTCCGTGCCGAGACCGTCGAGGCAGGCGAGGCGTCCATCGCCACAGACGAAAGCGATGTCGCCCGCCCCGCGTTCGACCGGCGGCTGGGCGACGATCGGGCCACCGCCCAGATCGCGGCTCACCGCATCGAGCACACCGAGGATGCGTTCGCTGCCGGGGTTCGGCGCCATCGAGGGGTATTCGTTCTCGACGACGAGTTCCGCCGACGTCTTCGGCAGGTTCGCCGCGACGATCGCCTGCATCTTCTCGCGTGCCGATTCGAACTGCGCGGCGCCGAGGTAGCGGATGTCGCCTTCGACGCGCACTTCGCGTGGAATGACGTTGGTCTTGCCGAGCGCCGTTCCGCTCTTGCTCGCAGTCTCGTAGGTGACGTTGGTGCCGCCCACGATCACCGCGGGGTTGAACGTCAGGTTGGGCTCGCGCAATCCGGTCCGGAACTGGTCGAGGATGCGTGCCGCTTCGAAAATCGCACCGTAGCCACGCGTCTCGCCGAAGATTCCGGACGAGTGGCCCTGCACGCCGGTGACATGCAGCCGCCACGAACCGATGCCACGGCGGCCAATCACGGCCTTGCCCGGCGCCGAGCCTTCAAAGGCCAGGGCGATGTCGGCATCCGCGGCCGCCGCCAACAGCGATTCGCGGGTCACGAGCTGCGGCGAGCCTGGGTCTTCTTCGTCACCGGTGAAGACGACCGTGATGTTCATGTCGCGGAGTTCGCCCGTGGCGTGCAGTGCGCGCAAGGCTTCGAGCGCGACCAGGTTGCCACCCTTCATGTCGGACGAGCCGGTGCCGTAAGCCCGGTTGCCGTCGCGCCGGTAGGGCTCGCCCTGCAGCACCGTGTCGAGGTGCCCGATCAGCAGCAGGCGTGGGCTGCCATGCTTGCCGCGATGGGTCGCCACGAAATGCCCCGCCCGTTTCATCTCCGCCGGCAGTTCGACCCAGCGCGTCTCGAAACCGAGCGCGCCGAATTCGCGCGCGTAGATTTCACCCACTGCACGCACGCCAGCGAGGTTCTCGGTGGCGCTCGGCACGTTCACCGTCTCGGCCAGCAATGCGAACGCCTCGTCGGTGCGTCGGTCGATGGCGGCGACGATCCGCATTTCCACGGCGGAAGGTGCCGCGTGCGCGGTGCCGACCGTGAGCAGCGCCAACACGCACAGTGAGACGACCGGGAATCGAGGGGCATCGTTCAAGGGTGGAACCTCAGAGTCGGCGACGGCGCGTGCGGCGTGACAGGCGCTGGCGCGGGACGGTCAGTGCGGCAGCAGGGCTGGCACGCCAATGAAGCGCTGGTGCGCCCAGGCGATGACGATGACGTACACCACGAGGCCGCCGACGATCGCGAGCACGTCGTTGGTGGTCGACGGTGCCTTGGTCGTCCCCGGTTTGCGTCGCGCGATGCGCTTGCCGACCGCGATGCGGTCCGCCACGGCCCAGGCGAGGAAGCCGCCGAACAGCAGCACGTCCGCGAGGTTGCCGTTGACGAACAGGTGGGCCAGCGCCCAGGCCTTGGTGGCCGTCAGCATCGGATGCTTGACGGCGGCCTTGATCCGGCCGGGCAGGTACGTCGCAAACAGCAGCGGAAACACCGGCAGCAGCAGCAATGCCGCCACGTGACGCATCCAGGTCGGCGGCGTGTAGAGCACGGTGGGTTCGGCGCGCGTGAGGCCGTATCCGTGCACGAGCATGACGAAGCCGATGATCGAGGCCGCCGTGTAAAGCGCTTTCCACGGGGCATCGCCGAGCTTCGCGACCATGCCGTCCCGCCACGCCGGCGCAACGATTGCGATCGAGTGCACGCCGAGAAACAGCAGCAGGCCGGCAACGAGGTAGGTCATGTGGGCTCCCTTGGATCTGGCGCGAGTCTAGCTGACACGGGGGCGGGCACGGGGGCAGGCCGTCGCGACGGCTGCTTGATCCAGCGACGGACTTCCTCGTTCCAGCGCAGCAGCAGGTCCGCGGCGAAGTCCGAGAACACGCGCACCTTGGCCAATTGATGACCGGCGGACGGGTAGACGAGCGAGATCGGCGGGCCGGGCATGACGAAGTCTTCGAGGATCAGCTGCAATTCACCGCGCCCGACGTATTCGGCCACGATGAGATCGGCGGTGTGCGTGATGCCGAGGCCCGCGACGGCCGCGATGATCGGACCCTCGACCGAGTTGAACAGCATCGAAAATTTGAGCCCGAGTCGCTTCGGCGTATACGGCGCCGGAAACGTCCACTCCGGCGGCGCGCCCGAAGCTCCCGTCAGGCCGACGAGCTTGTGCTGGCGCAATTCGTCGGGGTGTTTTCGGTTCCCCGTGGTCCTGCAAGTACGCGGGAGCGGCGCACGTGACGATATTCACCTGCGTCACTCGCCGGACCGCGAGTCCGGTCTGCCGGATCGGCCCGACGCGCAGCGCCACGTCGACGCGTTCGGCGACCAGGTCGACGACGCGATCGTTGAGGCGCAGGTCCAGCTCGATCAACGGGTAGCGCCGCGTGAACTCGGGCAGGGCAGGGAGCAGCAGGTAACGTCCGAACGCTACCGGCACGTCCACCCGCAGTTTGCCTTGCGGCTTGGAGCGCGTGTCGCGCAGCGTTTCCTCCGCGTCGCGCAGTTCCTCGAGGATGCGGCGCGTGCGGCGCAGGAACTCGGTGCCTTCGGCGGTCAGCGAGACCCGGCGCGTCGTCCGGTTGAGCAGGCGTGCGCCGAGGTGCTTTTCGAGCGCGGCGACGTGTGAGCTGGCGGCTGGTCGCGAAATCTCGAGTTCGTCGGCGGCCTGGCCGAACGACCCGCGTTCCGCGACCCGGGCGAAGACCTTCATCGCAAGCAGTTGGTCCATGTGCTGATTGTTATGAAATACAGAATAGAGTGCAACGGTTATTCGGATTTATCGGAACAAAGCCTGGGCGTACCTTGTGCCCCACAACAGCAGGAGGCTCGTCATGTTCAACCGCAAACAGTCCCAGGTCTCGTTCTTCAACCTCGCCATCGGCTCCAGCCTGGTGGTCTCCGTCGCCTTCGTCGTGACCATCCTGGTCGAGGCGGTGGCGGGCATGCAAAGCTTTGTCTGATTCATGCCAGGCTTCGCCCGGAATCGCCCATCCCTGGCGATTCCGGTGGACTCCCTACTCAAAAAGTCCAGCAAATACAAGATAGTACATGCTTGCTGCGCCGCAGCAAGAAATGCGCTACTCTGAGCTCGATCGCCCGGTCGTGAGTCGGCCCACCGCCTCGCTCGACCCCTCCCCCTGCAGTGGGGCAGCGCCGGCTCCGGACCTCGCGATCTTCCTGGAGGTCCTATGGAACGACTGCCTGACACCTATCCCTGGCTGCTCGCGATCTGGCTGGCTGCTGCAGCCGTCGCTGCCCTCGTGATCCTCGCCCACGCACTGCACCATGGCGCCGTCACCCTGACCTGACGCGTGCGGCGCGACTGCCGCCGGTGAAATCCCGTAGTAGGCTGCGCCCGGGCGGACCCCTCCAGCCGCCAGTCAGGACCCAGCCCATGAGCAGTCCCCCCATCGATGAATCGCTGGACCCCGCCGATTGGGAGGCCCTGCGACGCCTCGCGCACCAGGCCATCGACGATGGCTTCGACTACCTGGAGGGAGCCCGGGACCGTCCCGTCTGGCGCCCCGTGCCCGACGCGATCGTTGCGCGGTTACGCCAGCCTGCACCGCGGCTGCCGCAGGGCGCCGAAGCGGCGTACGGTGAGTTCAAGGAGCTGGTGATGCCCTATGCCATGGGCAACACGCATCCCCGCTTCTGGTCCTGGTTCATGGGCAACGGCACGCCGTTCGCGGCTGTCGGCGATTTCCTGGCGGCCGTGCTCAATCCCAACATGGGCGGCGGCAACCACGTGCCGAACCACGTCGAGGCGCAGGTGGTCGACTGGTGCAAGGAGATTGCCGGCTTCCCTGCGGAAGCGAGCGGCCTGCTCGTGAGCGGCGGCTCCATGGCGAACTTCGTCGGCCTTGCCGTCGCGCGTAATTCTCGCGCGGGTGTCGACGTGCGGGCCGAAGGGGTTGCCGCCATTCCGCGTCCACTCATTACGTATGCGTCGGTCGAGGTGCACAGCTGCGTGCAGAAGGCAATCGAGTCGCTGGGACTCGGCGCGCATTCGCTGCACAAGGTACCCGTCAACGCCGACTTCGAAATCGACATCGGCGCGCTCGAGCGGATGATCGCGGAGGACCGCGCCGCAGGCCGGCAGCCGTTCTGCGTCATCGGCAACGCGGCGACCATCAACACCGGAGCGACGGACGACCTCGACGCGCTCGCCACGCTCTGCGAACGCGAGCACCTCTGGTTTCACGTCGACGGCGCGATCGGCGCGCTGCTTGCGCTGGCGCCGAAGCACGGTCACCTGGTGCGCGGCATGGAGCGCGCGGACTCCGTCACGCTCGACCTGCACAAATGGCTGCACGTGCCCTTCGAGGCGGCCTGCGTGCTGGTGCGCGATCGCAAGGCGCATCGCGAGGCGTTCGCCCTGACACCCGAATACCTCGAGCGCACCGAGCGCGGCCTCGCCAGCGGCGCACTCTGGTTCAGCGAGTACGGACTGCAGCTGTCGCGCGGTTTTCGCGCGCTCAAGGTGTGGCTCTCGATCAAGGAACACGGGCTCGATCGCTTCGGCCGCCTGATCGACCGCAACATCGCGCAGGCGCATGAACTTGCGGAACTGGTGCAGGCGGAGCCCGACCTCGAACTGCTGGCGCCGGTCGCGACCAACATCGTCTGCTTCCGCTTCAACCCGGGTGGGCTGGCTGACGAGCAGTTGAATGCGCTGAACGAGGAACTGCTGATCCGCCTGCACGAAAGCGGCATTGCGGCGCCGTCCTACACCACGCTGAACGGCCGTTACTGCCTGCGCGCGGCGATCGTCAATTACCGCACGACCAGCGCCGACCTGCCCGTGCTCGTGAGTGCGGTCAGGGAGATCGGGGCATCACTCCCACGTCCTTGAGCGGCAGCACGCCGAAGGCGTCGGCATGCAGGCTCGTGATCAGGCAGCGAGGTGCAGCATCCTGCGCGCTTCAGCCGGCGTCGCACACTCGCGTCCTGCGGCGCGCGCCACGCTGACGATCGCGTCGATCAATTCGCCATTACTGCGGGCTTTGCGGCCGTCCGGAAGATAAAACGTGTCTTCGAGACCGGTGCGCAGGTTGCCACCGAGTTCCGCTGTGCGCCGGTGCAGCGGCCAGATGTTCTCGCGGCCGATCGCGGTGACCTGCCAGGTGGCGTTCGCAGGCAGCAGCCCGATCAGGATCGGGAGCAGCGCCGGATCGGCCGGCATGCCGGACTCGACGCCCATGACGAAGTTGAGATCCGGATGGCCGCGATACAGTCCGGAGCGCACGAACATGTCGACGCTGCGCACGATGCCGACGTCGAAGCACTCGAATTCGGGCAACGCCTCGGTCTCCTGGATCACCTGCAGGAAGGCCGCGATTTTCTCCACCGGGTTGTCGAAGAGCATCGGCGGCCAGGCCCAGCGGCCGTCGCTGCGCACCTTCAGGTAGTTCAGCGAACCGGCGTTGGCCGCTGCAATCTCCGGCTTCACGGCCCGGATGCAGGCGACCGGACCCGAAATATCCGGACCCACGATGCCGGTGGACTGGTTGAAGATGACGCCTGGGCAGGCTTCGCGGATCGCCTGCGCGATCTCGACGGCGACGTCCGGCTCCCAGCAGGGCAGGTGTCCTTTGCCTTCGCCCTGTTGCCTGTAGTGCACGTGCACGACACTGGCACCTGCGTCGCAGGCGGCTCGTGCCTCGCGTGCCATCTGTTCCGGAGTGACCGGCACGTGGTGCTGCGCGGGATCGGTCAGCACGCCCGTCAGGGCACAAGTGACGACGACTTTGGCGGTCATGCGGGTACTCCTTCGTAACGGACCAGCACCTGGCCGGGGACGACCTGGTCGCCCACCTTGACGCCAACGTCAGCAATTCTGCCCCCGCGCGCAGCGCGAACCTCATGTTCCATCTTCATCGCCTCGAGCACGACGAGTCGATCGCCATTCGCGACGGTGGCGCCGACTGCTGCAACGACGTCGACCACCCGGCCATTGATGGCCGCGCGCACTTCCATTGCGGCCACGCCGTCCGACTCGCTCGAACGCGCGGAGTCGCGCCGCTGGCAATCGAAGGCGTAATCACCCTGCAACGTGTGCAGCCACAGTGTCGCGCCCGACCATGCGTAACGATAGTCGACGTGCTCGCCGTCGATGATGGCCTTCGCGTGCAGCCCTGCCTGGATCGGCACGGCTTGCAGCTGCAACTGGCCCGCGGCGTGTTCCACCCGCGCGCTGCAAGGCGACAGGTAGAGACGCCCACGCATCTCGGTGGTTGTGCCCGCCAGGGTGGTCGCCGGCGCGTGCCAGCGCAGTCGCCACGGCTGCGGCAGCGGCCGACCAGTGCTCCAGTTGCGCCATGCCGCCGGTGTGCATTCGGCTTCCGGGGCGCCAGCAACGGAAATCCAGGCGGCCAGGGCCCACAGCTTCGCGTCCGGCTGCGGCTGGCGAGACTCAGCGCTGCTGAAGTGCCGTGCGATGAAGGCCGTCGACACGTCGTGCCCTGCGCGAAAACGCTCATGCCGGAGCAGGCGGCCGAGAAATGCACGATTGCTTTGCAGACCGAGCAGCACGGTTCGATCGACTGCCGCCGCCAGCTGATCGATGCACTGCTCGCGCGCCGGCGCCTGCACGATCAGCTTGGCGACCATCGAGTCGTACCAGGCCGGGACCTCGGCGCCCGCCCGCAGTGCGTGATCGCAGCGCACGCCCGCGGGTACTGACCAGTCCACGATCGTGCCGCTGCCGGGCAGGAAGTCATCCGGCGGGGACTCGGCGCACAAGCGGACTTCGATCGCGTGGCCCTGCAGTCGAACCTCGTCCTGCCGCAATGGCAACGGCTCGCCCCGCGCGACGCGCAATTGCCATTCGACCAGGTCGAGGCCGGTGACTCCTTCGGTCACCGGGTGTTCGACCTGCAGTCGCGTGTTCATTTCCATGAAGTAGAAGTGACCCGCGCGGTCGAGCAGGAACTCGACGGTGCCAGCGCCGACATAGCCGATCTCGCGCGCAACGGCCACGGCAGCGGCTCCCATCCGAACCCGCAGCTCGTCATTCACGGCCGGCGAGGGGGATTCTTCGATCACCTTCTGGTGCCTGCGCTGCACGGAGCAATCGCGTTCGCCGAGGTGCAGGACGTTGCCCTGCGAATCCGCGAACACCTGGATCTCGACGTGACGTGGTTCGACCACGGCACGTTCGAGGATCAGGCGCCCGTCGCCGAACGACTTCGCCGCTTCTGCAGCCGCCGAGCGGAGGGCGTCCGGCAGTTCGGCAGCGCCCTGCACCAGGCGCATGCCGCGGCCGCCGCCTCCAGCAGCGGCCTTTACCATCACCGGGTAGCCAATGCGGTCCGCTTCGTGCTGCAGGATGGTGGGGTCCTGGTCGTCGCCGTCGTAGCCGGGCACGACAGCGATGCCGGCGGCGGCCATGCGTTGTCGTGCGCGCGCCTTGTCGCCCATCGCCTCGATCGCCGCCGCCGGCGGACCGACGAACACGAGACCGGCGGCGGTGACCGCAGCGGCGAACCCGGCGCTTTCAGAGAGAAAACCGTAACCCGGATGAATCGCGTCCGCGCCCGACGAGCGTGCCGCCGCGAGCAGTTTGTCGATGCGCAGGTAGCTATCCGCCGCTGCGAAGCCGCCGAGCGGCATGGCATCGTCGCAAGCAGCAACGTGCACGCTGTCCCGGTCGGCGTCGGAGTAGACCGCGACGGTCGCAATTCCCATCTGCCGCGCGGTGCGGGCGATGCGCGTGACGATCTCGCCGCGGTTGGCGATGAGCAGGCGCTGCACGGGCATCAGTCGAACTCCGGCAAGTCGGGCACCGCGGTGTGCCACGCGGGCGGACGGCGCTCGCGACTGGCGGCGATGCCTTCGCGCGCAGATCCGGCGCGCAGCAGCTCCGCGAAATCCTGGGCAGCCGCATCGAGCGCCGCCGCCAGAGGTGTCTCGAGGTTGCGCAGCGCGAGACGCTTAGTCGCGCGCAGCGCGGCGGGTTCGGTCAGCGCCAACAAGCCGAGTTCGGCCGCCACTGTGCTCTTCAAGTCCGCCACGCTCACCACGACGTCGACGAACCCGTCGGCGTGGGCTGCGTTGGCATCGAGGCGTGCAGCCGACAGCATGCGCCAGCGAGCACGTGTTGCACCGATGCGCCGCGCAACGAAGGGTGCGATCTGTGCGGGTGCGACTCCGAGCGTGACCTCGGGCATGGCATACACCGCGTCTTCCGTCGCAATGACGCGATCGAGCGCGGACGCGAGCCCGACGCCACCTCCCATCGCCGCGCCACGCACGACGCCAAGCGTGGGCACCGGCAGCGCCGCCAGGCGCTCGAGCATCGTGCCGAACTTGCGGTTGTGCGCCATGATCGGATCGGGGCCAGCGGGCGACGGTACGGCGATCAGATCGAGGAAGCCACCGAAATCCGCGCCTGCGCAAAAGCTGCCGCCGGCTCCCCACAGCACCAGCGCGCGTGCGTCGGCATCCGTTTCGACGCGGTCGCACAGTGCGAGCAATTCATCCATCAACGCTGCGGACAGCGCGTTGCACTTGTCGGGGCGGTTGAGGCGCGCGAACCAGAACGCACCTCGGCGCTCGACTTGCACCAGTGCGTCACCTGCCAGGCTCATGCGCCGGGTCTCGACAGCGTGCCGTTGAGCTTGCAGATGATCGACAGCATCACCTCGTCGGCGCCGCCGCCGATCGATCCCAGTCTTCCATCACGCAGCAGGCGGGAGACGCGGTTTTCCCACGTGTATCCCATGCCGCCCCAGAACTGCAGGCACTTGTCCGCGACTTCGCGCGACAGGCGGCCGGCCTTGAGCTTGGCCATCGACGCGAGTTGAGTGACGTCCTGCCCGGCGACGAAGAGCTCCGTCGCGCGGTACACGAGCGCGCGCAATGCCTCGACCTCGGTCTGCAGTTCGGCGAGCGTGTAGTGCACGACCTGGTGGTCGAGCACGCTGCGCCCGAAGATCTGGCGGCTGCGCGTGTACTCGATGGTGTCGGCGATCGCGTGATCGAGCCCGCCCAGTGCATTGGCGGCACCCCACAACCGTTCTTCCTGGAACTGCTGCATCTGGTAGGTGAAACCCATGCCTTCGTCGCCGATCCGGTAGCGCTGGGGCACGCGCACGTCGTCGAAGTGAATCTGCGCGGTGTCGGACGAGTGCATGCCGAGCTTGCGGATCTTGCGCGCCACCGTGACGCCGGGGGTCTGCATCGGCACGACGATCAGCGACTTGTTGCGGTGCGGGCTGCCGTCCGACGTATTCGCAAGGCAGCACATCCAGTCGGCCTGTGCGCCGTTGGTGATCCAGAGCTTGCCGCCGTTGATGACGTAGTCGCCACCATCCTTGCGGGCCGTCGTGCGGATCGCGGCGACGTCGGAGCCGGCGCCGGGCTCGGAGACGCCGATACACGCCACCATTTCACCCGCGACCGCGGGCACGAGGAATTCGCGCTGCAGTTCAGGGCTGCCGATCCGCGCCAGCGCCGGCGTCGCCATGTCCGTCTGCACGCCGATCGCCAGCGGCACGCCACCACACGTGCAGGCGCCCAGCGCTTCGGCCAGCACGACGGCGTAGCTGTAATCGAGTGCCGTGCCACCGGCAGCCTCGGGTTTGGTGAGGCCGAGCAGCCCGAGCTGCCCGAGCTTGCGAAAGATCTCGTGCGCGGGGAATGCGCCAGCATCCTCCCAGGCATCGACGTGCGGATTGAGTTCTTCGCGGCAGAACCGCTCGACGGTGCGGCGCAGCTCGGAGTGTTCCTGGGTAAATAGCATGAGAGCCTCGGAATCAGGGGCGGGCGACGCCGAAGGTGAGCGGGCGCAGCTGCAGTCCGTCTGCGCGCCGGAAGAGCTGCAGCACCTGCGTCAGCACGCCGCGGGTAGCGCGCGGGTCGATGATGCCGTCGTCGAGCAGCCGGCCGGAGGTATAGAAGGACGACGTCTGCCGGTCGAACGTCTCGACAATCTTCGCCCGCATGCCGTCGATCTGTGCGCGGTCGGGTTCCAGGCCGCGGTCGCGGGCGGAAGCCTCCATCACGATCGCCATCGTTCCGGCGGCCTGCTCAGCGCCCATGACGGCCGTGCGCGCGTTCGGCCACGAGAACAGGAAGCGCGGCGCGAAGCCGCGGCCGCACATGCCGTAGTTGCCGGCGCCGTAGGAGGCCCCGCACTGGATCGTCACCTGCGGCACGTTCGCGTTCGCTACAGCCTGGATCATCTTCGAGCCGTGCTTGATCATGCCGGCGCGCTCGGATTCCTTGCCGACGATGTAGCCGGTGGTGTTCTGCAGGTAGACCAGTGGCAACCCTGACTGGCAGCACTGCTGGATGAAATGCGTCGCCTTGCTCGAACCGGCGGGATCGAGCGGGCCGTTGTTGGTGAGGATGCCGAGCGGAAAGCCGCCGATCGATGCGTGCACGCAAACAGTGGCGGGGCCGTAGGTGGGCTGGAACTCCATGAAGTCAGAGTCGTCGCAGAGGCGGGCGATGATCTCGCGCATGTCGACCGGCTTGCGGCCATCGACCGGCATGACGCCCAGCAATTCGTCGGCCGGAAAGCGCGGCTCCATTGCGGTGGGCAGGCTCGACTCATGCCGATGCCACGCCAGGCGTCGCACGTGTTCGCGCATCGCGCGGATCGCATCGGCGTCGTCCTCGGCGAGGTATTCGGCGAGCCCCGAGACAGACGCATGCATCAGCGCGCCGCCCAGCTCTTCTTCAGTTGCAATCTCACCCGTCGCCGCCTTGAGCAACGGCGGGCCGGCTAAAAAGGCGCGCGCGCGGTCGCGCACCATCACGACGAAGTCCGACATGCCGGGCATGTAGGCACCGCCGGCGGTGGCGCTGCCATGCACGATCGTCAGCACGGGGATGCCCGCGGCCGACAGCCGCGCCAGCCGTGCGTAATGCGAGCCTCCGAAAATGAAGTCCTCGACTCGGTAGCGCAGCAGGTTGGCGCCCGCGGACTCGACCAGGTGCACGAACGGCAGGCTGTTCTCGAGCGCAAGCTGCTGCGCACGCTGGAATTTCTCGAGACCCATCGGTTGCAGTGCGCCGGCCTCGATGCCGGAATCATCGACCACGATCACGCAGCGCGCGCCGCTGACCAGGCCGATGCCGGCGAGCAGGCCGCCGCCTGGCGTCGATTTTTCCGGATCGGGGGTGTCCAGCAGGTAACCCGCGCAGGCCGCCAGTTCGAGGTAGGGCGCGCCTGCATCGAGCAGGAGGGCGAGTCGTTCGCGTGGCAGCAGCTGGCCGCGCTTCGCGAACCGGGGCCCTGCGCGACCTGAAGCGGCGGCCGTGCGGTCACGCAACTCATCGTGCCGCGCGATCAGCGACAGCATCTGCGCGCGGTTCTCCGCGCAGGCGTTGCCAGCCATGTCCAGCGACGATTTGAAGACCGGCATGCCACCCACCTCGACGATCCGACCCGTCGATGGTAGAGCAAGCGCTTGCTTGAATAAAGGGTCGGTCCTAAGATCGCGGCGTGGAACCCCTGCGCCTCAATCCCTCCCGGCTGACACCGGAACACGTCGCGTTCCGGGACACCGTCCGTCGCTTCGTGGAGCGCGAGCTCGAGCCGCACGTGGCCGGCTGGGACGAGGCAGGTGGATTTCCGCGCGACCTGTACCTGCGCGCCGCGGAGGCGGGCCTGTTGGGCTTGCGGCTGCCGGAAGAATTTGGCGGCGTGCCCGACGCCGACTTCGTGCATACGCTGGTGTCGTGCGTCGAGCTGGCCCAGTGCGGCTCCGGTGGCGTGCTGGCTTCATTGATGTCGCATTCGATCGCTGCGCCGCCGATTGCGGCGCTCGGCTCACCCGAACTGCAAGGCCGCACGCTGCCGCGCATCCTTTCCGGCGAGTGGATTGCCGCCCTGGCGATTACGGAGCCGTCCGGTGGCTCAGACGTGGCCGCACTGCAGACGAGCGCGCGCAGGGATGGCGATTGCTACGTGGTAAACGGCGAGAAGACGTTCATCACCTCGGGCATGCGTGCCGATGTCTACACGGTCGCCGTGCGCACCGACCCTGCTGCGAAGGGCGCTCGTGGCCTCTCGCTGCTGGTGATCGAGCGCGACGCCGCGGGGTTCACGCGGACCCCTCTGCAGAAAATGGGGTGGTGGGCGTCCGATACGGCACACCTGCGGTTCGCTGACGTTCGCGTCCCTGCAGGCAACCTGCTCGGCGTCGAGGGTGAGGGTTTCCGCGCCATCACCCGGAATTTCACAGCCGAGCGATTCTCAATGGCCGCCATGGCGCTGGGATTTGCCTGGGCGTGCTACGGCGAGGCGCTCGAGTGGGCGCGGCAGCGGCGCACGTTCGGTCAGCGCCTGGTCGATCACCAGGTC
The DNA here is from genome assembly GCA_963846315.1 of uncultured Gammaproteobacteria bacterium. Lineage (GTDB taxonomy): Bacteria > Pseudomonadota > Gammaproteobacteria > Steroidobacterales > Steroidobacteraceae > RPQJ01. The sequence continues at coordinate 429,516 of CAWJVM010000008.1, forward strand.
GTCCGGCACCGCTGTGTCGACATGTTCGCCCAGATCGAATCGACGCGGGCGCTGCTCGAGGACGTGGCCTGGCGGCTCGACCACGAGGGCAGTGCGGATCCGGGCGTCGTTGCGTCTGTCTGCATGGCGAAGAACACGGCGACGCGCACGATGCAGTTCTGTGCGGACGCGGCGGTGCAGACACTCGGCGGCATGGGGTACATGCGCGGGACCAAGTCCGAGCGCATCTATCGCGAAGTGAAGGTCAACATGATCGGCGGTGGCGCGGAAGAAATCATGAAGGACCTGGCCGCGCGCCAGCTGGGCCTGTGAACGCGGTGTCGAAACCGAGGGTCCTGCGCAAGCGCAAGACGGCCGACGTCGACTCGAGTCGTCGTGAGCAGTTGTTGCGCGCGTCCGCGCGCCTGTTTCGCGAGAAAGGATACGACGGCACGTCGGTGCGCGACATCGCGCAGGCGACCGGCATGCAGTCGGGCAGCTGGGTGTACCACTTCGCCACCAAGCACGACATTCTCGAGGCGGTGATGAAGGAAGGGCTGGTCGACGCGCTGGCGCGCATCGAGGCCATCGCCGCGCAGGACCTGCCGCCGCGGCAGCAGTTCGACCTGCTCGTGCGCACGCACCTCGATACGCTGCTCGGCGCTGGTCAGGATTTCATTCCTGTCGTGCTGTACGAGTGGCGCTCGCTCGAGCCCGCGTCCAGGCGCAGGGTGTCCGTCTTGCTGAAGCGCTACGAAGCGGTCTGGGAAGGCGCCCTCGCGCAACTGCGGCAGGCCGGCGACTGGGTCGGCACGACACGGGTCGACGCGCTGCTGCTGTTCGGAGCAATGAACTGGATCGCGCGCTGGTACGACCCGCGTGGAGCGCTGGATGTGCCGGCGCTGGCGGACGAGTGCATTCGATTTTTTCTGCGCACGCCGTCCGTGCCTGGACGCAGGTCCAGGCGGGCGAGTCGATCGAAAGGCGCATCGAGTTGACGCAATCGACGTGGACGGCAAGTCGGGCGCGCAGTATCGTGCAGCGGGGGCGGGGGAGACATCACATGCGGCAATTGTCCGGGACGGACAGCCTTTTCCTGCGCCTCGAGCGTGGCAACCAGTACATGCACGTGGCCGGGTTGGGCATCTATGACCCGTCCACGGCGCCCGAGGGCAAGGTTCGCTTCAAGGACGTGCTGCGCTTTTTCGAAGCACGGCTCGACTCCCTGCCGCTGTTTCGTCGTCGGTTGGTCACGGTGCCGCTCGGGCTCGACCGGCCGTACTGGATCGAGGATCCGGCAATCGACGTCGAATTCCACGTGCGGCACATCGCGCTGCCGCATCCCGGCGACTGGCGCCAGCTCTGCATCCAGGTTGCGCGCATTCATTCGCGTCCGCTCGATCGCAGCAAGCCGCTGTGGGAAGCCTACGTCATCGAGGGCCTCGACCACATTCCCGGGTTGCCGTCCGGCAGCTTCGCTCTATACCTGAAGCTGCACCACTGTGCCGTCGACGGCGAGGCCGGGACGGAACTCATTCGTGCCATCCACTCGACACTGGCCGACGACCTCGGCGAGCCGGCGACACCGATCCGCCGTTACCAGGACCGTGTGCCGACCGCGGCCGAGTTGTACCTGCGCGCAATGGCTCGCGGGGTCGGTCGCGTGCCCAGCCTCGCGCGACTATCGGCCGAAACCGCCGCGCGGGTGGCAGGCGCGGGCGCCGCGCTCCCTGGCGGTCTGGCCTCGCTGCTCAGCAAGCAGGAAACACCGGCGGTGACCCGGCTCATGGACGCGCTGCGCAAACCGCCGGCAACGCGTTTCACGGCCAAAGTCTCGGCACATCGGGTCGTCGAGGTCGTGGGGCTGCCGCTCGCCAACTTCCGGGCAATCCGGGCGGCCCTTCCCGAGGCGACGATCAACGACCTGTTCATGACGACCGTCGGCGGGGCACTGCGGCGCTATCTGGAAGCCAAGGGCGAACTGCCGGATGCCACGCTCACCTGCATGGTGCCGATGTCCTTCCGCGGAGCGGACAAATCCGCCGATCTCGGCAACCAGATCGGCATGGCAGTGATGCCGCTGCATACCGAACTGCACGACCCGATCGATCGCCTTCAGGAAATTCGCCGCGGTGCAGCAAAAGCCAAGGCGTTCAGTGGCGTCGTCGGCCGGGACCTGGCCGCCCGCCTGTTCGAAGTGCTGCCCGATGCCGCCAGCGAGCTGGCCACGCGACGTCTGGTGCTGCCCCAGATGAGCATCGTGGTCTCCAACGTTCGTGGGCCGGACGTGCCCTTGTTCATGGCCGGCGCACGCCTGGTGAGTTTCGCGCCGGTCAGCATCGCCTTCGACGGATTGGGGCTCAACGTCACTGGATTCAGCTACCACGGCACGCTCTGGATCTGCGCAGTCGCCTGTCGCGACATGCTGCCCGACCCGGCGTTTTTCGCCGAATGCCTGCGGGAAGCCTTTGCGGACCTCGAGCGTGCAGCGGCTGCAGCGACATTGCCCGTTGCCGCGCGGGCCGACGAATCTGCGCCTGATAAAGCGAGGCGCAAGCGTCCGACGGCGGCCAGAAAGCCGCGAGTTGCACGCGGTCGCAAGGCGCGCTGATTTTTGCATGGCAAAAACGCAACGATTACTCAGGTTGTCTTGCGGCTGAGCCACTGGCAACCTTGCGCAACGGGGAAATTGATTAGTGGTATTTCGGATACTCACGACTGTGATCGTGGAAGGTCGGGACTAGCCTAAGTTGGTTTCCTCGCCTCGGGCGGGGTGGACGGGCGAAGGCATAACTCAAATTACGAGCGGCTGCACGGAACGGACGGCCGGAGCAGCGGCGCATGTGCGGGACCGGACTGGGGCTCCCGCGAGAATTTGCAACTGATTGGACTCACAGGCAACTGGGGGATTTGTAATGACGAGTGAAACGATGAATCGGGATCGCCGCAGCGCGAAGCTTGCCGCAGTGATCGGCACGGTGCTGGCTTCCTATGCCGGCAGCGCCGCCGCAATCGAATTCGAATTCGAGAACGGTGGCAAGCTGAACTGGAACACCACCATCTCGGTGGGGTCGAGCTGGCGCGCCCAGGACCCGAGCCGGGAACTCTACACACGAGCCGACGGTTCACTCATCGGCCTGTACTCGGCCCCGCTGCTGCCAGGCACGCCAGTGGGTCCCCGGGACGGCCTCGCGGGCAATCACGCCGCGGGCGACGGCAACCTGAACTATGCGCAGGGCGATCGGTTTTCGACGCCGTTCAAGGTCCTTACGGATCTCGAATACAAGAAGGGCCGCTTCGGCGCCTTGCTGCGGGCCAAGTACTGGTACGACCAGGCCCTGAACCAGGAGAACGTGCTGGTCGGCAGCCAGGCCAATAACTTCAACGGCGTTCGCCCGGGGCTCGGCCCGATTCCGGGTTATGGCGTTTGCACCGCCGCGACGCCGCCCGGCGCCGCCTGTTTTCCGATGTCTCCGGCCGGACAGAACCTGTGGCCCAAGGGCAAGTTGAGTGACCGGGGATTCGAGGCTGAACAACAGTTCGAAAATGTCCTGCTGCTGGACGCCTACGTCTATGGCTCATTCGCCATGGGCAACTCCGACCTGCAAGTGCGTCTCGGCAACCAGGTGATCAACTGGGGCGAGAGCATCTTCATCCAGGGCGTCAACCAGATCAATCCGATCGACGTGCCCGCCGCACGCCGCGCGGGCGCGGAGCTCAAGGAAATCCTGCTGCCGGTCTGGGCCATTTACGGCAACTGGGGCTTCAGCTTCGGCTCCCTCGAAGCGTTCTACCAGCTGAAGTGGAACAACACGTCCGTCGACGGTTGCGGCACGTACTTTACCGCGACGAGCACGCTGATCGGCGCGGACCCCGGGTCGTGCGACAGCATCACCGTCGTCGGCGGCCAACTGGGCAACCCGGCGACGGGCACGGTTTCGCCGATCGTGCCGCAGTTCGGGTCGCAACCCTGGCAGCAGGCCGTCAGAGGTACCTACGTTCCGGCCATCAAGGGCCGCGAGGCAAGCGACTCCGGCCAGTTCGGCCTGGCCTTCCGTTTCCCGGTCGAGAAGATCGACACGGAAATCGGCCTGTATGCAATGAACATCCACAGCCGCCTGCCCGTGGCCGCCAGCATCACCGGCACCAACTGGAAGGATCTGCCGGCCGCGCAGCAGGCCGCGTTGCAAGCCGCGGGCCTCGTCGGCACCGACGCTTACGGCAACTACTGGACGTCGAGTCGTTTGCGCAGCCTGATGCCGGGCGCCGAGGCCGCGGTCGAAGGCTACCTGGCTTCCGTCGGTCTCCCCACCAACCTGGAGTCCGGCAAGGGCTTCTGGGAATACCCCGAGGACATCCAGATCTACGGCATCAGCGCGGCGACCAACCTGGTCGGTTGGTCCACGTCCGCGGAACTGAGTTATCAAGTCGACGTCCCGGTCATGGTCAACGGCAACGACCTGATCGGCGCCGGCGTGCTCGGCATCGGACCGTATCGGGACGTGGCCCGCGCGGTCCAGGCCCAGAGCGAGGGCTCCTACCTGATCGGGCACGACCTGTTCAACAAGACCCAGTTCCAGGTCAACGCGGTCAAGACCTTGAGCAACATCCTCGGCGCCGAGAACATGCTGCTCGTCGGTGAAATCGGCTCGCAGTGGAACAACGTGCCCGACTACACCAAGGGCGGGATCCGCTACGGGCGCGGTTTCATGTTTGGAACGGGCTCGGGCCCAGGCTACGCCGCCGATCCGACCTCGCCGGAAGGCCAGCCGGGTCTCGGTGCCAATTCCCAGGGCAACATGTGCTCCCCGACCCTCGTCGGTGCTCCGGTTCCCATTGCCAATCCGCTCTACAACCCGCAGCCGAACGGCTGTCGGAACGACGGCTACGTGACGGACGTGGCCTGGGGTTATCGCCTGCGCGTTTCGATGGACTACAACAACGTCATGAACACCGGCGTGACCGTCACCCCGAGCGTGTTCTGGTCACAGGACGTGGAGGGCGTGTCGATGGACCCCACCTTCATCGAAGACCGCAAGACGCTCGGCCTCGGCGTGAAGCTCAACTACAACAAGGCGTACACGTTCGACCTCAACTACGTGCGTTACGACGATGGCGGTTTCGATCCGCTGTTCGATCGCGATTACTACTCGGCCGCCGTCAGCGTGACGTTCTGACCGGAACCAGGAGACTGAAAACAATGAATACCATCAACAAAGTGCTCACCACCGCGATCGCGGTGGCGGGTCTGCTGGGCACGGCGCTGCCCGCGTACGCCAGGCTGACGGCAGCCGACGCGGCGCGGCTCGGCGCCGACCTCACGCCGATGGGCGCGGAAAAGGCCGGCAACAAGGACGGCACGATTCCGGCGTGGACGGGCGGCCTCTGCGCCCCACCCGCCGGTTGGACGGCGGCCAAGGGCTACGTGGATCCGTTCCCGAACGACAAGGTCAAGTTCACCATCACCGCAGCGAATGCCGAGCAGTACAAGGACAGCCTGACTGCCGGCACCCTGGCGATGCTCAAGAAGTACAACAACTTCAAGATGCCGGTGTACGAGACCCGCCGCACGGCTTGCTATCCGGATGCCGTGTATGCCGAGGTCAAGGACATGGCGACCAAGCTCGAGCTGCAGGGCTTCGCCATCGCGGGCGGCCGGTCGTCCGTGCCCTTCCCGATTCCGACGAGCGGCCTGGAGGTCATGTGGAATCACCAGCAGCGCTACCTCGGCGGAGGCGTGAGCCGCGACTACCACAGCTTCCCGATCCGGGCCGGCGGTGACTTCTACAAGATCGGCGCGCACGAGTACCGCATCTTCAACCAGAACCTGGACCAGCCGCAGGACAACCTGCTGCTTGCGTTCCTGTCGTTCTTTACCTCGCCGGCGACGCTGGAAGGCACGGTGTTCCTCGTGCACGAGCCTCTCGACCAGGTGAAGCAGACGCGCTCGGCGTGGATCTACAACGCGGGCCAGCGCCGGGTGCGCCGTGCGCCGGACCTTGCCTACGACAACGTCAACGACGGCACGGAAGGCATTCGCGTGACCGACCAGTTCGACGCCTGGAACGGCGCGCCGGACCGCTACGACTGGAAGCTCGTCGGCAAGAAGGAAGTCTACATTCCGTACAACTCCTTCAAGCTGGGTAACAAGGCCCTCAAGTACAAGGAAGACCTGATCCGCCCGAACACGGTCAATGCCGACCACATGCGCTACGAACTGCATCGCGTATGGGTCGTGGACGGCACGCTCAAGGCGGGCAGCAAGCACATCTACGGACGTCGCACTTTCTACCTCGACGAAGACACCTGGACCGTCGTGTATGAGGACGCCTACGACACACGCAAGGCTCTCTGGCGCGTCGCAATCCATCCGATGATCCAGTTCTACGATGCCAAGGTGCCGTGGTACCGCTCGAACATCTGGCACGACCTCAACAACCAGAGTTACCTGATGTCGCTGCTCGACAACGAAATCAAGACGCCGTGGAAATTCGGCGAAAAGGGCAAGTGGGGCGACTTCCAGCCCGACTCGCTGCGTCGCATCGGCACCAAGTAACCTTAGGTCGCAGTGGGGCAGTCATGCCTCGATTGAGCTGATGATGGCCGGTCCCGGTGCATCCGGGACCGGCCGTTTTGCGGTGGGGGGAGACCCGCCGTGGGGGATTCGCAATGATTTACCGGGCGGGAATCGCTTGTGCCTTGCTGGGCGCGGGGTTGTGCCTTGCAGCGCCTGCGCGCAGTGACGAAACAGCGCAAGTCGCGAAGAAACCGGCGTCGACGGTCGTCGTCGACATTCGCAGCGACCGGATCGTCCTGCTCGGCATCACGCAGGTCGGCAAGCGGCTCATAGCCGTTGGGGAGCGCGGCTTCACGCTCGTCTCCGACGACGCCGGCAAGAGCTGGAAGGGTGTGCAGACGCCCGTGACGCGGCAGCTGACCGGGCTGGCCTTCAAGGACGACAAAGTCGGCATCGCGGTCGGCCACGGCGGTTCGTTCGTCCGCACCGAGGACGGCGGCAACACCTGGTCGCTGGTCACGGTCGAGGAAGCGGGACCCGACTCGGTCCTCGGCGTCACGCACATCGCCGGCGATCATTTCGTCGCCTACGGCGCGTTCGGCCTGTATTTCGATTCCCAGGATGCGGGCAAGAGCTGGCAGCGTTCGATGGTGCTGTCGGAGGACTTCGATCGCCACATTTCGCAGGTGGTCGTGGTGGGCAACTCGCTCCTGCTCGTCGCCGAATCCGGCACGCTCGCGCGTTCCGACGACGGCGGTGCGACGTGGATCCCGCTGACTTCGCCGTACGCCGGTTCGTATTTCGGCGCACTCGGCTTACAGGATGGCAGCATCCTGGTGTTCGGCATGCGCGGCAACGTCTACCGCACGCTCGACCTCGGCGCGACTTGGCAGAAGATCGAAACCGGCACCACCACGTCGCTGATGTCCGGGCGGCAGCTCGCCGACGGTCGCGTGATGCTGGTCGGCAACGCCGGCCTGATCGCGGAGAGCGCCGATAACGGGCAGACGTTCGTGCTGCACTGGGCGAGCCCCGGCAAGGGTTTCGCCGCGCTGGTCGAAAAGGACGGCGGCGGCATCATTTTTGCGGGCGAGAGCGGCATCACCCCGCTGGACCCGAACTGGCTCAAGGGCCAGTAACGGCACCGCGGCAGGGGAAGGCAAATGGCGAATGACGTGACATCCGGCGCAAGCGCCGACGACAACGAAATCAAGCAACAGCAGTTCTCGGCGGACTGGGTCGGCAAGATCTCTTACTGGATCTTCCGCTATCGCAAGCCGCTGCTGATCCTGTTCGTGTTCATCACCATCGTGCTCGGCGCAATGGCCAGCCAGCTGCGCGTGCAGGCGGCGTTCACCAAGATGATCCCGCTCAAGCACCCTTACATGGCGACGTTCCTGGAGTACCAGTCGGACTTCGGCGGCGCCAACAAGGTGCTGGTGGCCCTCAACAACAAGAAGGGCACGATCTACGACAAGCAGTTCATGGACGCGCTGCGCAAGGCGACGGAAGAAGTCTTCTACGTCCCGGGCGTCGAGCGCAGTTCCGTCACCTCGCTGTTCACCTCGAACGTGCGCTACAACGAAGTCGTCGAAGACGGCTTCCGTGGCGGTAACGTCGTCTCCGCCGACTTCGCGGGTACGCCCGAACAGATGAAGAAGGTGCAGGAGAACCTGCTCAAGTCGGACTGGGTCGGCCGCATCGTCTCCAACGACCAGTCGTCGGCAATGATCGTTGCGACGCTGATGGAGAACGATCCCGAGACGGGCGAGCGCCTCGACCTGCAGGCGGTGGCGAAGCAGCTCGAGGGCATTCGCACCAAGTACGAGAACGAGAACACCGGCGTCCACATCATCGGCTTCGCCAAGGCGGTGGGCGACATCGCCAAGGGCGCGGCCGGCGTGCTCGTGTTCTTCGGTATCGCGTTCGTGATCACCGCGTTGCTGCTGTACTGGTATTCCGGTTCGCTGATGATCACCGCGCTCGCGCTGATCTGCGCAATCGTGCCGGTCATCTGGCTGCTCGGGCTGCTGCCGGTGTTCGGGCTCGGGCTCGACCCGATGTCGATCCTGGTGCCGTTCCTGATCTTCTCCATTGCGGTGTCGCACGCGGTGCAGATGACAAACGCCTGGAAACTCGAAACGCTGCATGGCGCGGACGGCATCACCGCGTCGACGCACTCGTTCCAGAAGCTGTTCATCCCGGGCGCAATGGCGCTGCTCGCGAACGCGCTCGGTTTCATGGTCATCGCGTTCGTCGAGATCGAGATCGTGCGCGAACTGGCCTTCACGGCCACGATCGGCGTCACGGTGATGATCATCACCAACAAGATGCTGCTGCCGATCCTGCTCTCTTACTACCGGTTCACGCCGGAGCAGGCATCGAAACTGGCCGGCAAGGAAACAGCGGGTGACTGGCTCTGGGAGCGCATCGGTCCACTCGCGACCAAGAGGGTCGCCTGGGTGCCGATCCTGATCAGCCTGGGCCTGCTGGCGTTCGGCCTGTCGCAGGCGCGTCACCTGCACATCGGCGACCTCGGCAAGGGCGTGCCGGAGCTGCGTCCGGATTCACGCTACAACCAGGACGTGGCGATGATCACCGGCCAGTTCGCGATCGGCGTGGACCTGCTGCAGGTCATTGCCGAAGCGAAGCCGGCGGATGACGAAGACTCGCCCTGCGTCGACCGCGAGGTCATGGACAAGATCGAGGACTTCGAATTCCAGATGCGGCAGGTCGAGGGTGTGGCCACGGTGCGCAGCCTGGCGGGCTTCGTGAAGTCGATGACGCAGTCGTTTGCCGAGACATTTTCCAAGTGGCGCATGCTGCCGGAGAGCCGTGCGCAGATCGCACAAGGCGTCGGCTACGCCACGCGTCTCGGCAACGAGTTCATGAACTCGCGCTGCACGGCCATGCCGATCAGCATCTACACCAGCGACCACCAGGCCACGACGATCGAGCACATCGTGCAGAAGGTGAAGGACTTCAAGGCGGCTGGCGGCGACACGGACCGGGTCACGTTCCGCCTTGCGAGCGGCAACGTCGGCGTCATGGCGGCCACCAACGAGGCGGTCGAGGCCGCGGACAAGTGGGTCAACCTCGCACTGTTCGCGTCGGTGATGTTGCTGTGCCTGATCACGTTCCGTTCGTTCCCGATCACGCTCTGCATCATCCTGCCGCTGGCGCTGGTCACCATTCTCTGCAACGGGTTGATGGCGATGCTGGGGATCGGCGTCAAGGTCAACACGCTGCCGGTGGTCGCGCTGGGCGTGGGCGTCGGTGTCGACTACGGCATCTATCTCTTCGAGCGCATGAAGCACGAGATGGAAGACGGTCTCAAGCTGCAGGACGCGTTCGTCGAAGCGCTGAAGCAGCGCGGCACGGCGTCGGTGTTCACGGCGGTGACGATGACGGTGTCGGTGGCGACGTGGACTTTCTCGGCCCTCAAATTCCAGGCCGACATGGGCATCCTGCTCTGCTTCATGTTCCTCGTGAACATGTTCGGCGCGATCCTGCTGCTGCCGGCGCTCGCCGCGTACCTCGTCGGCGACCGCAAGGCGCCCGCGCCAGCCAAGGTCGAGGCCGCGTAAAAAGGCGACGACCGGGCGTCGAGGCCCGGTCAGCGGCAGGGGGTGGAATCGGGGCCCGGCGTGCGCCGGGTCAGCGGGCGCGTCGTTCCTGGACGAGCTGGTCGAGGCGGTCGATGAATTTGCGTTCTTTCTCGCTCACGAGTTCGCCGCCGATGCCCATCAAGTCGCCTTCGCGCGCCGCCCTGGCGACGCGCATGGCCAGCGACAGCACGAACTCGCCGTAATGCATCAAGTCGTCCGCGCTGCCGTGCGTGCCAAGCGCCTCGAGCGCGTGGCGCGCCGTTTCCAGCGCTTTTTCCTGCAGGTTGTCTGGCGTGCGGTGGCCCTCGTCGAGCGTGTAGAACCACTTTCGGACGTCATCCTGCGCATGCATGATGTGCGTGCTGCCGGCGATCTCACTCAGCAGCGGATGCGTGCTGTTGATCGCGTCGACAACGCCCTGCAGGCCCGCCGAGCGTTCGAGCATCTCGTCGAAGGCGCTGCCGCCGGAGGACGAAACCGCGATGATCACGTGATGGGGCGTGTTGCGCACGGCCTGCCACTGCACAATGGTCAGCTTATCCCTGGTCAGCATCGGCGAAACCTCCACCCTGTTCTCGTTGGTGTCGAGCGGGACGTCATGGCGCCCGCTTTTTCGATGGCAGGATCATACCCCGCAATCGGTAGAGGTTAAACGATGGACGTCCTGACACAACCCCTGACGCTGCCGTGCGGCGTGGTGCTGCCGAACCGGATCGCAAAGGCCGCAATGACCGAGGGGCTGGCCGACGCCTGGCTGCGCGCTACGCCCGCGCTCGAGCGCCTGTATCGAACCTGGAGCGAAGGCGGCAGCGGATTGCTGCTCACCGGCAACGTGCAGGTGGACAGGTTCGACCTTGAGCGGCCTGGCAACGTCGCCGTCGACCAGTCCGAACCGCGAACGTTCGATGCAGAAGCCCGGGCGCGGCTTGCCGCATGGGCCAGGGCCGGGACAGTCGCTGGCAATCAGCTCTGGGTCCAGCTTGCGCATGCGGGCCGGCAATCGCCGCGTTACGTCACCGGCCGCCCGCTGGCGCCGTCTGCCGTGCAACTCGACCTGCTCGGCAATTACGCGCGGCCGCGTGCCCTGACGGAGGACGAAATCATCGGTCTCGTCCGCCGATTCGCGCATGCGGCACAGGTGGTGCGCGAGTGTGGCTTCACCGGTGTGCAGGTGCACGGGGCCCACGGGTACCTGATCAGTTCGTTCCTGTCGCCGGTCACCAACCAGCGCACGGATGACTGGGGCGGGTCGCTGGCGAATCGCGCCCGCTTCCTGCTCGAAACGCTGCGAGCCGTGCGCAAAGCAGTGGGCCGGGACTTTCCGGTGGCGCTGAAGCTGAATTCGGACGATTTCCGCAAGGGCGGCTTCACGCACGAGGAATGCCTGCAGGTCGTCGCGTGGTTGAATGGCGAAGGCGTGGACCTGCTCGAGGTTTCAGGCGGCACGTACGAACAGCCACGGCTGCTCGGCTTCGAAGGTCGCACCGAAGACGCGATGCCCGTTCGACGCAGCACGCGGGCGCGCGAAGCGTATTTCCTCGAGTACGCGGCGGCGATCCGTCGCGTGGCCCGCATGCCGTTGATGGTCACGGGCGGTTTTCGCACCCGCGCGGGCATGGCGAACGCGCTTGGCGACGCGCCGGGCGCAGGGGACTGCGACGTCATTGGACTGGGTCGTCCGCTGTGCTGGATGCCGGATTTTCCGCGCCGGTTGCTGGCCGGAGAAAAGGACGGCATCGAAGACCTCGACGATCGGTTGCGGTTGCGGGATCGCGGGTGGTTGTCACCGCAGGGCACGAGCGTTGCCGCCAAGGCGCTCAACGCGTTCGCGGCGCAGTCCTGGTATTACTGCCAGATCTTTCAGCTCGCGAAGGGTCTGCCTGCGGATATTTCCCGCAGTGTGATGTCGACGTTACGCGAATACCTCGGCGCTGAGCTGAAGGCGGCGTATGCGACGCGGCGGGTCTACCCGAGAAGGGGTTAGGGGATAGCGGTTAGTCGGCGGTGCCTTCACCAACACTGCTGAGGTGAGTCCTCGAGCACATCCGGTCTGTGGCCTGCGTGCTCTAAAGCAGGCGGTGTACGGGAGAAAACGACCTGGGGCGGAGGGTCGGTGCGGGCGTTCGGTCCGGGTCTTCTCTGGGCGAGCCGAAAGGCAGATACGCTCGCCCGGAGAAGACCCGGAACCAACGCCTGATCGACGGCGCCTGAACGAATTCTAGTCAAAGCCCGAGAATTCGCACGGCGCATGCAACGTCGACGCGGTCACATCGCATGACCCGCTACGGATGGGTCGCGACCCGCTGCCGAGGAACAACAGGACGCTCAAGCGACTTCGCTCCACGTGCACCTGGTCGGGCCCGGACGTCAGATCAGCGGGGGACCCCAGGGTCCGCAGCCGCGCCGTCAGATCAGCCTGGCACGGAGCTTCTGGTATTCGGCGTCGGTGATCGAGCCCTTCGCCTTCAGTTCGTCGAGCTTCCGAATCTCATCGGCGGCGCTGAAGCCGACGATGTTCCGCATCTCCTCCCGCGCCTTCGTCGCCTGGGCCTGGTTGCGCTCGGCCATGCCGCCGCCCTGGGTGAGCAGGTAGGCGAAGACGCCGAGATAGGGAAGGATGATCAGGAAGATTACCCACATCACCTTGGCCCCGCCCGAGATGTCGTGACGCCGGAAGAGGTCGCTGAACACCGAGATCAGCAGCCAGATCCAGAGCGCGAACATGAAAATGACAAACACGTCGACCAGGAACGTCCCGAACGTCACGCCGCCCAGGTGCAATGCTGTTACTCGGTCCATGTCGCTTCTCGTTGCTATGTGATGTGAAAAACTGACGCCGGCACAAGTATAGGACGGATCACTCTTGTCCAAGACCGATGCGTGCCCTCTGGGAGCGGCCCTGACGCAGGAGACGGATTGGGCGGGTGATGGGAATCGAACCCATGCTGGCAGTCGGGCACAACGCAAGCAATGGCCGCTTCCGGGAAGCTGTCGCTGCGTTCATCAAAGACCGCTCCTGGTAAGGATTGTGCACTGGCCGCAAGTGAGCCTACGCGAACGTCTGCTTTCTGGGGTAGACCCGACTTCCAGACCGACGCAGGCGAAACGCAGTCGGAAGAAACCAAAGCCGCCAGGAGACAGAACCGCCGCCTAACCCCTAACCCCTAACCCCTAACTCCTAACCCCTAACTCCTAACCCCTTCTGCTAGTGCTGCGCAAACCACTGCAGCGCAAGCTCCGCGATGCGGTCCGGCTGCTCGAGCGGCAACCAGTGTCCCGCGCGCTCGATGCGCTCGTACCGCCACAGCGCCTGCATGCGCGTGGACGAATCTCGCATCTGGTCCTCGGCGAGAAAATGGTCACCGCTGCTCCAGACGCCAAGCGTCGGTACGGTGCACGCCTCCCACGGCCCGAACAGCACGCGGCGCAGGTTGGCGCGGTACCAGTTGAGTCCGGCGGTGAGACGGCCGGGCCGCGACAGATCTCGCACGCAATCCTCGATCCGCGGATGTTGTCGTCCCCAGCCACGCAGCCCCGCGTAGCCACGTTGTGCCAGCCAGCGTTCCGCCAACCCCGGCACCTGCCAGGCGACCGTGTACAGACCCTTGAGCTTCTGCTCGAGCCCTGCCACGGCGTATTGACGCGGATGACCCACCGAAAGCGCCACCAGCGACCGGACGAGCTGCGGATGTTCCAGTGCCAGGCACCAGCCCGCGACGGCTCCCCAATCGTGGCCGATCACGCGCACAGGGGCGTCACCGGCCATGCGGTTGATCAGGGTGCGCAGGTCCGCGACGATGTGACCCAGCGCATAGTCGCCCACCGACGTCGGGGCGTCCGAGCGGCCGAAACCGCGCAGATCCGGCGCAATGACGCGATAACCCGCTGCAACGAGCAGTGGCGAGACGTCTTGCCAGAGTTCGCACGAATCGGGGAAGCCATGCAACAACAGCACGACTGGACCGGTCCCTGCCTGTCTAACGTGGAGGACTACACCGCTGGCGGACAATCGGGCATGGGTGGGCCGCGACATCTCTGCCTCCGGACGCGCAACGGGTAGCCCCGTCAGCCTGAGCTTACCTCACACTGACCCGGGTGGTGCCCTCGCGGCCTTTCTACCGGGGGCGTCGCGAGGCATGATCTCTCCCATTCCGACGTCGTTCGGCAGGTCCAAGGATCCAGGATGAACCTCCGCAAGCCATTATTCACCACGGCGCTCGTGCTGCTCGTCGCCGCGTGCGCGACCAGTCCCACCGGGCGCCGGCAATTGATGCTCGTCTCCGAGGAGCAGGCCATCAGTTCGTCGCGCCAGGCGTACAGGCAGGAGATGGGCAAGTACCAGAAAGAGGGCAAGCTCGTCACTGATCCCCGTGTGCTCGAGCGCACGCGTGTGATCACCGAGCGTCTCGTGGCGCAAGCCGTGAAGATGCGGCCCGACAGCGCCCAGTGGCAATGGAGCGTGCAAGTCATCGACGATCCGAAGACCGTCAACGCCTGGTGCATGGCGGGCGGGCGCATGGCGCTTTACACGGGCCTGATCAAGCAAGTCGACCCGACCGACGACGAACTTGCGCAAGTCATGGGTCACGAGATCGCGCACGCGTTGGCGAACCACACCGCGGAGCGCATGTCGACCGCGATGGCGGCCAACGCGGGCATCCTTGCGGCGGGTGTCATGTCGGACAATCCGGGGCAGTCGATGGCCGTCGCTGCAAGTGTCGCGGCCCTCGCGATCAAGTTGCCGAACAGCCGCGCGGCGGAGACCGAAGCCGACCAGATCGGCATCGAACTCGCTGCCCGCGCCGGCTACGACCCGCGCGCCGCGATCACGCTCTGGCAGAAGATGGCGAAGGTCGGCGGCAGCTCGCCGCCAGAGTGGCTGAGCACGCACCCCAGCGATGCCTCGCGACAGCAGCGCCTCGGTGCACTCGCACCGAAGATGATGCCGTACTACCAGGCCGGCGGCGCGCGCCCGACGTATCTGGTGCGCATGGGACCGGCGGGAATTTGACCCGTTCATGAGCCAGGGAGCGGTCCAGCCTCCGGTTGCCGCGATCCGGCCGCACGCTGTCGCCTCGCCACACGGCGTCCGCGTCGACGATTACTACTGGCTGCGCGATGACGCGCGCACGGCGCCCGACGTGCTCGAGCACCTGCGAGCCGAGAACGCGTATCGCGAGGCGATGACCGCGTCGTTGCGACCGCTCGAGGCCGAGTTGTACCGTGAAATCGTCGGGCGCATCCGCCAGGACGATTCGAGCGTGCCCTACCGTGACAACGGCTACTGGTACCTGCATCGCTACGATACCGGCGACGAGTATCCGGTCTATGCACGCCGCGCCGGCCGCGCGGAGGGCCCCGAGCAGGTGCTGCTCGACCTGCGCGAGAACGCGCGCGGGCTCGATTACTACGATGTCGGCTCGATCGAAATCAGCCACGACAACAGCCTGCTTGCGTTCACCGAAGACGCGGTCGGTCGTCGCCAGTACACGCTGCGCTTCAAGTCGCTGGCCACGGGTGAACTGCTGCCGGACGTGGTCCCCAACGTCGAGGAAGGCGTCGTGTGGGCCGCGGACAACCGTCGCGTGCTGTACGTCGAGAAAGACCCGGTCACGCTGCTGGGGCTGCGCGTGCGTGTCCACGAGTTGGGCACGGATCCCGTGCACGACCCGGTCGTGCACGAGGAGGAGGACGAGGCGTTCTACACTGCGGTGGGACTGACGAAGGACCGGCGGTTCCTGCTGATCGACTCGAGCAGCACCGTGACGACTGAAGTCCGCTATGCGCCGCTCGACGATCCCGCGCTGGCCTTCAAGGTGTTCCTGCCGCGCAGCCGTGGTCACGAATATTCGGTGGACCACGTCGGTGAGCGCTGGGTGATCCGCAGCAACTGGCAGGCGGTCAACTTCCGGTTACTCGAGGCGACGGCGGAGGACGTGGGGCAACGCGCGCGCTGGCGTGAACTCGTCGCACACCGTGACGAGGTGCTGGTGGCGGGCTTCGACGTGTTCGACGACTTCCTCGCCATCGAGGAGCGCGTGGAAGGCCTGCGCAGGATCCGCATCCGGCCGTGGCAAGGCGGTCCCGAGTTCCACATCGACTCGGACGAGCCGGCCTACCGCATGGCGCTCGACGCGAACGAGGAAGTGGACAGCTCGGTCGTGCGCTACACCTACACCTCACTCACCACGCCGCGGACCACGTACGACTACGACACGCGCACCGGCGAGCGGGTGCTGTTGAAACGCGAGCCGGTGCTCGGCGACTTCGATCCGTCGCATTACGCCACCGAGTACCTGTGGGTGCCGGCGCGGGACGGCGAGCGCGTGCCGGTCGCGATCGTCTATCACCGCAAACTGTTTCGTCGCGATGGCAGTGCGCCGCTGCTGCAGTACGGCTACGGGGCCTACGGCATTTCGTCCGATCCGCACTTCTCCTCGAGCGTGCTGTCGCTGCTCGATCGCGGTTTCGTCTACGCGATTGCACAGGTGCGGGGCGGGCAGGAGCGCGGCCGTCGCTGGTACGAGACCGGTCGGCTGCTCGAGAAGAAGCATTCGTTCGAGGATTTCATCGACGTGACGCGGCACCTCGTCGCGGCAGGGTACGCCGATGCGCAGCGAGTCTTCGCACGGGGCGGCAGCGCCGGCGGCCTGCTGGTCGCTGCGGCTGCGAACATGGCGCCGGAGCTTTACCGCGGCATCGTCGCGCACGTGCCGTTCGTCGACATCGTCACTACCATGCTCGACGAGAGCATCCCGCTGACGACGAACGAATACGACGAGTGGGGCGACCCGAACGAGCAAGTGTTCTACGACTGCATGCTGGGTTATTCACCTTACGACAACGTCACGGCGCAAGCGTATCCGGCGCTGTACGTGACGACGGGCCTCTGGGACAGCCAGGTGCAGTACTACGAGCCCGCGAAGTGGGTGGCAAAGCTGCGGCGGCTCAAGACCGACGACCATCTGCTGGTGATGCGCGTCAACATGGAGGCCGGTCACGGCGGCAAGTCCGGCCGCTTCGAGCACCTGCACGAGGTGGCGGAGGAGTACGCGTTCGTACTCGACCAGGCGGGGCTTGGTCGCAGCACGAACGCAGTAGGGGATAGGGGTTAGGGGCTAGTCGGAACCGCTGCCGGCGGCGGCACCGGGAAGCCGCGCTTGCGCATCAGTGCGGCGATGCCAGGATCGCGACCGCGGAACTGGCGATAGGCGATGGCCGGGTCGATCGTGTTACCCACGGCGAAGACGTTGTCGCGCAGCCGCTTCGCCACTTCCTTGTCCCACGGACCGCCCGCCTCGGTGAAGGCTTCCCAGGCGTCCGCCGTGATCGTGTCCGACCACAGGTAGCTGTAGTAGCCGGCCGAGTAGCCGTCGCCCGAGAACACGTGGTTGAACTGCGGCGTGCGGTGCCGCATCACGATCTCGGAGGGCATGCCGAGCGCTGCCAGCGTCTCGCGCTCGAATTTGTCCGGGTCGATCTTCTGCGTACCGGCGAGGTGCAGCTTCATGTCGACGAGCGCGCTCGACAGGTACTCGACCGTCTTGAAGCCTTCGTTGAATTTCTCCGCCGCCTCGATCTTGGCCACCAGGTCAGCCGGGATCGGCTTGCCGGTCTGGTAGTGCAGCGCGTACTTGTTGAGGATCTCCGGCGTCGACAGCCAGTGCTCGAGCAGCTGCGAGGGGAATTCCACATAGTCACGCGCAACCGAGGTGCCCGCCACCGACGGATAGTTCACGTTCGAGCTCAGTCCGTGCAGCGCGTGGCCGAATTCGTGGAACAGCGTGCGATGCATCTTCCCAGCTGACCAGCACCGGCTCGCCGGGCTTGCCCTTCACGAAGTTCGAGTTGTTCGAGACGATCGTCTTGATGTCGCCATCGAACCTTTCCTGCGTGCGGTAGGCATTCATCCACGCGCCCGAGCGCTTACCCTTGCGCGCGTACGGGTCGAAGTACCAGAGGCCGATCAGTTCACCCTTCGGGTTGGTGACTTCCCAGACGCGCACGTCGGGGTGGTACACCGGCACCTTGCTCGCGTCGACCGGCTTGAAGCTGAAGCCGAACAGCTCCTTGGCCATGTGGAACATGCCCTCACGCAGGTTCTCGAGCTGCAGGTACGGCGTGACCTGGGTCTCGTCGAGGTCGTACTTCGCCTTGCGCACCTTCTCGGCGTAATAGCGGTAGTCCCACGGCTCGATCTTGATGCCGGCCTTTTCGGCGTCTGCAATCTGCTGCATGTCCGCGACTTCTTCGTGGACCCGCGCGACGGCCGGCGTCCAGACGGCTTCCATGAGTTCCATGGCGCGCTCGGGCGTCTTCGCCATCGTGTTCTCGAGGCGCCAGTGGGCGTGGGTCGGGAACCCGAGCAGCTGCGCGCGCTCGGCGCGCAGCTGCAGGATCTGCGTGATGATCGCGTTGTTGTCGGTCGCGCCGGCGTTGTCACCGCGGTTGACGAACATGCGCCACGCCTGCTCGCGCAGCGCTCGGTTCTCCGAATAGGTCAGGAACGGCTCGATGCTCGAGCGCGTGTTGGCAATCGCCCACTTGCCCTTCTGGCCGCGGCCTTCGGCGCCCTGCGCCATGCTGTCGCGAATGCCCTGCGGCAGGCCAGCGAGATCGGCTTCCTTGTCGATGAAGATCACGCCGTCGTTCTCGTCCTTCAGCACGTTCTGGCCGAAGGCCGTGAACAGCTTGGCGAGTTCCTGGTTGATCTCCGCCGTGCGCTTCTTGGCCGCGGCGTCCAGCTTGGCGCCGGCACGCACGAAGTTCGTGTAGTACACCCAGGTCAGGCGCTGCTGCTCGGGCGTGAGGCCCGCCGTCTCGCGGGTCTCGTACACTTTGGCGACGCGCTCGAACAGCTTCTGGTTCTGCGTGATCTGGTCGTTGAACGCCGCCAGCTTCGGCGCCATGACGCGCTCGACCGCCTGCACGGCATCGTCGTTGAGCGTGGAGCTGTAGATGCCGTAGACGGCGCTGACACGGTCGAGCGTGCGGCCGGTGCGTTCCATCGCGGCAATCGTGTTCTCGAACGTCGGCGCCGCGGGATCGCTGGCGATACGGTCGATCTCGGCGAGTTGCTGCGCCATGCCCGCTTCGAGCGCTGGCTGCAGGTCGGTGACCTTGACCTGGTCGAACGGTGGAACGCCTCCGTACGGCCCCGTCCACGGGGCAAGCAGCACGTTGGCAGGAGCAGCGGACGTGTCGGTGGATTTCATGTCGGCAGCGTCAATTGCAGAAACGGTGAGCAGCGCGCAAGCGCCAGCAGTGGCCAGCAAGGTCTTCATGGACGGGTCGGTCCTCGGATGGGGTCGTGCCGCGGGCACGGAGGTGCCAAGGGTACCTGACCCGGCTCGCAGTCCCAATCCGTGCTGGCCGCGATTCGTCGCGCCGGCCGAACCGTTCAGCGCGTTCCGGGCGCGGCCGCGGGTTTCGCCGACAATCCGAAATAGGCACGCAGCACCGGGTGCTGGAACGCGACGGCCGCGAATGCCGTGAACAGCGTGACGGACCCCAGGATCACCGCCAGCCTGACGTAGGGTTCGTCAAGGCGCAGGCGCTGTTGCGCGAGACCCACGGTGGTCAGGATCCACTCGATCACCGCGACGGCCAGGACGACCTGCAGCGTCCGGGCCGCCCAGGGGCGCGGCACGGCCAGCAGGCCCACCAGCAGGATCGCCAGCGCCGCCAGCGGCATCGCGCCCGAGTGAAACAAGTGTGCGGCGAGCAGGAGCAGGGCGAGCGCGGAAACGCGAGCAGGGCAGCAAGACGCATGCAGCGGACCTCAGTTCTGTTCCCAGACCAAGTCTGATTTCTGCCGCAGGGCCGTCTCGATCATGTCCAGCAGCGGCACGGCGCGCAGGTGGAGCTTGATCGGCCGCTCGCGCGGCTCGTCGTCCGTCCTCGTCGCGACTGGCTCAGTCGCCAGTGGCGCGGGCGACAGCTCGTCGCCGTGCAGATCGAGCCCGGCGCGGAGCCTGGCCGCGAATGCCGGCAGATCGGCTTCCAGCACGGCGCTCGGCACGGTACCGGAATGCCCCCCGAGCTTGATCAGCAAGACGGCCGGCTCGCCCTGCATCAGCAGTTGCCCGTAACGCGTCGAAAATTTGACGAACATCAGCAGTCTCCCCAGGGAAGCGAGCAGTCGCGGGCGGCAGAGTTCGCAGCCACTGCGCACAATGGCACCATATTCTACGGGCACGCCGATCAACGAGTCCCTCGTCCAGGGTGAATTCTTTGCTTGTCCCGTCCATTGCAGGGTAGATTTTCACCCATGACACCGTCCGTACCCGATCGAGCTCCTCGGCGCGCTGGCCCTCGCGCTGGTGCTGGCTGTGGTCCCGGTATTGGCCGCCGACCCGGCGCCTCCGCCCCCGCCTTCGCCCCCGCGCACGATGAGCGACGTGCTGGCTGCCAGCACCCCGGCCGACTGGCGTCCGCTCGATCCGGAAAATACGCTTTACCTGCAGCTGCCGCAGGGCAGGGTGGTGATCGAACTCGCTCCGGCCTTCGCGCCGCTGCATGCACAGAACCTGCGGGCGCTCGCCCGCGGCAAGTACTTCGACGGGCTGGCGATCGTCCGCTCGCAGGACAATTTCGTGGTGCAATGGGGCGACCCGGACGGCAAGCGCAGTCTCGGTGCAGGCGCGCGACAAACTGCCACCCGAGTTCACGGTCAAGATGACAGCAGCGCTGCCGTTCGAACTGCTGCCGGACCGCGACGGTTACGCGCCCGAAGTCGGATTCAGCCAGGGTTTTCCCGCCGGTCGCGATCCCGCTACGGGTGAAGCGTGGCTCGCCCATTGTTACGCGATGGTGGGTGCGGGCCGCGGCAACGAGGCAGACAGCGGCAGCGGCGCCGAACTGTACGTGGTCACGGGTCACGCCCCGCGCCAGCTCGATCGCAACATTGCGCTGGTCGGGCGCGTCGTGAAGGGCATCGAGCTGCTGGCTACGCAACCGCGCGGCTCCGGTCCGATGGGTTTCTACGAAAAGCCCGAACAGAACGTGCCGATCACGAGTGTGCGGGTGGCGGCGGACGTGCCGGCGGCGGAACGCGAGAACCTCGAAATTCTGCGCACCGACACCGAACGCTTTCGCCAGCTGGTCGAGGCGCGGCGCAATCGCCGCGACGACTGGTACCTGGTGCCGGCGGGTTACATCGATCTCTGCAACGTACCGATCGTCGCGCGGCCACGACCCTAGCGGTCGCGTCGACGGAGGGCTTCGGGGGAAGCAAGCATGGAAAGAATCTGGCTCGAACACTATCCGCCCGGCGTTCCGCATGACGTCGATCTCTCGCAGTATTCCTCGCTGGTCGACCTGATCGACCACGGCTTCCGCGAGTACGCGTCGCGCAACGCGTACGCCTACATGGACCGGTTCTTCACGTTCAGTGAAATCGACCGCTACTCCGCGGCGTTCGGGTCCTGGCTGCAGGCGCAGGGCCTCGCCAAGGGCGCGCGCGTCGCGATCATGATGCCGAACGTGGTGCAGTACCCGATCGCACTGGCGGGCGTGCTGCGTGCAGGCTACGTGGTCGTGAATGTCAATCCGTTGTACACGCCGCGCGAGCTGGAGCACCAGCTGAAGGACTCCGGCGCCGAAGCGATCGTGATCCTCGAGAATTTTGCCGCGACGCTGCAGCAGGTGATCGCGCGCACGGCGATCAAGCAGGTCGTCGTGGCTTCCCTCGGGGAAATGCTCGGGTTCCCGAAGAGCGCGATCGTCAATTTCGCAGTGCGCCGGCTGAAGAAGCTGGTGCCGGAGTACTCCCTGCCGGGGCACGTCAAGTTCACCGAGACCCTCGATGCCGGCGCGCGCCGCAAGCTCGAGCCGGTGCACCTCACGCAGCAGGACGTCGCCTTCCTGCAATACACGGGTGGGACCACCGGCGTGTCGAAAGGCGCGACGCTCACCCACGGTAACCTCGTCGCCAACGTGCTGCAGATGGAGGCATGGACCATGCCGGCGCTGCAGGACACGTCGCGCGGACCGGTGCCCGAGCAGTTCGTCTACATCTGCGCGCTGCCGCTGTACCACGTGTTCGCGCTGGTCGTGAACTGCCTCTTCGGCATGCGCATCGGCACGCTCAACGTGCTGATCACCAATCCGCGCGACATCGCTGGCTTCGCCAAGGAACTGGCCAAGTACAAGTTCAACGTGCTGCCCGGCGTGAACACGCTCTACAACGCATTGCTCGAGAACGCCGAGTTCCGCAAGCTCGATTTCTCGAGCCTGCGCGTCGCGAACGGCGGCGGCATGGCGGTGCAGAAAGCGACCAGCGAGAAGTGGCTGGCGCTGACCGGTTTGCCGATCATCGAGGGCTACGGCCTCTCGGAGACGTCGCCGGTCGCGACCTGCAATCCGATCTCGAACCGCGAATACAACGGCACGATCGGGCTGCCGTTTCCGAGCACCGAAATCCAGATTCTCGACGACGCGAGCCGGCCGCTGCCGCTCGGACAGCCGGGCGAGATTGCGATTCGCGGCCCGCAGGTGATGGCGGGCTACTGGAACCGTCCGGACGAAACCGCGAAGGTGATGACACCCGACGGGTTCTTCAAGTCGGGCGACATCGGCATCATGGACGAGCGCGGCTACATCAAGATCGTGGACCGCAAGAAGGACATGATCCTGGTCTCGGGTTTCAACGTGTACCCGAACGAGATCGAGCAGGTCATCACGTCGCACCCCGGTGTCGTGGAGTGCGCCGCGGTGGGCGTGCCGGACGAGCGATCCGGCGAGGCCGTCAAGGTGTTCGTCGTGCGCAAGGACCCGGCGCTCACGGTCGAGCAGCTCATGGAGTTCTGCAAGGCGAACTTCACGGGCTACAAGAAGCCGAAGTACATCGAGTTCCGCGACGAGTTGCCGAAGAGCAACGTCGGCAAGATCCTGCGGCGCGAGCTGCGGGATGCGGCTGTCGCGGCTCACGCCAAGTCGGCCTGAGCGGCGACCAGAGGTTAGGGGTTAGGGGTTAGGGGTTAGTCGGATCGAAGTAGCAGACATCGAGTCAACGGCGACGATTGCATCGCGCGCTTCGGAGCGACACCGATGTCAAATACTGCGCTCCAACTAACCCCTAACCTCCTAACCCCTAACCCCTTTCCGCTGGGCTATTGCCCGCGGAACGTGGTGGTCGCCGTTGCACGAATGCCTGCATCGCCTCGCCGAGGTCCTCGGAGTGCAGGAACGCGGCGTTCCATACGGCGACGTAGTCGAGATTGGCGTCCACTTCGCGTCGCGTGGCAAACCCGAGCACGTGCTTCGAGCCTTGTACGGCGAGTGGCGAGTTGGCAGCGATGCTAGTCGCCAGTTCGCGTGCACGGGTCATCAGCGCGGCCGGGTCCGGCAGCACGTCGTTGAGCAACTGCACTTCGCGCGCGCGCTGGGCGTTGTAGTCGCCACCGGTGAAGATCCATTCGCGCGCGGCACCATCGCCGATCACGCGCGGCAGGCGTTGCAGCGAGCCTACGTCGGCCACCATCGCGATGCGCGTCTCACGCACCGAGAACGTCGCCTCGGCCGAAGCCAGCCGGATGTCGCATGCCGTGATCAGGTCCATGCCCGCACCGATGCACGCGCCATGCACCGCGGCGATGACCGGCTTGTTGCTGTTGGCGAAACACGAGCACGTGTCCTGGTAGGCGCGGATGTCGTCGTACAACTGGCGTCGCTTCGCCACCGCCGAGCCTTCGCCGCCCGTCAGCGAACCGCCGCCGAGACCTTGCGCGTGGTCCATCAGGTCGATGCCGGCGCAGAACGCCTTGCCCTTGCCGGCGAGTACGATCACACGCACGCCGGGATCGGCATCGAGTGCAGCCACCGCCGCGGGAATGCTGTGCCACAGCGCGCGGTGCAACGCGTTCAGCTTCTCCGGACGGTCGAGGAACAACGTCGCGACGCCGCCATCAATCTCGATGGCGAGGTTGGCAAAGGGCTCAGGCATGGTCGTCCTCTAATTGAGGCAGAGAGGGGGGCGGAAGGTCAGGAAGGCCCGGAAGGGTCGGAAGGAAGCACGATTTAGTTCGCGCGTCGCCGGCTCGAGCGACGCGCCAGGTTCATCGCGCCACGCACCAGGAAATCGGTGGCGCCCGGCGCAAGCGCGCCGAGTTTCTCCAGCAGCGCGCTGCCGGGTGGCACGGCGACTTCGGCCAGCTTGAGCCGGACTGCGGCGAACACGGCCCACACGACCCACGCGGTCGGCATGTTGAGCGCCTTCGGCCAGAAGCCGTCGGTGGCCGGGTCCAGCGCGGCCGCTTCGGCCATCGGCGTATCGATGACGCCTGGCAGCACCAGCGACACGCCCACGTTGCTGCCCATCAACTCGGTGCGCAGCGCCTCGGTCAGGCCGACGAGCGCGAACTTGCTGGCACAGTAGCCGCCAAGCGGCGAGAAGCCGCGACGGCCCGCCAGCGAAGCCACGTTGACGATGTGACCACCGGCATCCTGCTTCTGCATCTGCTTAACCGCCGCCTGCATCACGTGCAGTGCGCCGAACAGATTCACGTCGAGCATGCGCTGCAGGTCAGCCGGATCGATAGCGGCCACGGTCGCGGGCAGCAGGACACCGGCGTTGTTGACCACGACGTCGATGCTGCCGAAGCGCCGCACCGCTTTGCGGAAACAAGCCACGACGGCGACAGGGTTCGTGACGTCCGTGGCGACTGCGAGCGCCTCGACGCCCGACGCACGCGCCTGGCTCGCCACCTTGGCCAAAGCCGCAGCGCGACGAGCGACGAGCACGACGTTGGCGCCGGCCGCAGCAAACGCGAGCACCGTTTCGCGGCCGATGCCGCTCGAGGCGCCCGTGACGAGGACGGTCTTGCCGTCGAAGCGCAAGGCTGGGAGTTTCATTCCCGCAAGCCTAGCGCGTTCGGGCGCCAATGGCTCCGAAATGGGCCGCTGCGTTACTGCAGGACGGCGGCGACCGGGACGTGCTTGTAGCCCAGTTCCTTCGCCACGGCGGCATTCGTGACGTGGCCCTCGTGCACGTTCAGGCCGTTCGCCAGGTGCGGGTCCGCACGCAGCGCCTTCTGCCAGCCGAGATCCGCCAGCTTGCGCGCGAACGGCAGCGTCGCGTTGTTGAGCGCGAACGTCGACGTGCGCGGCACCGCGCCCGGCATGTTGGCGACGCAATAGTGGATCACGTCGTCGATGACGTAAGTCGGGATCGGCATGCGTCGTCGCCTTGCTGGTTTCGAAGCAGCCGCCCTGGTCGATCGAGATGTCGACCAGCACCGAGCCCGGCTTCATGCGGCGAACCATGTCGCGCGTGACGAGCTTGGGCGCCGCCGCGCCGGCGATCAGCACTGCTCCCACCACGAGGTCGGCTTCCATGACCAGCGTGTCGATGTGTTCCTGGGTCGAATACTCGGTGCGCAGGGACGCGCCGAAGATGGACGAGAGTTCGCGCAGTCGCTTCACCGAACGATCGACCACCGTGACGTCAGCGCGCAGGCCCACGGCCATCTCGGCCGCATGCGTGCCCGACACGCCGCCGCCGAGGATCACGACCTTGGCGGGCGCCACGCCCGGCACGCCGCCGAGCAGGATGCCGCGGCCGCCGTTCGCCTTCTGCAGGCAGTACGCGCCGACCTGGATCGACATGCGGCCCGCGACTTCGCTCATCGGCGTCAGCAGCGGCAGCGAGCCGTCCGGTGCAGTGACCGTTTCGTACGCGATGCAGGTCGCGCCCGATTTCACGAGCGCCTCGGTCTGCTTGGGATCCGGCGCGAGGTGCAGGTAGGTGTACAGGATCTGGCCCTTGCGCAGCATCGCGCATTCCTGCGGCTGCGGTTCCTTCACCTTCACGATCATGTCGCTGGCGGCGAAAACCTCGGCGGCCGTGGCAGCGATTTTCGCGCCCACGCGCTGATAGTCGGCGTCGGCAAAGCCGATGCCGGCGGCCGCGCCGGTCTCCACCAGCACTTCGTGGCCCGCCTCGACGAGTTCGCGCGCCGCTGCCGGCACGAGGCCGACCCGGTATTCGTGGACCTTGATTTCCTTCGGCACGCCGATGCGCATGACTGTCTCCCCGAATCTTGATTGTGTGGTGCGCCATGGCCGGCGCATCGGGCAAGGATAGTGGCCGGGGCCGCGTGGAATCGTGCGAATGCGGGCTAGAACACACCGGTTTGTGCACGATCCTGCTTCAACGAGATCTAGAAATCAGCAGATACTGCGGAAATGAAGCTCGACCGGATCGACAATCAGATTCTCGCCGCCCTGCAGCAGGACGGCCGGCTCAGCAACCGCGAGCTGGCGGAGCGGGTGCACCTGAGCGAGTCAGCCTGCCTGCGCCGGATGCGGGCGCTGGAGGAAGCAGGTGTCATCGACCGTTATACGGCGTTGGTGAACCAGACCAAGGTCGGGCTGCCGGGCAACGTGTTCGTCAGCATCACGCTGAACCGCCAGGAGCAGGCCGACCTCGCAGCCTTCGAAGAGGCCGTAAAGCGCGTGCCCGAAGTCATGGAGTGTTACCTGATGACGGGCCAGCAGGATTACCTGTTGCGCGTCGTCGTCTCCGATCCCGCGGATTTCGAGCGCCTGCACAGTCAGCACCTGACGCGACTGCCGGGCGTCGCGCGCGTGCAATCGAGCTTCGCCCTGCGTACGGTACGCAAGGGCAACGAGCTGCCGTTGCGCCACGAGCCCTGAGTCCTGTTGCCGCGGGGAAGTCCACGCATGAGTCACGCATGAGCCTGGTTGCCCTACTGGTCTTGATTGCCGGCCTGTTGCTGGCGGGGTTGTTCATCCTGGCGTGGCGGCGACTCGAGCGTGCGCACGGCGCGACCGACGCCCGGGCACAAAAGCAGGCCCCGACGTTGGGCGGCCTGGTGCTCGGCTTCGTCGCCAACTTCTTCGACACGCTCGGCATCGGCTCGTTTGCGTCGACCACCGCGTGGATCAAGTTCCGCACCCTCATTCCCGACGAACTGATTCCGGGCACGCTGAACGTCGGTCATGCACTGCCGACCATCACACAGGCCATCATCTTCACGACGGCAATTGCCGTGGCGCCGCTGACGCTGGTGTCGATGGTCGCCGCGGCCGTGGCCGGCGGCTATCTCGGCGCCGGCGTCGTCGCCAGGTTACCGCGCCGCGCGATCCAGATCGGCATGGGAGTCGCACTGCTCATTGCCGCGGCGTTGTTCGTAATGAAGATCCTCGGCGTGCTGCCTTCCGGCGGCAACGCACTTGGACTGAGCGGCGGTGTGCTGGTGTTCGCGATCGTCGTGAATTTCATGCTCGGGGCGCTGATGCAACTGGGCATCGGCTTGTACGCCCCGTGCCTGATGCTGGTGAGCCTGCTCGGCATGAATCCGATTGCCGCGTTCCCGATCATGATGGCCTCGTGCGCGTGCCTGATGCCGGTCGGCAGCCTCAAGTTCATCCGCGAGCGCAAGTACGACCGACGCTTGGGCGTTGGCCTCGCCATCGGCGGCATCCCTGGTGTGTTCCTGGCAGCGTTCGTCGTGAAGTCGCTGCCGTTGCAGTGGCTGTACTGGCTCGTCGTGATCGTCGTGCTGTACGCCGCGATCCTGATGTTGCGTTCCGCGCTGCAGCCGCAGCCTGCAGGAGAAAACCCATGACTCGTCCCCCTCGGCTCGACGCCGCTGCCACCCAGGCCCTCATCGCTGCATTGCCGGGGTGGGCACTCGTTGCCGACGGCACGGCGCTCTCGCGGCGCTTCCGGTTTCCGGACTTCGAGGCAACCATGGCCTACCTCAACCGGCTGGCCGCCGTCGCCAACGCGCACGATCACCACCCGGACATGCGGGTCGGCTACGACTACTGCGAGGTGCTGTTCACCACGCACGACGCGGGCGGGCTGACCGAGCTCGACGCGACGTGCGCGCGTGCTGCCCAGCAACTGGCTGACGCCGCGGCATTGCCGCAGGCAGCGCGCCAGTAGACGCGGCGTGAGGTGCCCTCCGAGCGACTGAATCAAGCGATGCTGTGCCGGATGGTGCAAGGCGACCGCATGCTTCGTCGCAAGCTCGCGCCAACGGCGGGGCGACAGCGTAGGCTGTGAGTCAGTTCATGGAGTCGCACGACCGCGATGGGCCCGACGCGCACTTTCACCTGTGCAGCAATGTTGCTCGCGAGCGGCCACGCGGCCTGCGCGCAGGGACCGCCCAATACCGCATCCGGGCAGCACGTCGGTGAAGAACTGACGATTGTCGACCAGGAGTCGACCACCGACCGGGCAGGCCGCATCGTCACCGATGCTTTTTTGAACGGCCAGGGCCCGCTCCGCCTCATTCTCGACACCGGCGCGAATCGTTCCGCAATTTCGATGACTGTCGCCGCGACCCTCGGGGTCGGCGCCTCCGGCCACGAATACATCAATGTGCACGGCGTGACCGGGCCGGCACGTGTCCCCGTCGCTCAAATCAAGCAGATGAAGGTCGGAGCCTTGACGCTCGACAACCTGCGGCTGCCCGTCCTGCAGGATGATGTCTTCGCCGGTGCCGATGGCATCCTCGGTATCGACAACCTGCAGCATGCTCGCGTCGAGATCGATTTCCGTGAGGGTCGAGTCCTGGTGCGCGAGTCCAAGGGCCGCAGCACACGGCGCGGGTATCTGCTGGTGCGTGCTCGATTGCACGAAGGCGGGTTGTTGTTGGTTCCCGGCAAGGTGGGCCGCGTGCCGGTCAAGGTCATCCTCGATACCGGCGCCGAACGCAGCATGGGAAACCTGCCCCTGCTCGAAGCGTTGCAGCGCGAGGTGGTCGTTGCGCAGCGAACCACGGAGGCGACGGTCATCGGTGCCACGCCAGGCAGCGTGGCCGGGACGGCAATGCGGACACCCCTCATCGCGATCGGCGAGGCAACGCTCAAGGACGTCATCGTCACCTTCGGTGACTTGCACGTGTTTCAGGTGTGGGGCCTGGGTGGCGAGCCCGCGCTGGTGGTTGGCATGGACCTGCTCGGCACGCTCGAAGGGTTCGTGATCGATTACCCGCGCACGGAATTCCTGCTGCGCCCGCAAGCGGACCCGCGCGACCGGTTCCGCCGTCGCGGCTGTGGCGATGGCTGCAGTTCGGTCATGCACGACCGCAGCTGAAGGCTGCTACTCTGCGTGCTTCGATCGATGCGCCCGGAGCAAGGCATGCTGGCAGCGGTGGTGGTACTGGCGGCGATGGCGGGGGAGCCGGGTAGTCCGGCTGCCTGTGCAGCCATCGAGGCGGATGCGGCACGACTGGCGTGCTACGACTCGATTTATCGCAACGTGACCGCAGTGGCGGGAACGCCTGGCACCGACGTGGTGCCCAGGAAAGCGGATCCCGGAAGCGGCGCTTCGTCAGCGGCAGCCGTCGCGGCGGCGGGCAGCCCAGCGACGGTTTCGGCCCAGCCCGCCCGTGACCCGGTCGCCGAGTTTGGCCTGACAGAGCAGCAAAAGGCAGCAACGCAGTCGACTGCCCGGCCCAGGCCCCAGGAACTCCAGGCGGTCGTCCGCGAGGTGAAAAAAATCGGGGTCGACCGCTGGGCGTTCCACCTCGACAACGGACAGGTCTGGACCCAGGCGGAGTCAACGCTCCGCCAGCCATTCAAGACCGGGGATTCGATCCGGATCCGGGAGGCAGCGATGAGTTCCTACCTGGCTAATGGCCCCAACTCAGGCGGGTCGGTCCGCGTGCGACGGGCCCGTTGAATTACCCAGTATCTGCGTTGCGTCGGTGCAACACCTCGGATCGGACCCTTTAAGACCTCGAGAATAAGTCGAAATCTGCAGATTCACGGCGTTATCTGTGGATATGACCGGCAGCCCTGTCGTTGCCAGTTCACCGCACCTGTTGCCGACACCCCACCTTGTTGCTATTCTGCCGCCCACTTGAACCCGCCACCTTGCGGTTGCGGACTAACAGTATTCCTGCAGCGTCGACGGACGTGGGGAGCAGGTTTCAGAAATTCAAACGTCCCGTGGAGGACACGATGGCTAGTAATACCAAACTCAGTCGGGCAGTGAAGTTGGCGCTGGTAGCGGCCAGCTTTTCAGGCGCAGCCGCAGTCGCTCAGGAACAGGCAGAACTCGAACAAGTCATCGTCACAGGTACGCGCATCACGCTGCCTGGCGTCGAGTCCTCAAGTCCGGTCCTGTCGATCGGCGCAGCCGAAATCGCCATCCTGCAGCAGCCGGAAGTCGAAAAGATCATCCGCATCCTGCCGATCTCTGCACCGTCTGATGGTCAGAACGCCAACAACGGTACCGCCGGTGCGGCGACGATCAACCTGCGTGGCCTCGGCGCGCAGCGCAACCTGATCATGATGGATGGTAAGCGCCTTACGCCGTACAACTTCAACGGCCTGGTCGACACTTCCATCATCCCGACGGCACTGATCGAGCGTCTCGACATCATCACGGGCGGTGCCTCGGCGGTGTACGGTTCGGACGCCATTTCCGGCGCGCTGAATTTCGTGATGAAGAAGGACTTCGAGGGCGCCGAGCTCAATACCGACTACGGCTTCACCGAGAAGGGCGACGGCGATACCAAGAGCATCTCGCTGACCCTCGGCTCGAACGTGGCGGACGGCCGCGGCAACGTGGTATTCGGCATGAACTGGGCCGAGCGTGATGGCGTGCTGCTGGGTTCCCGCCCGCTGGGTCGGCTCGGCATCGTGACCTCAGACGGCAGCAACTACGATAACTTCCTGAATGGCGTCGCCCCGACGCCCGCCCCCGCAGGCTGCGGCGGCCCGAACTCGGTTGCCGCTGGTGGCTCGACCACGACGCTGCCGACTCGCGTCGCGATCGCGGGCGGTCCGGGCCTCGGCCAGTTCCGTGACGACGGCACGCTCGCCGCCAACTGCAGCGTGTTCAACTTCAACCCGTACAACTACTACCAGA
Source organism: uncultured Gammaproteobacteria bacterium (assembly GCA_963846315.1). Lineage (GTDB taxonomy): Bacteria > Pseudomonadota > Gammaproteobacteria > Steroidobacterales > Steroidobacteraceae > RPQJ01. The sequence continues at coordinate 460,471 of CAWJVM010000008.1, forward strand.
CCCCGCAGGAGCGCTTTGGCGGCATCGCCATGGGCAGCTTCGAGATCAACCCGCACGCGGAAGTCTACGGTCGATTCCTTTACAGCAACACGTCGGTTCGTCAGCAGGTTGCCCCCTCGGGTATCTTCGCGACGCCCTACTTCATTCCGCTGGCGAACCCCTTCATCGGCGACCAGGCCCGCGCGAGGATGATCAGCATTGCCAATGCGGGCGTAACAGCCGGCACGGTCAACGCCGGCGGCGCTTTCCCGAACTGGCGTGACGTGAACACCAACGGCGTCGTCGATTCCGAGGACTACCTGAATATTTCCGTGCGTCGTCGTACGGTCGAGTTCGGCGAGCGGTCGACCACGTATAACAACGACGCCTTCCAGTTGTTGGGCGGTGTCCGCGGTGACATCATCGCCGACTGGGGCTACGACCTGTCGTACCAGTACGGCAGTTCCGACCGCACCAACGTCAGCGCGGGTTACACCAACGTCACCAACTTCGGCAATGCGCTCGACTCCACCGACGGCGTGACCTGCGCCAACGGCGATTCGAGCTGCGTGCCGATCAACATCTTCGGTGGCTTCGGTTCGATCACGCCTGCCATGGCGGCGTATTCCAGCGCCACTGCCATCGAAAAGCAGGACTACGAGCAGATGATCGTGTCGGGTGTCGTGAGCGGCCCCCTGGCGACGCTGCCGTGGGTCGACACGCCGATCGGTGTCAGCATCGGTGCTGAGTACCGCGAAGAGTCGGCCGAGACCACTCCGGACGAGTGCCTCAAGCTCGCGCCGGCGTCGTGCCTCGGTGGCGCGGGTGGCAACACCCTGCCGATCTCGGGCGGTTTCCGCGTCTGGGAAGTGTTCGGCGAAGCGATTATCCCCCTGGTCAAGGACGTTCCGTTTGTCCAGTCCTTCGACCTCGAAGTGGGCTACCGCCATTCGGACTACAACCTGACCGGTACGGACGAGACCTACAAGTACGGCTTCAACTGGCGGCCGATCGACCAGGTGCTGGTCCGCGTCATGCAGCAGCGTGCGGCGCGCGCGCCGAACGTGGGTGAACTCGCGGCCCCGAACGTGTCGGGACTCGACAACGCCTCGTACGATCCTTGCTCCGAGGGCAACCCGAACGCCATGACGGCTGAACTGGCTGCGCTTTGCCAGTCCACCGGCATGTCGGCGGCCCAGGTGGGCACCGTCGAAGACATCGTGTCGGGCCAGATCAATGGCTTCTTCGGCACGGACCAGAACGCGCTGCCGGCACCTGAGCAGGCGGACACGCTGACCGTCGGCCTCGTCTGGACGCCGACGTTTGGTGGCGACACGTTCAAGAACTGGGTCTTTTCGGTCGACTACTACGACATCAAGATCGAGGACGTGATCGGCGAGTTTGCCGCGCAGGAAGTGCTGGACGGCTGCTACGTGGCCGGCCAGGCCGACCAGTGCGCCAAGGTGGTCCGCGTCGGCGGCACCCTGACGTTGCCGGGTTCGGGCATCGAGCTCTACACCACCAACCTGGATTACCTCCAGGCCGAGGGTGTGGAAGTCGGCTTCTCGTTCGGTGTCGACCTGGCTGATTGGGGCGACCTGGCGATCTCGGCTAACTACAACAAGTACCTGACGCAGGAATCCCAGAGCTCGGCCCTCACGCCGGTCCTGGATTGCCTGGGCTTCTACGGTACGAGCTGCGGTGGCCCGCTGCCTGAGGACCGCTGGATCCAGCGCACGACGTGGTCGTATGGAATCGTTGACGTCTCGTATCTGTGGCGCCACACCGGCTCCACGGAGATCGAGCTCGTGCAGCAGCCGGACACGTACCCGGCGTTCCGATCGATCGACTCGTACGACTACCTGGACCTCTACGCGAGCGTGACCGTTTGGGAAAACGTCCGTCTGAGCCTCGGCATCACGAACGTGACGGATGAAAGTCCGCCGGTCGTGGGCAACGAAGCTGCTGACACCCGTTCGAACTCGGGTAACACGTTCCCCAGCCACTTCGATCCGCTGGGCACCACGTACACGGTGGGTCTGAACGTCCGGTTCTGATCTTCCGGCACGCAAGTGCAACAAGAAACGGCGGGCTTCGGCCCGCCGTTTTTTTTGGTGCGCCCGGCAGGGCCACCGCTCCGAACGTACCCGTCGGGCCAGGGACTCGCATGCTTTGCGGAATCCGTTATGATCGCGCGCACGACGACCGGATGGTCCGGGCGCTCGTTAGCTCACTGTGGATCACCATGACACACCAGAACTTCATTAATGCCATTGCCGTCCTCGTTGTGGGTGGCTGGCTGCCTTTCCAGATTGCCAATGCGGCCGAGCCGGACGCGGCGTCCGCGGCCACTGCCACTCCCGCTGCCGCTGCCGCTGCCACTGCTCCGGCGGCAGACGCAGTGGCGCCGGCGCCGGTCGCCACCGCGCCGAAAGCTGAAAATGCGACGGCGCAGACCACCCCCAATCCAGACGACGAAATCATCTGCAAGAAGATCGACGTCTTTGGCAGCCGCGTACGCAAGGCAAAGATGTGCCGCACCCGGAAGGAATGGCAGCTCGAATCGCAGGCAGCGAAGGACTACAGCAAGGGCGTCGACAAGGGCACGTCGATGCAGCCGGGCGGTCAGGCACTCCCGACGGGCGGCTGAGCTCAGCCTGGGGGCCGTTGCATGCCAGGTCAGGTCGCGCAGCTGATGCAGACGGCCAACCAGTTGGCGCAGGCCGGCAGGATGGCTGAGGCGGAACGCGTCTGGGTCGAGGTGCAGAAGCACGAGCCGCGCAATCCGCGCGCGCTCTTCAGTCTCGGCTTTCACGCGTTGCAGCGCGGCGACCTGGGTACCGCCAGCCGCTTGCTGACGGAGGCGTGCCAGGTGGCACCAAGCGACCTGCTCGCACGGATGACGCTGGTCGCAGCACACCGTGCGGCGGGCGATTCCGTTGCCGAACGGGCGGCGATCGAAGCGGCGCTGGCCGTCGATGCGTACTGCCTGCCGGCATTGCTCGCCAAGGCGAGTTGGTTTGAACGCTTTGGCAGTCAAGCGACTGCCGCCATCACGTATCGTCACTGCCTGCAGATCGCACCCCCAGCAACGCATTGGCCGGCCGGTCTGCGGCCGCAGCTGGAGCGTGCCCGGGAGGTCGTCGCGCAGTATTGCTCCGCCTACGATGAGTTCCTGACGGACAAGCTCGTCAACCTGCACTCGACGCTGAGTGGCCTCGCCGCGGAGCGTTGGCGTGAAGCGGTTTCGATCATGTCGGGCAAGACCAGGCCCTACCACGTCGACTGCAACCAGATGCACGTGCCCCGCCTGCCTGCGCTGTGCTTCTACGACGAATCGTACTTTCCCTGGAAGAGTCAGCTCGAGGCGCAGACTGACGTGATCCGCGAAGAATTGCAGGCCGCACTGCAGGCCGATCGCGATAAATTCTCACCCTACATCGGCTACAACCCGGGCGAGCCCGTCAATCAATGGGGCGAACTCAATCACTCGGACCGGTGGAGCGTGCTGGCGCTTTGGAAGGGCGGCGAGCGAGTCGAGGACAACCTGCAGCGCTGCCCACGGACCGCGCTGGCGCTCGAGCAGGTCGATATGGCGGAGATAGGCGGGCTTTGCCCGAACGCCATGTTCTCGGCACTCGCGCCGCATACGCACATCCCACCGCATCACGGCGAGACCAATGCGCGGCTGGTGGCCCACCTGCCGCTGATCGTGCCCGATAAATGCAGTTTCCGCGCCGGCTTTGAGGTGCGGGAGTGGAAGGTCGGTGAGGTGTTCGCCTTCGACGATACGCTGGAGCACGAGGCGCGCAATGATTCGGACGAGTTGCGGGTCGTGCTGATTTTCGACGTCTGGAACCCGCTGCTCGTGCCGGCAGAACGTGAGATGGTCAAGGCGATGACCGCGGCCGCCCGCGAATTCAGCGCGGTCTACCAACCAGCGGCCTGAACCCTGCAGGGTCGGGAAGAACTAGCCGGCCGCCTTCGTGCAGGCCTGCTCGGATGACGGCCAGCCCGCCTCGAGCCGCAGCACGCGATCGCCGGCGGCCATGCCCTGCGCGGCAACGGTCCCCGCCTTGAGTTCCACGACGAGCACCACGGGCACGCGCGATGTGATCGTCGCGAGCGAACCAGGCTGTGCGTTACGCTTGATCGTGACCACGCAACCCTGCTCGTCGACGAACAACATGTCGAGCGGTAGCAGTGTGTTCTTCATCCACATCGCGACGTGCTGCGGCGGATCGTAGGTGAAGATCATCGCCTGGTCGGGCCGCACCTCGCGGTCCTCCACGAACATGAAACCCTGCTCGCGCGTCTGCGGCGAATCGGCACGCCAGGCTTCGAACAGGTGGCGGCGGAAGCTGGCGCGGGTTTCGACTGCGATGCGCTCGCGCGGAAACGCGCTGAGCGGCAGCGTCCCGGCCGGCGCGGCACCCACGGCGAGCGGCAGCAGGGCGCAGAACGCGAACAACACACGGGCGGGAAGTCGGGCGGGCATGGGTCAGTCCTTCGGGTAGTCGACGAGCGCAGCCACGTCGAACCGTGTGACCAGCACCGAACCGGAGTCGCTCGAGCCGAGTGCGCGAGCCGGTTGCGTGCAGTAGCCGCGTGCCGACAGCCGGTATCGACCGTCGTGACCTGCAATTGGTTCCTGCTGCACTTCGTCGAGTGCGCACTTGTCGTCGCCCTGAGTGGAATAGAACGAGCCGGCGCCTTCGCGCACCAGGGTCACGTTGGCCGCCACGTTGCGCGCCGACGTACCGGGCAGGAGGTTGGCGACGCCGATCACGATCAGCAGGGGAGCGGCATCGACGGTGCCCTTGTAGACCAGCCGCACGCCGTCGCCAGCCGGCCGCGGGCCGCCGAGGCATTGCGCGACGGCGGGCGCCGACCAGTCGATCTCGGCGTCGATCGCGCCTTGCAGGCGCGCGCGCAGGAACCCTTCGGGCGCGGGCGCACAGAAGATGTCTGCCGGTGTTCCACGCGCGGGCGTGCCGCTGGTCGTGTCGGCGTGGCCACACCCTGCCACCAGCAGGGCGCAGCACGCCGCGGCCGCAACGCGCGGCGAAAGTTCAGGCGACGACAGGCTCGTCCGCCGTGCGTGGCGCACGGACGAGCAGCGACTTAGCCAACTGGCCATGGAGATAACCAATACCCCTCGAGAGATGCAGCGTGACGGTGAGCAGCACTATCCCCAAGATCGATACCAGTGGCAACAAAGCCGGATGCGGCGACTCGACGGTGCCATCGATCGTGATCAGGCCGGCGTGGTACAGCAGCACGACGATCGGCGCGATCGTGAGCGCGAGCGAGCACACGATGCCGACGATGACGAACGTGAAATAGAACACGCCGAGCGGCAGCATCAGCAGCAGGTACAGCAGCGTGCCCCAGGTGCGCGGATCCTTCAGCATTTCGAGCACCCGCTGCATCCAGCCCATCGGCGGGCCCGGATGCACGGGTCGGCGTGGCATGCGGGTTCCCAGCAGGGTTTCCACGATGCGGCCCTCGGCCAGCGCGAGCACCCGCGTCGTGCCGATGAAGAGCAGGAAGAACGGGATGCCGATGATCAGGATCGCGAAGCCGGCCGAGAGCGACAGGCCCGTCACCGCGAAGGTGAAATAAAAGATGCCGGTCGCGAGCGCCAGCAGCATGTAGGCCAGCCCCAAGTAAGCGCGGGGATCGGAATAAACACCGAAGAAGCGGCCGAGTGACGTGTGCTTCGGCTTCGGCGGAGGCGTGCGCAGCGCAGCCTGCACCCGGGTTTCGTTCGAGCGGTAAGCGTCGGCCACTTCACCCGGCGCGCCGTAAGTCGCCACGATCCGGCCCAGCATGGTCTCTTCCGTGACCTCGGGATGCTGCGCCAGTTCCGCGCGCAGGTGCTCTTCCGCGTCGTAGAGCGCGTCCTGCACCAGCGCGCGGTCGGCGCCCTGCAGTTCGGCTCGAAGCAGGTCGAGGTAGTCCTCGACGGTGCGGGGGGTCGCGGCCGTCATGACGGCATCTCCTGTGCGGCGGTAGGGGAAGGCTGGACGATGGAATCGATGAAGGCGCGGGTGCCATGCCAGGTCTCGCGCCAGGCCGCGAGCACCTCGCGCCCGAGTGGCGTGATCCGGTAGTAGCGGCGGGGCGGTCCAGAGTACGAGGGGACCACGCGACTCGACAGCAGTCCAGCGCCGCTCATGTTGCGCAGCACCGGATAGAGGGCACCCTGCTTGAACGGAGCCGTTGGTACTTCGTCCGAGGTGAGCTTGCGCGCGATCTCGTACCCGTAGAGGTCGGTCGCGGCCTCGGCGAGCACCGACAGCAGCACCAGTGAGGTCAAGCCCGCGCTGAGTTCGCGTTGGAACTTGCGGGCCTGGGCTTCGGCCGGCGTTTCGTCCCCCGGTGCAGGGGAGGTGATTTCGTCGTCGTCCCGCGACATGGCGGTCCGTCTCCTTGGTAAGTGACTCATAGTAGGCATCAAGTACTAGTATGAAGTCAACACTATAATTTGATGCCTTATACTGATGCACCGCAGCAGCGATCCAACGCCGTTTCGACTCTGTAACATCCTCAGGAAGCCTGTACTCGTCGGAGAGCCGCCGGATGTCGACCGAACAACAACGCATTGGAGCGCCACGTCGATACCTGAGCCGCCTTACCCGGGGCACGCTCGCCGTCATCATGGCGGGCGGCCGGGGGGAGCGTCTCAGGCAACTCACCGAGGACCGCTGCAAGCCCGCTGCACCGTTCGGCGGCAAGTTCCGCATCATCGATTTCGTGCTCTCGAATTGCCTGAACTCAGGCATCCGGCAGATCTCGGTGCTGACCCAGTACAAGGCCCATTCGCTGATCCAGCACATCGGCAAGGGCTGGGGCTTCCTGCGCGGCGAATTCGGCGAGTTCATCGAGACCATTCCCGCGCAGCAGCGCCGTGGCCCCGAGTGGTACCAGGGCACCGCGGACGCGCTGTGGCAGAACATGGACCTGATTCGCGCACACCGGCCGCTGCACGTGCTGGTGCTGGCCGGCGACCACATCTACAAGATGGACTACGGCCCGATGATCGGCTTCCACGTCGAGAAGGAAGCGGACATCACCGTCGGTGTCGTCGAAGTGCCGCTCGAACGTGCGCGCGAATTCGGCGTGCTGGCGGTCGATGACGGCAATCGCGTGCTCGGCTTCCAGGAAAAGCCGAACCATCCGCAGCCCATGCCCGGCCGGCCCGACGTCGCACTCGCGTCGATGGGAATCTACGTGTTCAATCCGCGGCTGCTCGAGCGGTTGCTGCGCGCCGATGCCGAGAAGCCCGATTCCGCGCACGACTTCGGCAAGAACATCATTCCCGAGGCGATCGACAACCTGCGTGTCTTCGCTTATCCGTTCGAGGACGTGCGCAGCAAGGCGCAGCACTACTGGCGCGACGTCGGCACGATCGACGCGTACTACGAAGCGAACATGGAACTGGTGCGCGTCTCGCCCGAACTCAATATCTACGACGAGCAGTGGCCGATCTGGACTTACCAGGAACAGCTGCCGCCGGCCAAGTTCGTGTTCGACGACGAAAATCGCCGCGGCTGTGCGATCGACTCGATGGTGTCGGGCGGCTGCATCATCTCGGGCTCACGCGTGTCGAATTCGCTGCTGTTCTCGCAGGTGCGCGTGCACGACTACTCGACCGTGGACCGGTCGGTGATCCTGCCGCGCGTGCGCATCGGCGAGCACTGCGTGATCCGCAATGCGATCATCGACGAAGGCGCGGTGGTGCCGGACGGCACGTCGATCGGCGTCGACCCCGCGCAGGATCGCGAGCGCTTCTACGTCAGCGAGAACGGCGTTACGCTCGTCACGGCGTCGATGCTGCGTGCGCCGGCGCGTGCCGGCGCCTGAACGTCGCCACCTGCACCACGGAACTGTTCGAGGAGATGTCGAAGATGCTGCTGCGAAATGCGTTGTTGCGGATGGCGGGGGTGCTGGCCGTGCTGGTGGCGCTGGCAGGCTGTTCGACCTTCAACCAGAAACTGGTGTCGCCGGAACTGAGCCTGCTCTCCATCCAGATGCTGTCCACCGACATGTTCGCGCAGAAATTCAGGGTCCGGGTGCTGGTCAAGAACCCCAACGACCTGGAGATTCCCGTCCGTGGCATCGATTACACGATCATCCTGATGGGCGACAGCTTCGCCGAGGGCGTCAGCAGCGACCAGTTCATGTTGCCAGCCAAGGGCGAGGCCGAATTCGACATGATGATCACGACCAATTTCGTCAGCAGCTTCGGCCGCCTGCTGAGCCGCGTCGGCGGCAACAAGCTGCAGAACCTGCACTACGAAATCGCGGGTGAAGTGCTCGTCGACAAGGGCATGATCCGCAAGATCCCTTTCAACCACCAGGGCACAGTCGATATTACGCGCGCGACGGGACCGAAGCCGGGCGAGACCTAGCGCGCCGGCAGGGCGTCGTACAACGCTTCGTACTCGCCGACGCGGGCATCCCAGGAAAAATCCTGCTGCATGCCGTTCTGCACCAGCCGGCGCCACACGCTCGGCCAACCGTACCATTCGAGCGCCGTCAGCAGCGCCCAGCGCAAGCCACCCGCGTCGAAATCGTTGAACACGATGCCGGTGCCCTGGCTGGTCGCCGGATCGAAATGCTGCACACTGTCGGCGAGGCCCCCGGTGCGGCGTACCACCGGCACCGTGCCGTACTTGAGGCTGTACATCTGGTTCAGGCCGCACGGCTCGTACAGCGACGGCATCAGGAAGATGTCCGCCGCAGCCTCGATGAAATGCGCGAGTTCTTCGCTGTACCCGCTGTAGAACACCACGCGACCCGGGAAGCGCTCCTGCAGTTCGTGCATGAACCGCTCGTACTGCGCTTCGCCGCTGCCGAGCGCGACGAAGCGGCACTCGCGCTCCTGCAGCAGCCGCGGCAACACCTCGGCCAGCAGGTCGATGCCTTTCTGGCGCGTGAGGCGCGTCACCATGCCGATCAGCGGCACCGAAGCGGCCGCGGGCATCCGCAGCAGGTCGAGCAGCGCTTCCTTGTTGCGCGCCTTGCCGGTGAGGTCGCTCGCGTCGTAACGGAAGGGCAGGTAGCGATCGGTCGCCGGATTCCAGTCGTCGTAGTCGGCACCGTTCAGGATGCCGCTCACGGAGTCGCGACGGGCGCGCAAGTCTGCGTCGAGGCCGTAACCGCCATCGGGCGTGCGAATCTCCTGCGCGTAAGTCGGGCTGACGGTCGTCACGGCATCGGCGTAGAGAATGCCGTGTCGCATCGGGTTGATGCGGCCGAGGCCGAGGTCGGCCTGGTGCAGCGCCTCGATGCTCACGCCGGGACCGACGTCGGCCGCGGCACTGGCCGAGAACACACCCTGGTAACCGATGTTGTGAATCGTGAACACGCTGCGAGTCGCGCCGAAGACCTGCGTATCCCACGCATACGCCGTGCGCAACAGCAGGGGCGCGAATGCGGTGTGCCAGTCGTTGCAATGCACGATGTCGGGCGCGAAGCCGAGACGCTGGCAGCATTCGAGCGCGGCCCGCGTCAGCATCAGGTAGCGCACGTGTTCGTCGTGCGCGTCCGAATAGATGAACGGTCGATCGAAGACGGCGGGGCAGTCGACCAGTTGCACCCAGAGGTCCGACCCAGGCAGGCGCGCTTCGATCACGTCGTAACGGTATTCGTTGGTGCCGACCCGGACGGTCAGGCCCTGCAGCGCCGCGACCGGGCGCTGTTCGCAGCCCTGCAGGTCCGAGAGCGCGTGCAGCGGGACGAAGACGCGCACGTCGTGTCCACGCTGCAGCAGGTGGCGCGACAGCGCAGCCGCCACGTCGCCCAGGCCGCCGGTCTTGGCGAACGGTGAAATCTCCGCGGTCAGGAAACAGATGCGCTGGCGTGGCATGGCTGCGTTAGTTTGCCACAGCGCCACCTCGTCTCAGCACGATCCGGGTGGCTGTCCCGCGCAGCGTCGGTATCCTTTACGCCATGAAAGCAAGTGTCCCTGATGGCCCCGCCGCCCCCCCCGAGTTCCGCCGCATCGCGCGCGCGATCGAATTCGTCGCGGCGAACGTCCGGCAGCAGCCGACGCTGGCCGACATCGCCGCGGCGGCGAACTGGAGTGAGTATCACTTTGCGCGCGAATTTCGCCGCTGGACCGGCATTTCGCCCAAGCAGTGGTTGCAGGAGCTGTCGCTCGCGGCCGCGAAGCAGGCGCTCGACGACGAGCGCTCCGTGCTGCAGGCAGCCATTGATGCCGGATTGTCCGGGCCCGGCCGTTTGCACGACTTGTTCGTGACACTCGAGGCCGTGACGCCCGGCGAATACAAGTTGCGCGGGCAGGGCATGACGATGCGTTTCGGTACGGCGCCAACGCCCTTCGGCGAGGCACTGATCGTGTGTTCGGCCCGGGGTATCGCGTTCCTGGCGTTCGCCGACGAGGACGGCGCCTTCGACGGCTTCGAGGACTTCCGCGCGACGTGGCGCGACGCGGAATGGGGGCGGGACGATGCCGGTGCGAAGCAGATCGCGGACACGATCTGGCAGGCGGCCTCGCGCGGGGACCGCAGGCTTTCGCTCTGGGTGCACGGCAGCAACTTCCAGTTGCAGGTGTGGCGCGCGTTGCTCGCGACAGGCCAGAACCGAACGCTGAGTTATGCGGCGCTCGCTGAATCGATCGGTCGCCGGTCTGCGTGCCGCGCCGTGGGTTCAGCGGTCGGCGCAAACCCGGTCGCGTGGCTCATTCCCTGCCATCACGTGCTGCGGGCCAACGGCGCGTTGGGGGGGTATCGCTGGGGGCTCGAGCGCAAGCGCGCCATGCTCGCGTGGGAGCTGGCCCGCTCGGTCAGGAACGCTTCTCGTCGTCGTCTTTCGACTTCTCGCGCTTCGGCAGGATCGCGCTGAGCATCGACTCCTGCATCTTCGCGAGCGCCTCGATGTTCTGGCGCGTCAGGTCGGCCACCGTGGCGAGCGGCGTGTGCGCCACGATCTTGGAGATCTGTGCCTGCAGCGATTCCTGCTGGTGCAGGAACGTCTCCACGCTCTTTTCCAGGAACCCTGCCAGAAAGCCCTGCAACGGGTTGCCGTAGAAACGGATGATCGACTCGAGCACGGTCGTGCTCAGGATCGGCCGGCCGAACTGCTCCTGCTCGGCGATGACCTGCAGCAGGATGTGGCGGGTGATGTCGTGTCCAGTCTTGTCTTCGACCACACGGAGCTTTTCGCCCTTCACGATCAAACCGCGAATGTCGTCGAGCGTGATGTGGCGGCTCTGCGAAGCGTCGTAAAGACGGCGGTTCGCGTACTTCTTGATCAGGCGTTCCTGGCTCATGGTCGCGAGTGTACCTGAGCAATGGTGCGGTGCATGAAATGCAGTGCAAAAATGACAGCGGGCGGTGATCCCCAGTCAGGAAACCACCGCCCGGCATGGACTCTGCGATCAGGCCGCCTTGCCGCTGGCCAGGGACGTCGCGTCTTCGATCCACTTGGCAAAACCGGCCTGCGACTCGGTCGCCATTTCGGCCAGTGACTGCTGCCGGGTCGTGGCCTTTTCCGCAAATTTCGTGGCGATTTCGCGCTGCCTGGACAGCAGCGTCGGCAGGTCCCGGGCCTTGACCGTGGCGTTCAACTGGTCGAGCGAGAACTGCATCAGGTCACCCGCCAGTTCGTACTGGAAACGGGCGACACGCTCGATGTTGCCCACCAGGACCTCGTTGAAACGGGTCGCGGGGGTGAAAGCGCGCTTGGCGAAATCGGTGTAGTCGGGCTTGGTGGCCATGATGGGATCCTTCGAGGCGGTCGGACGGGCGGTTTTGCTGTTCATGCGCTGCATCGTAACCCAAGTTATTTTGCAGTGCAAAAAACAAATAGTGGATCCGGCGCTATACTGCTTCTCGGTCACTGGCCAGGAGAAACACGCATGAGCGCACCCGTCTTGGCGATGCTGCAGGACAAGATCGGCCAGGAGATCCACGCCAGCGACTGGCTCGAGGTGACCCAGCAGCGCATCGACGCCTTTGCGGCGGCGACGGGCGATCAGCAGTGGATTCACACGGATCCGGCGCGGGCCGCGCGTGAGTCACCCTGGAAGTCGACGATCGCCCATGGGTACCTGACGCTGTCGTTGTACCCGCTGTTGCGTGGCCTCGTCGAAGAAAGCACGCCGCTGTTCCCGGGCGTGACGCGAGTCATCAACTACGGCCTCGACAAGCTGCGTTTCCCCAACGCTGTCCGCTCGGGCAGCCGGGTGCGGGCCCGCTGCGTGCTGCTCAAGATCGAGGACGTGCCGGGCGGCCTGCAGATGACGGAGCAGTACACGGTCGAGATCGACGGCGAGACCAAGCCCGCCTGCGTCGCCGAGGCGATCATGCGGGTCTATTTCTGACGGCGAAGCAGACGGTTCTGCCGAGATTCCTGTGCGGCATGACGCTTTGCCGCAAGCGTTGGCTATAGTCGCGACCATTGCCCGCCGGGCGAAGGATCCAGCCATGATTTACGACAGCATCCTGCACACCATCGGCCGCACGCCCATCGTGCGCGTCAACCGCATTGCGCCCAAGCACGTGGACATCTACGTGAAGTGCGAGTTCTTCAATCCGCTGAGTTCAGTGAAGGACCGTCTCGCGATCGCGATCATCGAGGACGCGGAGCGCAGCGGCGCACTCAAGCCGGGCCAGACCGTCGTCGAGGCGACGTCGGGCAACACCGGCATCGCGCTTGCCATGGTCTGCGCCGCCAAGGGTTATCCGTTCGTCGCGGTCATGGTCGAGACCTTCTCGATCGAGCGCCGCAAGATCATGCGCATGCTCGGCGCCAGAGTGCTCCTGACCCCGGCGGCCGAACGGGGCAGCGGCATGGTGCGCAAGGCCGAAGAACTCGCCACCAGGAACGGCTGGTTCCTTGCTCGCCAGTTCGAGAATCCAGCCAATCCGGCCTACCACCGGCAGACGACGGGCCCGGAAATCCTGAGCGACTTCGCGGGCCGCCGGCTCGACTTTTTCGTGTCGGGTTGGGGCACGGGTGGCACGCTGACCGGTGCGGGCGAGATGATCCGGCTTGCGCGCCCCGAAGTGCGAATCGTCGCGACTGAGCCTGCGGGGGCCGCCCTGTTGTCCGGGGCCGAGTTCAAGCCGCACAAGATCCAGGGCTGGACGCCCGACTTCGTGCCGAAGGTGCTGAACCGGTCGGTGCCGCACGAGATCGTGCCGGTGACCGACGACGAGGCGATTGCTGCGTCGCGCGCACTCGCCAGCAAGGAAGGCATCTTCTGCGGCATTTCGTCGGGTGGAAATTTCGCGGCTGCGCTCAGGGTCGCCGAGAAGGCGCCCGAGGGTTCCGTCATCCTGACCGTGCTGGCCGACACCGCCGAACGGTACCTGTCGACAGCATTGTTCGAAGGCATTGCCGAGGGCTCCGACCCGGAGCCCTGAGCGGAGCGCGGAGGGGCAATTCGCGTACATCCGCGAGCGGCTCGCATGCGAATCGGGGATAATCAACGGCTACCCCTGATTCGCGCTGTCGCGCCCCCAAAACCAGATGCCTGATTCCTTGCGAAAGGTGCTGCTCGGCACCCTGATTGGCGCGTTCATCGTCGGCTTTGCCTGGCACATCGCCGGCGAGCGGGCCAAGCGGGCGCCCGCCTCGATGGGTGGTCCTGCCAGCGTCTCGATGACCGGGGGCAAGCCCGGTGCGTCTGCGGGCAAGCCGGGCGGCGGCGCAGGCGGCGGCGCAGGCGGCGGCGCTGTGATTCCGGTCGTGGCGACTCCTTCGCGCACCGAACACCTTTCGCTCGAAGTCGAAGCCCTGGGCACCGCGCGCGCCAGCGAATCCATCGACATCACCTCCAAGGTTGCCAACGTGGTGACGGCAATCCGCTTCACCGAAGGCCAGCAGGTCCGCAAGGGCGACATCCTCGTCGAACTCGACGGTGCACAGGCGCGGGCCGATCTCGCGGTGGCCGAGGCCGCGCTCAAGGAAAGTACGAGTCAGCTAAAGCGAAGCCGTGAGTTGTACGAGACAAAAGTGCTCTCCGACCAGCAGATCGAGCAGATCGAGTCGACGTATTCGGCGAACCTCGCGCGGGTCGCCGCAGCGCGCTCGCGCCTGGGCGACACGGTCATTCGCGCGCCGTTCAACGGCCGGGTCGGTCTGCGCCGCGCCAGCGTCGGCGGCCTCGTTGCCCCTGGTACCGTCATCTCGACGCTCGACGACACCAGCACGATCAAGCTCGACTTCACCGTCCCGGAACGTGTGGTGGCGGCAATGAAGCCCGGACTCACGCTCGACGCCAAGAGTGTCGCGTACCCGGGCCAGGTGTTCGAGGGCAAGGTGGCGAGCGTCGATTCACGCGTTGATCCCAACACGCGCTCGGTCATCGTCCGCGCGCTGGTGCCGAACGCCGACGGCCTGCTGAAGCCGGGCATGTTCCTCAATGTGCACCTTTCGCGCGGCGCGGCCGACGTGCTCGTCGTGCCGGAGGAATCACTGGTGCCCGAGCAGGGCAATGTGTTCGTTTACGTGGTGCAGGATGGCAAGGCGTCGAAGCGCAAGATCCAGACGGGTCAGCGCGCCGTCGGCACCGTGCAGGTCACCGATGGCTTGCAGGCAGGTGAAATCGTGGTCACCGAAGGCACGCAGAAGCTGCGTGACGGGGCCAGTGTCAGCGTGACCGAACCCTCCGCGGTGCCGCAGCGTTCCGCGGTGGCCGGCGAGGCCGGCGGCGCCGCGCAATGAAAATCTCGGAAATCTCGGTCAAGCGCCCGGTCTTCGCTGCGGTCATCAGCCTGATGCTGGTGATCCTCGGCCTGCTGTCGGCCTCGCGGCTGGCGGTGCGTGAGCTTCCCGACGTCGAGGCCCCGATCGTCTCGATCGACACCAATTACCTCGGCGCCTCGGCCGACGTCGTCGAGACCAAGATCACGCAGGTGATCGAAGAGCGGGTGGCCGGACTCGAAGGTATCACCAAGATTACCTCGCAAAGCACCGACGGTCGCTCGAGCATCAACCTCGAGTTCGATCCGGGCCGGTCGGTCGACGAAGCCGCCAACGACGTGCGCGACCGCGTGGCGCGCGTGGTCGGCAACCTGCCCCCCGAGGCGGACCCGCCCGAGGTCGGCAAGGTCGACTTTGGCGCCGACCCGGTCATCTGGCTCGCGCTGTCGAGCGACACGATGAACGTGCTCGAACTCACCGACTACGCCGAACGCGAACTCATCGATCGGTTCAGCGTGCTGCCCGGCGTGGCCCGTGTCCGCATGAGCGGAGCCCGACGCTACGCCATGCGCGTGTGGATCGACCGCGAGGCGCTGGCGGCACGCCAGCTCACCGTGGCCGACATCGAAGCGTCGCTGCGTCGCGAGAACGTGCAGCTGCCGGCGGGCCGGCTCGAATCCTCGCAACGCGAGCTCACGCTGCGGACGGAGACCGGCCTCAACACCGAGCAGGAATTCCGCGATCTCGTCGTCGGACGCGGCGCCGGTGGGTACCTCGTGCGTCTCGGCGAGGTCGCCGACGTGCGCCTCGCTGCCGAGAACGAACGCACCATCTCGCGCACCAACGGCGTACCCGGCATCAGCGTCGGCATCGAGCAGATATCCAAGGCGAACACGCTCGAGGTCGCCCGGGCCGTGCGCGCCGAGCGCGAGCGCATCATTCCCGACCTGCCCGAGGGCACCCGCCTCGAGGTCAATCTCGACCGTTCCGTCTACATCGAGTCGTCGATGACGGAGGTTGTCCGGGCATTGCTGATTGCGATGGGTCTCGTGATCGCGGTGATCTACCTCTTCCTCGGCAACCTGCGCGCCACGCTGGTGCCGGCGGTGACGATCCCGGTGTCGATCATCTCCGCCTTCATCGTCATGGGTGCGCTGGGCTTTTCGATCAACACGCTGACGTTGCTCGGCCTGGTGCTCGCGATCGGGCTCGTCGTCGACGACGCGATCGTCGTGCTGGAGAACATCTACCGGCGCATGGAAAACGGCGAGCCTGCCCTGGTGGCATCGGTCGACGGCTCGCGCGAGATCGGTTTCGCCGTGGTCGCCACGACCATGGTGCTCGTCGCCGTGTTCCTGCCCATGTCGTTCCTGTCGGGCAACGTCGGCACGCTGTTCCGTGAATTCGGTTTCACCATCGCGGCCGCGGTCGCGTTCTCGTCGCTCATCGCGCTGACGCTGACGCCGATGATGACGTCGAAGCTGTTCGCCAATGGCGCGCATCGTTCGCGCATGGCGATGACGGTCGACGACTTTTTCCAGCGGTTGTCGGCGTGGTACGACCGCAACCTGCGGCGTGCGATGCGGCGGCCCTGGCTCGTCGTCGGCGGCACGATCGCCGCCACGGCCATGGCTGCGGTGCTGCTGAAGGTGCTGCCGAGCGAGCTGGCGCCGGTCGAGGACCGTGGCTTCATTTTCATCGGGCTGAACGGGCCCGAAGGCGCCTCGCTCGAGTACATGAATCGCCACGTGCGCATCCTCGAGGGGATGGCCAAGCAGCAGATGGACACGGGCGACGTGGTCCGCGTCAGTACGCGTGTGCCCGGCGGGTTCGGGGGCGCCGGCAGCCAGTTGAACGAGGCGCGTGGGTTCCTGCTGCTGGCACCCTGGGGCGAACGCGAACGCACCGCCGACCAGATCGCGCAGTCGCTGCGTGGGCCGCTCAATGCCGTGCCGGGTGTGCGTGGGTTCGTGACGGTGCCGGGAGGGTTCGGCGGCGGCGGCGCGCCGGTGCAGGTCGTGCTGCAGGGGACCGATTACAAGGACCTGGTGCCGTGGCGCGACCTCCTGATGCAGCGGATGGGCGAGAATCCCGGCCTCACCAACGTCCAGTCGAACTACGAAGAGCGCAAGCCGCAGCTCAGTGTCGCGGTGGACCGCAATCGCGCAGCCGATCTCGGCGTCTCGCTGCAGACCGTCTCGCGCACGCTCGAGACCGTGCTCGGCTCGCGCATCGTGACCACGTTCATCGACCGTGATCGCGAATACAACGTGATGCTGCAGGGCCGGGCCGAAGACCGCGCGACCCCGACCGACCTCGACAACCTCTACGTGCGCTCCGATCGCACGGGCGAACTGGTTCCGCTCTCGAACCTCGTCAAGATGACCGAGCTGGCGGGCCCGACCCGGCTCAACCGGTTCGACCGGTTGCGCTCGATCACCGTCAGCGCCGCGCTCACGCCCGGATACTCGCTCGGCGCGGGTCTGCGGTACGTCGAGAATGTCATCGAGAAAGAGTTTCCGCCCTCGGTGAAGCTGGCCTTCGACGGCGCGTCCCGCGAGTTCAAGCAGTCGGGCTCGCAGCTGTACTGGATGTTCCTGCTGACGCTGGTGGTCGTGTTCCTGGTGCTGGCCGCGTTGTTCGAAAGTTTCCTGCACCCGTTCATCATCATCACCACGGTGCCGCTCGCGGTCATCGGCGCGCTCGTGGGCCTGTGGATGTACGGCATGTCGATCAACGTCTACAGCCAGATCGCCGCGATCATGCTGGTGGGACTCGCCGCCAAGAACGGCATCCTGATCGTCGAGTTCGCCAACCAGTTGCGTGACCGGGGCGTGGAGTACACCGAGGCCGTGATCGAGGCCGCGGCGATCCGCTTGCGCCCCGTGCTGATGACCAGCTTCTGCACTGCGTTCGGCGCCTTGCCGCTGATGTTGGCGGCCGGCGCGGGGGCCGGTTCGCTGCAGTCGATCGGCGTGGTGGTCTTTTACGGCGTGGTGATTTCGGTCCTGATGACCCTGGTCGTCGTGCCGGCCGTCTATGCGCTGGTCGCCCGCAACACCGGGTCGCCGGGAGAAGTGGCGCAGCGGCTCGAGCAGTTGCGCCAGAAGTTGTTGCCCAGCCAATCGCCGGATGGCACGCAACCCGCGGAATAATAAGTAAAAAAGACGATTTTTCCGGGCGAGTCGGCCGCCCGCCCGGGGGCTTGCTACAATCCAGGCTTGACCCCGGGGCACTCCACCCGCGCGCTGCGCGGCCTCTTCCGCCGTTGCGAAAGAGTGCTGGGACGTCCGCAACCGGCCATGGCACTGAGTCCTTACCAGCAACTCGAGCAGGAATTCCGCCGCCTCCACGCTTTCCAGGGCGCGGCGAGCCTGCTGCGCTGGGATTCGGCCGTGATGATGCCGCGGGGCAGCGCCGACGTGCGTGGCGAACAGCTCGCCGCCCTCGATTCCGAATGCCACGCCTTGCTCACCTCACCGAAGGTATCGCGCCTGATCGAGCGCGCGCAGGCCAACCAGGCGCAGCTCGAGGACTGGCAGCTGGCCAACCTGCGCGAGATGCGGCGCGAGCGCGATCACGCGATCGCCACGCCGCTGACCTTGATCACCCGCCTGGCACGCGCCACGTCACTGGCTGAAGTGCGGTGGCTCGAGGCGCGCCAGGAAAACAATTTCGCGCTGTTCGCGCCGCACCTCGAGGAAGTGGTCGCCCTGACCCGCGACAAGGCCCAGGTGCTGTCGCAGGCACTCGGGCTGGCCCCGTACGACTCGTTGATCGACGGCTTCAGCCCCGGCTTCCTGAGCGCCGACATCGACCAGCTGTTCAAGGTCGTGATCCGCCGCCTGCCGAACCTCATCCGTGAGGCAATCGAACTGCAGGCGGAACGGCCGCCGCTGCCGATCGTCGGCAAGGTGAGCCTGTCGAAGCAGCGCACGCTCGCGCACGAAGTGATGCGCGTGATCGGCTTCCCCTTCGACCGTGGCCGTCTCGACGAAAGCAGCCGTGCCTTCACGGAGGGCGTGTGGGGCGACGTGCGCATCGCGACCCGCTACGACGTCAACGAACCGTTCACGGGGCTGATGGGCGTGCTGCACGAAGTCGGGCAGGCGATGTACGACCTCGGCTTGCCGGCCGCCTGGCGCGACCAGCCGGTCGGCCGCGACCGTGGCATGGCGCTCGAGGAAAGCCAGTCGTTGCTGCTCGAGATGATTCTCGGCCGCAGCCGGCCATTTCTGACCTGGTTGCGGCCGTTGCTCGAGAAGCACTTCGGCTGCACCGGACCCGAGTGGGAGGTCGAGAATCTCTACCGGACGCTCACCCGCGTGCGCCGCAGCGCGATCCGCGCCGACGCGGACGAACTGACCTACCCCGTGCACATCATGCTGCGCTACGACCTGGAAAAGCAGATCTTCGAGGGCACGATGCCCGTGAAGGACCTGCCGGAGGCCTGGCGCGCCGGCTTCGACCGTCGTCTCGGGCTGCGCCCGGCCAACGACGCCGAAGGCTGCCTGCAGGACCCGCACTGGGCGCTCGGCCAGTTCGGGTATTTCCCGTCCTATGCGCTCGGTTCGTTCATCGCTGCACAGCTGCATGAGACCCTGCGCACGCAGAGCGAGCACTTCGACGTCGAGATCGCGAGTGGCCGCTTTGGCGGACTGTTCGAGTGGCTGCGGCAGAACGTGCACGGGCGCGGCGCGAGCGTCGGTGCGCAGGAACTGATCAAGGATGCGACCGGCAAGACACTCACGGCGGCGCCGTGGTTGCGTTACGCGGAGTCGAAGTACCTCGAGTCCGAAGTGGAGGCCGCGGAGCAGGTCGCGGCCGGAATGCCCGAGGTCGCGTCTTAGGACTTCACGGCAGGCCAACGGTCTGAAGCGAGGGACCGAGGTCGATCTTCGAGGCTTCCAGCTCGATCGCGATCGCGGCCGCCCTGCGCCGTGCGAGCACGACCGCGCCACCACCCTCCAGCCAGTCGGCAAAATCACGGGCCTTGAGCGGTGGCGAGATGTAGTTCCCCTGGACCTCGTCGCAGCCAAGCCAGCACACCATCTCCAGCGACTCCGGGTCCTCGATGCCCTCGGCCACCGACCGGATTCGCAGCGTCTTTGCCATTGCCAGGACCGCCGCCGTCACACCCTGGGCGCCGACGTCGGTGTACAGGTCGGCCATCAGCGAGCGGTCCAGTTTCACGCAGTCGAACGGCAGCCGGCGGATCTGGCCCAGCGAAGAATACCCGGTGCCGAAATTGTCCATGGAGACCCGGATACCCTCGCGTCGGAGGGCCTCGAGCATACGGCGGGCTTCCGGCGGAGCGTGCACGATGCTCGTCTCGGTGATCTCGATCTCGAGTGCCTCCGCCGGCAGCCGGTTCTTCTCGAGCGCGGCATTGACCCGGGCGGTGAAGTTCGACTGGCGCAGCTGGCGCGCGGCGATGTTGACCGACACGAAAAAATTGTCGTCGAAGCGGGTGCGCCACGAGGCGAGCTGCCGGCAGGCCTCATCGAGCGCCCAGTCGCCGATCTGGTCAATGAGGCCCGTTTCTTCGGCGATCGGCACGAATTCCTCGGGACCGACGGAGCCGAGCTGCGGGTGTTCCCAGCGCAGCAGGCATTCGACGCCCTTGAGGTCGAGTGTGTCGCTCGCTACGCGGGGCTGGTACACGAGGTGCAATTCGCCAGCCTCGACCGCCCGCCGCAGCGCGGACTCGATCGCCATGCGCCGGCGCGAGCGAGCCAATGGTACCGGGGAGAACAGTTCGCAGGACCGCGGTTCCCGTGCCTGTTCGGACGCTGCGTGGGCGTTGGTCAACCACTGCTCGGCGTCCGTCGTGTCGCCATCGACCAACGCCAGGCCGGCGCTGACGCCCGGCAGGAACTCCGTCTCGAGCTTGGTGGGCTGGCCGCTCACGCGCGCGAGCGCCGTGCATATCAGGTCCGACAGGTTCTCGACCGGCTCGCGACTGTGGACCAGCAACGCGAGACCCGCCTCGGAAATGCGACACACCGCAGCGGCATCGCCCTGCCTGCGCAGGATGCCGCCGGCGTTGGCCTCGGCGAGGTTAAGGCCGATTTGCCGGGCCACCGCGGACAGGAGTTTTGCTGCGACCTCGGCGCCGTGCGCCTGCACGACGCGGTCGAGTCCGTGCACGCGGAAGGCCGCCACGCACAGGGCAATCCCGGGCTTGCGGTCCTTGAGTGCAATCGACAGTTGCTCGACGAGGTAGCGGCGGTTTGGCAGGCCCGTGGCACTGTCGAAATAGGACAGGGTTCGCACGGCGTCTTCAGCGCGACGCAAGCGGGTGAGGTCCTGCAGCGTGACCAGGACCGTGCGAGAGTTGGCCGAGCCGGCGGCCTGGACGAGTTCCGCTTCCTGATGGATGTAGATATCTTTGCCCGCGGCGGTTCGCACGCGGTGTTCAGAGCTGAAGCGCGAATTTTCGGTGGCGCAGGCGATGAAGGCCTGTCGCGCCGGCACCTGTTCGGCGGGGTCCAGCATCCGCACGAACGACTCGTACCGTTCAAGCGGCTCGGCATCGCGCTCGAGGATCTCGCCCACCATTGGCGACATATCCAGGGTCTTGCCGTCGAGCGTCAGTTCCCAGTGCCCGACCCGCGCAATGCGCTGGGCCAGCAGCAGCTTGGAACGACTCGACCAGAGATCGTCCTGCATGGCGCGGTCACGCAGCAGGAACCGCACGCGCTCGACCAGCAGGCGCGGGTTCATGCCCTTCTGCGCGAAGTCGCTCGCCCCTGCGGCAAAGGCGTCGCTGATCGACACGATGTCGTTGCGCCCGGTCAGCATCAGGATCGGCAGGAGCCGACCGTCTGCACGCGCACGGATACGACGGCAGACCTCGATACCGGTCATCTTCGGCATGTTGACGTCGAGAACCACGCAGTCAGGCAGGGTGGTCTCGAATTGCTGGACCGCCTCTTCGCCGTCGTTGACCGTATGCACGACGAATCCCGCACCGCCGAGCGCGGCCTCGGCGAGCAACAGGTGCGAGGGATCGTCGTCTGCGATCAGGATCGTGGTGATTCGGGTCGGATCCATGCGTGCGAAATCTCCGTGCGGACGAAACGATCAGTCGAGTCCATTCTGGTCAGGTCCCGGTGCGGCGTTCGGCCTGGGCCCGGAGAGCGGATTCGAGTTGCGCGTACGCCTGTGCGAGGCCGGCGGCCGCACGGCGCGCGGCCTGCAGGTCCGCCTGCTCGAGCACCGCGTTCTCGAGCGCATCCAACTGCTCGGCGAGCCGGCGTCCGCCGAGGTTGTTGACGGCAGACTTGAGCGAATGCGCCGCGGCCCCGGCCGCTTCGAGGTTGCCGGCCTCGAGCGCAACGCTGACCCGGCGCAGCGTCTCGGGCGCGGACGCGAACAACATGTCGCACAGTTGCTCGAAGATTTGCGGCCGACCCAGGCTCCGGATCGCGAGCACCTGCTCCCGGTCGAGGACCGGCGCACCGGGCGCGATCTCCTCCTGGTACACGGCCGAGTCGAGCAGCGTGATGGTGGCAGTTGCGCTGAGGTCCGGTTCATCGGCTGAGTTCGCCGTTGTCGTTGCCGTTGCAGTTGCTGCGACCGGTGTCGGTGCGCCGACTCGTTCGACTGCCGCAGCGGCCATCGCCGGCAGCAGCGTGCCCCGGGCTGCCGCGACCGGATGGAGCAATCTTGCGAGCTGAGCCTGTGTGAACGGCTTCGCCAGGAACGAGTCCATCCCGGCCGCCAGGCAACGTCCGCGATCGCGCGTCAGCGCGTTCGCCGTCAGTGCGACGATCGTGGTCCGCGCCATGCCGCGGGCGCTTTCTTCGCGCCGGATTTCCATCGTGGCCGCGTAGCCGTCCATGATGGGCATCTGGCAGTCCATGAGGATCACATCGAAGGAATTCGTGCGCCAGAGTTCGACGGTCGCACGACCGTCCTCGGCCATGACGACAGTGCAGCCGAGCTGCTCGAGCATGGCGCTGGCCACCGAGCGGTTGATCATGTTGTCGTCGGCGACCAGTACGCCGAGACCGAGGCCCGACAGGCGCTGGCCCGCGAGTTCGGCAGGGGGCTCGGACGGGTCGGCGTCCGTGCCGTCACGTGCCGCGCACACCGTGCGCAGCAGGATACGCAGCTGCTGCTGCCGCACGGGCTTGGCAATGCAGACGTCCGGCCGCACCGTCCGGTCGCCGACCTGGCGTGGCTCGAACTCGAACGCACTCAGCAGTGCGATATAGGTGTCGGGGACGGTGGAATCCAGCCGGATCGCGCGCAGCAGGTCCAGGGCCGTAGCGTCGGGCAGCGCGTGATCGAGCAGCACGACGTCGAACGGGTGGCCAAGGCGCGCCGCGCTGCTGACCAGGTTGTCGAGAGCGTGTCCGCTCGTCGCGACGGTGACGTCGACGCCCCAGCTCGCAAGCACTTCCTGCAGCGACATGTAACTCGTGGCCATGTCGTCGACGATCAGCGCGCGCATGCCCCGGAACTCGTCGCCGGTTTCGACGGGAGCGGACTCCGCGATCTCGAACGGCAAGGCGAACGAGAAGGCGCTGCCGTGTCCGACCTGGCTGTGCAGGTCGATGCGCTCGCCGCCCAGCAGGCGCACCAGGCCGGTCGCGATCGACAGGCCCAGGCCCGTGCCGCCGACGCGATTCGCATTTTCGAGCTGGGTGAAGGCTTCGAAGACCGCCGCGTGGTGGCTCGGCGCGATACCCGGGCCTGTGTCGGAGACGCGGAAGTAGAGCAGGCAGCGGCTCGCCTGCGTCAGGTCGTCCACACCGACACGGACCTGGATTTCGCCGTGCTCGGTGTACTTGACCGCATTCGAGAGCAGGTTGCCGAGCACTTGCCGCAGGCGCAGCGCGTCGCCGATCACCACGGCGGGCACGCCCGGTTCGACCTGGCAGCTCAGTTCGATCTTCTTGGTCTCGGCGCGTCCGGCGAACAGCTGCGCGGCCTGCTCGACGAGATCGCGGACTTCGAACGGCTCGCACACCAGGTCCATCTTGCCGGCCTCGATCTTCGAATCGTCGAGGATGTCGTTGATGATCTGCATCATCGTGCCGGCCGCCTCGCGCATCGAGTCGACGAAGCGTCGCTGGCGCTTGTCGAGCGTGGTGTCTGCGAGCAGTTCGGCCATGCCGAGCACGCCGTTCATCGGCGTGCGGATTTCATGGCTCATGTTGGCGAGAAACTGGTCCTTCGCCCGCATCATCGACTCTGCCCGCTCCAGCCGCAGTTCGATCTCGCGGGTGCGCTCGAGAATCTGTTGCCGTGCCGCGAGTCGAACGTTGCGCATGTCGCGCTCGTTGGCGCTGAGACGGTCGGCGAGCGCGTGGAAATTTCCCGCGAGTCGGGTCAGCTCGTTGCCGTGCGGTCCAGCCTGCGGCTTGACCGGTGCCTGCTGGCCTTCGAAGTGCGTGGCCTGCGCCAGCTGCGCGAGCGGCTCGACCACCTGACGTTGCAGACGGCGGGCTGCGAGCAGCGCCAGCACCCAGCCGAAGGCCAGAATGAACGGCGTCTGCAGCAGATGGCGCTGGGCCATGCGCCATGCGGACGGTGTGGCGATGAGCAGACCGAGCTGGCCGGGGAGGCTGGCGGTGAGTGGGACGGGCTGGGTCACCAACGTCAGTTTCTGGCGCAGGTCGGGGTCGAGCCGATTGCGGTCGTACCAGGCAACCCGGTCTGCGGTCAGGGGTGGAGCGCCGTCGAAGGAGACGATGGTGTTCGGGTCAGGCGCGTTTCGGTCGAAGGTCCAGAGCACCTCGCCGGTTGGCAGCTGCAACGTGGCCGCAATGACGCTTGAGTGCGCCTGGACGCCAGCGAGAATGTCGCTGCTGCCGAGCTCCTCGTCGTGCTGAAAGATGGCCGTTGAAATCCGGGTCACGTCGTGGCGAGACTGGACATAGTTCGCCACGATTTCGTAAGTCGCCACGGCGAGCTGGGCGAGCAGGATCGTCAGCGTGACCGCTGCAATGACAGTGATCCGGAGCTGACCCGACAGCGACATGGAGTCCCAGGCCTCGCGCCATCTCTGGCGCAGCTGCCGCGTGATCGCGGCAGGGGCCGGTGTGTCCCGGGGCACCGAAGCCGGCTTCGCCTTGAGCTTCATGCCGGTAAAGTCCCGTCGCGCAGCACGGCGGTGGCCTGCGATACCATGACGGTCTGAGTGAAGGAGTAATGAGTGGCTTGCATCGTCGTAGCTTGCGCGAAGACCTCCCGTCGGCATTCCAGTCGGGCGGTTGACAGAATATGGTCCCGCCGAAGGTGAAACCGTGAACCGGTACAAGCATTTGGGTTGCGGCCCGGTCGGGTCGGTGCCCCGGGCTGGCGCACTCCCGGGCGGTCTCCGCTGCCGGGACCCTGACTGGCGATCTCCCGCCGCGGGCGGCCGGTGATCGACGTGCCAACCGTGACTGCAGGCCCACTCCCAGGGGATACACCCGTCACGGCCATTACCGCGCTGCGCCCGTCGAACTCGTTCAAGCGGCTGCAAGCGCGCCTGCGCGGCCTCGTGGGCAAGGCCATCGAAGACTTCCGCATGATCGAGGAGGGCGACCGCGTGATGGTCTGCCTCTCGGGCGGAAAGGATTCATACACGCTGCTCGACGTGCTGCTCTCGCTGCAGCGGAGTGCGCCTGTGCGCTTCGAACTCGTTGCGGTCAACCTCGACCAGAAGCAGCCGGGCTTTCCGCAACACGTGTTGCCGGACTACTTGACAGCGCTTGGCGTGCCGTTCCACGTCATCGAGCAGGACACGTACCGTGTGGTGAAGCGGGTGATTCCCGAGGGCCGCACGATGTGCGGACTGTGCTCCCGCCTGCGGCGCGGTGCGCTGTATCGCTATGCGTCGGAGAACGGCATCACGAAAGTGGCGCTCGGTCACCATCGCGATGACATCGTCGAGACCCTGTTCCTGAACATGTTCTTCGGCGGCCGCTTGAAGACGATGCCGCCAAAGCTGCTCTCGGAGGACGACAGGCATATCGTGATCCGGCCCATGGCCTACGTGCCGGAGCGCGAGATCGAACGCTATGCGCGCGCCCGGCAGTTTCCAATCATTCCCTGCACGCTCTGCGGTTCGCAGCAGCACCTGCAGCGCGTCATCGTGAAGAAAATGCTGACGGACTGGGAGCGCGAGTTCCCGGGACGCACCGAGGCGATTTTCTCGTCACTGGGCAACGTGACGACGTCACACCTCGCCGATCCGCAGTCGTTCGATTTCGCGGGCCTCGAAGCGCGTCGCGCGGCGGCGCTTGCCACCCGTCAGCAAACGTCACCGACCGATGCCGCCGCGACGCCGATTGCAACGGGGTGTGAGCCCTGGGAAGAGTTGTAGCGCCGCGGTCCCCGTCGTCCGTGTCGCTGCGCGGGTCAATCTCGTCTGCGCGTCAGTGTTCGTGGTCGTGCGGCTCGGAATCGTGCTTCTCGCCGCCGAGATCCACGTGCAGGTGATCCTCATGGGCATCCTTCTCCACCGGTACGAAATGCGGGGTCTCCGGATGCTGGTGCACCGAAGCGTCGTGCTCATGCTCGTGCTGATGTTCGTGCGGGTGCGCATGGGCGTGATCGTGCGGATGCGAATGCTCCAGATCGCCGTGCTGGTGCGTGTGCTCGTGGGCGTGAACGTGATCGTGCGCGTGCTGATGAACATGCACGTGGCTGTGCTTCTTTGGATGGTCGTGATCGTGCGCCATGATCAATCCTCCCTCTCCGGTTCGTTACATCCTTCCCCGCTCAAGCGACGGCCGACAGATGAAATCACGTCGCACGTCAGAACCGCAAGGTCGCCGCGACCCGCAGCGTTCGCGGCTCGGCGGGATGGAAGTGAATGTCGGCGACGGGCTGCGCCTCTCCTGGCAGCTGCGACTCGTAAAAGTAACTGATGTCGTTGGCCTCGGCATCGAACAGGTTGAAGACCGACGCCATCACGCTCAGACGCGGCGAGAAGCGGTAGCCGGCCTGCGCATTGACGGTCGAGGTCGAATTCGAGCGCACGCTGTTGTCCTCGATGAGCGGTGCCGGGCCGAAGTAACGCCAGCGGGCGCCACCGAACCATCCCGTCTCACGCTGGATGCTGAGGCCGACCGAGACGACGGTCTCCACGGCACCGGGAATGTAGTCGCCGGCGGGATCGGACTCGGTGAACCGGGCATGTGACCACGAATAGTCGGCATCCACGATCACCGCTTCGAGCGGGGTCCAGTACGCGCCGAGCTCCACGCCATAGCGGCGGGTCGCGCGGCTCGGCTCGGTGATGCCGCCGTCACCGACGAACAGCAACTCCGAGTCGATGTCGAGGTTCCACAGGGCGGCCGAGAACTGCGCCTTGGGCACGGCCGCCGTCCGCAACCCGACTTCATACCCGATGGCCGGCACGATCGGATCGACGGGTTGGACGGGTGTCACCCCGTCCGTGGGGTCGACGCGAATCGTCGTGCCACGCGCATCGTTGGTGTGAAAGCCGCGGCCCGCGTTCAGGAAAAGTTCGGTTTCGGCCCAGGGCCCCAGCACGACCGTCAGCTTCGGCCCCACGATCGAATCGGTCTGGTCGCCCGAGTTGGCGGGGAGATCGCTGTTGACCGAGAAATCCAGGTGGTCGAAGCGCAGGCCCGCCTCGGTGCGCAACCAGTCGGTCCAGCGCTGGTCATGGGAGACATAGGCCGCGTACTGCGTCTGGCGCACGTCGTCCCCGCGAATCGTGTCGAACCGCTCGCGGGCCTGCGTCAGATACAAGGCAACCGGTTGAATGTCGTCCTGGCGAAACTCGACGCCGGCGCGCAGCGCGCCGTCCAGGCTGTTCAACGAGGCCGGCAGGTCGTACTCGAAGTGCCCCCCGTACACCCGGCGACTGTCGTACTGCTCGAACTGGTCGCCATTCTCCTGGTCGAGCGCGTAGGTGAAGTTCGAGATCAGGTCGAGGTGGTAGTCGATGGCGTAGGCCATTGCCGACCAGCCGCGTCCGTCGTGGCGGGACCACGCGTCAACTGACAGGCTGTAGCGATGTGATTCGCCGCCCGTGGTCGGGTCGACGTGCCCGAAGCGCGGAATCAGCCCGTCATCGACGGCCCGCTGCGGAATCTGGTCGGTGCTGTCCCAGCTGCCGTCGTAACCCATGCCCGTGACGGAGAACCCGGCTTCGGCCGTGCCGCGACTGAACTTGATGACCCCGCTCGTTTTCTGAAAATCCTCCGGCAGTGTCCAGGGCCCGTCGGTCTGCGACCAGTCGAGGCCCAGGAGCAGCGTCCCGCCCGCCACCTGCGGCGACGCGCTGGCGAACAGGCGGTAGTAATTGTCCTCGCCCACCGTCAGGCCCAGCGTCGGAGCGCCGCTTTCGCGCACGTAGGAAATGCGCGCTGCCCCGGCCGCCGAGAAGTTTCCCTCCTCGGCAAAGTAGGGGCCCTTGCGGTAGTGCACGGTGTCCACCAGCTCGTGGATGAGGAAATTGATGTCGGCATAGCCCTGGCCGTGGGCGTGGGTCGGCATGTTCACCGGCACGCCGTCGACGTAGCTCGCAAAGTCAGTGCCGTGGTCGAGGTTGAAGCCGCGCAGGAAATACTGGTTCGCCTTGCCGTCGCCGCTGTGCTGCGTAACGACCAGGCCCGGCACGACTTCGAGCACTTCCCCGGGTCGCAGGATTGGCCGGCCCTGGAGCTGCACGCTCGTGACGATGCCTTCGCTCGCCGCCCGTGACTCGCCGATCAGTCCGATGCGCTGGGCGGTGACTACGATTTCTTCAAGCGGGGTTCCGGTTGGAATGCCCGAGCCGAACGCGGGTGTTGCCGCCGTGACGCATGCTGCAGCGACCAGGAGTGTGCGTGCATCCGCTTTCATGACAAGCCCCACTGATCAGGTTCGGTGGGGGAAGCTGAATCCCACCGAGGATTGAAACGGCTCTAGCTGCAATGCAACGCAATGGTAGGCAATATTTATAGATTATGCCTACTTGTGGCAAGTACGCAGCCAGGGGTGCTGGGGCCGCAACGTCAGGCGACAGGCGTCAGGTGCATGTGCCCATGATGCTGGTGCGGCGCAGCAAGCGAGTGCTTGTCGCTGCTTTCCACGGTAATGAGATTGATCTGGCCGTAAGCCACGCCACGCTCTGCGCGAATGCCGTCGGCGAACGCGCGCACTGCCACGGTGGGTCCCTTCAGGAATACGTTCTCCAGGCAGTATTCATGGTCCAGGTGCAGGTGCGTCGTCGCGACCACGAGGCTGTGGTGCGCGTGCTGCACAGCCGTCAGCCGCTCTGCCAGGTCACGCACGTGATGGTTGTACACGTAGGACAGGCTGGCCACGCACTGGGTTCGAGGCTTCTCGCTGGCTCGGTGAGTTCCCACTTCGCGACGCAACAGGTCGCGCATTGCCTCAGACCGACTTGTGTAGCCCCGGGCTGCGATCAATTCGTCGAAGGCTTGCGCGAGTTCCCCGTCGATCGACATCGTGATTCGTTCCATGCTCTCACCCCTCGTTGTCGTGCTGGAGTCCACAGACCGGACATGCCTGCAGCGCCAACGGGCGCTCGAGCCGGCATCTCGACAGCAAAGCATCGTCCGCGAATATGTCCCGAGTCGGCCCATCGGCCATGACCGTGCCCTCGAGCAGGACGATCGTCCGGGGGCAGAGATCGAGGACCATGTCGAGGTCGTGGCTGGTAAAAATCCTTGTGTGACGGAACTCGCCGAGCAGCCCGATCAGTTGGCGGCGTGCGTACGGGTCGAGCCCGCTCGTCGGTTCATCCATTACGAGGATGTCCGGTGCCATTGCGAGGACGCCGGCGATGGCCGCCCGCTTCTTCTCGCCGCCGGACAGTCGGTACGGGGGCTTGGCGCGCACGTGCCAGACCCCGACATGCTCCAGCGCCTCGTGAACCCTTCGGTCGACTTCGGGCTCCGGCAACCCCTGGTTTCGCGGGCCGAACGCGACGTCGTCGTATACGGTCGGCATGAACAGTTGATCGTCGGGGTCCTGGAAGACGAGACCGACCGTCCGGCGAATCGCCGGCAACGTCTCCTTGGTCAGCGGCGTCTCGCCGATACGGATTTCGCCGCTCGTCGGGCTGAGATGGCCGTTGAGATGCATGAGCAGCGTGGACTTGCCCGCGCCGTTGGCGCCGATGATCGCGACCGACTCGCCGTGCGTGATCCGAAAGCACACATCCTTGAGCGCGACGGTGCCGTCTTCGTACACATGCGACAGGCCGCGCGCTTCGACCAGATGGTGGCTCATCGCAGCACACCGAGCGCAGCCGTGCCGAGCCAATGCGGCACGTCCCGGGTGCGAAGCAGCAGGAAGAGCCCGCACCACCCCACCGTGTACGCGACGTCCAAGCGGCCGAGTCGCGACGGCTGGCCGCTGCGGAAGTCACCGGTAAAGCCACGGGCGCACATCGCGAGATAGATGCGCTCTGCCCGGTCCCAGGTTCTGAGCATTAGACGACCGACGAGCGTTCCGTAGAGCCTGATCGACAGCGGGCCGCCGCCGCCGCGCTGCTCACGGGCGACTGTCATCCGCACGGCCTCCTCGCCGAGGACGGCCAGGTAGCGATAGAGGAAGAGCAACTGGACAGCGAGCGAGCGGGGCATGCCCATCCGCTCGAGAGCGCCACAGATCGCCGGAAATCCCGTCACTGCGACCAGCACGATGGCGGCGGCAGCCGCAAGCAACGATCGAAGCACGATCGACAGCAGCGAAATCCAGCCACCGCTGATCTGCACTGCGCCCAGTTGTATCAGTACCGCACGATCAAACCACGGGTTCGGCAGTCCGATCAGCAGCGCGACCGGCAGCACCAAGGCGACTTTTCGCAACAGGAATGCGATCGGCAGCCGGGCCGCCGTGACGACCGCCATCGGGAACACGAAGAACGGGATGAGCGATGCCACCGCATATCGATGAAATGACATGGCGCAAACGATGAAGACCAGCGTGACGAGGACCTTCGCGCGGGCGTCGAGATGATGCAGCGCGGAGTCGCCGGTCGCCAGCAGATCGAGGCGTCGGAAGTCGAGCAGGCTGGTGAAGACTGCGGGTGCAGACACCGGATCAGCGCCGCCCCGACCGCAGCTTCAACGCGAAACCGACGAGCAGCGCGAGCGCAAGGGTGATCGCGCCGCCCATCACGCCGGCCAGGGATTTGCCAAGGCGGTCGCTGCCCGCGCGGTTTGTGCTCCCGCCCTGAGCGTCACTTCTCTCGGCGGTCCGGGCCGTCTCGTCCCGAAACCCATAGCCAGGCAATAGCGCTGATTTCTGTTGCAGGCGACCCAGCGCAGCCTCGACACCGGTCTGCGGTGATTCGGGTTCAGGCACTCCGGTGATTTTGGCAACGGACCATTCGAGCCCGTCCGGGTTCTCCGATGCGATCCAGGCACCCATGCCGCCCAGCGCAAGCGCGACGACAAGGAAAGCGGACGCGATGCCGCCCACGGTGCGCTCGGAAGACATGGCTTTCCGCAAGATGTCGGGACGAGCAGCGCGAACGAAGGAGATGACGGCCGCGGTGACCACGCCCTCGACGATGCCGATCGCGAGATGGATCGGCAACATGAACATAAGGAACGTGCCGAACGGCAGCGCCGAAATGCCCGAGGCGACCGTCTGCAACACCACCGCAGCGGCGCCCAGTTGCAGCGAAAGCACCGCCGCAATCACGGTGGCAACCGTGGCGCGAGCCGTACCGGGCGCGTCTCCGGCGAGGCGTCGGTAGACCGGGTAGCCGATGAACGCCGGGAAGAAGCCGAGATTGAAGATGTTGCAACCGAGTGCGAGCAGCCCGCCGTCGGCGAAGAACAGCGCCTGCACGATGAGCACGGAGGCCATGACAAGGAAGGCGGCGTGCGGCCCGAGCAGGATCGCGAGCAACAAGCCGCCGCCGAGGTGGCCGCTCGATCCGGTGCCGGGGATGCTGAAATTGATCATCTGCGCGGCAAACAGGAACGCACCGAGCACGCCCATCAACGGCACGCGGCGGTCGTCGGCCTCATGACGCAGCCGGCGCGAGCAATGCACCACTGTGACCGCAGTGGCAGCCCACATCGTCGCGGCTACCGCGGGCGACAGAAGTGCGTCGGACATGTGCATTGCGCGTTTTCCGTGAAGGCGTCAGCTCTTGAGGCTCTCGGTCGACCCGGGTCAGCCGCAGCGTAGGACATATTTATACAATATTCTTACTTCAATGGACGATGAGGCAGGTTGGTACTTGCCGAAGTGGTCGCGCGCGCAGGTCGCTGGCTGCGGATAACCGCAGGTCGCGCAGCGCGCCCGCTCTGACCTAGACTTTCCTCATGAACGCCCGCTGGACACAAAGGCGCAGGACCCACCTCTGGGTCGCCCTGCTGCTGTTGCCCGCCTTGGCGAGCCGCATTCTGGTACCGCCAGGCTTCATGCCGGGTACAGACGCAAATCATGCGCCCACCATGCAGTTGTGCCATGGCGCCGGGCCGCTGCCGCAGGGCGCACAATCGCCGGCCAAGGACGACGGACAGCGGCCTGGGAGTCCCGCGCATCACCAATCTCCCTGTGCCTTTGCGGCCGCCGGCACGGCTGCGCCACCACCGATCACGTTGTCGGTTCTCGACGGTCCCGCGACGCCAGACGCCATTCCGTCGCCACCGGAACTCGCTGTAGTCATTCGGACACAGCATCGAGCAAACCCCCCCAGGGCGCCTCCCGCCATCGTCTGCCCTGCATAGGGCTCGACTGCCCGTTTGACGCCGGGCGCCTGCATTGGCGCGCCGGCCTCAGTCCATCGGGTATCCGCTGTCCTGCTCGTCGTCTCATCTCGGCCGCTGCACACATGGGCGGCGGTTGCGGGCTGCGCATGGCATCGCGATGAATCGGTGACGGCCGACCGCAACGACGTCGGACGGTGCTGGAAGTCGGCCCAGCGGGGCTTCGGCAGAGGCCCCAATCCCTGTTTTGATTTAGGAGTCGGAAGACATGCGATCTCGTCAGATTACAGTTGCCGTATTGCTGGGCCTCTACGTCGCGCCGGGTGTGGCGGCGGACAATGGCACAGCCCTCGAAGAAATCCTCGTCACGGCCCGCCGGATTCTCACCCCCAGCTTCGGCGCCATGGGCCTCGACAGCGCCGAGATTGCCCGCAAGCGCGCCCGCACCAGCGACACCGCCAGTCTGCTCGCGGACCTGCCCGGGGTGAGCGTCTATGGCGCCGGGGGCGTTTCCAGCCTGCCGGCCATTCGTGGTCTTGCGGACGACCGTCTGCGCACGCAGGTGAATGGCATGGACCTCGTGGCTGCCTGTCCCAACCACATGAATTCACCACTGTCCTACATCGACCCCACGGCTGTAGCGAACATCGACGTGTACGCTGGCGTGACGCCGGTCAGCGTGGGCGGTGACAGCATCGGCGGCAGCATCGTGGTCCGCTCTGCGGACCCCGCGTTTGCGCAGCCTGGCGCTCAGCTCCTGCAGGGTGAAGCCGGCACGTTCTATCGCGGCAACGGCGATGGTTGGGGCGGGAATCTCTCCG
Organism: uncultured Gammaproteobacteria bacterium; assembly: GCA_963846315.1. GTDB lineage: Bacteria > Pseudomonadota > Gammaproteobacteria > Steroidobacterales > Steroidobacteraceae > RPQJ01. Next base: position 493,607 of record CAWJVM010000008.1, read on the forward strand.
GCACCTTTGCCACCGAAAGCCTGAGCCTCGGCTACACCGGCGCCTACACCCAATCCGACAACTATACGGCCGGCGATAACTTCAAGAACTACACGTTCACGGGTCGAGCAGGCCACGCGCTGCCGACGGACGAAGTGGGATCCTCCGCCTATGAATCCAGCAACCAGGCGGTCCGGCTCGCCTGGCAGAGTGGCGGTCACCTGCTGGACTTCACCTATGGTTTCCAGGACATCCCGTACGAGGGCTATGCCAACCAGCGCATGGACATGACCGAGAACAAGAGCGACCAGTTCAATCTTGCCTACACCGGCAGCCTCGGCTGGGGAACCCTGCAGGCGCGGGTGTATTACCAGCACACCGAGCACGAGATGGACTTCGGCGACGACAAGCGCTTCTGGTATGGCCCCGGGCAACCGCCCAGCGGCTCGGGCGGGGACACGGCCGTAAACGGCACACCGTGCTCGCCGATTTCCGGCTCAATGATGGTGAGCGGCCAGATGATTGGTTGCGCCGCCGGCATGCCGATGAAGACCGACGGCAAGAACACGGGAGTCTCCGTCAGCGCGGCGATCCCGCTGGCCGAGCAGAGTCTCCTGCGCGTCGGTGGCGAGTACCAGGAGAATCGGCTGGACGACTGGTGGCCGCCCTCCGGTGCGGGCATGTGGCCCTATGACTTCCTGAACCTGAACGACGGGCAGCGTGACCGCTATGCCGCTTATGGGGAATGGGAGTTCAGCAAGGAACGCTGGACGCACATCCTCGGCGCCCGCTTTGAAACCGTGGACATGAATGCGGGCCCGGTTCACGGTTACAACCTCGACTCGTATCCTGCCAGCGGCGTTGGCGGCATGGGCAACCAGACGCGAGACGCGGCGCTGTTCAACGCCGAGTCACGCGGCAAGACGGACGACAACTGGGACCTGTCATGGATCGGCCGCTTCGCACCGGGCGCGACTCAGACTTACGAGATCGGCCTGGCGCAGAAGACCCGCTCGCCCAACCTGTACGAGCGCTACACCTGGTCCACCTGGCAGATGGCGGCGTTCATGAACAACGTCGTCGGCGACGGCAATGGCTACGTGGGCGACGTGAACCTGAAACCCGAGGTGGCTCGCACGGTGAGCGTCACGGCCGACTGGCACGATGCCGGCTCGGAGCACTGGAGTGTCAAGGTGACGCCGTACTACACGGACGTACAGGACTACATCGACGCGGTGCAGTGGGACGCCGCGACGAACGCGCCTCGCGCCGTGCCCGTCGTCGGCAATTTCACCGTGCTCCGGTACGCCAATCAGTCCGCCCAACTCTACGGCGCAGACCTCTCGGCTGATTACCGGCTGACTGACACGACCGACTACGGGAAGTTCTCGGCACAGCTCGTGGCCAGCTACACCAGGGGCAAGAACGAGGATACGGATGGCAACCTTTACAACATCATGCCGCAGAACGCCAAGCTGGCCTTCACGCAAGAGCTCGGCTCGTGGCGCAATGCCCTGGAGGGCGAATTCGTGGCGGCGAAGGACGACGTCTCCGCGGTGCGCAACGAAATGCAGACCGCGGGCTACGGCCTTGCGCACCTGCGCAGCCGCTACGAGCGAGCCACCTGGAGCGTGGAGGTGGGCATCGAAAACCTGTTCGACCGCTATTACGAGCTGCCGCTGGGCGGCGCCTACGTCGGTCAGGGCACGACGATGACTGTCCCGCCCGTGCCCAACCAGCCGCAATGGGGCAATCCGGTGCCCGGTGCGGGCCGTTCAATGTATGCGAGCGTCAATATGAAGTTCTAAAGCCAAGCTGCGTGCGCCGTGCAATTTTCCGGCGTGCCGGGAAATTGCTCAGGCGCTGAATCGCGAGCGTTCGGTCCGGGGCCTTTCCCGGAGCGCGTTTATGCCTTTCCAAGCTCTGGGAAAGGCCCCGGATCGGACGCCCGCAATCACTTCTTGCGCAATCTCCCCGCATACACAAAACAGCAACACGCCCGGCAGCCACGAACAACTGCCACTGGACGCGTCAGGCGCGCAGGTCACACCTGCTGCCGGATCCGCGAATGCTTGTAGCCGTACAGGAAGTAGATGAGGAAGCCGATCCCCGTCCACACCGCCAGCCGGATCCACGTGTCGTGCGGCAGGAAGAGCGTCATGGCGAGGCAGATGGCCACTCCGGCCACCCCGGTAAAACTGGCGAATGGCACGCGGAACGGACGCGGTGTATCGGGCTGCGTGTGGCGCAGCACGACGACGCCAGCACATACCGCGGTAAACGCCAGCAGGATGCCGATCGAGATCAGTTCGCCGAGCACGTCGAGTGGAAAGATGCCGGCGAAGAACGCGGCCACCAAGCCGGTGATGATCGTGGCAACGTGCGGCGTGCGGTACTTCGGATGCACCTTCTGCATCGACGGCGGCAGCAGGCCGTCGCGCGACATCGCCATGAAGATGCGCGGCTGGCCGAGCAGCGACATCAGGATCACCGAGGTGAGGCCGACGATTGCACCGATCTTGACCGGCAGGCCGAGCCACTTCAGCTCCGGATGTGCGTCGAGCGCGACCGCGACCGGTGCGGCGACGTTGAGTTCCGTGTACGACACCATGCCGGTCATCACGGCAGACATCAGGACATAGAGCACCGTCGAGATGAGCAATGCCGCGATGATGCCCCAAGGCACGTCGCGCTGCGGGTTGCGAGCTTCCTGCGCCGTCGTCGCGGCCTGGTCAAAGCCAATATAGGCAAAGAAAATGATCGCAGCGCCCTGCATGATGCCACTGAAGCCGAAGTGTCCCGAAGTGCCCGTATTGGCGGGAAGGTAGGGCTGCCAGAGATCGGGCGTGACGTATTTGATGCCGACCGCGATGAACAGGATGATGATCAGGATCTTGATGATCACCATCACGTTGTTGACGCGCGTCGAGTGCTTTACGCCGACGTAGCACACCCAGGTAAGCAGCGCGACGATGAGCACCGCCGGTACGTTGACCAGGGCCCCCGTCGTCACCAGGTGGTTGGCTGCGCCTTTGCCAAGCGGCGCATTGGTGAGCGCGTCGGGCAGATGGAGGCCGAACTCGGCGAGCAGGTTGACGACGTAGCCGGACCATCCGACCGCGACGGCAGCGCCCGACATCACGTATTCCAGCGCGAGGTTCCAGCCGACGAACCAGGCGACGCCCTCGCCGAGCGTCGCGTACGTGTAGCTGTAGGCGCTGCCAGAGATCGGGATCATCGAGGCCAGCTCGGCGTAGCAGAGCGCGGCCAGGCCGCAGCCGATGGCGGCCACGAGGAAGGCGAGGGTCACGGCGGGGCCGGTGTGCTGGGCCGCCACGGTGCCCGTCAGGACGAAAATGCCGCTGCCGATCATCGACCCCAGGCCGACGGAGGTCAGCGCTCGGCGGTCCAGAACGCGGTTCAGCTTGGGCCCGGATTCGATTTCGCGAGTCATCGCAGCCACCGATTTGCGGGCTGCCAGCTGTTTCAGCACGGATTGCTCCCCCAGTGAATTTCACCCAAGTCTCTCACAGCCGTACGGGCAGCCGCATCCCGTTGCCTTATCATTGAGACAATGACGCCGACGACGCCAGAACCCAGCGCCGGACCCGACTGGACCACCCCCCGTCCCATCGACGCGACGTACTGGGTCGTCCCCGGCCGGCTGTTGGTGGGTGAACACCCGGGCTCGCGTTCGCGTGCCCAGTCGATGGAACGCCTGCGGCGGTTTCTCGAGGCTGGCATCACTTGCTTCGTCGACCTGACTGAGCCGGACGAACTTCCGGCCTACGAAATGCTGCTGCCGTTCGAAACCCCGTCGGGACGCCGGGTCGAATACCTGCGCGAGCCGATTCCCGACCACGGCGTGCCTGCCGACCGGGAAACCATGGGCCGCGTCCTGGCCATGTTGGACGGCGCGCTCGAGACCGGGCATCGGGTGTACCTGCACTGCCGGGCCGGCGTGGGCCGCAGTGCCATGGCCGCGGGCTGCTGGCTGGCCGAACGCAATCCAGGCGGCGGCGAGGCCGCGCTGACCGAGCTCGCCGACTACTGGCAGCAGTGCCTGCAATCGAGATCGTGGCAGCACGTGCCGGAAACGGACGAGCAGGTTGCCTTCGTACGCACCTGGCAGCCGCTGCGGCCGGGGCCCAAAGGTCGGGTACGCACGGTCCAGGCAAAGGTTCTCGCCAAAGAGAGTGTCGCCGGCCGCACCGCCGTCGCCGGACTGTCGCTGCAACAGCGCGTGCGCGGCGGCTGGTTCGGATTTGCATTGGGTGACGCACTGGGCGCCACTGGTGCCGCGGCGGCGGCGAAAAGTGCGCCGCTCGCCTGGACGCAGCCTACGGCCCTCGCGCTCTGCCTCGGAGAGAGCCTGGAAACCGTCGGCCGCTGCGACGCGCGCGACCAGATCGAGCGCTACTGGCGCTGGTTCAAGGACGGCCACCTGTCGGCTAACGGCGAGCCGGGCGAGGCGCACGCGTCCCCCGATGTCGCGAAGGCGCTCGCCACTTTCCGCTGGCGCGGTTTGCCGACGGCAGGTTCGCACGATCCGAAGGACGCGGCAGCGACAAGTTTGCCGCGGGTCATTGCGGCAGCGCTGTTTGCGGGCAACGATCCCGCGGCTGCGATTGCACTCGCCGCCGAGTGCTCGCGCACCACGCAGCAGTCGCCGCTGATCCTCGACGCGTGTCGGGTCTACGCGGCGATGCTCGTTTGCGCGCTGCGCGGCCAGCCGGCGCAGGAATGGCTGCAGGCACTGCCTGAACCCGTGCCCCGCCTCTGGGTCGCCCGGCCATTGCGCAAGGACCTGCAGGTTGTGATGAGCACGGCGCCGGCTGCAAGTGGCTCCAAGGCGATCGGCGGTGCCGTCGACGTGCTGCAGGCCCTCGCCCTGGTGCGACGAATCGTCAGCGACGCGCCGGATTTCGATGCGGCCATGGCCGAGACGAAGCGCAGCGTGCGCGACGACGCGGCTTTGGTCGGCAGCCTCGTCGGTGCGGTGTTCGGCTTGCAGTACGGTGTCGATGCGTTGCCCGCCGCAGCCATCGGTCGACTCGCGGGCCGTGCGCAACTCGACGTGGCGGCGGAACGGTGCATCGCGCGCCTGGCGACGGGCGGAGTGACGGCGTGAAGCCCCGTCGACGCCGTGCGCGCGAGCCGGCGTGGACGCGGCTCGACGACGAAGCGTTGCTGGACCTGCGCTTTTGCGACCTGCGCCTGACGCTGGCGCGTTCGGGACTCGGCGACGCGGTGCTGCGTCTCTACGAGGAGTTGCGGCTGAAGGGAATCGTCTTCCGCCCCCACCTCTGGTTGTCCGAGGAATGGTTCTCGCCGGACGGCATTCCCGGCATCGCCATTCCGTTCTACCTCGCGCACCCGCGTTTGCAGCGCCTCGAGCGACGGTTCATGCGCGAGGTCGAGGGCGGCAACGACAAATGGCTGATGCGCATCCTGCGCCACGAGACCGGACACGCGATCGACACGGCGTTCGGCCTGCGCCGACGCAAGTCGTGGCGCGATACCTTCGGCAAGGCCTCGCGCCGGTACCCGTCACGGTATTTCCCGCGCCCGACCAGCCAGCGGTTCGTGCTGCACCTCGGTCACTGGTATGCGCAGAGCCATCCCACGGAAGACTTCGCCGAGACGTTCGCCGTTTGGCTGCCACGCTATTCACGCTGGCGCAGCCAGTACGCCGGCTGGCCCGCCCTGCGCAAACTCGAATATGTCGATGCAACGATGCGCAACCTGCAGGGTAAGCGCGCACTGCGCCTGAGTCGTGACGTCATCGAACCGTTGGCCGAGAACACCCGCACCCTGCGCGAGCACTACCGGCGCAAGCAACGCCGCTACGAACTCAACGCGGCGCGCACGTATGACCGTCGCCTGCTGCGGGTGTTCGGCATCGAGGAGGACTATCCGGACGGCCTGCAAGCTGGCCGGTTCCTGCGCAAGGTTCAGCCGCAGGTCGAGCGCCTGATGATCCGGCGTGCGAGAATGCACCCGTACCTGGTTCAGCACGTCCTCAAGATAGCGACACAGCGCGCACGTCTCATGCACCTGCGACTCAGGCACAGCCAGCGCGACACCAAGCGGGAAGTGCTCGTCATGCTCGAACGCATCATGCTCGAGACGTTGCTGCGCGACCGCGAGAACTACGCCTTATGACCAAGAAACCCCTGCGCGTGCTCGTGCTGGTGCACGAAACGCTGGTGCCCCCGGAGTCCACCGACGGCTTCTCAGCCCAGGAGGTCGACGAGTGGCGCACCGAGTACGACGTGACCTCGACGCTGAAGGCGATCGGGCACGAGGTGAAAGTGCTGGGCATGGGCGACAATCTGGCCGAGTTGCGCTCCGCGATCATGGAGTGGAAGCCGGATATCGCCTTCAACCTGCTCGAGGAGTTCCAGGGCATCGTCACCTACGACCAGTACGTGGTCGCGTTCCTCGAGCTGATGCGGCTGCCGTACACCGGCTGCAATCCGCGCGGCATGATGATCTCGCGCGACAAGGTCCTGTCGAAGCAGATTCTCGCCTACCACCGCATTCCCACGGCGCGGTACGCGCTGCTGCCGCGCAAGCGCCGTTACGTCGAGCCGCGCAAGCTCATGTTCCCGCTGTTCGTGAAGTCAGCCACCGAGGATGCCTCGCTCGGCATCTCGCAGGCCTCGATCGTCTACGACGGCCAGAAGCTGCGCGAACGCGTCGAGTTCATCCACGAGCAGACCAGTTCGGACGCGCTGGTCGAGGAATACATCGAGGGCCGCGAACTCTACGTCGGCGTCATGGGCAACGATCGGCTGACGACCTTGCCGGTGTGGGAACTCAATTTCGGCACGCTGCCGGACCTGATGTCGATCGCGACGCGCAAGGTGAAGTGGGACCGCAAGTACCAGCAGCGGCATGGTATCGGCACCGGTCCCGCCCGCGACTTGCCGCCGGCACAGTCGCTGCGTCTCGCGACGCTCGTGCGGCGAATTTACCGCGCGCTCTCGCTCAGCGGTTACGCCCGCATCGACCTGCGCCTGAAGCCGGACGGCGGGGTGTACGTGCTGGAGGCGAATGCCAATCCCAACCTGGCACAGATCGAGGATTTCGCGACGTCGGCACTCGCCTGCGGCCAGGGTTACGACGCCGTGCTGGAGCGGATCCTGCAGTACGGGCAGAACTACGACGCGGCCTGGCGCGGGACCTAGTGGAAGTGATTAGTGATAGTGATTAGTGATTGGTGGACTGTGGGCCCTCTCACAATCACTAATCACTAATCACTCATCACTTCCCTAAAGAGTGTGCCCCGTCTTCTGGAAGTGCGTGCGCTCGAAAATGGTCTGGCAATCGATGCAGCGCAACGCCTGCGGCGTGACCTCCAGGCGTTTGGGATCGATGGGTTTGTCGCAGACCACGCAGTCGCCGTAGCTGCCGTCTGCCACGCGCAGCAGCGCTGCATCGATCGCGCGCAGTTCTTCGAGGTCGCGGTCGATCTCGGCGAGGCCGACGTCCACGATCAGGTCGGCAAAGGATTCATCCTCCAGGTCCCGCACTGAGTCTGCGATCTGCAGGTAGTGTTCCGAATCGGCCTTGAGCAGCGCCTGGCGGATCTCCTCACGCAACTGGACTTGTCGCGCGCGCATAGCGGCTTGCAGCACTTCGACGTGTTTGTTCTCTAGGGTGCGGGTCATCGCCATCGTCCGTGTGACATGGCCAAAGGATCGACTGCGAACCACGCCGCATAAATACGCAAGATGCGAAATTCCTTGCGCCTAATGCAGCCGGTCCTGCGGATGCTCCGGGTCAGTCGGGCGGCAGGACGCTGCGGTCCGGGAAGAGCACGTCCTCGTAGCCGAAAAGACGCAGGTCGGCGACACGCTGCGGAAACAGGATGCCGTCGAGGTGATCCACCTCGTGCTGCACGACGCGTGCGTGGAAGCCCGACACGGTGCGGTCGATCGGCCGGCCGTCCAGGTCGAAGCCGCAGTAGCGCAGGTTCGTGTGGCGCGCGACCACGCCCCGCAAGCCCGGCACCGACAGGCACCCTTCCCAGGCTTCGTCGCGTTCGTCGCCGAGCAGGCTCAGCACCGGGTTGATCAGTACGGTATACGGTACGGGCTCGGCCTGCGGATACCGCAGGTTGTGGATCACCTCAAAAATCACGACGCGCACGGACGCCCCGATCTGCGGCGCCGCGATACCGGCCCCGTTCAGGGCGCGCATGGTCTGGTCCATGTCGGCCACGAGTTCGCGCAATTCGGTCGTACCGAAGTGCTCGACGGGAGCGGCGACCTGCTGCAGCAGCGGATGACCCATGCGGAGAACGGTGCGGATGGCCATGCGAAATTCCACGGGGCGGGGATCCAAGCGTAATCGACTGCGGCCGATTGACAAGGCCGGGAGGGGAGCGTAGCTAGGGCGCGGTCCCCACGAGGAGTGCGCATGACAACCCTGCGAATCCCGCATGCCTGGTTCGGCTTGGCCGCTGCCGTCCTGCTGGCCCCGGCCGCCTGGGGCGATTCTGCCGCGCAGACGGTCGACATCGCCGCGTTCGAACAGCTCAAGTCGCTCGCCGGCCGCTGGGAAGGCACGATGGAAGCGCCGGCGAAGGGTGCCGCCCTGATCGAGTTCGAGGTCACCTCCAATGGTCGAGCCGTGCTCGAGCGCCAGTTCGGCGGCAGCTCGCACGAAATGATCACGGTGTTTTCGCTCGCCTACGACCGGTTGCAGGCAAATCATTTTTGCGCGATGGGCAACCAGCCTGCCTACAAGCTGGCGGACGGTTCGTCGCCGCGCGACATCCGGATGGCATTCGCCGGCGGCACCGGGTTCGATCCGGCGACCGATCGCCATGCGAACGGCGAGCACATCCAGGTACTCGGCCCCGACGAGTTGCGCGTCGAGTTCCAGTTTCGCACCGGCCAGGAAGCGCCGACCAGTGCGAGCATGCGCCTGCAGCGCGTGCAGACGCCGACGCCGACGCAACCCTGAGATCGTGCGATGGACAATGGCTTGCGTTGCTGGAAATGCGGGATGTCGCTCGCTGACTATTCGCTGCCGCTGCGGCGCTTGGAGGAGTGCCGGACATGCCATGCGGAACTGCACGCCTGCCGCATGTGCGAGTTCTACGATACCAGCAAGGCCAAGCACTGCCGCGAGACCATCGCCGAGGAAGTGAAGGACAAGCAGGCGGCAAATTTCTGTGACTATTTCCGGCCGACACCCTCGGCCTACCGACCCGAGGCCGTCAGCGCGGCCGACAAGGCCAAGGCCGACCTCGAAGCGCTGTTCGGCCGCAAATGACGACCAGGAGACGAACTTGACGATGATCCGACAGGCGGTGCTGACAGGCATCGCGGCAATGACGTTGCTGGCCGGCGCCGCGGGCGCCGAAGAATCGACCGCTGCCAAGAAGGCGAGTGAGACTGCGCCTGCAGTTGCGGCCGTGCGACCTGAAATCTATGCCCCGGTGACGCTGGCCGCGGACCTTTCGTCCCTGAGCACCAGCGAACGACAGATGCTGGGCCTCTTCATCGAGGCCGGCCAGATCATGGACGACCTGTACTGGCGCCAGACGTACGCCGATCGTGATGCGCTGCTGAAAGGCATCGCCGACCCGCGCACCCGTGATTTCGCCGTGCTGAACTATGGCCCCTGGGACCGGTTGGCCGACAATGCGCCGTTCGTGGCCGGCATCGGCGCCAAGCCGGAAGGTGCGGAGTTCTATCCGCACGACATGACCCGCGAGGAATTCGAGAAAGCGAACCTGCCGCAGTCTCGCAGCGAGTACACGCTGCTGCGGCGCGACGCCAAGGGCGCGTTGCAGGTCGTGCCATACCACGTCGAGTACCGTGAGGCGCTTGAAAAAGCCGCGCTCAAGCTCGAACAGGCGGCTGCGATTGCCGAGGACTCCGGCCTGAAGCAGTACCTGTCGCTGCGTGCGCAGGCGCTGCGAACCGACGACTTTCGTGCGAGCGATCGCGCCTGGCTCGACATGAAGTCGAACCGCATCGATCTGGTGATCGGCCCGATCGAAACCTACGAGGACGCGCTGTTCGGCTACAAGGCCGCCTACGAGGCCTACGTGCTGATCAAGGACATGGAGTGGAGCAAGCGTCTCGAGCGCTATGCCGCCATGCTGCCGGAACTGCAGCGCGGCCTGCCGGTCGCGGACGCGTACAAGGCGGAGCAGCCGGGCACCGATTCCGACCTCAACGCGTACGACGCCGTGTACTACGCGGGTCACAACAACGCGGCTTCGAAGACCATCGCGATCAACCTGCCGAATGACGAGCAGGTGCAGCTCGAAAAAGGCACCCGCCGGCTGCAGCTCAAGAACGCGATGCGCGCCAAGTTCGACAAGATCATGCTGCCGATCGCCGACGAGCTGATCGTGCCGGAGCAGCGCAAGCACGTGACGTTCGACGCGTTCTTCGCCGACACCATGTTCCACGAAGTGGCGCACGGCCTGGGGATCAAGAAGACGCTCGACGGCAAGGGCACGGTGCGTGACGCGCTCAAGGAACAGGCGAGCTGGCTCGAGGAAGGCAAGGCCGACATCCTCGGCCTGTACATGGTCACGAGGCTGCACGAGAAGGGTGAACTCGGCGGGTCGCTCGAGGACTACTACGTGACGTTCCTGACCGGGATCTTCCGCTCCGTGCGCTGGGGCGCCGCCGAAGCCCACGGCCAGGCCAACATGGTGCGATTCAACTACTTTGCCGATCGCGGGGCGTTCAGCCGCGATGCCAACGGCTACTACCGTGTCGACATGGCGAAGATGCGCAAGGCGATGGATGAGTTGTCGGCCGACATCCTCGAGCTGCAGGGCGACGGCAACTACGCGGGCGTGAAGGCACTGCTCGCCGAGCTCGGCGTGCTGAAGCCCCAGTTGTCTGCCGACCTCGCGCGCCTCGGCGCCCGCAACATTCCGGTCGATGTCCGCTTCGAGCAGGGCAAGGCCGTGCTGGGCCTGAAGTAGGCGCGGTCGTGTCGAGCCTGGTCGAACGCGTCATCGAACCGCGGTCGCGCGACCTCGGCGATTTCGCCGTGCGTCGCGTGCTGCCCGCGGAGGGCCTGCAGACCGTCGGTCCCTTCATTTTCTTCGATCACATGGGACCGGCGGACTTCGGGCCGGGGCAGGGTGTCAACGTGCGGCCGCATCCGCACATCGGGCTCGCGACCGTGACCTACCTGTTCACGGGCGCGTTCATGCATCGCGACAGCCTGGGCAGCGCGCAACTGATCCGACCTGGTGACGTCAACTGGATGGTGGCCGGCCGCGGCATCGTGCATTCGGAACGCACGCCGCCGGAGGTTCGCGACGCCGCGGGCCGCACGCAGGTTCACGGCATCCAGACGTGGGTCGCGTTGCCGCGCGCGGAGGAGGAGCGGGAGCCGTCCTTTGCGCACCACGGTGCCGCCAGCCTGCCGCGCATCGAGCGCGCAGGCGTGATCCTCACCGTGATTGCCGGGACCGCTTGCGGCCAGCGGTCGCCAGTCGAGGTGTTCTCGCCGACGCTGTACGTGGACGCGCAGCTGGCCGACGGGGCCCAGCTCGACATACCGGACGAGCACGTGCAGCGCGGGTGTTACGTTGCGCAGGGTCGCATCGAGATCGACGGCCAGGCGTATGAAGAAGGGCAGTTCATCGTGCTTGAGGCCGACGCCGGTCCGGTGCCGGTCCGTGCACTCCAGGCTTCGCGCTTGATGCTGGCCGGTGGTGCGCCACTCGACGGCTCGCGGCATATCTACTGGAACTTCGTTTCGAGTTCGCGCGAGCGCATCGAGACCGCCAGGGGCGACTGGCGCGAGCACCGGTTTGCGCCGGTGCCGGGAGATGATGAGCGCATCCCGCTGCCCGACGAGTGAATGCAACCGCGCCAGTCGTGCTATTCGCGCGGCGCGCGGTCAGCTCACGGTGAGTTCAGGCGCGTGCCGCAACCTCGCAACGTCTGTCCGCCGGTTTCCAGCGTCACGACCTGGTCGAATTCCACCTCGCCGTCGTCGACGCAGCGTGCGGCCTTGATCGAGGCCTTGATGGTGACTGCGTCATTCTGAGCGGTGAAGACGCTCGCACCGTCGGGCGTCGTCGTCACTTGCGTCTGCTCGAAGTCGTGGCGGTCCTGCCCGAAATTCGTGGTCCAGCTGAGCTTGTCCGCGGGGCCGACTTCCAGGACCCAGCCCGGCTCGTTGCCGAGCGCGCGGTACACCACGCCGCGCGCTCGAGCGTCTTCACGCAGGGAGTCGGCGCGCCGTTCTTCGCACTGCACGACCGGTGTGCCCTGTCGCTCGAGCGTCGCGGTGCTGCCCTTGGTCCAGAACACCACCACGCCGTCGGCGTAACGCACGCCCGATGCGCTGACCGTCTGGTCGAGCCGCCGCGTCCCGTCGTGAAAATCGATGGCAATCGCCTTTTCGCGCAGCAGGTTGCGCATGACCAGAGTCTGGCCGTCCGCGCAGTGCCAGACGTACGCGCGCAAGACACCTGCGGGAAACTCGTCCGCCGCGGGGCTGGGCGCCTGCGCCGGTGCTGCGGCGGGAACAGAAGCGGCCGGCTTTGCATCCGCAGCGGTTTCGCTCACGGGCGCCGTCTTGCGTTGGCAGCCCGCGGTCGCCAGGAGCGCGACACCCGCCAGCACGGCGGTGAACAGACGGTACGACGGCGTTGGCGAGGTCGGCATGCAGGTCACCCGATAGACGACACGTGTCAATAGTACACGTCCGCCTCAACACCGGGCTGCGCGCAGGCGCTCCTTGGCCTCGCGCCAGCGTTGCCAGAGCCTGCCTGCTTCGCGTGCGGAGTAGCCGGCCCGCATGTGTGCATCGACGTCGTCGAGCGTGGCTTGCAGTTTCTCGCAGGCCGTCGCGTGCTCATCCACCCGAGCGCGGGAGCCGTCCGCTTCCCGGAGGGCTGCCTGCCGATTGCTCGCCGGCGGTGCTTGCCGGGCCTTGGCCAGGTCCGGCGCTGCGCCGGCCGCCACTGGGGCGGGCGCAGCAACCTTCAGCTCCCGCAGGAGGGGCGTGGGACCGCAGGGCCGATCGGAAAATGTGACGTGGCCGGGCGCGACGCAGCTGTAGACGAGCCGGCGTGTGGGCCGTGCGCGTTGCTTGACCGGTTCCGGCACCACGGAACCGCCGCCGCCCGATGGGGCGTCGACGACCGGCAACAGCAGCGTGCCTTCCGCGCGCGACGCGGTCGACTGCAACAGCACCAGCAAGGTGACGAGGAGTCGACGGATGACAGGACGTGGCACGGCGCACCCTCCAGGACAGGGAAGGTCATGCTGGCTATCGCGAGCGAGGGTGTCGCGCACGATTCATCGTGCGTGCGCGCAGTTAGTCGACGGAGTGTCGCGCCCGACCCGGCTCAGGCCCGGCCGACGTTGGAGTCGGTCGGTGCGTGGAAGTACTGGCTCTCTTCGGAAAACTGCTCGACCAACCGGCGCAGTTCCGCCATCCGGGCTGCGGCCGTGCCGATCGCGAGGCAGTCCTCGCAGCGCGGGTCGCCGCAAGGTTGACGCGTAAACAGCCAGTACTGCACGGCACCCGCGAGCAGGCCGTCCGCGATGTCCCACACGTCGGCTTTGTCGTCGCCATCCGCGATCTGGTTGCCGAGATCGACGGCGCGGCTGAAGGCTTCGTCGAACGGTTGGGAGTCTTCGATTTGCGAGGTGGCAGTCACGATGGGAAACGCAGGCAGGGAACGAAGGCCGGATGATACCAGACAGGCCCGCCGGCACGGCGCCGGAATCTGTGAAAACTGCTTATAAATCAGTTGATTCTGGCGCTTCAGATGCCGGCTTTGGCGAGTGCGTCGACGAATGCGCGCACGGCGCTGGCGAGGCCCGGGTGATCCGTTTCGAGACGCACGGCGGCGCCTTCCAGCGCGTCGGCGGGAGCAACGTTCGGGGTGAGGTCCGGGACGCTGCCGGTGGTGCCCGGCTCGGCCAGTGCCTGCCGAATCTCGGCCAGGGCGGTCTCGAGCAGCGCCCGCTGTTGCGGGTCGATCTGGGTGACGCCGGCCAGCTCGCGGTGCAGGTCGCGCAGCGTTTGTTGCAGTTCGCTCATCGCCTTCCTCCGCCGGAGCTCGTGCCGAGCAGTGTAGCAGTGACCGGTGTCACGGCGGCTGCGGAAAGACCGGACGCTGCACTGCCCGGTCCCACTAGAATGGCGGTCCCGCACACAGGGAGTGCCGCATGAATTCTGCCATCCAACGTTTTAGCCTGCCGCTGCTCGTGACGGCTGCGCTGTTCGCCACGCCGCTGGTCGCGCAGGCTGATTCGCCGCGCTTCGAGCTCACCCCGTTCGTCGGCGGTCGCATCGGCGGCAGCTTCGACGTACCGACCGGGGAAGGCGACGGCAGCTCGGTCGACCTCAGCAACGGTGCGAGTTACGGAATCGACCTCGGCCTGTACCGTGACAGCCAGTCTTTCTACGAACTGCTGTACTCGACGCAGTCGACGAGTCTCGACTCGAACGACCCGGTGCTCCACGAAGTGGACCTGAGCGTCAACTACCTGCAGTTCGGCGGCACCCTGTTCCTTCCGCAGGACAACGATTTGTTCGTACCGTACCTGTCGTTGACGATCGGTGCGACCTGCATGGAGCCGGACTACGGCGGCTACGACTCGGAGACGAAGTTTTCGGGCAGCCTCGGCGGCGGCTTCCGCATTCCGTTCAACGACAATGTCGCGCTCAACCTCGGCCTGCGCGGCTACCTGACGTTGATCGATTCCGACACCAGCCTGTTCTGCGTCAGCGATGCCGAGGACGCCGGTTGCCTGTTGCGCTCGTCGGGCAGCACGTTCTTCCAGGCCGAAGGCCAGTTGGGCCTCAGCGTCCGGTTCTAGCGAGCAGCGACGGCCGGATCTGCCAGGCTCATAGCGTGGGAACCGAGCTCGCATCCTCCAGCTCGGGCGGCGACCCGGTGAACAGCACACGCAGGCGCAGGCCCACCTGTTCCGGCGGCGTGAGTCCGTGGCGGTCGCGCATGACGCGCACCAGCGTGGCCGGATCGTCGGTGATGATGTTGTCCACGTCGCGCTCGATCATGCGCAGCATCACCTCGGGCTTGTTCACCGTCCAGACGTGAACCTGCTTGCCGACCGCCTTGGCCTGGTTCACGAGCGTTGCCGTGGCCCGCGCGGAACTGAGGCTGACGAAGTCGGTGTCGGTTCTGATGACGTCTCCGACCGCAGCGGTGACGATCAGGCCGGTATCGAGGCTCGGCTGCAGCTGTTCGACCTGTCGCAGCGAGGCGTGGTCGAGCGAGGTGATCACGACCTGGTCGAGGAACTGCTGCTCGCGCAACAATGCGACGACCGCGGCGGCCAGCTGCGCGTCCGGCACGTTGTACTTGAGCTCGATGTTGATGCGGAACTTGCCGCGCGCGAAGTCGATCACCTCGGCCAGCGTCGGCACGCGCTCGCCGGCGTACTGCGGCCCACGCTTGGTGCCGATGTCGATTGCCTGGATCTCCGCCCGCGTCAGGTCGTGCACCTTGCGTGGGTCGCCTCCCATGCGCATCAGGTCGCCGTCGTGAATCACGACGATCGCACCGTCACGCGTGCGCTGCACGTCGAGTTCGACGTAATCGGTCCCGGCCGCGTACGCGTCGCGGAAGGCGGCCATCGAATTTTCGGGCGCGTGCAGCGCCGCGCCGCGGTGGGCGGTCACGGTGACGTCCTCGCGCACGTCGAGGCGACGCAGCAGGAAGACCGCGGCGAGCAGCGCCAGCACGGCGAGGCAGAGCAAGGCGAGCAGGATCGGGCGACCCACGCGCGCGCCCGTGGCTTCTGCCACGGAGTCCTCGGGCGCCTGCAGCAGGAGCGGTGCAGCGCGTCGCTCGCAGTAGATGCGCGTAGCGAGAAACTGGTGACCCGCAAACTGCAGCAGCGCATAGACGAAGCCGAAGCCGATGGTGACCGCCATGAAGAGCGCGATCAGCGGCAAGACCCGCTGTGGGTCGACGCCGGCCCAGTTCATTGCATGATCGGTGAAGCGGCGGCCCAAGCGCAGGCAAACGGCGGCAAGCGCGGTCAGGCCCAGCCACCACAGCAGCAACGGCGCAATCGACCGCAGCAGCCGTCCCTCGAGCATGCGTTCGCTCGCCAGCAGCACGTCGGCGGATTGCAAAGGGTGGAACATCGCGATGGGCACGGCGAAGATCCAGCGCGCGAACTGCGCCAGCAGCACGAACACGAGTCCTGCACCGGCGATACCCGCCGCCAGCAGCGCCCGGCGCCATTCCGGCGGGTTCTCGGACAGGTAGTAATTGACGTCCCGCCCGGCGAGCGTCGTAAACCACACGAGCGCAAGGATCGCCAGGAACGGCAAGCTCAGCAGCACCACGCGCGCGAACATGCGGCCGCCCAGCCGCACGAGCAGGCGCAGCTTGTTCGCGACGGCCCCGAGGGTCCCCCACAGCGTGACCGAGCGCTGCCCGATCGCGTGCGCGGAGATCCAGGCATAGCCGGCGAGTTGCGAGATCTGGAAGCTGATCGCGACGCCCACCGCGAGCAGCACGAACACGATGCCTGCCGGCGAGAGCGCGAAGCGCGCAATGTCGAAATTGCTGATCACGGCCGATCCCGAGCGGGCGACGATCCGATCGGTGAGCCAGCCAGCGAGTGGCGCGATGGCAATGAAACCGAGCAGCTGCACCAGCAGCTGCCAGGCGATCACCACGCCCCAACGCCGTCGGAAGTCACCGCGAGTGCGGTCGAAGAGTCTCAGCCAGTTCATGCGCGGCGCCCATTGTCGTTGTGGTTATCGCAACGCTCGGGCGCCGTCTCGTCAGACGAGGACCCGTTCGATGCCGCCCGCGTTGGCCCGTTGCACGTAGGTTTCGAGCCAGGAGGGACCCAGCAGGTGCCGCGCCATCTCGACCACGATGTAGTCGGCGCCGGTGCCGGCGTCGTCATCGTACCGCGACAGGCCCTGCAGGCAAGACGGGCAGGAAGTCAGTACCTTGACCTCGCCGCTGAAGCCGTCGCTGCGGAGCTTCTCGGCGCCGTGCTCCATTTCGCGCTGCTTGCGGAACCGCACCTGCGTCGCGATGTCCGGCCGCGCCACTGCGAACGTGCCGGATTCGCCGCAGCAGCGGTCGTTCTTCTCGATCCTGCCGTGGGTGGTGGTCGCCAGCAGCGTGTTGACGACCTTGAGCGGATCGTGGGTTTTCATCGGCGAGTGGCAGGGGTCGTGGTACATGTAGCGCACGCCAGTCGCCTGCTCGAGCCGGATGCCCTTCTCGAGCAGGAACTCGTGGATGTCGAGGATGCGCGACCCTGGGAAGATCTGGTCGAACTCGTAGCCCTGCAACTGGTCGTGGCAGGTGCCGCAGCTGACCACGACAGTCTTGATGTCGAGGTAGTTGAGCGTGTTTGCCACGCGATGAAACAGCACGCGGTTGTCCGTGATGATCTTCTCGGCCTGGTCGAACTGCCCGGCACCGCGCTGCGGGTAGCCACAGCAAAGGTAGCCCGGCGGCAGCACCGTCTGCACACCCGCGTGCCACAGCATCGCCTGCGTCGCGAGACCCACCTGCGAGAACAGCCGTTCCGAGCCGCAGCCAGGGAAATAAAACACGGCTTCCGACTCGCTCGTCGTGCCCAGCGGGTCGCGGATGATCGGGACGTAGTTGCGATCCTCGACGTCGAGCAGGGCGCGCGCCGTCTTCTTCGGCAGTCCACCCGGCATCTTCTTGTTGATGAAGTGGATCACCTGTTCGCGCACGGGGGGCCGACCGCCCGTGGTGGCCGGGGGCCGCTTCACCTGCGCGGCGCCGAGCTTGCCGAGCGTCTGGTGGCCGAGGCGCTGTGCCTTGTAACCCCAGTCGATCATGACCTTGCGGGTGAGCTTGATCGTGCGCGGGTCGTTGGTGTTCAGGAAGAACATCGCCGCCGACTTCGCCGGGTTGCTGCGAGCCGTCCCCAGCCGGCGCAGCACGTCGCGCATGGCCATCGAGACGTCGCCGAAGTCGATGTCGACGGGGCACGGCGTCTCGCACTTGTGGCAAACGGTGCAGTGATCGGCGACGTCGCCGAACGCGTCCCAGTGCTGGATCGAGATGCCGCGGCGGGTCTGCTCCTCGTACAGGAACGCCTCGATCAGCATCGAAGTCGCGAGGATCTTGTTGCGCGGTGAGTAGAGCAGGTTGGCGCCAGGCACGTGCGTGCTGCAGACGGGCTTGCACTTGCCGCAGCGCAGGCAGTCCTTGATCGCGTCGCTGATCTGCGCGATGTCCGACTGCTGCATGATCAGCGATTCGTGGCCGAGCAGGTTGAAGCTCGGCGTGTACGCGTTGCGCAGGTCCGCGCCCGGCAGCAGCTTGCCGGCGTTGAAATGACCTTGCGGATCGACGCGCCGCTTGTAGTCCTGGAAGCCGAGCGTCTCGTCGTCCGTCAGGTACTCGAGCTTGGTGATGCCGATGCCGTGCTCGCCGGAGATCACGCCGCCCAGATCACGAGCCACGCGCATGATGCGACCGACCGCGCGGTTGGCGGCCTGCAGCATCTCGTAGTCGTCGGAGTTGACCGGGATGTTGGTGTGGACGTTGCCGTCACCGGCGTGCATGTGCAGCGCAACGAACACGCGCCCGTGCAGCACGCGCTGGTGAATTTCGCCGAGTTCGGCCAGCAGCGGCACGAACGGGCCACCGGCAAAGATGCGCGTGAACTGGCCGCGCAATTCGTGTTTCCATGAAACGCGGATCGTCCGGTCCTGCAGCAGGTCGAACACAGTCAGCCCGGGTTCGCCGGCGAGGCGGCGAGTGGCTGCATCCGCTATCTCGCCAGGCCCCAGGCGGTGCAAGTCATCGAGTGCGTCGACGAGCGGCTGGTCCATGCGGGCTGCGTACCACGACCACCGCGCGCGAACCCGTGTGATCGCCTCCAGGGCCTGGTCGAGTCGGGTTCCCAGCACTTCGTCGCGCGGTAACCGGTCGATGTCGGCATCGCCGGTCTTGCCGAGCTTGGGCTCGCCCAGCAGGTACGCCTCGAGCGCGTCGAGCAGCTGCAGCTTGTTGGCGAGCGAATACTCGATGTTGATGCGTTCGATCGCGTCCGTGTATTCGCCCAGGCGCTCGAGCGGGATAACCACGTCTTCGTTGATCTTGAAGGCATTGGTGTGACGGGCGATCGCGGCGGTTTTCGCACGGTCGCGCCAGAAGGTCTTGCGCGCCTCGGCGCCGGCGGCGATGAAGCCCTCGCCGTGGCGCGCATTGGCAATGCGGACCACGTCCGCGGCGCAGCGCGACACGGCGGCTTCGTCGTCGCCGACGATGTCGCCGATCAGCACCATCTTGGGGAAGGCGCCGCGCTTCGATTTCGTCGTGTACCCGACGGCCTTGAGGTAACGCTCGTCGAGGTGCTCCAGGCCCGCCAGTTGCACGTCGCCCGTGCGTCCCTGGCCCGTAAGTGCGTCGCGAATCTCGATGATCGCCGGGATCGCATCGCGAGCCTGGCCGAAGAATTCGAGGCACACCGTGCGGGTATGCGCGGGCATGCGGTGCACCACCCAGCGCGCGGACGTGATGATGCCGTCGCAGCCTTCTTTCTGGATGCCGGGGAGACCGCCGAGGAACTTGTCGGTGACGTCCTTGCCGAGGCCGGCTTTGCGAAACGTCGCCCCCGGGATCTCGAGCCGTTCGGTGCGCAGGACCTTTGCTGATTCGGGCGAGCGCCGGCCGTCTTTCCACGTGAGCTCGAACGTCGCCACCGCCAGGTCGTGAATCTTGCCGCGGTTGTGACCGATGCGTGTGACCTCGAGCCAGTTGCCCTCGGGGTCGACCATGCGCCACCACGCGAGATTGTCGAGTGCGGTGCCCCACAGTACGGCCTTCTTGCCGCCGGCGTTCATCGCGATGTTGCCGCCGACGACGGAAGCGTCGGCTGACGTCGGATCGACGGCGAAGACGAAGCCCGCCTCGTGCGCGGCTTCCTCGACGCGACGCGTCACCACCCCTGCTTCGGTGAACAGCGTGGGCACCTGGTCCTCGACGCCGGGCAGCAACCGCGGCTCGACCTTGTCGATGCGTTCGAGCTTTTCGGTGTTGATGACGGCTGCGAACGGCGTCAGCGGCACGGCGCTGCCGGTGTAGCCGGTGCCGCCGCCTCGCGGAATGACCGTGAGTCCGCATTCGATGCAGGCGCGCACGAGCCCGGGGACTTCATCCTCGGCGTCGGGCGCCAGCACGACGAACGGCGTCTCGATGCGCCAGTCGGTCGCGTCCGTGGCGTGCGCGACGCGGGCGAACGCGTCGAAGCAGACATTGTCGTCACGGGTGTGGGTGGCGAAGCGCTTTGCGCGCCCGACGGCGCAGCGTCTCGACCCTGGCGAACGAAGCTGCGAAATCAAACACGGCAGCGCGCGCGAACTCCAGCAGCTGGCCGACCTTGGCGTCGCGCACGGCGTCACTGGTGTCGCGTCGCTTCTCGATATCGGCGAGCCGATGGTGCAAGGCTTCCACCAGCAGGTCGCGCCGCCGTGGGTTGTCGAGCAGGTCCTGCTCGAGGTACGGGTTGCGCCGGACCACCCAGATGTCGCCGAGTACTTCATACAGCATGCGCGCCGAGCGGCCGGTGCGGCGTTCTGCGCGCAGGTCGTCGAGCAACGCCCAGCCCGCGGCGCCGAGCAGGCGGATGACGATCTCGCGGTCCGAGAACGACGTGTAGTTGTATGGAATCTCACGCAACCGCGGCGGCGGATCGAGGCCGGCCGCGGGGTTTGCTGTGCTGGATTCAGTCTGCAGTCGGGAGGCGGCGGTGGGTGCGTTCACTTAGCAGAGTCGAGCTTGGCCGTGGCCGGGAGGGCGCCGCCATTGTTACTCGTCACCACGGACGCGGGTAGCGTGTTTGTGCTGACCTCATACGCCTCCGCGACCGCTTCGCCGATCCAGTGGCCGGGCAACTGCAGCGCACTCACGAACGCGATGATCACGGCAGCGAGGTAGGGAATCGACTGCACCAGCAGCACGCTCACCCAGACGGTGAGGTCGGGGCTGCCCACCAGGCCCGGATTGCTGCCATCCATTTCGGGGATGCAGCTGACCGCAAACGCAGCCGTCCAGAGGCCGACCATCAGGATGGCTTCCTCGCGCGCCGAGGCCAGCGCCTGCAGCCAGGCATGACGCGCCGCGCGCTTTGGCGTACGGAAGAACGGACGGTCCTTGTTGACGAGACCGCTCAACATCGCCGAGCCGACCGTGTGCGACAGGCTGAGGCCGGCGATGGCGGCGGCAATCGTCTGTCGGAGGTTTGCGCCCACTCGCGCGCGGTAGAGATGCAGCAACTTCACCAGCTTGAACAGGAACAGGGACAACGGCAGCACCGAGAACAGCATCAGCGGCGGCTCGATGTGGCGCGGGAACAGCACCATCACCAGCGACCAGCACAGCGCCGCCAGGTTGACGACCAGGTTGAAGCCATCCGCGAGCCACGGCAGCCAGCCCGCGACGAAGTGGTAACGCTGTCCCGGCGACAGCCCCGTGTCGCGGCCATGGATCAGTGCGTCGAAGTGACGACGCAGGACCTGCATGGCGCCGAACGCCCAGCGCGAGCGCTGCTTCTTGAAATCGAGGAAGGTGTCGGGCATCAGGCCGCGGCCGTAGCTGCGCGAGACGTAGGTCGCTTCGTAGCCTTCGTCGAGGATGCGTAACCCGAGTTCGGCGTCTTCGGTGATGCACCACTCCGACCAGCCGATGCGCTCGAGCAGGTCGCGCCGCACCATCGTCATCGTGCCGTGCTGAATGATCGCATTGCGCTCGTTGCGCGTGATCATGCCGATGTGGAAGAAGCCTCGGTATTCGGCGTGGCACATCGCCTTGAACGCGCTCTCGGCCGCATCACGGTAGTCCTGCGGGGCCTGCACGACGCCGGTTCGGGGATTGGCGAACGCCGGGGCCAGATCGCGCAACCACTCGGGTCGCACCAGGTAGTCCGCGTCGATCACGGCCACGACCGTGGCGTCGGCGGCCGTGTGACGCAGCGCGAAATTGAGCGCACCCGCCTTATACCCGTCGAGCGGCGCGACGTGGAAGAAGCGGAACCGCGAGCCGAGCCGCGCGCAGTGCGCTGCGACGGGACGCCACACGGACTCGTCCTGCGTGTTGTTGTCGATGACCAGCACTTCGAAGTCCGGGTAGTCGAGTGCGGCGAGCGCGTTCAGCGTCTCGATCACCATGTCGGGCGGCTCGTTGTACGCCGGTACGTGGATCGATATCCGCGGCAGGTCCGCAGCGGCGACGGGCGTCGGCCGGAACAGGCGGCGATGCGTCGTGACCCAGCGTGCTTCGGCCCATTCGTGGGCCTCCGCGAACAGCACCGCAATCACACCGAGCATGCCGACCATCAGCACGGCACCCACGAGCACGCTGCCCACGGTGAGGTACTGCTGCGAGAAGTCGTAGACCGTCCAGACGAACAACGTCGCCGTGGCGTAGACGATTACGGCCAGGAAGCTGCGGCCACGGTTACGCAGTCGGTCGCTGTGGAAATAGAACAGCCACAGCATGAACGCAGCGGCCAGCACCGACGCCGCCGCGAGCAACTGCCAGTGCGGCACGCGCACGATCGGCTCGCGGAACTCGAACTTGACCTGGCGGTCGGCGTCGTAAACGCCCCAGTACGCGCCGACCTTGCCTTCGGCAGCCGATTTCCACGGCTGGTCGAACGCTTCCATCAGGAAGTATTCGAGGTGCTCGCGTTCGGCGTGCGCGAGGAACCGGCGCAGGAACAGCGCTTCGTTCGCGGTGGTGGCGACCGCGGACTCGCGGGTGCGGCCTTCGCTCGGCCAGCCGACTTCACCGATCACGATCGGCTTGTTCGGGAAGGCCGCCTGGACCTGCGCGAGCTTTTCGCCGACGTAGCCCACGGCCGTCTCGACTTCGACGCCTTCCCAGTAGGGCAGCATGTGCACGGCGATGAAGTCGACGTGCTTGACCAGCTCGGGATGCCTGATCCAGACGTGCCAGGGTTCAGCCGTGCTGACCGGCTGTCGCGTCGCAGCGCGCACCCGATCGAGGTAAGCCATCAGGTCCTCGATCGGCACGTCGCCGCGCAGCACGACTTCGTTGCCGACGATGATGCGCGTGACGTTCTTGTGCGTCTTGGCGAGGCGGATCGTCGCTTCGACCTCGCGGGCATTGCGCTCGCGGTCCGCGTCGATCCAGGCGCCGAGCATCACCTTCAACCCGTATTTCTGCGCCAGCGCCGGAATCTGGCCGAGGGTGCCGGTGGCGCTGTAGGTGCGTACGGCACGAGTCGTACCGGCCAGCAGCTTGAGGTCGCCCTCGATCTGGGTGGCCGTCGGTTCCTCGCCGGTGATGGCGTCCTGGTCTTTCTGGTACGGTTGGAAGGCAAAACCCTGGATCGCACGCGGCCAGGCCGGCTCGGTGGTCGGCCGATTGGCATAGCCCCACGCCGCCACGGTCAACATGGCGAACAGGACGACGATCAGGAGACCCGACAGCTTTTTCATGCACCACCCGCGCGAGGTGCCGCGAGTTTAGGTGCAGCGCAACATGGCCTGCGGGGCGCAGGGTGTCGGGTATTGGCGACAATCGGACGATTGCGTCCATTGCCGCACCACCATGGCGCATTCCCTCCCAGAATCAGTGTGTTGCGCGTACCGAACCGTCCGCCGCCAGCCTTGCGGGACGTCGCAACCGTCAACGAACTACAGCGCATCGCGGTGCATGACAGCCGTCTCGGCATTCCGCTGCTGGTCGGGCGAGAGGTCATTCACGGCTTCGAGACCGTGTGCCGATACCGCTCGGTCAGGCCGCTGCCTGGAATCCGGAGCGGGTGCAGCAGGGTGCGCGCGCCCTGCGCGGCGACGACCCCGGGTAATGTCGAGGGGGGGCTTGGCATGGCGCATCGAAACACCTTATAAAAGTGGGTCCACTCTCAGATATCAAATCGGCGGCGCGACTGACTCCGCCCACGCGGCCCCACCTCCTCGGAGCGACCAGACATGCTGTATCTCGACATCCCAACCAACGCCGATCTCACCGATCTCGCCGGCGCACGCAACGACATCAGCGTGTCGATCTTTTTGCCCACGACGCCGATCAGCATCGAGACGGACGCGGATCGCATCCGGTTGAAGAATCTCGCCAAGGAGGCGGTCGGCCAACTGGAGGCAGCGGGCGCCGACAAGCGCCGTGTGCGTGCCCTCGCCGAGGAGCTCGACGACCTGGTCGACGACGACGAATTCTGGCGCTTTCAGGCCCATGGCCTGGCGATCTATGCCACGCCTGACAATCTGCGCAGCTTCCGCGTGCCGAATGCCCTGGTGCCGATGGTGGAGGTGTCCGATCGCTTTCACTTGAAGCCCCTGCTGCGTTCGATCACTTTCTGCAACGTCGGCTTCGTGCTGGCACTGGCGGAAGGGGGCGTTCGACTGGTCGAAGTCTCGGCGGACCTGCCCGCCAGCGAGGTGAGCGTGGCAGGGCTGCCCAAGGACGTCGCTTCCTCGGTGGGCAAGGCAAGCATCGCGGATCGCTCGCACAGCGGCCGGCTGGTGGGGGCCGAGGGGCAGAAGGTCTTGAAGCGGCAATACGCACGCAAGATCGACAGCGCCTTGCGCGCGCTGCTCTCTGGCCGCGACGTTCCACTGGTCCTGGCCTCCGTCGAGTCGTTGGGAGCCATCTATCGCTCGGTCAATACCTACCCGCACCTGGCCGCTCAGGGGATCGAGGGCAATCCGGAGCGACAGACCGATGCGGAGTTGGCTGCCGCCGCGCGCGTGGTGTTGGACAAGCTTTATTCTGAACAGATCGCAGAGTGGACCGCACTCTTCACCCGGCGTGGCAACGAGGGCCGGGCTACCGCCGACATCGGCCAGGCGGCACGGGCCGCGACCTTCGGTGCCGTTCACAGCATGCTGGTCGATATCGACCAGGTCGTTCATGGCACGGTGGATGAGACCGATGGCACCGTTACGCTCGCCGCCGGACCGAGCGCGACGACCTATGGCGTTGTCGACGAGATCGCCCGGCGGGTGCTGCAGTCAGGCGGCCAGGTGTTGGCCGTGCGACAGGCGGACATCCCCGGCGGCAAGGCGTTGGCGGCAATCCTGCGCTACGCCATTTAGAGACTGCCTGGGAGCCCGGCAACTGGGGAACAGCCCAGCCGCCATTTTTCGTGGCGCCGGCCTGGGACCCAGGCGGCGCCTGTGAATCAGCCTCGGGGCGGTGTTCAGAACTTCCAGACGAGGTTCAGCTGCAGCGAATCGATCGACGGTGTGCTGGTGGCGTTTTCGAAATCCATCCAGCGCATCTTGTAGGCACCGTCGGCCGCGAGTGAATTGCTGAAGTTGTAGCGCATGCCGATGCCCACTTCGTAGGCCAGGCCGTCGACTGTCCGCGTGTCCTGCCAGGACGTGCAGATGTAACCCCACCACGGGTGCCACCAACAGCCGACTTCCGGCGGTGCGGAGGCGATGTTGGTATCGACCCAAGCCCAACCCACGCCGCCCATGACATACGGTGTGATGGGTCCAGTCAGGAACGTATAGGCGGCGTCGAGCATCAGCGACATCGTGTCGAGGCTGCCTTCAATCGGGAACGATTCACCCGGCGTGTCACCCGCGACGTCGGCGCTGTAATCCTTCGAGTCGTACGTGAAAGTCGACCCGACGCGCAGGCGGTCGGTGAAGTGGTACCCGGCTCCGGCCATGAAACCGAAACCACTGTCGATCTCGGCTGCCGTGCCGCCCTCGAAGTCGATGCTGGTCGAGTTGTTGGCGACGATGCCTACGGTGGCTTCCCATTGACCGGCCTGCGGCGGTGCACCGCCTAGCTGCCAGCCGCCGCTGTCGCCCGTGGCGCCCGCCGCTGCGACTGTTCCACCGGCGGCGGCCAAAGCGGCCTGGTCCGCCGCGGTGTACGCGTTGGTGGCCCGGACGTTGTCCGCGATCTTCGCGAGATCGTCGACGCCAAGCTTGCGGTACGAAGCTGCCAGGATCTTGAGTGCGCTGTCCACCGCCGGCGCGCCGTCGTAGCCTTCAACGACGCCCTTGGCGCGATTGGCCGCACCGACGTACGCGCCGCGCTGCAGGTAGAAGCGCGCCACCTCGATCTCGTAATCGGCCAGGCGGTTCCGCAGATAGATCATGCGCTGGCGCGCATCGGCGGCGTACGGGCTCTTCGGGTATTGCTGCAAGAGCGTCTGAAAGGCCTGGAACGACTTGCGTGCTTCGTGGGGCGGTCGCTTGGCGATGTCCGCCTTGAACTTGCGCTCGAGCCAGTTGGCTCCCGACTCGAAATACACCAGGCCCCGAATGTAATAGGCGTAATCGACGCGAGGATGCGTCGGATTCTCGCGGATGAACTGGTCCGACTGGTCGATTGCCGACTCGGTCGCGTGGTTCTTGTAGTAGGCGTAGATCAGGTCGAGCTGGCCTTGCTTGGCCTGCTCGCTGAACGGGTAACGTGCCTCGAGCATTTCATACCGCTGGATCGCGCCAGCGTAGTTGTTGTTCTTGATGTCGCGGATGGCGTCCTGGTAAAGCTGCTCCGGCGAGCCCTCGATGACCTTGTCCCCCTTGTCTTTGTCCCAGAACTTGAGGCTGCTGCAGCCGCTGGTGCCGAGTAGCGCCAACGCGAGCAGGGCCGAAGCGAGAAATCGTCGGGAAAAGACAGCAGCCATGGGGGATCCTGGGTCGAGCCCTGCGGAAGGGCGTGAAGTATATAGAATTCGACCCTATGCCGACCTCAACCGTTCAACTCAGACTGCAGATTCCCGCCACCGAAGCGGGCCAACGCCTCGATCAGGCGCTTGCCCGCCTGCTGCCCGACTACTCCCGCAGTCGCCTCAAGACGTGGATCGACGCGGGGGAAGTGCTGGTCGACGAGGAGGTGCGCCGGCCCCGGGACAAGGTCAACGGGGGTGAAATCGTCGCCATCTCCGGCACCCTGACCGAGGAGTCCACGGCCGAGGCCCAGGCGATCCCATTGCTGATGGCGTACGAAGACAAGCACGTCTTCATCGTCAATAAGCCCGCGGGTCTGGTCGTGCACCCCGGCGCGGGCAATCCCGACCAGACGTTGCAGAACGCGCTGCTCTCGCGCGATGCGGAGCTGGGCAAGCTGCCGCGCGCGGGTATCGTGCACCGGCTCGACAAGGACACCAGCGGACTACTGATCGTGGCGCGCACGCTCAAGGCCCACACGGCGCTGGTGCGGATGCTGGAGGCGCGCGAGATTCATCGCGAATACGAGACCATCTGCCGGGGCGTGATGACGGCCGGCGGCACGATCGACGCACCGATCGACCGGCATCCCACCGACCGGGTCCGTATGGCGATCCGCGACGGTGGCCGAGATGCCGTCACGCACTACCGCGTCATCCGCCGCTTCCGGGCCCACACGCACGTGCGGGTGCAGCTCGAGACCGGGCGCACGCACCAGATCCGTGTGCATCTCGCGCACGCCAATTATCCGATCGTCGGCGACCGTGTGTACGGCGGCCGGCTCGCATTGCCGAAGGGCGCGACCGAGGAGCTGCGCATCGCGTTGCGGGAGTTCCCGCGACAGGCACTGCATGCGGCAAGACTGCAGCTGGAGCATCCCGTGACGGGCAAACCACTCGAGGCGCAGGCGCCATTGCCCGAAGACATGCTGGCACTGCTTGCGGTGCTTGCGGCGGACCTCGCCACTGCCAAGGCATGACTGCGGTCGTGACTTCGTCGCAGGGGTCATGGGTGACGCCGGAATGGGACGTCGCGCCTGCCGTGCATGCCTTGTCGACGCTGCGCAGTGGCGGCCTCAGCGTGCAGCCATTCGCGAGCTTCAATCTCGCGCAGCATGTCGGCGACGATCCAGCCCACGTCCGTGCGAATCGCGCGTTGCTGCGAGCTGCGGCGAAATTGCCGGCGGAACCGCTGTGGCTCGAACAGGTGCACGGCATCCAAGTCGTCGAACATTGCGGGCGGGACACGGCCGATGACCTGCCGCCGCGTGCGGATGCCGCCGTCGCTTTCGAGCCGGGTCGTGTCTGCGTGGTGATGACCGCCGATTGCCTCCCGGTGGTGTTTGCGGATCGCGCGGGGACGCGCGTCGGCGTGGCTCATGCGGGCTGGCGTGGGCTGGTCGGTGGCGTGCTCGAAGCCACGGTGTCAGCGTTGCAGACGGAGCCGGGCCAGCTCGTGGCATGGCTCGGGCCGGCGATCGGACCCTCAGCGTTCGAAGTCGGGCCCGAGGTGCGTGCGGCCTTCATCGCTCGCGACGGTTCCAACCAGGCTGCTTTCGTCCGCAACGCGGCCGGGCGCTTCCAGGCGGACATGTACGACCTGGCGCGCCGCGCACTGTCGCGCGTCGGCCTCCAACAGGTCAGTGGCGGCGGACGCTGCACTCAACGCGAGACCACCGACTTCTTTTCGTTCCGCCGCGACGGTGGCCGGACCGGCCGCATGGCGACGTTGGTGTGGCTCGCACCCGCCACCACCGACACCGCCCCCGGTTCGCACGCGGATCGCGTGCTAACCTGACCGGCATTCCCGGCTCCGCACGCAGATGAACACCCCTTGAGCAGCCTGACCCTGATCGTCGTGTTCACGGCGCTGAGCGGCGTATTGAGCGCCCTGGCGGCGGGGGTGTTCCTGGCGCTCGATGCGCGCTGGCGCACGGCCATGCTGCCGCACCTTGTGAGCTTTGCGACCGGCACGCTGCTCGGCGCCGCATTCCTCGGCCTGATTCCACACGCGCTCGACAGTGCCGGCCCCGGGTCGGCGCATCGGATCGGGCTTGCGCTGCTGGTCGGCATCCTGCTGTTCTTCATGCTCGAGAAGTTCGTGCTCTGGCGTCACTGCCACGACGACCCCTGCGAGATGCACTCGCCCGGCCACGATGCGCGCGACCGCGCTTCGGCCAACCTGATCCTGGCCGGCGACACTTTTCACAACCTGCTCGACGGCGTGCTGGTAGCGGCCGCGTTCATGACCAATCCGCAGCTCGGTATCGTCACCGCGCTGGCCGTGTTTGCCCACGAAATCCCTCAGGAAGTCGGCGACCTCGCGATCCTGCTCCAGGGCGGCTTCAGCCGCGCCCGGGCGATGACCCTGAACCTGGTCTCGAGCCTGACCTCGGTGGTGGGCGGCGTGATCGCCTATTACGCGCTCAGTACCGCGATGGACTTCCTGCCTTACGCGCTGGCACTGGCCGCCGCCAGCTTCATTTACGTGGCCGTGGCCGACCTGATCCCCGGGCTGCACCGCCGCGTTGACCTGCGGGCCAGCCTTGGCCAGTTGGCGTTTATCGCCCTGGGGGTCGCGCTGGTGTATGTGACGCATCAGGGGATGCATTAGGAAGGGGGTGGAAGGGGTTAGGGGTTAGGGGTTAGGGGTTAGGGGTTAGGGGTTAGTCGGAGGGGTGGTTGCGACGGCAAGATCGTTGCAAGTTGCTGGCCGTCATGGACTTAAGTCGCTTCGATACTCATTCCGAAGCGCGTTCCGACTAACCCCTAACCCCTTTCTCCCCTAACCCCTAACCCCTTTTATATCGCGGGTCCGGCCCCAAATCTGGCCGCAACACGTCCCACGGACAGAGCCCCATGCGCCAAGACAAATTCACGACCAAGCTCCAGGCCGCGCTGCAGGAATCGCAGTCGCTGGCGCTGGGCCGCGATCACCAGATCATCGAGCCGATTCACCTGATGCAGGCACTGCTGGACCAGCAGGGCGGCACCGTGCGGCCGTTGCTCGACAAGTGCGGCGCCAACATCAACACGTTGCGTTCGCAATTACGGGAAGCGCTCGACCGCCTGCCCAAGGTCGAGGGCACGGGCGGCGAAGTGCACCTGTCGAACGACCTCGCGCGGCTGCTGAACCTCACCGACAAGATCGCGCAGAAGCGAGGGGACCAGTACATCACCAGCGAGCTGTTCATCCTGGCGGCGCTCGAGGACAAGGGTCCGCTCGCGCGGATCCTCAAGGACGCCGGCGTGCAGAAGGCCGCGATCGAACGCGCGATCGACGAGATCCGCGGCGGGGCGAAAGTCGACGACCCGAACGTCGAGGAGCAGCGCGGCGCGCTCGAGAAGTACACGATCGACCTGACCGAGCGCGCGGAGCAGGGCAAGCTCGATCCGGTCATCGGCCGCGACGACGAAATCCGCCGCACGATCCAGGTACTGCAGCGTCGCACCAAGAACAACCCCGTGCTGATCGGCGAACCGGGCGTCGGCAAGACCGCGATCGTCGAAGGCCTCGCGTTGCGCATCGTCAACAAGGAAGTGCCCGAGAGCCTGCGCGACAAGCGCATCCTCGCGCTCGACATGGGCGCGCTGATCGCGGGCTCGAAGTTCCGCGGCGAATTCGAGGAGCGCCTCAAGGGCGTGCTGAATGACCTCGCCAAGCAGGAAGGCCGCGTCATCCTGTTCATCGACGAGCTGCACACGATGGTCGGCGCCGGCAAGGCCGAAGGCTCGATGGATGCCGGCAACATGCTGAAGCCCGCGCTCGCGCGCGGCGAGTTGCATTGCGTCGGCGCCACCACGCTCGACGAGTACCGCAAGTACGTCGAGAAAGACAAGGCGCTCGAGCGCCGCTTCCAGAAAGTGCTGGTCGACGAGCCCTCGGTCGAGGACACGATCGCGATCCTGCGCGGCCTGAAGGAGCGCTATGCGGTGCACCACAAGGTCGAGATCACGGATCCGGCCATCGTCGCCGCGGCCACGCTCTCGCATCGCTACATCACCGACCGGCAGCTGCCCGACAAGGCCATCGACCTGATCGACGAGGCCGCGTCGCGCATCCGCATGGAGATGGACTCCAAGCCGGAGGAAATGGACCGGCTCGACCGCCGCATCATCCAGCTCAAAATGGAGCGCGAGGCGCTCAAGAAGGAAAAGGACGAAGCGTCGAAGAAGCGGCTCGAGGCGCTCGACGAGCAGTTGGGCGAGCTCGGCAAGGAATACGCCGACTTCGAGGAAATCTGGAAAGCGGAAAAGGCTTCGGCGCAAGGCGCGGCGCAGATCACGCAGGAACTCGAGGATGCGCGACAGGCGTTCGAGACGGCGCGTCGTGCCGGCGACCTCGCCCGCATGTCCGAACTGCAGTACGGCAAGATTCCGGAACTCGAGAAGCGCCTGAAGTCGGCGCAGGACAGCGAGACGAAGGCGCCGACGCTCGTCCGCAACAAGGTGACCGAAGAAGAAATCGCGGAAGTCGTCTCGAAATGGACCGGCATCCCGGTGTCGAAGATGCTCGAGGGCGAGCGCGAAAAGCTGTTGCGCATGGAAGAGGCGCTGGCGAAGCGCGTCGTGGGTCAGGACGAGGCGGTCAAGGCCGTCTCGGATGCGATTCGCCGCTCACGTGCGGGACTCTCGGATCCGAATCGGCCGAACGGTTCGTTCCTGTTCCTCGGACCCACCGGCGTCGGCAAGACCGAGCTGTGCAAGGCACTCGCCGAGTTCCTCTTCGACACCGACGAGGCGATGGTGCGCATCGACATGTCGGAGTTCATGGAGAAGCATTCCGTGGCGCGGCTCATCGGCGCGCCGCCGGGATACGTGGGTTACGAGGAAGGGGGTTACCTCACGGAAGCCGTGCGCCGGCGCCCGTACGCGGTGATCCTGCTCGACGAAGTCGAGAAGGCGCACCCGGACGTGTTCAACGTGCTGCTGCAGGTGCTCGACGACGGCCGTCTCACGGACGGGCAGGGGCGCACCGTGGACTTCCGCAACTCTGTCGTGATCATGACCTCGAACCTCGGTTCGAACGTGATCCAGGAGCTGGCGGGCGAGACGAACTACGCGCGCATGAAGGCGGCCGTGATGGAAATCGTGGGCCAGCACTTCCGCCCCGAGTTCATCAACCGGGTCGATGAGGTGGTCGTGTTCCATCCGCTCGGCAAGGACCACATCCGCGAGATCGTCGACATCCAGCTCGGCAACCTGCGCCGGCGGCTTGGCGACCGCGACATGGGCCTGGAACTGGACGATGCCGCCCGCGATTTGCTCGGCGAGGCGGGTTTCGACCCGGTGTACGGGGCGCGACCGCTGAAGCGCGCGATCCAGCACCAGCTCGAGAACCCGCTGGCCCAGCGCATCCTGCGCGGGGACTTCGCGCCGGGCGACACGATCCGGGTGACCGTCAAGGAAAGCGACCTCGCGTTCGAGCGAGTCGCCGTCCCGGTATAATCCCGCGCCCATTGGCCAAACCGCGTCCCTCTCCCGTTCGTGCGCGAGAGGGTGCAAGAGAACAAAGACGACGACATGCCGATCTACGAATACCAGTGCCAGAAGTGCCACCACCACCTGGAGGCGCTGCAGAAGTTCTCCGACAAGCCGCTGCGCGAGTGTCCCGAATGTGGCAAGCACACGCTGCTGCGCCTGATGTCGGCGCCAATGTTCCGGCTTGCAGGAAGCGGCTGGTACGAGACCGATTTCAAGTCCGACAAGGAAAACAAGCGCAACCTGGCCGGCAAGGACGATGGCCCGCCGGCCGAGAGTTCGACGCCCGCGACCACAGCCGACAAGGCTGACAAGACCGCCAAGGTCGACACGAAGGTTGAGTCGAAGGTCGAGCCTGCAGCGGCGAAGAAGAGCACGGCGGCAAGGAAGCCCGTGGCGAAGCCTGTCGTCCGAGCCAAGCCTGTCGCGAAGAAATCCACGCCGAAAAAGGCCGTCCGCAAACGCTGAGTCGAGCTGGGCCGTTGGCCCGCGCCGGAGTGAACAGAGTGGCTGATCCGATACCGACCGACGACGACGCGGACAACGGCAAGGGGGGGCGTCGCAGCTTTGCGCGCCGGTTGCGCAATTACCTGATCGCGGGGCTGCTGATCTGGATCCCCATCATGGTGACGGTCTGGGTCATCCGCTTCCTTTCGCGCATCCTCGACCAGTCCCTCGTGCTGTTGCCGCCGTCGTGGCGCCCAGAGGCGCTCGTCGGACAATACGTGCCAGGCGTCGGCATCATCCTGTCGTTCTTGCTGCTGGTCCTGACCGGACTTGTCGTCCGCAATCTGTTCGGCGGTCAGATCGTGGAAGGCTTCGAGAACCTGGTGCGACGCATCCCGGTGATCGGCGCGATCTACGGCGGCGCCAAGACCTTCAGCGAGACCGTGCTCACCGACAAGGGCAAGTCGTTCAAGCAGGTAGTCCTGGTGGAGTTCCCGCGCAAGGGCCTGTTTAGCATCGGCTTCATCACCTGCGAGGACATGGATGAAGTCCAGGCCCGGACCGAGCAGGACGTGGTCTGCGTCTTCGTTCCGACCACGCCGAACCCGACCACGGGATTCCTGGTGGCCGTCGACCGCAACGAGATCGTCCGACTGGACATGAGCGTGGACGACGCCATCAAGATGCTGCTGACCCTGGGCGTCGTGGTACCCCGTTGGCAGCAACCTCCTGTTGCGGCCGATCTTGCGCCGCAGCAAACCCCTCCGTAACATCCTTCGGCTCCGCGTGACGGACGGGCCCACAGGCCGGTCGCCGCGCACCTTTTGACGGGATTTTCCCCATGCCCATGCGCACTCATTATTGCGGCGACGTCAACGAGCGCCTCGTCGGTTCCACGGTCGACGTGGCCGGCTGGGTCCACCGTCGCCGTGACCACGGCGGTGTCATTTTCGTCGACCTGCGCGATCGGGACGGTCTGCTGCAGGTCGTATTCGACCCGGATACAGCCGACGTGTTTGCCGAAGCCGAGCGTCTGCGTGGCGAGTGGGTCATCAAAGTGACTGGCACGGTGCGCCCGCGTCCCGCGGGCACGGCCAACGCGAACCTCGCCTCGGGCCAGGTCGAACTGCTCGCGCGCGGCATCGAAGTACTGAACCGGTCCGAGCCGATCCCGTTCCAGCTCGACGAAGATGTGAAGGAAGAGACGCGGCTCAAGTACCGCTACATCGACCTGCGTCGCGACGTGATGCAGAAGCGCCTGCGCCAGCGCCACGCGATCACGCGCTCGATGCGCGAGTACCTCGACGGCAACGGCTTCATCGACGTCGAGACGCCGATGCTGACCAAGGCGACGCCCGAAGGCGCGCGCGACTACCTGGTGCCGAGCCGCACGCAGCCGGGCAAGTTCTTCGCGTTGCCGCAGTCGCCGCAGATCTTCAAGCAGCTGCTGATGATGTCGGGCTTCGACCGCTACTACCAGATCGTGCGTTGCTTCCGCGACGAGGATCTGCGCGCCGACCGTCAGCCTGAGTTCACGCAGCTCGACATCGAGACCTCGTTCCTGACGCGCGACGAAATCATGGCCCTCATGGAGAGCCTGGTTCGCAAGCTGTTCAAGGACGTGCTCGGCCAGTCGCTGCCCGAGCCGTTCCCGCGCATGACGTACGCCGAGGCGATGCGCCGCTACGCGTCCGACAAGCCGGACCTGCGCATCCCGCTCGAGCTCGTCGACGTCGCCGACCTGGTCAAGGACTGCGAGTTCAAGGTGTTTTCGGGTCCGTCGGCGGATCCGGAAGGCCGTGTCGCCGCGCTACGTGTGCCACAGGGCGGCGAGAAACTTTCGCGCAAGCAGATCGACGACTACGCCGCGTTCGTCGCGCGTTATGGCGCGAAGGGCCTGGCCTACGTAAAGGTCAACGATGCGGCGAAGGGCCGTGAAGGACTGCAGTCGCCGATTCTCAAGTTCCTGTCCGATGCCGCGGTCGCGGGTTTGATGCAACGGACCGACGCGCAGACCGGCGACTTGATCTTCTTCGGCGCGGACAAGGCCAAGGTGGTCAACGACGCGATCGGCGCGCTGCGCATCAAGGTCGGCCAGGACCTCGGCCTGGTGGCCGCAGGCTGGGCGCCGCTCTGGGTCATCGACTTCCCGATGTTCGAATGGGATCCCGACTCGAAGCGCTGGGCCGCGATGCACCATCCGTTCACGTCGCCGGTCAACGACGACGCGGCAGCACTCAAGGCCAGCCCGGGACAGGCGCTGGCGCGTGCCTACGACATGGTGCTGAACGGGTCGGAAATCGGCGGCGGCTCGGTGCGTATCCATCGCAACGAAATGCAGTCCACCGTGTTCGAGATGCTCGGCATCGGCGCGGAAGAGGCCGAGAAGAAATTCGGCTTCCTGCTCGACGCTCTCAAGTTCGGTGCGCCGCCGCACGGCGGGATTGCGTTCGGCCTCGATCGCCTCGCGATGCTGATGGCCGGCGCCGACTCGATCCGTGACGTCATCGCGTTCCCGAAGACGCAGACTGCAACCTGCCCGTTGACCGACGCACCGACCGAGGTGTCGGAGCAGCAGCTGCGCGACCTGCACATTCGCGTCAAGCTGCCCGTCAAGGAGTGATGGCGGACGCACGCGAGCCGGTCATCCTCGTTCACGGCCTGTGGATGTCCGGGCTCGAGTTCGGGGTGCTGCGTCAGCGCCTGCAGACGCGGCACGATTTCGACGTGCACGTGTTTTCTTACCCATCCATGCAAGGAAACGTCGATGAGATCGTGGCCGAGCTCGCCGCATTCGCCCATGAGTGCGCGGCCAGCACTGGTCGTGTTCACCTCGTGGGGCACAGTCTCGGCGGCGCCATCGTGTATCGCGCGCTGGAGCAGGGCGTCCGTGACCTGCCGGGCAATGCGGTGCTGCTCGGCTCACCCTTGAATGGCAGCCGCGCGGCGAGCGGTGTGGGGCGCCTCGCCATGCTGAGGCCGCTGATCGGACCCCATGCATTCAATGAGCTGGCGCAACCCTGCGGTCGATGCTGGCCCGCCGATTGCGGGCGCGCGCTCGGCGCCATCGCCGGTACGCGGCCACTGGGCACCGGACAGTTTTTCGCAAAATTCGACGAAGAGAACGACGGCACCGTCGCGGTGAGCGAGACCGTGATTCCCGGTCTCAACGGCCACGTCGTGTTGCCACACAGTCACGTCGGCATGCTGTTCGCGAACGACGTCGCCGCGCAGGTGGGGCATTTCCTGCGGCACGGCCACTTCGAGAGCGGGAAAGCGAACCAGGGCGGACGGTAGGCACGGGCGCCTGAACCGCGGCGCTTTTTTCGCGACCGTGCAGATTTGCCGGCTCGGTTACCCGATCGTGACGCTCGCCAATTCCGGATCAGCTCCTGTTTGAAGCCAATCCGACCAGGCGGGCAATGACTATGGCCGGAAAAAGGATGCCCAAGGTGGATAGAAAAGTGGACAGCATCTTGGCGGACGTACTCACGGCATAAATGTCGCCGAAGCCCACGGTAGTCAGTGAAGTCAGGCTGAAATAAATGAAGTAAACATAGTCATCGTCCGTCCCGCTCAGCAAGACATTACCGCCCAGGGAAGCGCCCGTAGCGGCATGAATGACTTCCAGAGCCAGCGCTCCCATGAGTGCCAGCAAGAGGTAAACATTAACCGCTCCGATAATCCGGTAGGTGTCCACAATCTGGTCGCGAAACAACAGCCGGAGATTGATGAAAATAAACACCAACGTATTGGCGATGCCGATGACATTCTCCAAGACGAAGAATGAATACGGGTTTTCTCCGAAACGAATGAGTCGCAGCGCCAGGTGAATGCTGAACAGTATTGCGGAGACGGATATGAGCCCCACGCTGCGCGTCGAGAATATCCCTGAAAAGAACACGCTGAGTAAAAGTATGTTGAACAGCAGTACTCCGTGACCACTGACTTCCATGATTACCGGGAGCACGAATACCGCGGCAATGAGCATGATCAGTAAGGTGACGAAACTAGCATCAGCCAGCCAGTAAGCCTGGAATCTTCTGATTAGATTTCGCATGGTGTATTGCCGCCCAGAACTATAGCGGCTTCAGTGCCCGGTTTGGGGCTCGCCACACCCTGCGGACTTCCGCGTGGTCCCCGGTCTTGGCCCGTCACGACCGGCGATTCCCGACCCGAGGCGGACGTCTACCAATCTGCCGTGGGAGGGAGGTCCGGTCTAAACGTGGCGTAATGCTCCATGTCCTCGACCTGGAGACGATCGAACGACTGCACGCATGTTCCGCGGCAATGCAGCGAGTACTGGAAGCGCCCACTGGTCCGACCGCGGCGAAGTGAGTCGCGACGAAGGCACCGAGCCTAACGTGGCTCGTCCAGCAGCTCCTTGAGTCGATAGAGCACGTCGAGTGCCGCCCGTGGACTTAGCGACTCGGGGTCGACGCCCTCGAGCATCCGGCGCAGCACCGATTCGGTCTCGTTCTCCGGCATCGACAAGGAGAGTTCCTGCTGCGGGGTCGGCGGCCGCGTGGCGTGCTCGCGCTGCTCCAGCTCGTGCAGGTACCGGCGGGCTTCGCCGATCACGGCTTTCGGCACGCCCGCCAGGCGTGCGACCTGCAGTCCGTAGCTCTGGTTGGCCGGGCCCTCCCGCACGGCGTGGAGGAACACGAGCTGGTCGCCGTGTTCGGTGGCGTCGAGGTGAACGTTGGCACAGGCGGGAAGTTCGTCTGCGAGCGTCGTCAGCTCGAAGTAGTGCGTCGCGAACAACGTGAACGCGCCGATCTCGCGCCCCAGGTGCCGGGCGCATGCCCACGCCAACGACAGGCCGTCGAAGGTGCTGGTGCCGCGGCCGATCTCGTCCATCAGCACGAGGCTGTCGCGCGTGGCGTTGTTCAGGATGTTCGCGGCCTCGGTCATCTCGACCATGAACGTCGAGCGACCGCCGGCCAGGTCGTCCGCCGCGCCTATCCGCGTGAATACGCGATCGACTGGTCCGATGCGCGCCGATTCGGCCGGCACGTAGCTGCCGATGCCGGCCAGGATGACGATCAGCGCCGCCTGTCGCATGTACGTCGACTTGCCGCCCATGTTCGGACCCGTGACGATCAACATGCGCCGGCCATCGCGCAGGTCGAGGTCGTTCGGCACGAACGGACCATCAATGTGCTGTTCGACCACCAGGTGCCGGCCGCCGCGGATGTCGATGCGAGATGCGTCGCAGAGTTCGGGCTGTGTCAGCCGCAAAGTGATTGCGCGTTCGGCGAGATTGCCGAGCACGTCGAGCGCGGCGAGTGCCGCCGCCATTGCCTGCAATGCGGGCAGAGTGTCGGTGAGCGTATCGAGCAGGCCGTCATAGAGCTCGCGTTCGCGGGCCATGGCCCGATCGCGCGCGCCGAGCACCTTGTCCTCGAACGATTTCAGTTCGCTCGTGATGTAGCGTTCGGCGTTCTTGACCGTCTGCCGGCGCACCCAGTCCGCCGGTACCCGATCGGCCTGGCTGCGGCTCACCTCGATGAAGTAGCCCTGCACGCGGTTGTAGCCGAAGCGCAGGTTCTGGAAGCCGGTGCGTTCGCGTTCGCGCGTTTCGAGGTCGAGCAGCGCTTCGTCGCTGTGTTCACTGATGCGGCGCAGTTCGTCGAGGTCGGCGTCGAAGCCGGTGGCAAATATTCCCCCTTCCCGCAGCAGTGCGGGCGGCGTCTCGACCAGCGCTTTGGACAGGTGCTCGTGGATAGCCGGATGCGTACCGACGCCGCCGGCCAGGCGTTGCAGCAATGTTGCGTCCAGCGTCGCGAGCAAGGTCTGCAACTCGGGCAGGCAACCCAGCGCCTCACGCAGTTGTGACAGGTCGCGGGGCCGCGCAGATCGCAGCGCGACGCGCGCGAGGATGCGTTCGACGTCACCGACCCTGCGTAGCAGCGTGTGCAGCGACGCGTGCGCGCCCGCATCGATCAGGGTCGCGATCGCCTGCAGCCGCAGCAAGCGCGGCTCGACGCCGCGCAATGGACGCTGGATCCAGCGCCGCAGTTCGCGTCCCCCCATGGCGGTGGCCGTGCGGTCGAGCACGTCGATCAAGGTGCTGTCGCTGCGGCCGGACAAGCTGCTGTCGAGTTCGAGGTTGCGACGGGTCGCGGCATCGAGCAGCAACGAGTCCTCGCGTAATTCCGTGCGGATGCCACGCAGGTGCGGCAGGGCGGATTTCTGTGTCTCGCGCACGTAGTTGAGCAGGCAACCGGCCGCCCCGATTGCGAGTGCCTGTCCGGCGAGGCCGAAGCCCGCGAGGTCGCGTGTACCGAACTGCTCACACAGCTGCCGCTCGGCGCTGCCGGCTTCGAAGTGCCACGGTGGGCGTTGCCGCACGCAGAGGTCGGTGCGGCCCTGCAGCCGCTCCAGCGCGCTTTCGGGAACCAGCAATTCTGCCGGGCGGAGCCGCTCCAGCTCCGCGGCGAGCGCTTCCTCGCCCGTCGCCTGCAGCGCGTGGAAACGGCCGCTCGAGAGCTCGAGCCAGGCAAGGCCGAAGCCGTCGGCACCGGGCGAGATCGCTGCGAGCAATGTGTCACGTCGCTCTTCCAGCAGCGAGTCGTCCGTGACCGTGCCGGGCGTGACGACGCGCACCACCTGGCGTTCGACGGGTCCTTTCGATTTGGCCGGGTCGCCGATCTGTTCGCAGATCGCGACCGACGCGCCCTTGCGCACCGCCCGCGCGAGGTAGTTGTCGAGTGTCTGGACCGGCACGCCCGCCATCGGGATCGGTTCGCCGCCGGACGTGCCGCGTGCGGTCAGCGTGATGTCGAGCAGGCGGGACGCCTTGCGCGCGTCGTCGAAGAACAGCTCGTAGAAATCACCCATGCGATAGAACAGCAGCTCGTCCGGGTACTGCGCCTTGATGCGCAGGTACTGGGTGATTACCGGGGAATTGGGCGGGGATTTGAGCTGTTCGGTCACGCTGCGGGATTCTAGCCTTTCACGCCGCCGGGATGGTTCAAACTAGAGTGGCCCGGCCGGCCCGGCCCGCGAGGTTCCCGCATGCGCAAGACGATCGATTTCCTGCTCCACGACTGGCTCGACGTGGCCGCGCTCGCCGAACGCGAGCGCTACAGCGAGCACAGCCGCGAAACCTTCGATTCGGTGCTCGATACCTGCCAGCGCATCGCGGTCGAAAAATTCGCGCCGTTCAATCGCCTGGTCGACGTGCAGGAGCCCCGTCTCGAGAATGGCGCGGTCATCCTGCCGCAATGTGCCTACGACGCGGCGCGTGCTTACGTCGAATCCGGAATGATCGCGGCGACGCAGGACTACGACGTCGGCGGCATGCAGTTGCCCTACGTCATCGAGCTGGCCGCCAACGTATTTTTCGCCAGGGCGGGAGTCGGTCTCGGCGGTGGCGGCATGCTCACGGTCGGCAACGCCAACCTGCTGATGGCGCACGGCACGCCGGCACAGAAGACCGCCTTCGCACAGAGGGAAATCGACGGCAAATGGTTCGGCACCATGTGCCTGTCGGAGCCGCAAGCCGGTTCGAGCCTCTCGGACATCCTGACGCGTGCGACTCCCGATGGCGATGATTTTGCCACGGACGAACTCGGTCCACGTTACCGGCTGACCGGCAACAAGATGTGGATCAGCAACGGCGAGCACGACATGTCCGAGAACATCGTGCACCTGGTGCTGGCCAAGATTCCCGCTGCGGACGGCAAGCTCGTCCCGGGCACGCGGGGCATCTCCTTGTTCATCGTGCCGAAGCGGCTCGTGAATGCCGCGGGCGAACTCACCGGCGAGCGCAACGACGTTGCGCTGGCGGGCCTCAATCACAAGATGGGCTGGCGCGGGCTGCCCAACACGCTGCTCAATTTTGGCGAGGGCACGTTCCCGGTGAACGGTCGTGCGGGCGCCCTCGGCTATCTCGTCGGCCAACCCGGCGACGGCCTCCGGTGCATGTTCCACATGATGAACGAGGCCCGCATCGGCGTGGGGCTCGGCGCCGTGGGCATCGGCTATGCAGGATACGAGGCGAGTCTCGAGTACGCTCGCAATCGCCGGCAGGGACGGCCGTCGACGCCGGCCGGCAAGGACCCCGCATCGTTACCGGTGAACATCATCGAGCACGCTGACGTGAAGCGCATGCTGTTGGCGCAGAAAGCGTACGTCGAAGGCGGGCTGGCGCTCGAACTGTATTGTGGCCGGCTGGTGGACGAAGCCCGGACCGGACCCGCGGAGAGCGTGCCTGCGATCAAGGCGTTGCTCGAGATCCTGACCCCGATCGCCAAGAGCTGGCCGAGCGAATGGTGCCTCGAAGCCAACAACCTCGCGATCCAGGTCCACGGCGGCTACGGCTACACACGTGATTTTCCGGTCGAACAGTACTGGCGCGACAATCGCCTCAACATGATTCACGAGGGCACTCACGGCATCCAGGGGCTCGACCTGCTCGGCCGCAAGGTGCTGATGGACGAAGGCAGGGCGCTCGGCCTGCTGGCGCAGCGTATCGGCAAGACCGTGGAGCAAGCCGGCGTACACGCGGAGTTGCGGGACGGCTCCGTGGCAGTCGCGCGCGGATTGCAGACGCTGCTGACGGCAACCCGCGCGGCCTGGAGCACGCGCGAGCCGGATGAAGCCCTGGCGAACGCCACCGCTTACCTGCAGGCCTTCGGCCACGTCGTCGTGGCCTGGTTGTGGCTCGACGTCGCGCGTGCGGCCGTCGACGCGGCCGCGGGCAAGGACGATGCCTTCCTGCGGGGCAAATTGCAGGCGGCGCGCTATTTCTTCGATTTCGAACTGCCGAAAATCGACGCCTGGCTGGCGGTGGTTGCGGCACGGAATCCGACCTGTCGCGAGATGCAGGATGCCTGGTTCGACGGCTGACAGGCTTCTCATTGCCGCGCAACTACGGTTTGTCGCTATCGTCGGCGTCACGCAAAGACAAAGCCGTGCGATCGCAGCAAGGCTAAAATCGGCGACCGAACAACTGGCGCCGGGTGGACCCCGATTCCGCTCGTGCGTCGGCCATCATTGACAACCTCAGGAGCAAATCACCGATGAACCTCGTCAAGCTTTCGATTGCGGCCCTTTGCGTGGCCTGTGCCTCGGGTTGCAGCACGCCGGAGGTCGCGGCGACACCCGCAGCCGCGCCTGCGGCCGTACCTGCTACCGCGCCGAGGGGCCAGGCTGTGGTCGCAACCGTCGAAATGACGGCGACCGTGGTCGCGATCTACCAGCAGACTCGTGAAGTCACGTTGCGGAAGGACGACGGCACCGAGGTTACGTTCGTCGCCAGCGAGGACGTGAAGAACCTGCCGCAGGTGCAGGTGGGTGACGTGCTGCACGTGGTTTACGCCGAAGCGCTGGCGTACGAGGTCAGGAAGGGCGGCACGGCGGCGGCACCGACGACGGCTATTGCCGGCGCTGCGGCCGAGTTGGGTCAGCGACCGGGCGGTGCGCTGGCGCGCCAGACCGTCGTGACGGTTGCGATCGTCGCGATCGATCGGCAGGTGCCCTCGGTGACGTTCAAGGGGCCCGAGGGCAACACCCGGACGATCAAGGTGCTGCACCCCGAAAGACTCGAAGGCGTGAACGTGGGTGACACGGTCGAAGTGTCATTCACAGAAGCGCTCGCCATCAAGGTCGTCGAAGCGCCCGCCAAGTAAGCCGGCAGGCCCATGACGTCACCCGCTCGGTGTGCAACGCATCGAGCGGGTGCGGGTCGGGCGAGTGCGGCCTAGCGGAACGTGTACACCCAGGAGACCGCGAGCCGGTCCACGTTCGTCTCACCCGTCGTGCTGGAATCGCCGAGCCCGTCGAAGTGCTGGTAATCGAGCCGCACGCTCCAGGTGCTCGAGTACCGGTACGACGCACCGACACCGTAGAGCATGTCCTGGGTATCCTCCGAGACGTTGTCGTTGAACGACGCCGTGCTGTTGCGCGCGCTGGCCGTCAGCGTCGTGGTTGCGAAGATCATGCCGAGCCGTGCGTAGACATCCCATGACCGGCTGATCGGCCAGATGCCGAGGGCGGAGGCAGAAATGCCCTTCGAGTCCGTCTCCGCGCTGACCCTCAGCGTGTCGGTGGTCTCGCCATCGGTCAGTTCGCCGCGCGCTTCGTACTTGCCGGTACCGAGCGTCATCCACTCTGCCTCGACGGCCAGGTAAGGCAGGATCCGGCAGCCGGCGAACACGCCGAACGAGGCGTCGTTTTCGCCCGTACTCGAACTGGCCGACAGCGTGGTAAGTCCGCTCTCCGCCAACGCATCGCCCAGCACGGCATCGAGCGCGTTCTGGTCGATATCCATCTTGGTCGCGCCGATGTTCGCGCCCACGTAGAAGCCCCGGGTATCGTCAGCCTGCGCGACGGCGGCGCCGAGGGCCAGGGTGGCTGCGACGGTCAGGCCAAGCATGCGATTCATTGCCAGCTCCGGTGTGGGGTTGATTGCCGACCTACAGTATCCTGCCCGCTGCATTCATGCGAGCCACGGTGAATACCGACCGGTCCATTTCACATATTCGCCGCCTGCCACCCAAGAAAAAGCCGGGCCACGGGGCCCGGCTGCTTCCCGCCCCGCACGTGGCGGAGCAAAGTCTGCTACTTCTTCTCCACCGTTGCGACGGGTGCCGACTGGCCCGCGACAAACGGGTACTTGGCGAAAATTGCCGCCACCGCGTGGGTGATCGAGCCTTCCTTGTCCTGCATCATCTTGGACGTGACCACGTCTTCGAGGCCACCCTGGAACACGGCCTGGCGCTTCTCGCGATCGATGACGTCCATGACCAGCGTGCCGACGTTGTAGCGGCGCGTCGACACTTCCGTGCCGCCACCGTAACCGTAGGCTCCGTAGGGCGCACCGCCCCAGCCACGATAGCCAAACGACGGGCCGTAGTACGGCGCTGGCGTCGACTGGATGTCGGTCTTTTCCTCGAGCTTGCCCTTGAAGTTCAGGATCAGGTCGGGGTTGTCGGACTTGGTATACCCGCGTGCTTCCATTTCGCGCGCCGCCGCCTGCTGCATCATCTGCTGCGAGATCGACTGGAACTCGGCAGGATTGCCGCTCGCCGCCGACAGGAAGTTGTAGGTCTTGTACTTGCCGAAGTCGACCGCCCGATCGTAGTCCCCGCGGACGTCCGGACCGCTGGCGCAACCACCGGCGAGCGCCGCCGCCGCCACGAGGGCGGCGACGAACGGCAAGCGGGTCAAACGTGAATTCAACATGGCTGGCTACCTCGCAATTACTGGGCGAGCGGGATGCCCTGGATGCCCGGCAGGCGCAGCAGCGTGTTGAGCTTGTTCTCAACCTGCACGAAGCGCAGCACCTTGGTCGTGGGCAGGACCTTGTCCAGCTTCTTGGCCGTGCCCTTGACCAGCGCCAACTCGTCGTCCTGCAGCGCGAACCAGTCCTTGAGCAGGCCCTTGGCGGCGTCGTCGGTCATCGAATCGTAGTTCGACGAATAGGCATTGATCAGGTCCACGCCGCGCTGCATCAGCACTTTGCGATCGGCCTGGTAGGCGTCGTAGATCTTCGTGAACGCGGTCATCTGCACGTCGTCGAGCGCCATGGCCTTGAGCACGACAGCTCGCTTGTCTGCCTGGATCTCGGCGATCAACTGCTGCGTGTCGTCGTAGCTCGACTGCGCCTGGGCGGCGAACGGTGCCGCGACGGACAGCAGCGCAGTGGCAGCAAGGGCGATCCTGAAATTCTTCATATGGGGGCTCCGTGGAATCCTGGTTTGCTCATTGTGCGAGCGGAATGATGCCGTAGACTTCGCGCCGCAGCATGTTGTCGAGGCGGGTCTCGATCTGCGCGTAACGCAGCGCCTTCACCGGCGGCAGGACCTTGGCGACCTTCTTGGTGTAGTTCTGCTTGAGGGCCTCGCGGTCCTGCTCGATCTGCATCTTGTTCTTGAGCATCGCCGTGGCGTCGGCATCGGTCATGGCGCCGTACTTGGCGGCGTAATCGTCGACCAGCACCAGGAACTTGTCGTTGAGCTTCTTGGCCTTGCCTTCGTACTCGTCGTAGACCGGCCAGAACGCGCGGCTCTCGGCCTCCGTGAGCTGCAGGTTCTGCGCGTACACGGCGCGCTTGTCGGTCATGACCTGCTTGAGGATGATCTGCTCGTCCGCCTTGGCGCCTTCGGCCGCTGGGGCAGCTTGCGCGTGGCTCAGGACGGGG
Organism: uncultured Gammaproteobacteria bacterium; assembly: GCA_963846315.1. Taxonomy (GTDB): domain Bacteria; phylum Pseudomonadota; class Gammaproteobacteria; order Steroidobacterales; family Steroidobacteraceae; genus RPQJ01. The sequence goes on from CAWJVM010000008.1 coordinate 538,343, forward strand.
AATGCAGTGACGGCGAGCGCCATTGCAAGGGAAGCGATTTTCATGGGTTCCTGCCTGTTTGTTGGGTATCCAAGCCTCGGCTTGCAAGATAGCGGCGGCGTGCCGCGGCTCGCAAGGGGCCGGTAGAATTGTCGCATGACGGCCCCCACCGATGTCGACCTGCAGCAGCTGGCCAGGGCGGTGGGCGACTGTTTGCTGGCACGGGCCGAGACCCTCGCCACGGCCGAGTCCTGCACCGGCGGCTGGATCGCCAAGGCATGCACGGACGTGCCCGGCAGTTCGCGCTGGTTTCAAGGCGGGGTGATCGCGTATTCAAACGCCCTGAAGATCGCCCTCCTGGACGTGCCGGACGGCCTGCTGGCACTGCACGGTGCCGTCAGCGAGCCCGTCGTGAGGGCGATGGCCGCGGGGGTCCTTGCTCGCACCAGCAGCACCGTCGCGGTCGCCGTGAGCGGCGTGGCAGGCCCCGACGGCGGCACGTTCGAGAAGCCGGTGGGAACGGTCTGGCTGGCGTGGAGTTGGCGTGGCTCGGACGGTACCGTTCGAACGGAAACTCGTCGCGAGCTGTTCCCAGGCGACCGTGATGGGGTGCGGCGTTGGACAGTCAGGCTTGCGTTGGAGCGGCTGCTCGTCGCATGAGTGACCGCCTCTTTTTCGCGCTGTGGCCGGACGCTGACCTGCGTCAGGAGCTGGTTGCCCGTATCGCGGCACTTACCGGCACGATCGACGGCAGGGCGCAGCGTCCCGACCAGTGGCACGTCACGCTGGAATTCATGGGTCAGGTTCCGCGCGAGCGTCAGCCATCGCTGCGAGCCGCCGCCAGGCGAGTGCGCCCGTCGACGCTCACACTCGAGTTCGATCAGGTCGAGCACTGGCGCAAGCCGCAAGTCGTGTGCCTCGTGGCGAGTCGATTACCCGCCGTGCTCGTGACACTCATTACGCAGTTACGCGCAGCGCTCACGGAGGAAGGGTTCGCAACCGAAGCCCGGCCATTTCGCCCGCACGTGACGCTCGCGCGCAAGGTGCGATCGGCGGCGGATTCGCGGCTAGCGCCACCGTTCGTCTGGCGGGCCGACGGCTTTGCGCTCGTGCGCTCCGTGACCGATCCGGCGGGCTCACGCTATGAGCCTCTGGACTGGTGGAATCACGCGGTCGAAGGCGGCTGAGAAACCGGTGATTCCGGGCAATTTTTCGGACCGCCCGCGGGCAGGGCTGTGGAATAATGCAGCCATCCCGCAGATCTCTTTTTACGAGCCGGGCCCGCCCGGCTCCCACGCCTAACTCATGAGCAACGCAATGGAAGAAAACCGCAAGAAGGCCCTGGTCGCAGCGCTCGGCCAGATCGAGAAGCAGTTCGGCAAGGGCTCGGTCATGCGCCTGGGCGACTCCAACAGCTACGACGTCGAAGTCGTCTCCACCGGCTCGCTCGGGCTCGACATCGCACTCGGTGTCGGTGGCCTGCCCAAGGGTCGTGTCATCGAAATCTACGGGCCGGAATCCTCGGGCAAGACCACGCTCGCACTCACGGTTGTCGCACAGGTGCAGCGTCTCGGCGGCACCGCAGCCTTCGTCGACGCCGAGCACGCGCTCGATCCGGCCTATGCTGAAAAGCTCGGCGTGGACGTCAACGAACTGCTGGTCTCGCAGCCGGACAACGGCGAACAGGCCCTCGAAATCACCGACATGCTGGTCCGCTCGAACGCGGTCGACATCGTCGTCGTCGACTCGGTCGCCGCGCTCACCCCCAAGGCCGAAATCGAAGGCGAGATGGGCGACATGCAGATGGGCGCGCAGGCGCGTCTCATGTCCCAGGCGCTGCGCAAGCTCACTGGCAACATCAAGCGCTCGAACACGATCGTGGTCTTCATCAACCAGATCCGCATGAAGATCGGCGTGATGTTCGGCAACCCGGAGACCACCACCGGCGGCAACGCGCTCAAGTTCTACGCCTCCGTGCGCCTCGACATCCGCCGCATCGGCGCGATCAAGCAGGGCGAGGAAGTCGTCGGCAACCAGACGCGCGTCAAGATCGTGAAGAACAAGGTCGCACCGCCATTCCGTGAGGCCGAGTTCGAGATCATGTACGGCGTCGGCATCTCGCGCGAAGGCGAAATCATCGAACTCGGCGTGACGCAGAACATCATCGAGAAGTCGGGCTCCTGGTATTCGTACAAGGGTGAGCGCATCGGCCAGGGCAAGGAAAACGTCCGCACCTACCTCACGCAGCACCCGGACACAGCGCGCGAAATCGAAACCGCCATCCGGGCCAAGTTGCTGGTGCCGAAGAAAGGCGAGGCGGCCGCGGGTGAGGCGTCGGAAGCCTGAGCCCGGGGCGGCGGCAGAAGCGGACGAGCACACCGTCCGCGTCGCCGCGTATGCCCTGCTGGCCGGTCGCGATTTCAGCCGCCACGAACTGACCGAGCGCCTGCTCCGCAAGGGGTATGGCGCTGCGGTCGTCGAGGCGGCCGTGGCGGCGGTCGTGCAGGAGGGTTTCCTGCGCGAAGAACGCTTCGCCGAGCAGTTCGTCACCCAGCGCGCGGGGCGTGGCCAAGGTCCGCTGCGCGTTCGCATGGGGCTGCGGGACAAGGGCGTCGAGTCCGAAACGATCGACCAGGCGCTCGACACGACCGAGACGGACTGGGTCCAGGCAGCTCGCGAAGCTCGCCGCCGCAAGTTCGGATTGTCGCCTCCAGCCGACTACCGTGAACGTGCAAAACAGGCACGCTTCCTCCAATATCGCGGGTTTTCTTCGGACCAGATCCGGGCCGCCCTCGGCCCCGGGGACGACGACCCAGACTTATGACAAGCACGCCTCCGGCCCCGGCCACGTTCATGACCAGTGCGCAGCTGCGCGCGGCGTTTCTCGACTTCTTCAAGGACCGCGGCCACGCCGTCGTGCCGTCCAGCTCGCTCGTCCCGGGCAACGACCCGACGCTGCTCTTCACCAATGCGGGCATGGTCCAGTTCAAGGACCTGTTCCTCGGCAAGGAAAAGCGCAGCTACGTGCGCGCCGCCACATCGCAGCGCTGCGTGCGCGCCGGTGGCAAGCACAACGACCTCGAGAACGTCGGCTACACGTCGCGCCACCATACGTTCTTCGAGATGCTGGGCAACTTCAGCTTCGGCGACTACTTCAAGCAGGACGCGATCCGCTTCGCCTGGGACTTCATCACCGGCACCCTCGGCATTCCGCCATCGAAGCTCTGGGTCACCGTGTTCGAGGACGACGACGGCGCCGCGGAAATCTGGCTGAAGGAAATCGGCGTCGACCCGTCGCGCCTGACGCGCATGGGCGCCAAGTCGAATTTCTGGGCGATGGGTGACACCGGTCCGTGCGGCCCGTGCACCGAGATCTTCTACGACCACGGCCCCGAAGTGGCCGGTGGACCGCCGGGCTCGCCCGACGAAGACGGCGACCGCTACGTCGAAATCTGGAACCTCGTGTTCATGCAGTTCGACCGCTCGGCCGACGGCACGCTGACGCCGCTGCCGAAGCCGTCCGTGGATACGGGCATGGGTCTCGAGCGAGTCGCGGCCGTGATGCAAGGCGTTCACAGCAATTACGAGATCGACCTGTTCCGCAATCTGATCGCCGCAGCGGCCAAGGCCACGGTGACCAGCGATCTCGCCTCGAACTCGCTGCGCGTGATCGCGGACCACGTGCGCGCCACGGCGTTCCTGATCGTCGACGGCGTACAGCCATCGAACGAAGGCCGCGGTTACGTGCTGCGCCGGATCATGCGTCGTGCGATCCGCCATGGCTTCATGCTCGGCCAGCGCCAACCGTTCTTTCACACGCTGGTGCGCACACTCGAGCAGGAGATGGGTGTCGCCTATCCCGAGCTCACTACGCAGCGCGCGCACATCGAGAAGGTCATCCTGCAGGAAGAAGAGCGTTTCGCCGAAACGCTGGTGCAGGGCATGACGTTGCTCGACACCGCGATCGGCGCGCTCGGCAGCAAGCAGGAGATTCCGGGCGAGACGGTGTTCCGTCTCTACGACACCTACGGTTTCCCGGTCGACCTGACGAACGACATTGCGCGCGAGCGCGGCCTCTCGATCGACGAGCCGGGATTCGAGGCCGCGATGAACGCGCAGCGCGCGATGTCGCGTGCCGCCAGCAAGTTCAACGTCGACCTGCGCGGCGACATGAGCGTCGACAGCCAGACTTCGTTCGTCGGGTACGACGGTGAAACCGGCCAGGGCCGCGTGGTTGCGATGTTCCGCGGCAAGGACGCGGTCGCCGAACTGAAGGCGGGTGAGGACGGCCAGGTGGTCCTCGACGTCACGCCGTTCTATGCCGAAAGCGGCGGCCAGGTCGGCGACACCGGCGAACTCGCGACGTCCACCACGCGCTTTGTCGTGACCGACACGCAGAAGCTCGGCAAGGCGCACGTGCACGCGGGCAAGCTCGCCGCCGGCACGCTCAAGTTGGGCGATACGGTGGCCGCGACCGTGGATGGCGTTCGCCGCGATGCCACTCGCGCCAATCATTCGGCCACGCACCTGCTGCACGCGGCGTTGCGCCAGGTGCTCGGTGCTCACGTTACCCAGAAGGGGTCGCTGGTCGCACCCGATCGGCTGCGATTCGACTTCTCACACTACTCGGGCGTCACGCCCGACGAGCTGCAGCGGATCGAGGCGATCGTCAACGCCGAGATTCGCCGCAATGCGGATGCCGAAACCAACGTGATGGATTTCGATTCGGCCGTGGCGGCGGGCGCGATGGCGCTCTTCGGCGAGAAATACGAAGAGCAGGTGCGCGTGCTGCGGATCGGTGCATTTTCGACGGAACTCTGCGGCGGCACCCACGTGCGGCGCGCCGGCGACATCGGCTTGTTCAAGCTCGTGAGCGAGGGCGGCGTCGCAGCGGGCGTGCGTCGCATCGAGGCGGTCACGGGGCAAGGTGCATACCAGTACGTGGTCGAGACGGACCAAAAACTGCGCGATGTGGCGGGGCTCGTGCGCGGCTCGCGCGACGATGTCGACGACAAGGTCAGGCAATTGCTCGAGCGGGCACGACGCATGGAAAAGGAGATCGCGCAGCTCAAGGAAAAGCTCGCGAGCGGCAGCGGTCGCGACATGGCAGCCGAGGCGCTGACGATCGGTGCGGGCGTGAAACTCGTGGCGGCGACGGTCGAAGGTGCCGACGCTGCTGCGCTGCGCACTGCCGTGGATCAGCTTAAAAGCAAGCTCGGCAGCGCGATCATCGTGCTGGGTTCGCCTGCCGGCGATGACAAGGTGACGCTCATCGTCGGTGTCACCAACGACCTCACTGGGCGCGTGAAGGCGGGCGACATCGTCAATCACGTGGCGAAGCAGGTCGGTGGCAAGGGCGGTGGTCGCGCAGACCTGGCGCAGGCCGGTGGCACCCAGCCGGCGAACCTGCCCGCCGCGCTTGACGGGCTTGCGGCATGGCTCGCGCCACAGGTGTCGTGACAGCTTGCCGCCGCCACGCGAACGAAAGAATCCGTTTCGCTTAAGTTAAATAGACCAAACCCATTTGGACGCTTCGGTTGCGAATCCGTACTGACTTTTGTTGACGCGCGCGTTATTGTGCGTCCGCAGAAATGTCGTGCATATTCATGCGCATATTTACTCTGCGGGGTGGGTTGGGCAGGGATTGCAGTCGTTGTCAGAGGCGGGTGGCTGCGTAGATGCGGAACCGTTCCTGGCCAGATGTACACATCGGGATTGAATGGACTCGAGTCCGGCGAAGTACTGAGCCGAGCAGGCTAGGAGAGCTTCAATGTTGATTCTCACGAGACGCGTCGGTGAGACCGTCATGATCGGCAACGACGTGACCGTTACCGTGCTCGGCGTCAAAGGTAACCAGGTGCGCGTCGGCGTCAATGCGCCTCGCGACGTGGCTGTCCATCGCGAAGAGATCTTCGAACGCATCAAGCGCGAAGAAGAGGGCGGCAGCAGTGCGACGCCTTCGACGCGCCCGGCCAACGCACGCACGAATGGCAATGGCCATGCCGCAAGCGGCATGGACAACGAACCGTACCCCTGACCGGACTCTGGGGTTCGCCCCTGAAGTCAAGCAATCCGCCAATTTCCTGCCCCAAGCTTTACGGGGCGGCTCCGGACGTTTATCCTTCGCGGCTCTCCTAAAAACGGAGAGATGGCCGAGTGGTCGAAGGCGCGCCCCTGCTAAGGGCGTAAGGGTCAAAAGCCCTTCGAGGGTTCGAATCCCTCTCTCTCCGCCAGGACGTTCATCACGCGCCCGTAGCTCAGTTGGATAGAGCGTCTGGCTACGAACCAGAAGGTCGGGAGTTCGAATCTCTCCGGGCGCACCAGTGAAATGGAAAAGGGGTCAGTCGAGAGACTGACCCCTTTTCCATTTCGCCGGTTCGTCCCGTCGGGACGGCCAAGCCCAGATTTCATCTCTCTCCAGTCCGCCTGCCGGCATGAGTAACCTGTTTTCATTTCACCGTCTGGCTTTCAACCTTTGAGGTCCGCGGCGTCCATGAAACTCTATGCCCACCCGTTTTCTTCGTACTGCCAGAAAGTGCTGATCGCGCTATACGAGAACGACTCGCCGTTCGAGTGGCGGCTCCTGGGACCTGGCGCCGAGCACCTGGCGGCCGAGCACGCGGCGCTGTGGCCGTTCCAACGCATGCCGGTGCTGGTGGATGCGGGCCGCACGGTGGTGGAATCGACCATCATCATCGAGTATCTCGGCCTGAATCATCCTGGGCCGGTGCGCCTGATCCCCGAGGACCCACGCGCTGCGCTCGAGGTGCGGATGATGGACCGCTTCTTCGACAACTACGTCATGACACCGATGCAGAAGTTCGTGTTCGACCGCCTGCGCGCCGAGGAAGATCGCGACCCGCAGGGCGTCGCCGAGGCGCGGACGACTCTCGACACGGCATATCGCTGGCTGAACGAGGTGATGGCGAGACGGGAATGGGCGGCGGGCGGCGCATTCAGTCTCGCCGATTGCGCTGCTGCACCCGCGTTGTTTTATGCCGACTGGGCGCACCCGATCGACGAGGCGTTCGCATCCGTTCGCGATTATCGACGGCGGTTGCTCGCCCGGCCGTCCTTCGCGCGAGCGGTCGAAGAAGCTCGGCAATACCGGCCATTCTTCCCCTTGGGAGCCCCTGACCGGGACTGACAGCCCGGCAGGCGCGCCGAGCGGAGACCTTCCGCCGCCCTGATGGTGTCGGCGGCGTGCGCTGACTATAGTGGGCCGCAACGCAACCACGCTCGGCGTCGCAGACGTCCACTTGAAGAAGCAGAAGACCGGACCCCGTCCGCGCGCCACCGCCGCGCCACCCAGGCATCCCCCCTCGCCGGCGGTTCCGCCGCGAGCTGGAACGGAACGTGCGGCGGGTATCGCTGCCCGCGTCGGACCGGAACGGGCCGGGGTCATCCTGCGTGGCAGCCAGGTGGCAATGGCGTTCGAGGCCCTGGGCGATCGCTGGTCCGCGCTCGTGCTGCGCGAGGTATTCCAGGGGGCCCGCCGCTTCGAGGAGTTCGTCCTAGCAACTGGTGCGAGCCGCGCCACGCTGACCCAGCGCCTGCGCGCGCTGGTCGACGAGGGCATCCTGCACCGCCACCCGTACCAGACCCGGCCCGCGCGCTACGAGTATCGATTGACGCGGATGGGCACGGACCTGTACCCGACGGTGCTGATGTACTGGCTTTGGGAGCAGCACCATGGCGGGGGCTCCGGCCTGCCGCAAGAACTCGTGCACAGGACCTGTGGCAACGCGATGCAACCGCTGCTCATCTGTCGCGCTTGTCGCGAACCGATCGACATCGGCAGCATCCGCGTCGAGGTCGTCGCGATGCCCGACGAACACCAGGTGAGCCTGCCGAAGAACTGCCTGCACACGGGCGCAAATTCCTGGCGCCACGTCGACGGCCAGTCCGTGCAGGCGATCGACGTGATCGGTGATCGCTGGACGGCGCTCGTGCAGGGGGCCGCGTATTACGGCCTGCACCGGTTCGCGGACATCCAGGCGGCACTGGCGGTGTCCACGAACACGCTCGCCGACCGGCTCCGCCTGCTGGTGCAGGCCGGCGTGTTCTCAAAGTCGCTGTACCAGGACAACCCGCCGCGTCATGCCTACGGGCTCACGGCGAAGGGGCGCACCCTCTACCTGCCGGCCTTTACGCTGCACCAGTGGGCCGACCGGTGGCTGCTGCGCGGACGAGTCGCACCGATCCAGTTGACGCATCGGCCGTGCGGCGCTGTGGTAGAGGGCGTCGTCGTCTGCGATCACTGCCGCGAGGAGTTGCGCCCATCCGCCGTCGAACCGCGCAGTCCCTCTCCCCGCGTCGCTACTGCGGCGCCTTCTGGTTCATCTCGAAGTAGTCGCGCCACTTTGCGATCTTGCCATCACGGAATTCCATGATGCCCATGTACGGGTGCGCGACGCGGTCCCCCGTCCGCTTGTCGGTGTATTCCTCGTAACCCTCGATGAAGAGGCAGTCGTCGCTCTCGGCGACACGGTCGACGCGCCAGACGACGTCCTCGGCGATCGTGCGGTAGAGCGACAGGAACTTCCGTACGCCGGCCTTGCCGTTCACGCCTGGACTGCCGACGTGGAACTGATACTCGATGTCTTCGGTCAGCAAGTCGAGGAAGCGCTCGTTGTCCTGCGCCTGCGTTGCTTCCATGATGGCCTGCAGCGCCAGTTTCATCGGTGACATCGTCGAGTCCTCGCTGTGCGATTGCGGATGGGTGCGTCGTCAGAATCCGAGCTGGCGTGCGGCGAGGTCGCTCAGGATTTCTTCGGTACCGCCGCCGATCGCGAAAATGCGGGCCTCGCGATAGATGCGCTCGACGCGCGTCGAACCGGCATAGGCCTGGCCACCCAGCACGTGCATCGCGTCGCGGGCGCAATGCTCGAGCGTGCGGGTTGCCTGCACCTTCAGCATTGCGATGTCGGCGACAGCGGCGTCACCGCCCTGCAGCCGCCAGATGCACTGGTCCATGTAGGCGTAGGCGGCACGGATTTCCCGCACGAGGTCTACCAGCTTGTGCCGCAGGGCCTGGTGCTCGACGAGTCGCTTGCCGAACGCCTCGCGCTGCTGCGCCCAGGCGATGGCCGCGGCGACGGCCACCCGCGACATCGCGAGCGTCGCGGCGATGCCACTCAGGCGCTCGACGTTGAACTGCTTCGCCAACCCGGCAAAGCCACGGTTCTCGGTGCCGATGAGCCGGTCGAGGGGCACGCGGACGTCGCGGAACTCGAGCGTGCCGTTGCTCGCGCTGTACCACTGCAGGCCGGGCACCGGGTGCGCTTCGATGCCCGGACTCGTCGCGTCGATCAGCAGCAGTGAAATGCCTCCGGCGCCGGCGCTGCCCGTGCGCACGGCTGCAAGGATGTAATTGGCACGCAGGGCGCCGGAGATCAGGGTCTTCGAGCCGTTGACGAGCCAGTAGTCCGCGTGGCGTTCGGCGCGCGTCTGCAGCGCCCCCGCATCGGATCCCCCGGACGGCTCCGTGACCGCGAAAGCAAGGCGCCGCCGGCCCTCGAGCACCGGGCGGGCCACTTGCTCAAGCAATTTTTCCGTACCGAATTGCACGACCGGCGGCAGCCCGACCCAGTGCGTGGCCAGGTCCGCGAAGACGACACCGGAGCCCAGCCGATGCAATTCCTCCGCGAAAATCACGCGGTAGTACTGATCGGCACTTTCGGTGTGGCCGCCGACGCGCTCGGGAAAGCCGATGCCGAGCAGGCCCTGGCGTGCCGCCGTTTCGTACAGCGCATCGGGAAACGTGCCGGCGGCTTCCCAGGCAGCCAGGTGGGGTTCGATTTCTTGCGCGACGAAGTGGCGCACGCGGGCACGCCACAGGTCATGGGCCGCGGTCATGAAAGGTGAGGGCGGTCGCAGTCCGTCGAAGTCCAACAGGCTGGCCGTTGGGGAAGAGCTCGGCATGGTGGTGATTCCTTGCTGCGCGATTCCTGCCGCACCGAGTCCATTACCCGGCGTCCGCGTGTCAGCGATTGACGGTATCCGATCTTGCGCGTTAGAGTCAGTACAGTCTAGCAAGTGACGGCCCCTTGAACACAAGCACCTTCGCCCCGCCGGTCATCGACCGTGTGAGTTCCCGGTTCGCCCTGCCGCTGCGCCTGCCCGTCGTGGCGGCGCCGATGTTCCTGATCACGGGTCCCGAACTGGTGATCGAGGCGTGTCGCGCGGGCATCGTTGGAGCCTTCCCTACGGTCAACGCACGCACCGTCGAAGAGCTTGATGCCTGGATGACCCGCATCACGGGCGCGCTGCATGAGGATGCCGTGGCGCGGCCGGGGGCCACGATCGGGCCCTGGGCGGCCAACCTGATCACGCATTCGACCAACCTCCGCCTGCCGCAGGACCTCGAACTCGTCGCACGCCACCGGCCGCCGGTCGTGATCACGGCCCTCGGCAGCCCGAAGCCCGCGATCGACGTCGTGCACGGCTACGGCGGGCTCGTCATCGCGGACGTGGTTAACCTGACCCTGGCGAAAAAGGCAATCGACGCCGGCGCGGACGGCCTGGCCTGCATCTCCTCGGGCGCTGGCGGGCACACGGGCTTTCTGTCGCCGTTCGCGTTCATTTCCGCCGTGCGCGCACTCACGGACGGCCTCGTCATCGTCGGCGGTGGCATTGCCGATGGTTTCGGCGTGGCTGGGGCGATCGCCGCGGGGGCGGATCTCGTCTACATGGGGACGCGCTTCATCGCCACGCGGGAAAGCCGGGCCGTCGACGACTACAAGCAGATGGTCGTCGCGGCCAACGTCGACGACCTGCTGGTCAGCGCGTCGATCACGGGCACGCCGGCTTCCTGGCTCAAGCCGAGCCTGATCCGCAATGGCTTCGACGTGAACGCCATGCCGGACAAGCCCGAGCGCAACTACGACAGCAGCCGCCAGGGACCGAAACGCTGGAAAGACGTCTGGGCGGCGGGGCAGGGGGTGGGTGCAATCCGGGCGATCGAACCCGTCAGCGTGGTCGTCGACACGCTCGCGCGTGAGTACGAGACGGCGCTTGCGCGCGTAGTGGCGCTGTCCGCTATGAGTACGGCCCACCCCGCCTGACGCGCGATCACGTGCCTGGTTTGCTCGCGCAGACCTAGTAGGAGGCGCTGATCCTGCCGAGCAACGCCGTCGCGCGGCGCGCGGCCACGGCCGCCGACAGGCCCCAGGTCAGACCCTGCAACAGCCGACGCGGTCGAACGACGACGACCACCGCAACGATCACACCGGCGAGCAACAACGGATGCGAGGCCGCACGACGCGCGACGTTTACCGACGCATCGACGCGACGCAGCGAATGAGTCACGCCCCCGGCACTGAGTGACAGGTCCCCGCGCTGCTGTTCACAGCGTGCCACGAGAAGCGCTCGCTTCGCGGCCAGTTCCTGCCGGCGGCTCATCACGAGCCTCGCCGGTCGTCGAGTGCCTGCAGGTCGTGCTTGAGCTCGCCGAGCGTTGCCGACAGTAATCGGGTCCGGCGCCGTGTTCGCGCACGGACGACGAAGTACGACACGACAGCGAGCGCGCCGAAGCCGGCGGCCACGCTCGCGACCGAGGCCACCCGGTGGGTGTCCCAGAATGCCGCGATGATTACGACCCCGGCGAACAGCAGCGCCAGGTTGGCGAATACAAGTACGAGCATCGCGCCGACCGCCAGCGCGACGACGCGATGCAGTTCTTCTTCGAGCTCGGTGCCGAACAGTTCGACCCGCGTCTGCGCCATCGCAACCAGCGTCGCCAGCAGCGAACGCAGGGAATCGAACAGGCCGCCTGCCGACCTTCCGGGTACGTCGGAATCATCCATCGTCATGCACGTCGCCGGACGGCGCTCAGCGTCGGCCGATCAGCAGCCCGACCAGGAATCCCACGCCCGCGGCCACGCCGATCGACGGCCAGGGATTCTCATGCACGTAGGCGTTGGTCTTCTGCGCAGCCTCGCGTGCGCGGGCAGCCACGTCGTGCTCGAGCTCGTGCAAGCGAACGCGGGCCTTGTGCAGCGATTCCTCTGCATGCGCCCGTGCCTTGGTGGCGCGTTCGCTCGCGTCGCTGGCCGTGGCTTTCAAGAGATTCTCGGTGTCGCGAACGACAGCCTGCAGATCCGCCATGAGTCGTTCAGTACCGGTGTTGGTATCCATGAGCCCTGCCTCCTGACAGTGTCTGATCCGCGCGGTTCGGGTCGCGCCTCGATCACAATGTACTCCGATGGCCGCGACATAAAAATCCGTACAAGCAAGCGTCAGTTGAGGCGTGTTCGCCTACCCGACCGCCGCCGCCAGTCGCTTCTCCGCGCCCTCGATCATCGCCTTGAAGCGCGGATGATCGCGCAGGGCATCCAGGTCGGGATCGACCTTCGCCCAGTTGACGGTTTCGAGCGTGTCTTTCTCGAGCACCGCTCCCAGCAGGTTCAGCGCGGTCTCAGTGTCCTTCAGCTCCACGAACCCGCAGGCGAAGTTGTAACGCATGGTGAGGTTGTCGGGATCGAGCAGCATCGCGCGCTTGGCGAGCTCCCGTGCGCGATCGCCCTGGCCGAGTGCAATCAGCGACATCACGACGTACCCCATGGCCATGCCATTGTCGGGTTCCTGGGCCGCGATCTTCTCGGCCCGCGCCAGCGTGCGCTGCGCGGCGTGGCGCAACCCTTCCTGGTTGCCGAGCGAACGGTAAGTGGCGATCAGCATCGCCACCGAGGAAAAGTCGCTGTCCATGAGCGACGCGGCCTTCTCGTAGTAGCGCGTGGCGTCTTCATAGCGGCCCTGCGCGTAGTTGAGGCGGGCGGCGGCGGTATTGACCTCGAACGACTCCGAGTCGAGCCGCAGGGCGGTCTCGATTTCGTGCTGGGCCTCGTCGTATTTCGAGTTCGACGTCAGCACGCGCGCCAGGGCTGCGTGTGCTTCGGCGAGGTTGGCATCGATCGACAGCGCCCTTGCGGCCGCGGCGAGTCCGCCATCCCCGGGTTCGCTGAAGTGAAACCGCAACGCTGCCTGCGACACAGCCATCAGTGCCCACGCTGCCGCGTATTCCGGATCGATCTCCGTGGCGCTGCGGCACAGTCGGATGATCGCCTCGCAGCGGCGTGCGTTGCCATAATTGCCGGTGACGCTGTATTGCCGCGCCATCAGGTAGATGTTGTAGGCCTCGAGGTTGGTCGTGCCACGCTGTTCGATGGCCTTTTTCTCCTCCGGCAGGAGCTTCAACCTGAGGGCCTTGACGATGGCTTCGGAAATCTCGTCCTGGATCGCGAAGATGTCGTTCAGGTCCCGGTCATAGCGTTCGGCCCAGACGTGACTGCCGCTGGAGCCGTCGATCAGCTGTGCGCTGATGCGCACCCGCTGCCCGGCCTTGCGCACGCTGCCTTCGAGCACGTGACTGACCTTGAGCTGGCGCGCGATCAGCGGAATCTCGACGTTCTTGCCCTTGAACGTAAACACGGTGTTGCGCGCGACGACCGCCAGCGCCGAGACTTTGCTCAGGTCCGTGATCACGTCTTCGGTGATGCCGTCGCTGAAATATTCCTGTTCGGCATCGCCGCTCATGTTGACAAAAGGCAGGACGCAGATCGCGACTCGAGGCGCAGCGGACGCCGTCGGGGCGTGACTTGCTTCCGTGTGGCGGGGCGCCGCGGAGGTGCCGCGGGCGGTGCGCTGCTGGGCGATCATCGAGCCGAGTGCGCGCAGCAATTCCTGGAAAGGTACGCTGGCCGGGTCTTCCGCCCAGGCGTCGAGTTCGGTTGTGTGGATCGCGCGCACGTCCATCGGCAGCTTCGCACCGTCGAATCGCACCGGCACCAGGATGCCCCGGTCGGCGGCCTCGCGCGCTTCACCGCGCACCCAGCGGGAGGCAACCGACGTCTGCGTCCAGACGACGATCGCCGCATGGGCGGCCTCGAGTTCACTCTCGATCTGGCTGTCGAATTCCTGGCCGGTGTTGATCGCCGAGTCCCACCAGACCGTCCAGCCCTGTGCTTCGATCGCAGCGACCAGGGCCGCGACACGCGCCCTGTCGGTGCGTGAGTAGGAGACGAAGATATCGGCCATGCTCAGTACCCTGGACGCCGCAAAAAAATAGCCTGCAACCGCCCTAGCTTAACCCGCGGTGTCGGGCGGTAGCGGAAAGACTCCCTTTCCTATCCTTGCCTGCCTGTTCACAATCGGCGCATGACGACCCGCAAACGTGTCACTCCCGATCTCGGCCGGCTCGATCGCGTCGTCGCCGACGCGCGCCGCGCCCGCGACCAGCGCGAGCAGGGCTACCGCGGCCAGGCCCTGAAGCTGTTCCCCTGGATCTGCGGACGCTGTGCGCGTGACTTCTCGCAGGCCAACCTGCATGAGCTCACGGTTCATCACAAGAACCACGACCACGATCACAACCCGCCTGACGGCAGCAACTGGGAACTGCTCTGTCTTTACTGCCACGACAACGAGCACCAGCGTCACGTCGATCAGGGCGGCACGGCGTTGCGCGAGGACGAACGTGCCGGCGCGACGCACTCACCCTTCGCCGACCTGGCTTCGCTGCTGAAGCAGGGCGACTGAAGCCCGCGTGGCTAGATCGGCAACGTCCGGATCCGCTTGCCCGTCGCAGCGAACATCGCGTTGACCACCGCCGGCGTGGCAGGCGGCAGACCCGGTTCACCGATCCCGCCCGGTGCTTCCGTGCTTGGCACGATGTGCACTTCGACCTTGGGCATCTCGTCGATGCGCAGCATCGGGTAGTCGTTGAAGTTCGATTGCTCGACGCGCCCGTTCTTGAACGTGATTTTCTCGTACAAGGCAGCGCTGAGCCCGTAGACGACGGCGCCTTCGACCTGACGGTGGATCACGTCGGGATTGACCGTGCGACCGCAGTCGACGGCGGCAACGATCCGGTGCACGCGGGGCTTGCCGTCTGCAGCGACCGAGATTTCCGCCACCTGCGCGACGAAACTGCCGAAGCAGTGGGTGAGCGCCACGCCACGATGGACGCCCTGCGGCAACGGTGAGCCCCAGCCGGCTTTCTGCGCCGCCAGATCGAGCACGCCGCGCAGGCGCGGCTGCTTGGAAAGCAGCGAACGCCGGAATTCGACGGGATCCTTGCCGGCAGCGGCCGCAACCTCGTCGATGAACGCTTCGATGAAATACACGTTCTGCGAATGGCCGACCGAGCGCCAGAACCAGAGCGGGACACCGGGTTCCGCCTGGGCATATTCGACGCGCAGGTTCGGGAACGCGTAGAGCATGTCGCCGATGCCTTCAACCGCGAATTCGTCGATGCCTTTCGGCAACTCCTTCGTGAAACCGGCGGCGATGGACAGCGCCGGCGACGCGACGCGTGCAGTGAGCGACACCGGGTTGCCGGCCGCATCGAGGCCGGCCGTGAACCGCGTGACCGATGCGGGGCGGTAGAACCACGCGCGCATGTCGTCCTCGCGCGTGTAGACGAGCTTCACCGGTACGCCGGCCGCTTTCGAGATCAACGTCGAGGCGATGATGAAGTCCTGCGCGAAGCGACGGCCGAAGCCGCCGCCGAGGTAGGTCGTGTGCACCTTCACCTTCTCGGGCGGCAATCCCGTCAATTGCGCGACGATACCCTGATTCGGGCCCGGCGCCTGTGTCGGCGCCCAGACTTCGGCCTCACCTGCACGCACCCAGGCCGTGCAGTTCATCGGTTCCATGCACGCATGCGCGAGGTAGGGTGCTTCATAGACGGCTTCGACCGTCTTCGCTACGGCGACGCTCACGTCGCCCTCGTTACGCGCTACAGCGCCCGGCTTGTTCGTCGCTTCGGCCAGGAGTTTCGAGATGCCTGCGGACGACAACGAACCGAGCGGGCCGTCGTCCCATTTCACGACCAGCGCGTCGCGGCCCTTCAGCGCAGTCCAGTAACCCTCGGCCAGCACGGCGACGCCTTGCGGAATCTGCACGACCTGCTTCACGCCCGCAATCGCCTTCGCAGCCGCATCGTCGACCGACACGATCTTCGCGCCAGGCACCGGTGCGTGCACCATGACCGCCGTGAGCAGTCCCGGCAGCTTCACGTCGATGCCGAACCCCGCGCTGCCATTGACCTTGGACGGAGTGTCGATGCGGGTCAGGCCCTGGCCGAGGATGCGGAAATCCTTGGGATCCTTGAGCGTGGGATTCTGCGGCACCGGCAGTTTCGAGGCGGCTGCGACGAGCTCACCATAGCCGGCCGACTTGCCGTCGGGACCCATGACGCGGCCATCCTGTGTGTGGCACCTGTCGGCTTCGACGCCCCATTGCGTGGCGGCCGCGGCGACCAGCATTTCGCGCGCTGCCGCTCCTGCCTTGCGCATCGGCTCGTAGTGGCCCCGGATCGCGGTCGAGCCGCCCGTGGCCTGCATGCCGAACAATGGATTGTTGTACGCCTTGTCCACGGGCGCCTGTTCCAGCCTGACGCTCTTCCAGTCGGCGTCGAGTTCCTCGGCCACCAGCGAGGCAATGCCCATGTGCACGCCCTGGCCCATTTCGGACAGGCCGCAGATGACCGTGACCTGGCCGTCTGCTGCGATGCGCAGGAAGGCGTTCGGGGCAAAGGCGCCAGCGGCGCCCGGAGTTGCCGCCGCCGCAGCCTGGCCGAACCTGGATGTGATGGGCAGCGTGAAGCCGATGACGAGCGCGCCGGTGGCGGCCGCCGAACCCTTGAGGAACTCGCGACGCGAGGTGAATGCATTGGTGCTCATGGCTGTCTCCGTACCTCAGGCGCCGAGCGTCGCGGCCGCATCCTTGATGGCGGCGCGAATCCGGTTATAGGTGCCGCAGCGGCACAGGTTCCGGCGCATGGCTTCGTCGATGTCTGCGTCGTTGGGCTTGGGATTGCGGGCCAGCAACGCGGCTGCGCTCATGATCTGCCCGCTCTGGCAGTAACCGCATTGCGGCACGTCGTTGCGGATCCATGCGGCCTGCAGGGCCTGGCCGATGCGGTTCGAATCCATCGCCTCGATCGTGGTGACCTGCTTGCCGGCCACCGCCTCGATCGTGGTCACGCAGGCGCGCACCGGCCTGCCGTCGACGAGCACGGTGCACGCGCCGCAGGCAGCAATGCCACAGCCGAACTTGGTGCCTGTGTAACCAAGCTCATCGCGCAAGGCCCACAACAGCGGGGTATCGGGAGTGGCGGACAACTGCACAGTCTTGCCGTTGAGCGAGAGTGAAATCATGGAGTGTCCCCAGGCGCAGGAATGGACGCAGGAATGAAGGTGCCGGTGGGCCGGCTCCGGTAATTTAGTATAAAGCGACCTGATGGATGGATCATTGCATCAATTGCTGCCGATGTACGAACGCGCGCGTGCCGAGCGGTCGCCGCTCGTGCTTGCCACGGTCGTTGCCACGCGCGGCTCGACCTACCGCAAGGCGGGGGCGCAGATGCTGGTTGGCCCCGGCGGTCGCTACGAGGGAATTCTCTCCGGCGGATGTCTCGAGGGCGACCTGGCTGGGCACGCCGCCTCCGTGCTTGAAACCGGTACCCCGAAAATGGTCCGGTACGACAATCGTGGCGACGACGACTTGCTGTGGGGACTCGGCGCCGGCTGCGAGGGCGGCATGGACGTCTGGCTCCTCCGGCTCGATCCCGCGGCCCACTGGGAACCGTTCGCGACCCTGTCACAGTGTTTCGAGCAGCGCGTGCGGGCCCGGTATGCCTTCGTGCTCGATTCTGCGGCGCCGTCGCTGCCCGCGGGCACGACGCTCTGGCTGACCGGCAGTCCGGCCCAGCCGCACGGTCTGCCGGAATCCGTTGACCGCTGGCTGGCAGCGCAAGCCCGCGATACCCGGGGCTCGGTCACTGCCGGAACGATCGAGTTCGATCAGCCGCGAGTGCGTCTCTTCGTCGCCACCGCCCCGGTCCCCCGCGAAGTGTTGTTGTTCGGCGGGGGTCCGGACGCGCTGCCGGTCGTGGAATTCGGTGCGACGCTCGGCTGGCGCGTCACGGTGGCAGATCATCGGCCGGCGTACGCAGACCCGGCGCGATTCCCGCGCGCACGGCGGGTGCTGCAGACCACGCCGTCGCAACTGGCCCAGCACGTGGACCTGGCGCAGTTCGATGCCGCGGTCATCATGAGCCATCACCTCGCGACCGACCTCGCGGCGCTCGAGGCACTGGCGTCGACTTCGATTCCCTACGTGGGGTTGCTCGGCCCGGCGTCGCGTCGACAGCGTTTGCTGGCCGATCTCGGTGCGGCGTCCGCGGCGAAGTTCGGGGCGCGGTTGCACGCACCGGTCGGGCTCGAACTCGGCGGGCGCGATCCTGCGAGCATCGCGCTCGCGATCACCGCCGAAATCCAGGCGCACCTGCATGGCAAGGGACACGGGCAGGTGCTGGATCGCAACACGGCCGCTTCGAGCCTGCACGTCATGGTGCTCGCTGCAGGAAGTTCGTCGCGTTTCGGTTCGCCGAAGCAGCTGGCCGATGTCGCGGGACGACCGCTGCTGGCGCGAGTGCTGGATACCGTGTCGCAGCTGCAGCGACGCCACGCCGTCACCGTCGTGCTCGGTGCGCACGCCGAGCGCCTCGAGCCGCTGGTGCGCGAGGCCGCGGCGAACGTGGCTTTCAACCCCGAGCACGCCCAGGGCATCGCGAGCTCCATTCGCGTCGGCCTGGCGCAGGCGCCAATCGATGCCCGTGGCGTATTGATCGCGCTTGCAGACCAGGTGGCAGTGACAGCCGACGACCTGCGGCAGCTCGTGACGCGCTGGGAACAGCAGCCTGACCGCATCGTTGCGGCGCAGTACGCGGGCACGATCGGCGTACCTGCCATCTTCCCGGCCGACCTGTTCCGGGAACTGTTTGAGTTGCAGGGCGATCGCGGCGCGCGTGCGGTGCTGAGGCGTCATCCGGAACGAGTAATCAGCGTGCCCATGCCTGCTGCGGCGCAGGACGTCGACACCCCGGCGGACCTGTAGACTCGCTCGAAACAAGGGGAACGATTCATGCTACCCATCGGCGACGTCGCTCGCGCCATCGGCATTGATCCCGGCGTGCTCGAACCGTACGGCCACTACAAGGCCAAGCTGCCGTTGTCGGCCATCCGTGGCCGGCCGAGTCGCGGCAAGCTCGTCCTGGTTTCCGCCATCACTCCCACGCCAGCGGGCGAGGGCAAGACCACCATGACCGTCGGCCTGGTCCAGGGTCTCACGAAGATCGGCGTGCGAAGTGCCGCTGCCTTGCGCGAGCCGAGCCTCGGCCCCGTCTTTGGCATGAAGGGTGGCGGAGCGGGTGGTGGCGCGTCGGAAGTGCTGCCGATGATGGATATCAACCTGCATTTCAACGGCGATTTCCATGCCGTCTCGAGCGCGCACAACCTGTTGGCAGCGCTCGTCGACAACACGCTGCACAACGGCAACCAGTCCCGGCTCGACCCGCGGCATGTCACCTGGAAACGGGTCATCGACATGAACGATCGCGCGCTGCGCGACATCGTCATCGGGCTGGGCGGCCGTTCGGAAGGCATACCGCGCGAGAGCGGTTTCGACATCACTGCGGCGAGCGAAGTGATGGCGATCCTCTGCCTCGCGAGCGACATACCGGACCTCAAGGCGCGGCTCGGACGCATCGTGGTCGGCTATGCGTCAGATGGCGTGGCGGTCACGGCCAGCGACCTCAATGCGGTGGGCGCCATGGCGGCCTTGCTGAGCCAGGCCATCAAGCCGAACCTGGTGCAGACGACCGAAGGTGCCCCCGCGTTCGTCCACGGCGGACCCTTCGCCAACATCGCGCACGGAACGAACAGCATCACGGCGACGCGTGCGGCGCTTTCCTACGCGGACATCGTCGTGACCGAAGCGGGGTTCGCGTTCGAACTCGGTGCGGAAAAGTTCTTCGACATCAATTGCCGGTATGGCGGTTTTGCGCCGGCGTGCACGGTGCTGGTGACGACGATCCGCGCGCTCAAGATGCACGGCGGCAAGCCGTTGGCGGACGTCGGCAAGCCAGACGTCGAAGCGATGACCCGCGGCTTTTCCAACATGGAAAAGCACATCGAGAGCATCCGCAAGTTCGGGCAGTCCTGCATCGTTGCGATCAACGGCTTTCCGACGGATACGCCGGAAGAGGTGGCCGCGCTGCGGCAGCATTGCGCGAGCCTCGGCGTCCGCGCGGTCGCGGCGCAGCCTTTCAGCGAGGGCGGCAGCGGCTGCATCGAGCTGGCGGAGATCGTGCGGGATCTGGTCGCAGTCACGGAGCCTGGCTTCACGCCGCTGTACGACTGGAACGACACGATCGAGCACAAAATAGCAACGGTCGCGCGCGAAATGTACGGCGCACAGGCCGTGGACTACACGGTGCGGGCCAGGCGCGACCTCGTGCAACTGAAGAAGGCGGGTTTCGACAGGCTGCCAATCTGCATTGCAAAGACCCAGCAGTCACTGTCCGACAACCCGGCGTTGCTGGGGCGGCCGAAAGATTTTCTCGTCACCGTGCGCGAAATCCAGCTCGCCGCCGGGGCGGGGTTCGTCGTCCCGATCACCGGCGAGATCCTGCGCATGCCGGGCCTGCCGAAAGTGCCGATGTCCGGCTGGTTCGATTTGTCGGACGACGGCGAGGTGCTGTTCTCCAAGCCCTGATCAAGTTGCAGTTCGCAACGCCAGCGCGCCGATGACGAGCGCGACGAGCGCGATGATGTCGGCTGTCACCACCCGTCCCACCTGCGGGTTGTAGTCGCCGCTCGACCAGGCGAGCAGCAGGAACGAAACGACGCTGACGAACGCAGCGATGAAAGCGATGACCTGCAGGTGCGGCTTGAATGCCGCGTACACCAGGAAAGCGCCGAGCAGGCCGAACAGCACCGCGCGGTGCCGCATCAGGATGGCGAGGTTGGGCTCGGCGAAATCGAGGCCGTAGAGGGCCGCCAGGCGCCCGGAGCCGAGCACGCCCGCCAGTGGCAGCAGATGGATGATCGCCGCGACGATCAGGCAGGCCATCACCACGTAGCGCATCGTGCGTCTCCTCCAGCGAATGAACCCCGTGGCCGGTCTACAGCGGCTGGCGGCGCCTTGCGGACGACGTCAGGGCTGCGGGCGATAGCGGTCCCGCAACTCCGTCTGCCGCGAGCGCATCGACTGCGCCTTGCCGCCGATCCAGACGTGTTCGGCATAGCTCGTCACCTCGAGCGGATCCCCCGACCACAGCACGAGGTCGGCGGGCGAGCCTGCGGCAATGCGGCCGGCTGCGGCGCCGAGGCCGAACACGTCCGCCGGCGTGCTGGTCAACGCTGCCAGTGCGGCGTCATGCGAAAGGCCGTTGGCAACGGCAACGCCGGCACCCTGGCGCACCTTGTGCGCCTGGTTCGTCCCCGCGGAGAAATGCGTAAACAGGATCGGGACACCGGCGCGTTGCAGGCGCGCCGCGTTCTCCAGCGTCGCGCCAAGTTGGTCGAACGTGCCGGGGAGGTCGAGCAAGGGTTCGAGCACGACCGGTACCTTCGCACTGGCGAGCAGCTCCGCCACCTGCGGTGCCTGCGCGCCTCCGACGATCACGGGCTTCACGCCGTGCCTGGCCGAGAATTCCAGCACCTG
The DNA here is from genome assembly GCA_963846315.1 of uncultured Gammaproteobacteria bacterium. Taxonomy (GTDB): domain Bacteria; phylum Pseudomonadota; class Gammaproteobacteria; order Steroidobacterales; family Steroidobacteraceae; genus RPQJ01. Next base: position 559,832 of record CAWJVM010000008.1, read on the forward strand.
CCGGATGTCGACCGCGCGATCCACGGCGAAGGCCATGCGGCCGCCGGCGAGGTAGCGCGCGAAGACCTCTCGCCCCGTGGGCGTCAGCAGGCGCACGTCGCCCGCCTGCAGCGGCTTGCCCGGCAACGCTTCGCGCGTCGCCTGCTCGAGCAGCATGAACTGCGCGCCTCGGCTGTAGCCGACGCCTTCGGTCGCGGATGAACCCAGGTCGAGGAACTGGGTGCGACTCGCCGCCACGAAGGGACTGCTGCTGTCGTCGAGACGCGCGACCGCACCCTGGCCGGCAAACAACGTTCCGGATGCGCTCGGCGCGATCATCGCGAAGGTGATGCCCTCGGCGCGATTGACACCGATGGCGACCGCATCGGCATTGAAGGACGGCGTCACGTCGAACTCCGGCCGGGGCAGGAAGCCCGGGCCGGACGCGCCGCTGCCCACCAGGGCCGACCGGTCGACCGTTGACGATTCCTGCTCGATCTCGCTGATGCCGAGGCCCGTGATACCGCCGAACAAACCGGGCGTCAGCGGGCGGTCGTTGCCTTCGATGACAGTGGCGCCGGCGGCTGCGAGGCCGCGACCGACCTCCACGACACGGCCACCGCGCACGAGAACGTCGGCGTGTTCGAGCGTGCCGCTGGCGGTCATCGTGTGGACCTTCGCGCCGCGGATCAGCACGTCCTGCGAATGCGCGGGTGTGGCCAGGCCATAGGCGACAAGCAGCAGCGCCGCCACCGGAACCAAATGCAGGCGGGTCATCGTGCGGCTCCCGGCTGGCCGAGCAGGAAATCGGATCGTGGCGTACCGGGTGGGTGGCTGCGGTCGAAGGCGAGCGCGCCGTCGATGTAAACCAGGTCGGGTCGTGCGTAGACGCTGAACGGATCGCGGTTCCAGAGCACGACGTCGGCAATCTTTCCCGGTTCGAGCGTGCCGACGCGATCGGCGATGCCGAGCGCCTTCGCCGCGTTCGCCGTGACCCAGCGGATCGCGCGCTCAGGTGGGATCGCCAGGCCCGCGCGATTGCCGCGTGCCATCGCTTTCGCGGCTTCCTGGTTCAGGCGCTGGATGCCTTCGTCCGAATCCGAGTGCACGATCGCGCAGCCGTTCTTCGGCGCGTCGACATAAGCGAGGTTTTCCCAGATGCCGTCGTAAGCTTCAAGCTTGAAGCCCCACCAGTCGGCCCACAGTGCGCCGCACACGCCTTCCTGCGCGAGGCGGTCCGCGATCTTGTACGCCTCGACACCGTGGTGGAACGCCGCGATCTTGAAGTGAAATTCCCTTGCCAGGTCGAGCATCACGGCCATCTCGTCGGCCCGGTAGCAGTGAACATGTACCTGCACTTGTCCCTGCATCGCCGCGACCAGGGTTTCGAGCCGCAGATCGCGCTTCGGCGGCGTGGGTCGCTCAGCCGTGTCGCGGTCCTTGCCCTTCTTCTTGTCGTAGGCCGCGAGTTCTGTTTCGTATTCCTGCCACTGGTGCTGGTAGTCCTCGGCATCAGCGAAGGCCTGTCGATACCCGGCCACGTTTCCCATGCGCGTCGAAGGCGCCTGCTTGCGTTCACCGTAGACACGCTTGGGGTTCTCGCCGCACGCCATCTTCAAGCCTTGCGGTGCGGCGGGGAATTTCATGGCCTGGTAGGTGGTAGCCGGGACATTGCGCAACGTCACGCCGCGGCCGCCGATCAGGTTGGCCGAACCGGGCAGCACCTGCAGCGTGGTCACGCCGCCTGCAAGCGCCGTGGCGAAGCCGGGATCCTGTGGCCACACCGAGTGTTCGGCCCAGACGCCGGCGGTCACCGGATCGGTGGCTTCGTTGCCATCCTGCGTCGCGTTGATACCGGGACTTGCGTACACGCCGAGGTGCGAATGCACGTCGATCAGTCCCGGCGTCACCCAGCGGCCTTGCGCGTCGATTGCCGTGGCGTCACCCTGCGGCAGCGCCGTGCCGACCTCGACGATCTTGCCGTCGCGGATCAGCACGTCGGCGCCGTCCAGCCGTCGTCCCGTCCCGTCCAGGATGGTCGCGTTGCGGATCAGGACCGGTGCGCTCGATGGCTGCTGGTAGGTGGAAGGGTAGGGTTCGGGGGCCGCGTGGGCCGCGAAAGCGAAGCAGGCGAGAGTGGCTCCGCCGAACTGTAGCAACGTCATCTGGCTCATCCTCCTGCCGGCAGCGCAGCATAACGGAACACGCCGTCGACGCTGCAACCATCTACCATCGGCGCACAAGAACACGCAGGGGGGCTTCGGCCATGCGGGAATGGATTGCGGCTTTTGCCCGGAGGGCCGGCAACTACGTGCCGGACGCCGCCGCGTCGTCCGTCATCATGCTGTTCGCGCTGGTCGCGACATCCCTCGCGCTGGGCGACAGCCTGCTCAGCAACGTCGACGCCTACTATCGCGGGCTCTGGATGCTGCTGCCGTTCAGCATGCAGATGACGCTCATCCTCGTGCTCAGCACGGTGCTCAGCCTGACCGAGGCATTCCGTCGCACGATCCGCCGCATCGCGAACCTGCCGCGGACGGTCACGCAAGTCATCGCGCTGGGGGTGGGCGTGAATTCCATCCTGAGTTACCTGTACTGGGGTCTTGGCCTGGCCATGGGACCGCTGATCGCGGTGTACTTCGCCGAAGCCGCAGAACGCAAAGGGCTTCGAATCGATTTTCCGTTCTTCGTCGCGACGGTGTTCGCCGCCGGATCCGTCTGGCAGTTCGGACTTTCGTCGACGGCTGCCCTGTTGGCGGCGACACCCGGAAATTTCCTGGAGCAGGAGGCGGGCATCATGGCGCTCGGCACTACGATCGGTTCGTTGCCCGCGCTCATGGTGACGCTCGTGTTCCCGCTGTCGCTGATCCTGCTGGCGTGTTACCTGATGCCGAAGCAGGTGAAGCCGATCTCCGCATTCCCGCAGGCGGCCGCCTTGGCGCAGCCGGCCGCCGAGCCGGGTCCCGCAACCGGAGGGGAAGCGTCCGGCTTTTCTGGCTGGACCGAACGGACGTTCCTGTTTCCCTTGCTGCTCGGCATCGCGCTGGTGGCCTGGCTGTACCACCATTTCGTCAACAAGGGTCTCGGCCTCGAACTCAACTCGATGGTCACCGTGCTGCTGTTGCTGGCGCTGTTGATGCAGCGCAGTTTCGGCGCGTTCTCGCAGGCGATGGCCAAGGCCGTCGTGTCGTGCTGGCCGGTCATCGTGCTGTACCAGCTCTATGGCGGCGTGGCGGGAGTGCTGCAGTTCACGCGGGTCGGCGCCTGGTTCGCGCAATTGTTTGCCGACCTGGCGAGCCCATTGACGTTTCCGCTGCTGACCGCGATCGGCGCTTCGATCATTGCGATCTTCGTGCCGTCGAGCGGCGGTCAGTGGATTATCCAGGGCTTTGTCACCGTCACCTCCGCCAACGCAGTGGGTGCGACGCCGCAGCAGGGGCTGCTTGCGCTCGGGGTTGGCGACCAGATGGGCAACCTGCTCGCGCCGTTCTGGGTCGTGGTGGCGGCGGGCATAGCGCGCATCGATTTCCGCGAAATATTCGGCCACCTGGTGGTCTTTGCGGCGCTCTGGTTCGTCGTCGGCGTCAGCATCTTCACTTTCGTGCAGTGACGGCCGTCAGCCGTGGACCGGGTCTGCCACGACGGCAATGGCGTCATATTCTGGCTCCGTGCCGGGCAGTCGCCTATATTGCGAGGCAACGGAGGACCCGATGGCCGACAGCAAACCGCTCAACCTGCTCGACTTGAGCTTCTTGCTCATGGAAACGCGACAGACGCCGATGCACGTCGCGGGTCTGCAGACATTCACGCCACCCGCGGGCGCGCCGCGCGATTACCCGCGCATCGTCTATGAGTACCTGCGCAGCTTTCCGGTGACGGCGGCCCCGTTCAACTACGTGCTGCGCGGAGTCGGGTCAGGTCGGCTGCGGCCGACGTTCGAAGAGGCGAAGAAAGTCGATCTCGAGTACCACCTGCGGCACTCCGCCTTGCCGTATCCGGGCGGCGAGCGCGAGCTGGGCATCCTCGTCTCGCGCCTGCATTCGAATCCAATGGACCTCGACCGCCCGCTCTGGGAGATGCACCTGATCGAAGGCCTGCAGGGCGGTCGCTTCGCGCTGTACTGCAAACTGCATCACTCGCTCGCGGACGGTGTCTCGGGCGTCGGCCTCCTCAACTTCTCGACCGATCCGCAGGCGAGCGAGACGCCGCCGATCTGGGCGGCGGACCGACCGCGCAAGGAACGCACCGCAAAGCACGCCGGCCGGTTCGGCGCCTTCGGCATCCTGCAGGCGGCCTTCGCCAGCGAGGCCAGGGAATTGCCGAGCCTCGTGCAGGGACTCGCGGGCACCGTCAAGGCCGCGTTGGGCGTCAAGCCGAGTCCGGACTTCACGTCGCTGGCGGAAGCACCTCGCACGATCTTCAACGTCAACGTCACGCCGCAACGGCGTGTCGCCACGCAGGCGTGCAGCCTCGAACGCCTGAAAGCGATTGGCGAAGCCGCGGGCGGCAGCATCAACGACGTGGTCCTTGCCGCCTGCAGCGGTGCGATGCGCCGCTACCTGCTCGAAATCGGCAAGTTGCCGCGCAAGTCGCTGGTGACCTCGATCCCGGTGGCTTTGCCGCGCGACACCAGCCTGGCCGGTGGCAATGCCATCAGCTTTGCCAACGTGCGCATGGGCACCGACATCGAGGACGTGCGCGAGCGGTTCGCCGTGATTCGTCGCAGCAGCACCGCCGGGCGCGACTTCCTGAAGCAGATGAGCACGAAAGCGCTCCTGAACTACACGGTGCTGATCAGCTCGCCGCAGATCCTGACGCGCCTGCCGGGCGTCGGTGCGAGCGTACCGCCGACCTACAACATCATCATCTCGAACGTGCCTGGACCGCGCAGCAAGCTGTACTTCCTGGGCGCGGAGATGGAGGCCTATTTTCCGATCTCGGCGCTGTTCCACGGCCAGGCACTCAACATCACGGTGCTGAGTTACGCCGGCGGGCTGTATTTCGGCTTCACCGGATGCGCCGACAAGGTGCCTCACTTGCAGCGTCTTGCCGTGTACACGGGCGAGGCGATCGAGGAGCTCGAGAGGGCCTTTGTGGGCGCTGTCGACAAGAAGGCGGGGAAGGCGGGGAAGACGAGGAAGGCGGGGAAGGCCGGGAAAGGCCGGGAAGGTCAGGAAGGCGGGAAGGTCAGGAAGGCCGGGAAGGTCAGGAAGGCGAGCAAGGCCAAGAAGGCCTGAGCTGGCCTGGTGCTACCAGCGTTCCGACCAGGGGCGCAGGTCCAGTTCGAACGTCCAAGCGTCGCGCGGCTGCTGGTGCAGGAACCAGTAGGCGTCGGCGATGTGCTCCGGCGCCAGGATGCCGTCCTCGCTCTTCAGCGCGTAGCGTTCCGGGAAGTTGTCACGGATGAAGGCCGTGTCGATCGCGCCGTCGATGATGGAGTGCGCGACGTGCACGTTGAGCGGGCCGAGTTCGCGCGCCATGCTCTGGGCCAGCGCGCGCAATGCGTGCTTGGCGCCAGCGAACGCCGCGAAATTGGACGCGCCACGCAGGCTCGCCGTGGCGCCCGTGAAGATCATCGTGCCACGACGGCGCGCGGCCATGCGTCGCGCCACGGCCTGCCCGGTCAGGAAGCCGGAGTAGCAGGCCATTTCCCAGATCTTGAAATACTTGCGCGCACTTTCGTCGAGGACGCTGCACGGCACGTTGGCGCCGATATTGAAGACGAACACGTCGATGTCGCCGATGCGCTGTTCGATGTCTTCGACCAGCGCCGCCACTTCGTCTTCCTTGCGCGCGTCGGAACCGAAACCGTGCGCCTCGCCACCGGCGGCGCGGATCGCGGCCACGAGGGGTTGCAGCTTCTCGGCCGAGCGGCGCGTCACGCACGCGGCGAACCCTTCGCGGGCGAACCGGTGCGCAATCGCACCGCCGGTCGCGTCGCCTGCGCCGATCACGAGCGCGACAGGTTTTCGCTGCGGCGTGTTCACGGGCGGATTCAGCGCAGGAACTTGCCCGCAATTCCCATGATGTCGTCGAGCGGATTGCCGTCGCCGTCCAGGTCGAGCATGCCGGCCAGGCCCTGCGACTGCGCCGCGCCGCCCTGACCGAGCAATCCGCCGAGCAAGCCGCCGAGGCCGCCCAGGTCACCGAGGCCGCCGCTGGCCGGTGCTGCTGGCTGCCCCGCGCCCTGCTGCTTCGCCATGAAACCGGCGACGAGCATGGCGAGCATCGGCAGCATCTTCTTGAGCAGGGCCGGGTCGAGGCCCGACGTAGTCGCTGCGTTCTGCGCCACCGTGCGGCTCACTTCGCGCGAACCGAAAATCTGTCCGAGCACGTCGTTGCCGCGACCGACGTTGGTTGGCTGCGGGCTCAGCACCTCGTCGAGCAGGCCACCGCCGCCCAGTTGACCGAGCATGCCGGCGAGTCCGTCGAGACCGGACGGTTGCGCCTGGGCTTGTTTCTTGAACCCGCCGAGCAGGGCGGGCATCAGCGCGGCGGCGCCCGCGGCGACCTGCGATTCGTCGACGCCCAGTTCCTTGGCGACGGACTGCAGTCCGCCCATTTGCTGCAGAATGTCCATGACCTGCATGTTCGTATTCCTGTGTGGATGAAGGTTGTCAGCGCAGTGTCAGCAGGTGCTCGCCGTAGGCGCGCACGTCGTCCCAGTCGGTGTAGTCGATCACTGCCGTGGTGTCCGTCGGTCCGTGCGTCATCTTCATGATGAGCCGGATCATGAACCGGTCCAGCCAGGGCCAGGCGGGATAGTCGACCTTGCCGGCGATCACTTTCAGGTCGCGCGGTCGCCACGGCGAGAGCTGCAGGAATTTCTGCATGTACCGGTTGCCCGCGACGGTCGACTTCTCCGGTACACGCGCCACCACGGAGACATTGAAGAAGCTGTTGGGTTTCGCCTCGAGTTGCGCGCGGTGCCGGGTGACGAACTCGATCACGGTCTTGTCGTACTTGCCGTAGAGCACGGGGGCACCGAGGACGACGACGTCGTAGCGGTTCCAGTCGACACCTTCGTGCTCGGCTTCGACCAGGTTCATCATTTCGGCGTGGTCGCCGCGCGAGCCGATGTGCTCGCACAGCCGGCGCGCGATGCGGGCCGTGTGCCCGCCGCGGCTCATGTACAGGATCAGGACGGAGGTCATGGTGGTCGCTGCGGAGTCGCTGGAACGGACATCTTAGTACAATGCCGGGGGGGCGAAGAATGCGAGAATTGCACGCGAAAGTTTCCTGTCAGGACGTGAAGGCATGACCTCCAGTACGTATTCGGTACGGGAAGAATGGCTGAACTGCGCGGTGCACGTCGTCGGCATCGTCGCGAGCCTGGTCGCCCTGCCAGTGCTGGTACTGACGGCTCACCGTACGGGCGATCCCTGGCTGCTGCTGGGTGGCCTGACCTTCGGCCTGAGCGCGCTGCTGATGTTCTCCACCTCGTCGCTCTACCATGCGGCGAAAGACCCAGCTGTACGGCAGCGTCTGCGACGGGTCGATCATGCCGCCATCTACCTGCTGATTGCCGGGACTTACACGCCATTTACGCTCGGCGCCATGCGCGGCAGCTGGGGGTGGTCACTGGCCGCCATCATCTGGTCGCTGGCCTTGCTCGGCATCATCTTCAAGACCACGTCCCTCGGCTTTCGCTTTCATCGCACCTCGGTCGCGCTGTATGTCGCCATGGGCTGGCTCGCGGTCGTCGCCGCGAAGCCAATGATGCAGCACCTGTCGACGTTCGAGCTCAGCTGGCTCGTTGCCGGCGGACTCTGCTACACGCTGGGGGTCGCGTTCTACGTCTGGAAGAGCCGCCCCTACACGCACGCCATCTGGCACGTCTTCGTGCTGGCGGGCGTCGCCTGTCACTTCGTGACGGTGCTGAGCATCACGTCGGGCTGAACGCCTGCCGGTCGAAGTTTCAGGCGGAACTCCCGGCGCAGCAGCCAGAGGCTGAACACCGCCTGCAGCGTCGTCGTACCCACGGACAGCCACCACACGTGGCGCAGCTCGAGGCCCGGCAGGCGGGCGAGCAGCAGCAGCGGCAGGACGAAAGTGAGCAGGCGCGATGCGCTGCTCAGCAGGGCGGGCACCGTATTCCCCAGGGCCTGGAACAGGCTCGAGCAGGTAATGATCAGTGCGCTCGGGACGAAGTTCCAGGAGATGAACGCGAGGAATTCCGCGCCGATCCCGATCACCGGTGCTTCGTCGGTGAAGCCGGCGATCAGCGTCGCCGGGGCGATGTGGCACGCGATGCTCATGACCAGCATCAGGCCGCCGCCGAAGAGTGCCGCAAACCTGAAGGTCTGCCGCACCCGGTCGTGGTTGCCCGCACCGAAGTTCTGGCCGGCAATCGGCGCGGCCGCGAACGCGACGGCGATCACTGGCAGGAACATCGACTGCATCACGCGCTGGCCGATGCCGTAGGCGGCCTGCGCTTCGGAGCCGAAGCGGGCGATCACGACGTAGATCACCGCCATGTTGACGAACATCAGCAGGAATTCGGCGCCCGCGGGCAGGCCGACCTTGAGGATGCGTCGCACCTGCGCGAACTGCATCGGCAGCAGGGCGCGGTTGACCGCCACCGTGTGTTCCAGCCGGAGGAAATAGAACATCAGCACGATCACGCCGATGGCAATCGCGAGCGTGCTGGCGAGACCGGCGCCGGCGACACCGAGCGGCCGGCCCGTGCCCCAGCCGCCGATCAGGATCGGCGCCAGCACGGCGTTGATCACGACCGTCAGCACCTGCACCAGCATCGTCGGCTTGACGATACCCGTGCCGCGCAGCGCCGATGCCATGCCGACGACTGCAAACTGCAAGGCGAGACCCGGCAGGTACCACGCCAGGTAAGTCGTGCCGGCTGCGGCAGTCGCCGCATCCGCCGCCATCGAGCGCATGTAGACCGGCGTCAGCAGGTAGCCGGCCACGAGCACCGACAGACCCACGATGGCTGCCAGTGCGAGACTCTGGTTGAAGACCAGGTTGGCGTCCGGGAGGTCGCGACGTCCCACGGCCTGCGACACCAGGGCGACCGTGCCGACCGCAAGCACCTGCGTCAGCGCCATGACCAGGAACGTGACGTTGCCGGCGGTGCTGACGCCAGCTATCGCATCGTCGCCGAGCCGACCGACGAAATAGAGGTCGATCAGGAAGTACAGCGTCTGGAAGACCATGCCGATCGCGATCGGCGCTGCCATGGTCAGCACCTGCCGCGAAACGGGGCCCTGGGTAAGGTCTTTCATCGTCGTCGGTTGTCGCGTGACGTCGCTTGCGACAACCTTGTCGCGTAGCTCACGCGCGGGACGGTGATCGCGCCCGCGCGCTGAGCCGCTGGCGAATTATTCCTTGTCGAGGTTGATGCGCGTGCCCTTCAGCGTCGACTCGACCAGCTTCACTTCGTAATTCGGGCCCTTGCGCTTCTTCACCAGCACGTCCTCGCCGTCGTCCGTCTCGACGTGATAGACCTTCGGGTCGAGCGCCTTCTTGAACGTGTTCTTGATGTCGGTGGCCACGCCGTTCTCGCTGCGGCCTTTTTCGATGTTCACGAGCACGTCCGTCGCGGTGCCCTGGTCCGGCGTCACGCGGAACAGCAGCGTGCCCGTGTTGTTCGCGCCTTCGCTGACCTTGATGCGCCACTTGTTCGAGAGCTTGAGCGGGGCGGCCGGAGCGGTTGGAGTCGCAGTGGCTGCCGTGGCAGCCGGAGTCGTGGCGGCGGGTTCCTGCGCGAACGCAGAGGCCGAGGACAGCGCGAGGCCGGCGGCCAGGCCGAGCATGCCGAGAGTGTGAAGATTCATGGATCGACGGGCTCCTGATTGTTCTGATGCGGACGCTGACCCTGTAGCAGATACGGTAGGGGCGCAGCGCTGTCAACTGGACGCCCGGTCGCCTGTAGGCGCAGGACCACGGCCTGTCCCGCGCCGCGCGGAATTCGAGGCTTTCGCTGCTTTTCGAGGACATGGATTGGCATTGCGGTGAACTTGACCGCCTCGCTGCGGTCCGAAAATACAGTAGGCAACGAGCGCGGGGTGCGTTGCGGTCCTGCAGTCCAGCAATGCTGATATGGAGGTCGACACAATGGCCAACCCAGGCAACCGAATGGGAAGTGAAGGCGACAACGGCAGCAGCGGATCCAATCGTGGCTTCGCCGCCATGGATCGGGCGAAGCAGCGCGCGATCGCGAGCAAGGGCGGGTCGGCCTCGGGGGGCAATTTTGCCAACGACCCGGAACGTGCGCGAGAAGCTGGCCGCAAAGGTGGCGAGGTTTCGGGCGGCAACTTTGCCAATGACCCTGGACGCGCCGCGGCCGCGGGGCGCAAGGGTGGCCAGGCGTCCCGGGGCAGCGGCAATCGCTGACGCGACCTTTTCGGCTCCTAGCGCCGCGGCTCTTGCCGGTTGCCACGCGCACTGAAACGAAGCACAGTGCGCGGCGCCATGAACGCGCTGCCGCAATCCGCCGGCCACCTCGGGGCCGCACCTGAAGAACTGGAAGTCGCCATCGTCGGCGCTGGTTTCGGCGGCCTGTGCATGGCCATCCGCTTGCTGGCAGCGGGCGAGCGTCGCTTCGCCATCCTCGAGAAAGGCGCGGAAGTCGGCGGCACCTGGCGCGACAACTCCTACCCCGGCGCCGAATGCGACGTTCAGTCGCATCTGTATTCGTACTCGTTCGCGGCCAAGCACGACTGGAGCCAGCGGTACGCCGGTTGGCGGGAAATCCAGCAGTACATCCTCGACACCACCACGCGATTCGGTGTGCGTCCGTACATTCGGTTCAAGCAGCAGGTCACTGGCCTGCATTTCGATCCAGCCACGGCTCGCTGGCGCGTCGTCCTGGCGTCAGGCCTCGAACTACGCGCGCGACACGTCGTGCTGGCCACGGGTCCGCTGCACGTGCCGAACCTGCCGCGGTTGCCGGGTCTCGACCGATTCGCCGGCAAGGTGTTCCATTCGGCGCAATGGGACCACGGTTACCGACTGGCCGGGAAGCGCATCGCCTCGATCGGCACCGGTGGCAGCGCGATCCAGTATTGCCCGCGAATCGCACCTGCTGCGGCCGAGCTGCACGTTTTTCAGCGCACGCCTGCCTGGGTGATTCCGCGGGATGTCCGCACCTACAGTGAGGCGGCCAAAAAGCGCTTTGGGCGGTTCGACTTTCTGCGGCGCCTGCATCGCGCGCGCCTGTACTGGACCAACGAGTCACGGGTCTGGCCGATGTTTCATCCTGCCCTGGCGCGCGGACTGCAGTGGTTCGCACGGTGGAACATCCGCCGTGGCGTGGACGACGCGACGCTGGCGAGCAAGCTGACGCCCGACTACACGATCGGCTGCAAGCGGGTACTGATCTCCAACGAGTGGTATCCGATGTTTCGCCGGCCCAACGTCGAACTCGTGACCGCGGACATCCGGGAAGTCCGCGAACACTCGATCGTCACCACCGACGGTGTCGAACGTCCCGTCGACTGCATCATTCTCGGCACGGGATTCGTCGTCGATCCGCGTATCTACATGCAGGCCTTCCCGGTCACGGGACTGCCGGGGCATGAACTCGCCAGGGACTGGCAGGCGGGTGCAGAGGCGTACTACGGAATTTCGGTCACGGGCTACCCGAACCTGCACCAGCTCGTCGGACCGAACACCGCGCTCGGCCACAACTCGGTCATCTTCATGATCGAAGCGCAGGTTCAGTACGTCCTGGACTGCCTGCGCACGCTGCGCGAGCGTGGCGCCGATTACCTCGACGTGCAGGCCACGGCCCAGGCGCAGTTCAACGAGGACGTGCAGCGCAGCCTGCAAGGCACGGTCTGGAGTTCCGGGTGCCGCAGCTGGTACCAGCAGGCGGACGGACGCAACTTCACGCTCTGGCCCCACTCGACCTGGCGCTACTGGCTGCGGACGCGCAAGGTCGATGCCGCGCAGTATCGGTTTGGGCACGCGGATACGAGCGCGGCCGCCGATCACGTGGACTGACGGCCGCGAGTCGTCCGCAGGCTAGAACGAGTACCTGGTCGTGAACTGCAACCGGTCGAGCGTACCGTCGTTGCCATTCTCGAGCTCGCGCACGGCATGGCGGAACTCCGCGCCGATGTCGAGCTTGGGCAGCGGCGTGTACCAGGTGTTGAACGTCCAGCTACTGCTCGACTTGTTGACGCCACCGCCCGTCAGGCTGACCTCGTTGTCGTAGTCGCCCATCGCGTAGTACAGGTTGCTGCGCCACTTGGGCGACCAGAGGTGGCGGTACGCAATGAAGCCCGCGTAGCCGTCGATGGACTCGAGGTCGCCACCCGCATCGATCACCGCGTCGTTGCTGAAGTTCAGGCCGACGTACCGGCCGAGGTTGCCGCCGAGCAGCATCCAGCGGATGTCGTCCTTGCCGACCATGAACTTGCCGGACAGGCTGCCGGCCATCGACCAGGTGCTGGCGTCGATCGCGCCCGCGCCGGTCGTTTGGTACTTGAGTTCGCGCGCGAGGCCGGCCACCGAGAAATGACCCCAGTCGCCTTTCCAGGTGTAGCGTCCGGTGAGGTCAGGCAGTGAGTTGTCGTCGGTGGTGATGCGGGCATTGCCGCCGGCGCCGCCACCAAAGGGGGTGATGGTCGTTTCGGGGTTTTCCACGGACAGCGACAAGCCACCCCTGGTGTAGCGCACCTGCGGCTGGCGCACGAACACCGTCCCGTCGGTCGGGCCGATGAAGTCGACGGCATCCGGCAGCACGGCGACGTCCTGGAAGTTCGTCCAGGTCTGGCCGACGAGCCACTCACGCCATTGGATGTAGGCATGCCGCAGCACCGGCGCGTAGGTGTTGGTGATGCGCTGGTCGCCGGTGCTCGAACCGAAGAAGTCGACTTCGAAGCGGGTCGACAGCTTGTCGCCGCCCTCGAGGATCGTGTCGGTGCCGAAGTTGATGCGCGACTGCTTGGCGTGTGCGTCGAAGTCCGTGCCTTCGCTGACGCCGCCGATCGGCGTGCCGCCGGGCACGTAGAAGTCGCGTGCGGCGTTGTTCTCCGGCAGTTCACCGTCGGACGTGTCCGTCCACATGCCGTCGACCTTGGCGTAGCCCGTCAGCACGAAGCTGGTGCCCGGAGCTGCGTTCGGCAGGATCGTCCCTGGTTGAATGGCCTTCGCGGGCGCTGCAGCCGGTGCGGCAGCAACTGTGCCCGCGGCCGCAGGCGCGGCAACGGCAGCGGGAGCCACCTTCTTCTCTGCCACGAGCTGCTGGACGAGCTTTTCGAGTTCCGCCACGCGAGCTTCGAGTTCCTTCTCCTTCGCGGTCTCGGCGCCGGCAAGGGCAGATGCGCTGATGAGCGCGATGCCGAGCGCGAGCGCGATCGAGCGGCGCAGTGCGTTGGATGGGCGACGCAGGTGCTGGGCTTGCGGCATGGACGGATTCCCCCGGATGAATCGTGCGATGCGGCGATCGTGGGCCTGCGCGTCACGCCTGGGTATTCGCCTTTGGTCGCAGTGGGGACCCGTTGGATAGACCCAGTCTCGCGTGTACTCTGACAGCCAATGTCACGTCAGATCATCGTCGCCGACGACCATCCGCTGTTCCGCGAAGCGATGAAGGCCGCGGTCGGTCGTCTCGATCGTGGTGTCGGCTTCATCGAGGCGGACTCGGTCGCAGCGATGCTCGCCGCCGCCGAAGCCAATCCTGGGGCTGACCTGCTGCTGCTCGATCTCAACATGCCCGGTGCGCACGGTTTCAACGCGCTCGCGCACGTGCGCGGCAGCCGGCCCGAGTTGCCGGTCGTCATTGTTTCGGCAGATGACGACCCGCAGACGATCGCTGCGTCGCTGCGTTTCGGCGCGCAGGGCTTCATCCCGAAGTCGACGGAAGCCGGCCAGATTGGCAAGGCGATCGAGACGGTGCTGGCCGGTGAAATCTACACACCGCCGGGCTACCAGCCGCCGCGCGCTCCTGCCACTTCCGCCGAAGAGATCGAAATCGCGCACCGCGTTGCCGACCTGACGCCACAGCAGTTCCGCGTGCTCGGCCTGCTGTGCGCAGGCTTGCTGAACAAGCAGATCGCCTACGACCTCGACGTCTCGGAAGCGACGGTGAAGGCGCACGTCACCGCAATCCTGCGCAAGCTCGGCGTGACGACCCGGACCCAGGCGGTGCTGGCGGCTGGCCGGCTCGCCGTGGATCGCGCCAGCGTCAAGCCGCCTCCCGAAGAGTTCGACTAGCTGCGGCTCGCCGTCGCGAGCAGCGCGCCCAGCAGGCCGCGCAAAGCGGCGGGTTTTACCGGTTTGCGCAGCACCTTGTAGCCGAGAACGCGGGCGCGCTCCGCGACTTCGGCGCCGTGGTCTGCCGTCACCAGGGCGGCCGGCGCGTGCGAGACGCCGCCGCTGCGCAGCGACTGCAGCAATTCCAGCCCGTCGCAATCATCTTCGCCCAGCCGGTAGTCGGCGAGGACGACATCGGGCGAATGCTGGGTGAATACGCGACGGGCTTCCTCGGCCGTGCTCGCGCGCAGCACGCGCAAGCCCCAGCGTTCGAGCAGCGTCTGCATGCCGTCGAGGATCGCTGCCTCGTTGTCGATGCAGAGCACGGTGCCGCCGACGAGACTCGCGGGTGAAGCCGGCGCGGGGACGCTGGCGGGAGCCGGCGACGGCCGCGCAGCGACTTCGAGCTGCACGCTGAACATCGAACCCTGCCCCACCTCCGAACGCAGGCTCAGGTCGAGTTGCAGCACGCGTGCGATGCGGTCGCAGATCGACAGGCCGAGTCCGAGGCCCTTCTCGCCCCACGGCGAAGGTCGGTCCAGCCCGCGGAACTCGTCGAAGATCACCTTGCGGTGCTGCTCGGCGATGCCGGGACCCGTATCCCAGACCTGGACCTCGACCCGCCCCCCGTGCCGGCGACAGCCCACCACGACGCCGCCGCGCTGCGTGTAGCGCAGGGCATTCGAGACCAGGTTCTGCAGCAGGCGCCGCAGCAGTACGCGATCACTGCGCACGTGCAGCGCAGTGCGGCGGATGTGCAGCCGCAGGTTGCGTTGGACCGCCGCCGGGGTGAACTGGCGTTCGAGGTCGGTGAAGACGTCGTCGAGGGCGAACACGGTGATGTCGGCACGCATCGAGCCGCTTTCGAGCCGCGCGATGTCGAGCATGTCGTCGAGTACTTCCTCGGCGGCGCGCAGCGAGCCTTCGATGCGTCCTGCGATCTCGCGCACGGATGCCGCATCGGCGGGCGCATCGCTGAGCGCCGACGCGAACAGGCGTGCCGCGTTCAACGGCTGCAGCAGGTCATGGCTCGCGGCGGCGACGAACCGCGTCTTGGTCGCATTCGCCTGCTCGGCAACGAGCTTGGCGGCGGCTTCGGCCTGCAGCGCAATCGACAGTGCGAGGGTGCGTTCGGACACGCGCTGTTCGAGCGTCTGCTTGGCCTCGAGCAACTGCTGCTCGTTGTGCTTGAATTCCGTGATGTCGGTGTAGGTCGTGACGTACCCGCCATCCGGCATCGGCTGGCCACGCATCTCGTACACGCGTCCGTTGCTGAGCTGGCGCTGGATCACGTAACGCGTGCCCGCCCGCAGGTGATCGATGCGCTTGCGGATCTGCTCCTCTGGATCGCTGTTGCCGAACTCCCCACGCATCGCATTCCACCGGATCAGGTCCGCGACGGGACGGCCGATGCGGATCATGTCCGGCGGGTAATCGAACATCTCCTGGTAGCGGCCGTTCCAGGCGACGAGGCGGGCCTCGCTGTCTGCCACCGAGATGCCCTGCGCCACGTTTTCCATCGTCGCCTGCAGCAGCTGGCGGCTGAAGCGCAGCTCCTGCGAGGTCTCATCGAGCAGTTCCGCGACTTCCTCGGCGGCGAGACCGCGTCCCCGCAACGCGTGGGTAAACATGAGGCGGGCAGACGACGCACCGATCGCGCCGGCGAGCACGCGCTCCATGTGCTGCATGAGCCCGCGATCGGCGGGGTCGGTCTGTCGTGGCAGCGGCCGCATCGTCTGCAGGTAGTGTTCGCGCAGCGAGGCGTCGGCCGCGGCGTTGCCGACGATGCGTTCGGCAATGGCCAGCACGTCGCCGACCCTGGCGCTCGACACGACCGGTGTGGCCGGTGAGGGCAGGGCCGGACGCACGAACTGGGTGGCAGCCATGCGGTCACGCAACGAGGTGCGACCGAGCAGCGACAAGCCCGCCAGCACCGCCACGTTGCCGGTCAGCGCGAGCAGTGCGCCGCTCGTCACCGGGCTCATGTGGGCGACCACGGACCACTCGTAGAGAAACCGCAAGCTGCCGTCGGCGCCGAGGCTGGCCGCGCCTGACAGGCCACCGGGACTGAAGTTCGGCAGCAGCAGGGTATAGGTCCAGAGCACGAATCCCGTCGCCAGGCCCCAGAAGACGGCGCTGCGCGTGGCACGTCGCCAGTACAGTCCCGCCAGTATCGGCGGCGCGAATTGGGCCACGGCGGCGAACGCCAGCAGGCCGATCGACGCGAGGCTCGCCGGCGCGACCGTGTTGCGGTGATAGGCATAGGCCAGCAGCGCCAGCAGCAGGATGGAGACGCGGCGCAGCCACAACACACCCCGGCCGATGTCGCTGCCTTCCGTCGGCTTGAGCCAGCGACTGCGCCACAGCACCGGCATGACGAGGTCGTTGGTGATCATCGTGGCCAGCGCAATGCTGGACACGATCACCATGGCTGTCGCGGCGGACAGTCCGCCGAGAAAGGCAATGACGGCGAGCGATGGCACGTTGCTCATCATCGGTAGCGTGAGCACCAGGAAATCGGGATTGCCGGCCGGTGCCAGTCCGGCACCGAGACCGGCCAGCACCACCGGTACGACCAGCAACGTGAAGAGGGCGAGATACGCAGTGAACACGAGGCGTGCGGTGCGCAGATCCTGCGGATCGGCGCATTCGACGATGCCGACGAGGAACTGCCGTGGCAGGCAGAAGATCGCTGCAGCGGCAAGCGCCGTCGTCATCAGGAAGTCGGCGGGGAACGCGTGCGCAAGCGTGCCCAGTTGCGTGGCGGAAAGGGCCGGCGCGGCCTCGAGATGCAGCAGGGCGAAGACGCCGACGGACGCAAACGCGACCAGCTTCACGATCGACTCGAACGCGATGGCGAGCATCACGCCCTCGTGGTGTTCGGTGGCGTCGAGTCGGCGCGTGCCAAAGAGCATGGCGAACGCCGCCATCATCAGTGCCACCCACAAGGCGGTGTCCGCGTACCACGCCGGGTTGGCGCCCAGGGATCCGGTCAACACGTCGATGCTGGTGCCGACGGCCTTGTATTGCAGCGCCAGGTACGGCACGCCGGCGGTCAGCGCCATCACCGCGACCAATGCCGCCAGCGCCGGGCTCTTGCCGAAGCGGGATGAAATCAGGTCGGCGATCGAAGTGATGTTGTGGGCGCGGACGATCGCGACCAGCCGCTGGAGGAACGGCATCCCGAACAGCAACACCAGCGCCGGCCCGAGGTAGATCGGAACGTACGTCCAGCCGTCGCGCACCGCCGTACCCACGGCGCCGAAGAAAGTCCACGTCGTGCAGTACACGCCCAGCGCCAGGCTGTAGATCCACGGCCGCAGGCGCGCGTGACCCGGGTACACCGAACGACGCTCGCCGTAGAACGCCACGCCGAACAGCACCAGCAGGTAGCCGATGGCGAGCGCAGTGAGCAGGAAGCCCGAGACCATCGGGCAACTCTAGGCAGCGCGGGGTCCCCGCGACAAGCGGATTTACCGCTCGAGTCGTCCGTCAGGGGCGGCGGGGACCCGGAAAGAAGGCATTCGTGCGCCGGATGTATTCGGCGTAGCCGGGGCGCCGCTTGCCGATGTCCCGCTCGAGCAGCGTCACGCCCGAGACGCGCAGCAGCAGCACGCTCATGAGCGCGGGGCCGACCAACGACCACCACGCACCGGCGGCGAGCGCAATGAGCCCAAAGCCCCACCAGACACAGAAATCGCCGAAGTAATTGGGGTGGCGCGTCAGTCCCCACAAACCCCGGTCCATCACCAGGCCGGCGTTGGCGGGATCGGCCTTGAATCGCGTGAGTTGCCAGTCGCCGACGGCCTCGAAGTACAAGCCGACCAGGCAGAGTGCGGCGCCAGCGTAATCAAGCCAACCGAGGGGGCTCGCGTCACCGGCGATCGCGCCGAGCAGCGGCAGCGAAATGAC
The DNA here is from genome assembly GCA_963846315.1 of uncultured Gammaproteobacteria bacterium. Classification (GTDB taxonomy): domain Bacteria; phylum Pseudomonadota; class Gammaproteobacteria; order Steroidobacterales; family Steroidobacteraceae; genus RPQJ01. The sequence goes on from CAWJVM010000008.1 coordinate 577,943, forward strand.
CCAGGCGAGGACGGCTTGCAGGCCAAATACGAGGTAGAGGCTTTTCCAGGCGAAGCCGGGCTCGTTGCGGCGGCGGATTTTCTGGTAGCGCCGGTCCTCCTCGTGGCCGAAGTTGCGTCGTCCCAGGTAGATCGCGAGCCGCAGTCCCCAGACCGTGACCAGCGCCAGCACCAGCTGCGCGCGCGGCCCGAGCGGCAGCGTGCTCGATGCGTAGCTGAACGCTGCGATCACGAACATCAGCGACCACAACGTGTCGACGATCGTTACGTTGCGCAGTTGAACGCTGACCAGCCAGGTCAGGAAGCCGACACCGAGCAAGCAGGGCAGGGCGTGCAGCCAGGTCTGGAGCATTCGTAGTGCCTCGTCGGGGACGGTGGTTTGCGGTGGGTGCGAGCGGCTTCGGGACGGTCAGTGCATCGTCAGCAGTTCGGCGAGCAGCGCATCTTCGATGTTGCCCCCCGACAGCGTCACTGCCACGGTGCGGCCGTGGACCGCGAGTTTGCCGGCAAGCACGGCTGCCAGCGCCACGGCACCGCCCGGCTCGACGACGAGCTTCAGCGTGCGGGCGGCAAAGACGATGGCCTGCCGCACCTCGTCGTCGGACACGGCGAGGCCGCCTCGCAGCAGCGGCTGGTTGATGGCGAACGTGAGTTCGCCGGGGATCGGGGCGAGCAACGCGTCGCAGAATGACGGCAGCGCCCCCGGCTCGTTGCGCTGACGCCGGCCCGCGGCCAGCGAGCGACGGTGATCGTCGTGCGACTCGGGTTCGGCAGTCCAGACCCCAGCCTGCGGTGCAAGCTGCGCCATCGCGATGGCGATTCCCGCCGTGAGGCCGCCGCCACTGCAGCAGACGACCACGTCGTCGAGTGTCAGGCCGAGCTCCGCAGCCTGCTCGGCGATCTCGAGCCCTGTCGTGCCCTGGCCCGCGATGATGTCCGGGTCATCGTAGGACGGCACCAGCGTCGCGCCGCGTTCGCTGGCGAGTTGCGCTGCGATCTGCTCGCGACTTTCGTGGATCCGGTCGTATTCGACGATTTCGGCGCCCAGGTTGCGCGTGTTCTGCAGCTTGATCCGCGGCGCGTCGGACGGCATCACGATCGTTGCCGGGATGCCGAGACGCCGGGCAGCTTCGGCCACGCCCTGAGCGTGGTTACCCGACGAAAAGGCGACGACGCCGGCCGCACGCTCCGCGGCGTTCAGTTGCACCAGCCGGTTCCAGGCGCCGCGGAACTTGAACGACCCGGTGTGCTGCAGCGTCTCGAGCTTGAGCAGCACGCGCCCGCCGGTGAGCGGGTCGAGTGGCGTGCCTGCCAGCAACGGTGTGCGACGGGCATGTCCTTCGAGCCGGCGGGCGGCGGCGCGAAGGTCGCTGAAATCGGGAATGCGGGTCATCGGGCCGGGGGTCCCCTGTCGGTGCCGGACGAATCGTCGCACCATAGGCGCGTGAGCGTCCAACAAACATTATCGGCCGGCTGCGAGCCCGAATGTCGCGGTTGCCGACATCGCTTACTGACCCGGGCCGCGAGCGCGGCACAGAAGGAGGGATACCTGCAGCGTGTTTTCGAGCGCTGGCGACCGGCGCTGCAGCCCCTGCGCTCGCCGCGCGACGACCAGCGCTTCGGCTATCGCGATCGAGTCACCCTGAACGCACGCTTCGACGTAACGGCGGGCTGGCGGTTCGGGATGATGCGTCGTGACGAACTGATTCCGATCCATGACTGTCCCGTGCATTCGGCACGCGTCAACCAGCTCGTTGCGCTGCTGCGGGCCACGCTGCCGCCCCACGCGAACTTTCCACTGGCGTATCTGCATATCGCAGGCGGGCAGGCGACACTGATCGTAAAAGCGAGAACCTACACGCCCGCCGACCTCGATGCGTTGCGTGCGGGATTGCCGGTGACGGGGGTCGAAGGATTGTGGGTGCATTGCCATGCGGCCGCTGGCCGCAAATTATTCGCACGCTCGGGCTGGTCCCTGGCCTGGGGGACGCCGCGATCACTCGACACGAAAGGACTTACGCACGGACCCGCCGCCTTCCAGCAACTGCTGCCCGACCTGCACGCGGAGTCGATGGCGCTGGCCCGGGCTCATCTCGAACCCGCGCCTGGCGTGGCGGTGCTCGACCTGTACTGCGGGATCGGCGCGACGTTGCGCCAATGGCAGCAAGCGGGTGCGACCGGGCTCGGCATCGAACTGGCTGGCGGTGCGGTCGATTGTGCACGCCTCAATGCGCCGGGTGCCGTCGTGCTGCGCGGGACGTGCGAACAGCGCCTGCCGCAGATTCGCGACTGGTGGTGCCACGGCAATGCATCCCGCCATGCGTGCTACGTCAATCCGCCGCGATCAGGTCTCGAGCCGCCCTTGCTCGAGGCGCTGGCGCAAGAATTGCGCCCGGACCGGCTGGCCTACCTTTCGTGCAGTTCGGGGACGCTGGCGCGCGATCTCGCCGCGTTCGAGGCGACAGGGTACGAGGTGCGTTCGCTTGCGCCGTTCGACTTCTTCCCGGGCACGCATCACGTCGAGTGCCTGGCCCTGCTCACGTTCGGTCGGTGAATCCCGCTCAATCGATGCCGGGAATCCAGCGTTCGGCGGCATCCGGTGTCTTCGCCAGCGGATACCGGCTCAAAGACTTCGACTTCGCCTGTCCGTCGGTGAAGGCGCTGATCACGCTGGCGCAGGCGCCGGTGTTGATCCACTGCAGCGCCGCCTGCGTCAAGCCATCCGCAGGATCACCCATGGGGGTGTTGAGGGTGTCGGTGGCCGCGCAGGCAAAACGCATGCTGGCCGCGAGACCGTCGTAGTAGTCGGTGGCACCGCTGGCATTGGCCGTCTTGAACGTGACGAGTCGCAGCCGATCCGGGCAGGCATTGGCGAGATCGAAAGCGAGCTGGCCCACGGGCTTGCCGTACGTGTCGCTGCCGACGATGGCCACTTCGGCCCAGGCGCGCAGGGCGTTGATGTTGATCTCGCTCGCCGATGCCGTCGCGTCGGTCGTCAGGAACGCGATGCGCACCGGGCGGACCGACTGTGCCTGCGGCTGGAACCGAACGGTCGAGTTCTGCCCGGACTTGTTCGCGCTGTAGACGACCGAATACTGCGTGTCGGCCGCACTGCGGTCGCCGCCGAGCAGGTTGTCGATCAGTTCGGCCGTGCTGACGAGCCCGCCGCCGTTGTAACGCAGGTCGATGATGAAATCGCGCACGTTCTGCGCGCGGAACGACTGGAAGGCGGTGCGCAACTGCGGATCCGCCGTGCTGATGTAGCTGCGCAGGTTCAGGTAACCCACGCCGGTCGTGCCAGCCAGGGGCAGGACGCGCGTCCCGAACGTATCCGGGACCGGGTCGATCGTCACCGTGCGCTTGGTCAGCTGCAGGTCGATCGTCTGGCCATTGCGCAACACGCGCAGGCCGCGCCGCACGCCCGCGTCGGCTGCACCGAGCAGGTCCGTGAACGACGTCGTGCCGTCGGCGAGGGATTGCGTGAGCGGAATGAAACCGCTGCCCTGGTCGACAGCGGTGGCCTCGTCACCGCGTTGCAGGCCGGCGTCCGCTGCGGGACTGCCCTCGAACACGTCGATGATGAACGGACGGTTGCCCGGGTCCGTGCGGGAGCGGAAGCCGAAGCCCACGAACTGACCCTCGCCGAGCAACGAGTTCTCGGCGGACTGGGTCGTCAGGTAGCTGAAGTAGCGGTCCTTGCCCTGGCCCCGGGCCGCCGCGGTCAACGCATCGAGCATTTCTTCGGCTGTCGAATAGGACGCCAGGTCCACTGTGGCCGGCAACAGGTCCGGGAACAGGTACCACTCGCGCGTGACGTTGAGGACCCACTGCTTGCGGGCGGTTTCACCGCACGGATCGCTCAGGCCACCCCCCGTGCCGCCGCCCGCACTGTTGCCGGAGCCGCCGCCGCACGCCGCCAGTGTGATCAGCGCGGTCAGTGCCAGCAGCAGCAGGGGGCGGCATGCGAATCGGGCTGCAGGCATGGTGGGTCCGGGGCGCAAGGGACGCGCAGTGTCCCGCACGGGCCGCGCTTCGGCCATAGCCCGGGTCGCAAATCGACGTCGGCCTTTTTTACATATGCTGCCGTCCGTGCCACCGCGTTCATCGTAAGTTACTGTTTTAAAACGAATCTAGAATATGGCAAGGCTATTGCACAGGACTGGTGCGCAAACGAGCCAACCGCAAGGGGACGCCGGGAAATGCTGCTGCGTGTGACAGGATTGATCGTGCTGCTGTTGGCACCCGCCGCGGGCATTTACCTGTCCGGATTCCCCGACGCTGCGCGCAACGTGGCCCTGGGCACGGCCCTGGCGTTTCATCTAGGCGTGCTCGCGCGACCCCTCGCGCCTTTCAGCTTCCTGATCGTGGGCGTGTATGCGGCGGCAGCGGTCACCGCCAATTTTACCGACGGCGTGGCCGCGCTCATTGTCGCCTCGGCCGCTGCCACGGGTGCGGCAAGCTCACGCGGATATCACCGCGGCCTGCTGGCCATGCTCGCCGCCGCGCTGATCGGTTCCTTCGAGCCCGCGACGGCGGACATCGTTGCCTATCGCAGCCTGTCGATGCTCGGGGGCTGCTTGTACGGATTCCTGCTGGTCTGCACCGCGGGGCGAATGCTCGTCGCCCGTCGGCCGCTGGCGGTGCATTCGAAGACGGCGCTCAGTTATTCCGTACTGCTGGCCATGCTGGTGCTGGTGGCCTGGTTCACTGCGCGCGTGGCCGGGCTCGAGCAGGCCTGGTGGCTGCCGCTCACCGTGGCAGCGCTCGGCGAGCCCTGGTTGCGCAGCACGCCGGGCAAGGCCGTGGCGCGGCTGGCATTGGCCCTGGCAGGCACGCTGTTGGCGCTGGCGCTGTTCGAAGGCCTGGTCGAGCCTTGGTTGCGTGCCGCATGCGCGGTCACGCTGCTGCTCGCCATGTTGACGTTGGGGCGGGGACGCCCGGACCTGCAGGATTTCCTGCTGACACCGGTGCTCGTGCTGCTCGCCGCGGGCGGCACCCATTATTCGTCGGGCGTGTACCTGGGTGGCACGCTGCTGGCGTTCGCCATCGTCTCGACGTTCACGGTGCTCGGCAAATGGGTGCTGTGGACGTTGCGGCCCGACATCGGACACGTCGTCCTGAATTCCTAGGCCGCTGCCAGCGCCTGTTCGAGGTCCGCGAGCAGGTCGTCGATGTGCTCGATGCCGACCGACAGCCGCACCATGTCCGCACTGACACCCGCGCGTTCCAGTTCGGCCGGATTCAGCTGGCGGTGCGTCGTGCTGGCGGGATGGCACGCCAGCGATTTCGCGTCGCCGATGTTGACGAGCCGGACGAACAGCTTGAGCGCATCCTGGAAGCGGCTGCCGCCAGCGAGGCCACCCTCGATGCCGAATGTCAGGATTCCCGAGGCACGGCCACCCATGTATTTCTGCGCAAGCGCGTGGCTCGGGTGGTCCGGCAGGCCGGCGTAGTTCACCCAGCGCACCTTCGGATGCTGCTGCAGGTACTTCGCAACGGCGAGCGCGTTGTCGCAGATGCGGTCCATGCGCAGGGCGAGTGTCTCGATGCCCTGCAGGATCAGGAAACTGTTGAACGGCGAGATCGCCGCGCCCATGTTGCGCAGCGGCACGACACGGGCGCGACCGATGAACGCGGCCGCGCCGAACGCCTCGGTATAGACGACTCCGTGGTAAGAGATGTCCGGCGTGTTGAGACGCGGAAACTTGTCCGCGTGCGCTGCCCAGGGAAACGTGCCGGAATCCACCAGCGCGCCGCCGATGCTGTTGCCATGACCGCCCAGGTACTTGGTGAGCGAATGGACGACGATGTCCGCCCCGTGCTCGAACGGGCGGCACAGGTACGGCGAAGGGACCGTGTTGTCGACGATCAGCGGAATGCCGTGCCGGTGTGCGATATCGGCGAGTGCCGCGAAATCGGTGACGTTGCCGGCCGGGTTGCCGACCGACTCGCAGAAGATCGCGCGGGTGTGCGGGTCGATGAGCTTCTCGAACGCGTCCGGCTGGCGGTGATCGGCGAATTTCACCGAGATGCCGTACTGCGGCAGCGTGTGCGCAAACAGGTTGTAGGTGCCACCGTAAAGCGCGGACGAGCTGATGATGTTCTGTCCGGCCTCGGTGATCGTCAGCAGCGCATAGGTGATCGCCGCCTGGCCCGAGGCGAGTCCGAGCGCGCCCACGCCGCCTTCCAGCGCCGCCACGCGCTTTTCGAGCACGTCCGTGGTCGGATTCATGATGCGGGTATAGATGTTGCCGGCGACCTTCAGGTCGAACAAGTCGGCGCCGTGCTGCGTGTCATCGAACGCGTAGGACGTCGTCTGGTAGATCGGCACCGCGACGGCCCGGGTGGTCGGGTCGGGCGAATAGCCGGCGTGGACGACGAGGGTCTCGAGTTTCATGGCGGAGCCTTGCGGGTGTGTAAGTGACAACGCCTGCATTCTCCGGCAACGGGTCCAGCGTGTCCCCGCTTGAGAACCAAGGGTTATGCGCTCAGAACGTGGCTGAGAACTGCAGCCACAGCTTGGTGGTGTCCGTGGCAAAGCCATCGGCCTGGTAGTCGGCGAATTTGAGCATGGCCTCGTAGTTCTTCTGCGCGCCAAACTTGTACGCCGCCGACGCGTTCCATTCGCTGCCGTAGTCCTGGCTGAAGGCTTCGGCCTGGAAATCATGCCAGACGAGCTGCAAGGCCACGGGACCGACATTGGCAGTGGCGCCCAGGTAGAGATCCTCGACGCCACCGCGCGGAGTCGTCAGGAATTTGTCGGCCCAGCCCTGGAACGCGTGCAAGGTCGCGAGTGGGGTCTGGAAGGCGTGGTTCGGCTGGTCGTCGCCGCCGAGTACTTCGTAGCCCGCCTTGAAGCCGAACTTGCCGAACGTCGCCCCGCCTTCGAACAGGTAGTAGTCGGTGGAGTAGTTGTTCGGGTTGTCGGCGTAATCGCCTTGACTCGCGTACGAGGCGACCCAGTTGACCTTGGTCGCCTCCGAGACCTTGTACATTCCGGACCAGTGCACGCCGTAGGTGCTGCTCGACAGCGCCGACGCGTTCTCGAGGTCGAGCAGGTAGGCGAATCCCGTCACGGCACCGAACGCACCGAGTTCCAACTTGCCGTTCAGTGCTTGCACGGCCCCGTGGTAGTTCGCGGGCTGCGTGCCCTCGTCGGGACCGGTGACGCGATTGACATTGGTGATGTACGAATAGTGCAGTTGCGTATTCTCCAGCGCGCTGCTTTTCAGTGTCAGCGCGTCGTAGGTCTGCTCGTTCTGTCGCCAGCCGACGTTGCCGATGAACCGCTGGTTGTCGAGCGTGATGCGCTGGCGTCCGGCAAGACCAGTAAACGTGCCGGCCTTGAGCTGCAGGTACGCCTGGTTGACCTCGGTGTACTCCGGGTCGGCCACGATGGGCCGGTCGGTCACGCCGTTGGTCGTGCTGTTGTAGGTGTCGTCACCGAGCACCGTGACGTTGTCCGCCTCCACGAACGCGCTCAGGCTGTGCCAGGTGCCCGTCTGGTAGTTGAGGCGGCTGCGCAGCGTCGAGGCGACGGCATCGTCGGCGAACGGGTCCTGGTCGACCGTTTCCAGGCGGTACCGGAATTCGAGGTGCGCCTTGCCGCCCGTCATGGCGTCGACGAACGTAGCCGCCGCGGCGGGTGTAGCAGGAGCAGCTGGGGCGGGATCGGCTGCCATTGCCACGCCCGGGAGGCAGGCGGCGGCCAGCAGTAGAATCGATCCGGGACGGTTCCTGGTGTTCGTCTTGGTCATCGACAGGGTCTCTCCGGCAGGTGGGGGGTGCACACGTAGCGCGTCACCCCTGGGTGATAGGCGCAATCTGCGCGCCTCGCCGTCGAAAGCCATTGATCCAGGTCAATGCGTCCTGCAAGACTCCGGTGCGAGTATCCGAACCCATGCCCGTTCCTTCGCGTAATCCGGCTCTTGCGAGGTCCATGGTCGCCTTGCTTTTGGGTGCGGCGGCGATACCCGCCACAGCCCAGTCCACGGGGGTCGCCGCCGACACGGAACTCGAGACGATCACGGTCTACGCGCGCCGCCTGACTCCGGTGTCCCGTGTCGCTGCGACGGTGACGGTCATCGACCAGGCGCGCATCGAGGCCACGCTGGCGACCGACATCCGCGAACTCGTGCGCTACGAGCCGGGGATCAGCGTGCGCAATGATCCGTTCCGGTTCGGACTCGATACGATTTCGGTACGTGGGCTCGGTGGCAACCGAGTCGCCGTCGAGATCGACGGCATTCCGGCCGCGGGTGGCTTTGCCGTGGGCAGCTATGCCGATTCGGGCCGCGCCTTCGTCGATCCAGCCTTTGTCGATCGCGTCGAGATCCTGCGTGGTCCGGCGTCGTCACTGTATGGCAGCGACGCGATCGGTGGCGTCGTCGCCATGACCACGCTGACACCCGACCGTCTGCTCGAACCGGCATCAAACCAGTACGTCGTTCGGACCGAGGCCGGGTACGACTCAGAAAATGCGGCATCGCGCGCAGCAGTCCTTGCAGCCGGCACGCTGGGTCAAGCGAACTGGCTCGTCGGCTACTCGCGACGTACCGGACACGAGTCTGATACGGCCGCCGACGTCACACCGAACCCGAGCGACTTCACCAACGACTCGGCGCTGCTGAAAGTGGCAGGAGCCGTCCCGGGCGGCCCGCTGACATTCACCGGTGAAGCCGGACGAATACAGCAGTCGACGGATGTCGATGCGTTCCTTGGAGTGGGACGCTTCGTCAGCACCACCGTGCTGCAGGGCGATGACACGATGCTGCGCTACCGCGTCAGCCTGCAGCAGGCTCTCACCGGTGCGACGGCGGCCTTCGCTTCGGCCGAATGGAACGCGTACTGGCAAGGTACGAAGACCGATCAGGACACGTACGAGGTTCGCAAGGCCGTGCCGCCACGCACGCCGCCGACGCAACTCGATCGCACGTTCGATTTCGACGAAAGCACGCTGGGGTTCGAGTTCACTGCGCTCAAGAGCCTTGGGTGGGGCTCGCTCATGCACGACGTCGTGTACGGCATCGAAGCGACGCGCTCCGAACTCGAGGAGTTGCGGGACGGATTGCAGACCAACCTCACGACGGGCGCCACCACGCCGACGATACTCGGCGAGACTTTCCCGCTGCGGGACCTGCCGCTGACGACGGTCGTCGAGATGGGTGCCTTCGTGCAGGACGAAATGCAACTCGCGGAATCGCGCTGGACGCTTGTGCCAGCACTGCGCGTGGATTACTACGATCTCTCGCCGCGGGCGGATCGCATCTATCGTGAAGACAACCCTTCGACGTCGCCCGTTGCAGTGGACGAATTGTCTCTTGCGCCAAAGCTCGGCGCGACCTATCGGGTCAATGACCGGTTCGGCGTGTTCGTCCAGTACGCGCACGGATTCCGCTCGCCGCCGCCGGAGGACGTCAACATCGGGCTCGAAGTTCCGCTGTTCAACATACGCGCGATTCCTAATCCAGACCTGCAGGCCGAGACGAGCGATGGCTTCGAGGCCGGTCTGCGGCTGACGGGCACTCCCGTGGCACTGACGGCCAGTGTCTTCCATACGGAATACAGCGACTTCATCGAGTCGAAGGTGAACCTCGGCGTCGATCCGGCAACGGGCGTGACGTTGTTCCAGTCGCAGAACGTCGCCGAGGCACGCATCTACGGCGCGGAACTGGATGCACGTATCGCGGCCGGCGCATGGTCGCCTGGACTCGAAGGTTGGACCGGACGACTCGCGGCTTCATGGACACGTGGCGAGGACCTCGTGCGCGATGAGCCACTCAATTCGATCGATCCGCCGCGGCTGGTGCTTAGTGCGAGATACGACGCACCCTCGACTCGATGGGGGACGGAATTTGCGGTGACGGCCGTGGAGGCGCAGCGTGATGTCGACCGCAGCCGGGCGGACTTGTATCGAACGGATGGTTACGCGACGCTCGATTGGCTTGCCAACGTCAGCCTCAGCTCCCGGCTGCGGTTGAATGTCGGGCTGTTCAACCTGACGAACGCCGAATACATCGAATGGGCCGACGTCCGCGGTCGTGTCGCGGACGATCCCCTGATTCCGTATTACACGCGCGCTGGTTTCAACGCTTCCGTCAGTCTGCGCTACGACTTTTGATCCGGCCAGGCGCATCCATGGATGCCGCATGATTTAATGCCGGCATGGGCAACACATTCGACGTCCTGAATTCGTCGCTGACTTCGACCCTGCGCCTGTGGCGTGGCACCAATGCGCGGGGATCGGTGAATCAGCCGGTCAGGAACCTCAAACTTTACGAGTTCGAGGCCTGCCCGTACTGCAGGCTTGTGCGTGAGGCCCTCACCGAGCTCGACCTCGACGCGCTGATTTACCCGACGCCCCATGGTGGCAAGCGTTTCCGCCCAAAGGTCGCGGAGCTTGGCGGCAAGCAACAGTTCCCGTTCCTGGTGGATCCCAACACTGGCGAGTCGCTGTACGAGTCGAACGCCATCATCGACTACCTGTACCGACGCTACGGCGGGCGACCGCCGCCCACGCACCTGTTGCGCCCATTCGATGTCGCCTCGGCGGTCCTGTCGGGTCTGCCGCGCAGGCGTGCGGGTGGGCGTGCCCGGTCGTCGAAAGCACCCCGGCGCCCGCTCGAACTGTTCAGCTTCGAATCCAGTCCGTATTCGCGCCGAGTGCGTGAGTTGCTCTGCGAACTCGAATTGCCGTACCTGTTGCGCAGCACCGGCAAGGCCCGGTTCCAGGACCTGGGGCCACCGATGCTGCGGGCGACGTTGTTTCCGACGTTGCCGGTCGAGGGCAGGGCGCGGATCGAGCTGTTGCGCCGCGCAGGCAAGGTGCAGGTGCCTTACCTCGTCGATCCGAACACGGGCACCGCACTGTTCGAGTCGGACGCGATTCGCGAGTACCTGCTCGCCACCTACGCAAAGTAAGCGCATGTCGCAAGTGGGTACGATAAAGATCAATGGTTCACTCGAGCGCGTGAAGCTCGGCGCAACCGACGTCGTCGTGTCACGACTCGCGTGGGGCATGTGGCGCTTTCAGGGTGACGACCTTGGCCACGCACGCTCGCTCGTCGACGCGGCCTTCGACGCGGGCATCAACCTGTTCGATACCGCGGACATCTACGGCTTCAACGGTCGCGCAGGCTTCGGCAACGCTGAAGTGCTGCTTGGCCAGCTGTTTGCTGCGGAGCCCGGCTTGCGTCGACGCATGGTGCTGGCGAGCAAGGGCGGGATCATCCCGGGCGTGCCTTACGATTCCAGTGCCGACTACCTGGTCAGCGCCTGCGAGGCGTCGCTGCGTCGGCTCGGCACCGATCACCTCGATCTCTTCCAGGTGCACCGACCCGACGCGCTGACTCATCCGGCGGAAGTGGCACAGGCTCTCGAGACGCTGGTCGCAAGCGGCAAGGCACGGTCGGTCGGCGTGTCCAATTACACACCGACGCAAACGGCTGCGCTCCTCGCGCACCTGCACATTCCGCTGGCCAGCCTCCAGCCCGAGTTCTCTCCACTCGTGCTCGAGCCGCTCGCCGATGGCACGCTCGACCTCGCCATGCAGCACGGGATCTCGGTGCTGGCGTGGTCGCCGCTGGCGGGCGGCCGCCTCGGCACACCGGGCGATGATGAGCGAGCACAGCGTGTTTGCGCCGAACTCGACGCACAGGCGGCGCGCTTTGGCGTCTCGCGCTCGGCTGCGGCGTATGCCTGGAGCATGGCGCACCCGGCCGGCATCATCCCGATCGTCGGCAGCCAGCAGGTGCATCGCATCCGCGAGGCTGCCGACGCATACCAGGTCGTCTGGTCCCGTGCCGACTGGTACCGGGTGCTGGTTGCCGCAAGAGGGGCTGCGTTGCCCTGAAGGCGACTGATACGGCCTTGCGCAGTGACGCGCCCGTTGTAGCTGTATTAAAAAAACGGGCCCCGCCTCTTGAGAGCGGGGCCCGAGTCGCACATTGCTGCGCGTGGGAGTCGAATTCAGTCAGTTCAGTACACGTCCTCTCCGGTGTTGTGCACGTTGAACTTGCCTGTCGGCGTGACGATGCGCGGGTCGTCGATGACCTTCTTGAGCTTCAGCGTCTTGTCGTCGACGACGACCAGCGCTGACTTCTGGTCCTTGCCGTTCCACACGGAGAACCAGACTTCGTCGCCAGCGGCGTTGTACTCGGGCTGCACGATCCGCTTCGGGCCTTCGCCGAGGTTCGCCCACTCCGCGATCGGCAGCACCTGGTAACCCGCCTCGAGGTTGGTGGTGTCGAACACAGCCACGCTCTGCGCGATCTTCGGATCGGGATTGAGCGGCGCGTCCACCCACAGGTGCTTCGACTTAGGGTGCGTCTTGACGAACAGCGAGCCGCCGCCCTGGCCCTTCAGAACGCGGACCACCTTCCAGGCGTTGTCCTTGTGCTTGACGGGGTCGGTGCCGATCAGCGTGATCTTGTCGTTGCCGAGCGCGCTGGTTGCCCACACCGGACCGTATTTCGGGTCCACGAAGTTGGCGCCGCGACCCGGGTGCGGGATCTTGTCCACGTCGATCAACGCCGCGAGCTTCTGGTCCTTCGAGTCGATCACCGCAATCTTGTCGGACTGGTTGGCCGCCGTCAGGAAGTAACGCTTGGTGCTGTCCCAGCCACCGTCGTGCAGGAACCGTGCGGCGCCGATCGTCGTGGTCTTGAGGTTCTTGATGTCCTCATAGTTGACCAGCAGGACCTGCCCAGTCTCCTTCACGTTGACGATGAACTCCGGGTGCTCGTGCGAGGCGACGATGGCGGCCACGCGCGGCTCCGGGTGGAACTCCTGGGTGTCCACGGTCATGCCGCGGGTAGAGACGACCTTGAGCGGCTCGAGTGTCGCGCCGTCCATGATCGTGTATTGCGGCGGCCAGTAGGCGCCTGCAATCGCATACTTGTCTTCGTAGCCCTTGTACTTCGACGTTTCGACCGAGCGCGCCTCGAGGCCGATCTTGATCTCGGCGACGCGGTCCGGCACCGCCATGTACAGGTCGATCAGGTCGATGCGGCCATCGCGGCCGATCGTGTACACATAGCGGCGCGAGTCGGACAGGCGCGAGATGTGCACCGCGTATCCCGTCTTGATCACGGTGATGATCTCGTAGGTGTCACCGTCGACCAGCGCCACCTGGCCGGCGTCACGCAGCGTGACCGCGAAGATGTTGTCGAGGTTGAACTTGTTCTGCTGTGTCGTCGGCCGTTTCTCGACGGGGATCAGCACCTTCCAGGTGTTCATGATCTCCTTCATGCCCCATTCCGGCGGCTGCGGCGGCTCGTGCTGGACGAAGCGCGCCATGATGTCGACTTCGTCGGCCGTCAGCTCACCCGACTTGCCCCAGCTGGGCATGCCAGCAGGTGAACCCTGGTTGATGAAGACCTTGAGGTACTCCGTGCCTTTAGGCTGCGTGATGTCCGGCGTCAATGGCTTGCCGGTGGCGCCCTTGCGCAGCACGCCGTGGCAGCCGGCACAGCGCTGAAAGTAGATCTTCTGCGCGTGCTCGAATTCGACCAGGGTCATGTTCGGGGCGCCGGGCGTCACGCGGATCTGGGCATCCGCGCCACCGACCGGCGAGGCAGCGCCCTGGTATTGCAGCTGTCCTACCGTGGTCGGGTGCTGCGTCGGCGAATCGGCCTTGATGCCTTCCTTCGCTGCCTGCGCACGCTCTGCGGCCACGCGCTCGACAGCGACGCTGCCGCCCTTGTTGCCCCACGTGTTCAGGACGTAGGTGAGCACGTCGGCAACCTGCTGGTCGCTGAGCTGCGTCATCGCCGGCATGACGGAATTGAATTTCTGACCGTTGACGGTCACTTCACCCTGCAGACCCCGCACGACGACGCCGACGGCGCGGCCGGGATCCGACAGCAGGTAGTCAGACTTGGCCAGTGGCGGGAACGCGCCAGGCAGGCCCAGTCCCGTGTCCTGGTGACAGGCGATGCACGCCACCTTGAAGACCTCCTCGCCGGCCTTGATCCGTGCGGCGCTGGGCGCGGCACCGGCAGCCACTTCGGCCTGGTGAACCTGGGGTGAGCCGGCGCTCGTCGCGGGTTGCTGAGCCAGTGCGGCTGTCCCGAAGACGGCCAGCAGCGGCAGCGCGATCCAACTGGCCTGTCGCGGGCGCAGTTGCGGAATGGTTGGGCGCATCGTGTACTCCTTGCTTCGACCTGGCAGGCGAATTATCTCGCTCGATGACCTGGACTGTAGGAGTTACCCGGTTCGCGTGCCTTGACCCGGATCAAGGCCGAATGCGCCCGGACGGAGGTCAGACAGGCTTGTCGAGCACCGCCAGCAGCCGCTCGCGACTGGGAACCTGTAGCGTGCGTCCTTGCACCTCGATCAGCCCGCCATCCGCCAACGTCCGCAGGATTCTAGAAAGAGTCTCGGGTTTCATGGACAGCCGCGAAGCGATCTCCTGGCGCGACTCATGCAGCAGGATCGCCTGGGGTCCGTCGCCTGCGTTCGGCAGCCGCGCCTCCAGCATGCGCACGAGGCGGTGTGTCGCGCTTTCGAGCGTCAAGTACTCGATCTCACGGATGCGCATGTGCAGTCGCTGGCTCAAGTGACCGAGCATGCGCAGGCAGGTCTCGGGACTTTCACGCAGCAGGCCGATGTATTCGGTGCTCGAGAAGCGGGCAATCCGCGAGGTGCCGGCCGCGACCGCCGACACCGGGTAGACCGGCCCGGCCATGAACATCACGGCCTCGGCAAAGCTCTGGCCGGGGCCGAGGATGTCGACGATCTTTTCTTCGCCCGCCTTCGAATACAGCACCAGGTTTACCTGGCCGTCGACGACGACGTAGAAATGCTTCGCCGGCTGGCCACGGTCGAACAGCAGCTGGCCCGACTCGGCGGTGATCAACTGTGCCGTCGACATCACGCGCTGCAGTTGCGGCGGGGACAGTCCGGCGAAAAGGTGGTGCGTGCGGATGCCCGCGAGCGCGGAAGGAGATTCGTTATCAGTCATATCCCGCGAGTATCAGCCATGTACTGCCAGTGTGGCGCATGATCGCAAGGTCCGGAGAATGCACAGTGTAGGACGTCACCGACGCGCCGACAGGCCGGTTCTGAATTTCAGGACGCGGCGACGGCGAAAACGCCCAGCGGATGGTGCGCGCGGGCCACGCTGTAAAGGAACGCGACGGTCAGCAGCGAGGCGACGAAGGCGGCTGCACGGACACCCGGCGTGCGCCCGCGCTTCAGCGCGATGCTGCCGAGCAGCACGTACACGACCAGCAATGTCACTTTCATCGTCAGCCAGCCGGTCCCGAATGGGTACTGGTGGGTGACGGTCATCAACATCAGGGCGAAGGTCAGCAGCATCGTGTCGACCAGGTACGACGGGTACTTGAGCCAGGCCGCCTGCACGTGCGGGGACTGAGCCAGCATCAGGCAACCGCGCAGGACGAACAGGCTCACCGAGAGCAGCGCAAACCCGATGTGTGCCTGACGGAGCGTGAGGTAATACTCGGCCATCAGCCGGGCTTGCCGTCCACACGCGGGTGGAGATAGATGCTGCCGACGCGCCGCACCCAGATCGCCACGGCGGCTACCCAGAGGCCGACGCTCGCGAGCAGGAACCATTGCACCGCAACCGGGACCTGCACGATTTCACTCAGCACGCGACTGGCTGCACCTAGCTGCAGTGCGACGAAGCAGCCGAGTGTGATGCGGTCCATCCGCAGGGGTCGTCCGGAGTGCCCCATCGTCACGCGCGTGACCATCGCCACCAGCATGCCGCCGAAGAAGCCCATGCCGAGCGCGTGGACCGGTGCACGGCCGAGCGTCCATTCGCCGGTCAGGACAAAGACGCTGTCGCGGGTCAGCTGCAGCAGTACGGCGACCGGCAACCAAGCGAAAGCCGCATAGAGT
>CAWJVM010000009.1:0-40720 GCA_963846315.1 uncultured Gammaproteobacteria bacterium
TCGGCTCACCTCGACGAGTCGGGGAACCTGAAGATCCTCGAGGAAGAAGAGTGATGGCGACCGAGACCTCCGACCTCGATGCGGCGGCTCCGCCGCAGGAGCGCGTGCTGAACGATGGCGGCCTGGTGGGAGCCGACACGGCCCGCAGCTTCGTGCTGAACACCAAGCCGCTGTTCAAGCTGATGGTCGAGAAGAAGGCATCCGACCTGTTCTTCAGCTCGAACTCGCCGATCAAGATCAAGATCGAAGGCAGGATCATCCCGGTCAACAAGCAGGTCCTGAACGCAGACCAGGTGCGGCAGGCCGCGTACGGCCTGATGAACCAGGAACAGATCGACTATTTCCAGCAGGAACTCGAGATCGACTTTGCGATTTCGGAGCCGGGCCTCGGCCGCTTCCGCATCGCGGTGTTCCACCAGCGCGGCAATCCCGCGATGGTGCTGCGCTACATCACGGCGGACATGCCCTCGCTCGAGGAACTCGGCCTGCCGATGATCATGAAGGACCTGGTCATGATCAAGCGTGGCCTGATCCTGATGGTCGGCGCGACCGGTTCGGGCAAGTCGACTTCGCTCGCGGCGATGCTGAACTACCGCAACGAGACCTCGTCCGACCACATCCTGACGGTCGAGGACCCGATCGAGTTCCTGCACCGGAACAAGAAGTCCATCGTCAACCAGCGCGAGGTGGGACTCGACACCAAGTCGTTCCATCGCGCGTTGCGCAGTGCGATGCGGGCGGCGCCCGACGTCATCCTGATCGGCGAAATCCGCGATCGTGAATCGATGGAGTACGCACTGACGTTCGCCGGCACGGGACACCTGTGCCTGGCGACGCTGCACGCCAACAACGCGGCCGAGACGCTCGATCGCATCATCAACATGTTCCCGCGCGACCAGCACTCGCAGATCTTCCTCGACCTGTCGCAGTACCTGAAGGCGATCCTTTCCCAGCGCCTCGTGATGGGCAAGGACGGCAAGCGCTGCGCGGCGCTCGAAGTGCTTCTCAACACGCCGCACGTGCAGGAACTGATCAAGAAGGGCGACGTCGTCGGGGTCAAGGAATCGCTGGTTCGCAGCGCCGAGAAGGGCGTGATGAGCTTCGATACGGCGTTGTTCGATCTCTTCAAGCAGGGCAAGGTCACGCTGGAAGAGGCGATCTCGAACGCGGACTCGCGCAGCAACCTCGAGGCCAAGATCAACTTCGGTTGAGTCGCTGGCTCGACCGGCGATTCGCAAGGCACCGGATCGACCGCCTCCGCGCACCTGCCGCTCAGTCGCCGCCGTTCGGCCCGTTGTGGCAGTCGTAGCATCCGACCTGAGTGCCCTTGGCCACGGTGCGCGAACCCCAGTCGCGTTGCGCTGCCGTGCGTGACAGCGCGGTCCCGCGGAACGTCGTGCCGTGGCACGCAGCGCACGCTTGCCGGTTCTGCTTTGCCAGCGACTCGTGCCCGCCCCGGGTCCAACGCGAGTCGGCGACGACATGCATCCCATGCGGGCCGCCGAGTGACAGCGCGAGCGTCCCCGCCCCGTGGCACGTCGTGCATTCCGTGATGGTGCCGGCGTGGCCTTGCAGCTGCTTCGCCGCGACGTTGTCGTTGTGCAGTTCCACCGGGTTGGGCCAGATGGCGTGCGTGCTGTTGTGGCAACCTTCGCACGCCACGCCGCCGTGGCCCTTGCTGAAGCGGAACAACGTGTTCGCGTTCTCGGCAAAGCGGCTGCTCTGGGCCAGGCGCGGCGAGGCCGCGGCGTCCGTTGCCTGGAAGGCTACGAGCGTGCGCAGTCCGTCGCTCGCCATCAGCGAGGCGTCGGCCAGCGTCAGGTGACTCGACGCGTCGCCGGTGTGGCAGGACTGACAGCGGGGCAGGTCCAGCCAGGGGCGTCGCGCCTTGCCGTCGTTCTGGCCGTCGATGCTGCCGTTCGATGCGAGAGGCGTAGCGCCGCCGACCGCGCGCATGTCGCCGTGGCAGTTCTGGCAGGTGACGGCATCGGTCATCGCGCCGCGCAGGCATTGCGTGGTCTTGCCCGGGTGGCAGAGATAGCAAGCCTGCGTCTCCGGCGACGGCGGCGAACTCCCCTGGGCAATGAAGTGATCCGCCAGGGGCACGCCTGCGGCCGTGACCATCTTGTCGCTGTGATAGGCGTGCATCGCCGCCGACATCGTTGGACGGCCGACCTGCGTGCCCGCGGGCCCGGTGCCCGCCAGGTCGAGCGCGGCGGAGTAGTGGCAACCCGCGCACAGGACCGGCTTTGAAGCCATCAGCCGTGTGCCCATGCGGCTGTCATGCAGCAACAGGACGTTCTCGCGCGACTGGACTTCGACGTCGCTGTGGGTCGACCACGCGATGCTGCTCCCACTCGCGGCCGGGCCCCCGGTGGCGTGGCAATCGCGACAAGTCGTTTCCTCGGACACGGGCAACACGATGTCGAGCGAGGCCACGTTCTGGCTGCTCGACTTGTCGGCCGCCGTCAGTCGCAGCAATGGATACCGGTTGCTGTGGCCTGCATCGTCCGTCGGAATGATCGGAATGCCTTCCGCCTTGAATAGTCCATTCGTGGCCTTCCATGCGAAGGCGGTCTGTTGCGCCGTCGTCGCCTCGGCTGGCATGTACAGGCCCTTCAGGCCCTGGCCCGGAGCGAGATTCGCCCCGTAGGCCCGCGCGGCGTACTGCCAGAAATTGGTCTTGCCGACGCTGCGGCTATTGATCGACCCGTTGGCATCTGCGATCGCCGAGTAGTTCAACGACACCGCGCTGTCGTTCACCAGCGACGGCTTGCCGGCGGAGTCGGTGCGGATCACTTGTGCATTGACGACGTTGTACGGGGGAAGGATCGAGAAGACCGAGAAATCCGCGTCCACGCAGTGCATGCCCAGATCGTTGGTGGCGAGGATCTTGTACGCAGGGGTCTGCCCGGTGCCGCCCCCGCTACCGCCGCTGCCGCTGCTGCCGCCGTCTCCCGCACCGCCGCCGTCCGACCCGTCAGAGGAGCCGCCGCCACCGCCGCCACCGCAGCCCGCAAGCATGAACACGGCCGCGACGAAAAGCGCGGCGCTCTTGAAAAAGGTATGGCTCGGCATGTTGCCCCACTTTCGTCCAACGGCTGTCTGTGCCCGTTCGACGTCATCGCAGGGGAATATCAACCGTGGTTTTCGCGCCTGCGAACGACACGCATTGGCATGCGAGGGGCGCGTGAGGCCGCGCCTGAGCGAGCGGAATCGACGCCAATCTCCGTCGCCACCGCTGCATCACCGCCGTCGATTCCGCTCGCACGGCGCATGCAGCGTCGATGGTTGCCACTTCAGCGTGATGATGTCTGGCTTGAACAGCGATTCCTTCAAGAGGGCCGCGAGCCCACCCCGACACTCCGCATGCGGTGGCAGTAGTTGTTGGCTCTGTTAACGAAAGGTATTGGCTTCTATCGCAAGTTCCAGTAGAAAACTGTGATTCGCCGATGTCGCAAACCGGCCACAAGCAGTCCATCGTCTCGGTGGACAGACTTGCGGATTTTGGCCCGGGGGGGCGATGGCATTTCTGCGCGACTGGCTCGAACGGTTGTATTTTGGTGCGCTGAAGTGGATCGTTCGGAGACGTCTACCCGATCCGAGCCAGTGTGACCACGAGTGGATCGTTTACTCCACCGCGATTAGGCAGGTTTGCCTCGAGCTTTATTGTCGCAGGTGTGCGATACGAGGCTCCGTCATGGACCCCAGCACAGACGAGTGGGGCGACGCTTATCATGCGCCGTCAAAACCGTACGCGTGGTCGGACCCGTCTCGAGTGAAAATTGGGAAGGCAAGGATGTTCTAGCGCATCGCCGGGCAAGCCACGCGAGTATCAATTGCACCCGCGACGAGCGTCCGCTTCGTGGGCAGCACCCGAGACGACTTCGCCGCGTTTCCAGTGGAAGTGCGTGCCCGCGCGGGCCATGAATTGTTCATGGTTCAGGTCGGACGTGACCCTGAGAACTGGAAACCCATGAGCAGCGTCGGCCCCGGCACCTGTGAGATTCGTGTGCGAAAACGCAAAAGACGGCAAGGGCCGATCTGGACCTCGCGATGCAGCGCTACCGGATCGCGCGCGAACTCGCCGAAGGAGTGAAACGTGGCTGAGAAAGTGACCGAATCGAGCGGAAATGTCTTTCTCGACCTTGGTTTCCCGCCGCACGAGGCGGAAGTCATGCTACTGCGGGCAAAACTCGCCGAAGCGTTGCGCGCGTGGATAGAGCGGGAAGAATTGACGCAGGCTCAGGCCTCGAAGCGCCTCGGTATCACGCAACCACGCGTGTCCGAAATCACCCGCGGCAAGGTTGAGCTGCTGTCGCTCGATTACCTCGTGGGCCTGTGTGCTAAGTCCGGCATCTCCGTCGGACTAAAGATCGCGGCCTGACGTTATTCAATCGATTCGATCGGATGGCGGTAACGCCAATCAAAGCAGCCGCCATTTAACGACACACGCCCAAGAGTCCGCACCGTCTGCTTTTTGGACGGCGTCGGCTCGGTCACCAATGCGAATCGGTGACAGAGCCTGCACGTTCTGCAGACACCGCAGGGCTCAGCCGGACGGCCGCGTTGGAGTTTGGGTCGCGGACCTCCCCTGGCTTGGGATGCTCCAACGCGCGATGGTCAGCTTCCACGCCGGCTACTTGCGCCGTGCGAGCTCGCGGGCCTCCCGCGAGTCAGCTCAGGCGCGGCGTATCGAGCGTCCGATCCGGTTTGTCCTGGCGGGAGCGTGTCTGCCTTTCCGCTCCCGCCAGGACAAACCGGATTGGACGCCCGCACCGCCTTGTGCCAGGCCTCTCGGGCTACCCGAAGTGCGCTAGGCAGCCACCGGCGGGAACACGGCATTCGCGTCGAACACCGGTCCGTCGACGCAGACACGCTTCATCGCGAGCGAGCCATTGGCCTGCACGATCGGCACGGCGCAACCCGCGCATCCACCCACCGCGCACGCCATGAATTCCTCGAGCGAGACCTGGCAAGGCACGCCGAACTTGCGCGCCACGCGCGCCGTCGCTTGCAGCATCGGAGTCGGGCCGCACGCGAACAGTTCGACTTCGCCGAGCGCCCTGGCATCGAGCGACGACAACCACTGTGCCGCGAGGTCGGTGACGTAGCCGTGGAAGCAGCCGGGAAAATCGCCAAAGCTCGCCAGGCGGCTCGCGACACCCCAGTCATCGAGCAGCGGCATGCACGCGATCACGTCGTTCGGCACGCCCGGCACCAATATTTTCGACGGTCGTGCGCGGAATGGAAATTCGATCTCGGACCCCATCAGCACGAGCGGCTGCCACGGCGCCTCACTACGGCGTGCCTTCAGCGACTCGGCCAGGAACACCATCGGCGGGATGCCCACACCGCCACCGACGAGCAGTGTTCGCGGCCGCTCGGGATGCGCGATGAAACCGTGGCCGATCGGCCCGAGCACGCTGATCGTCGCACCCACGGGCTGCTGCGAGAGTGCCTCGAGTCCGGGACCCACGATCTTGTAGAGGATCTCGATCCAGCCCGCTTTCGCATCGACGCGCATCAGCGACAAGGGCCGGCGCATCGGTCGTTCCGGGTCGCACGTCAGGTGCACGAAACTGCCCGGCACCGCAGCGGCGGCACACTTCGGCGCCTGCAGGCGGATCACGAATTGCTGGCCTGGGTATTCCTGCTGCGACAGCAGCTTGCCGTCCTCGACGAAGATCGAGTCGCGGTGCGTGCGCTGCTCCGGCGGCGCGCCGCGGCTGCGGCCGGGAGTGTCGATGGTGCAGGTGCCCATGCCGGTCAAACCTCGCGCCGGCCGGCCTGCACGTTGCGGACCTGCACGTTGCGCACGATCGTCGCGAGTACGGCCATGCGCACGGCGACGCCGTTGCGGACCTGCTGCTGCACCGCCGAGTGCGGGCCGTCGGCGATCATGTTCGTGATCTCGACGCCGCGATTCATCGGCCCGGGATGCAGCACGATGGCGCCCTCGTTCGCGTGCAGGATGCTGCGCTCGGTGATGCCCCATTCCCTGAGGAACGCATCGACGTCCGGAATCTGCGACTGGTCCATGCGCTCTTTCTGGATGCGCAGCGCCATGATGACGTCCGCGCCGCGGATGCCGTCTGCGAGCGTGTCGAAGCGCTTCGCGCCGGGAAACTCATCGGGTTCGGGCGCCAGGCTCGCGGGTGAAACGAAGCGCAGTTCACCGACACCGAGCGTCTGCAGGGCGGTGCCGGTCGAGCGCGCGACGCGCGAATGACTGATGTCGCCGACGATTGCCACGCTCAGGTTCCTCACGTCGCCCTTGCGCTGCCGGATCGTCAGCACGTCGAGCAGGCCCTGCGTGGGGTGCGAGACGTGCGCCTCGCCCGCGTTCAGTACGCTGACGTGCGGCTGCACGTGGGCGGCGACGAAAGCCGGCAGGCCGGGCTCCGAGTCGCGCATCACGAAGACGTCGGCCATCATCGCCTGCAGCGTGTAGATCGTGTCGAGCACCGTCTCGCCCTTCACGCGGGACGACGAATGCAGGTCGAGATTGACCACGTCCGCACCGAGCCGTGTGGCCGCGAGCTCGAACGAGACGCGCGTGCGCGTGCTCGGTTCGAAAAAGAGGTTGGCGACGGTTCGGCCGAGCAGGGCACCGTCGCGCGCAGGCAGGTCGCCCGGTTCGCGCACGTAGAACTGCGCCAGGTCGAGCAGGTGCACGATTTCGTCGCGCGACAGGCCCTCGAGCGTGAGCAGGTGGCGCAGGCGTCCGGCGGGGTCGCGCTGCAGGTCTCGGCCGGTGTCAGTCTTCAAGATGGACTCCCCAGGGGGAAGTGATTAGTGATTAGTGATTAGTGACTAGTGATTAGTGATTAGTGATTAGTGAATAGCAGGAAGTGCATCCCATCCGGCTAATCACCAATCACTAATCACTATGTCACTAGTCACTAGTCACTAATCACTATTCACTTCCTGTTCATCAGCCACGTCGTCAGGATCAGCCGCGCCGCGTTCGCATCGATGTCCTCGGGACGGATGCGCCGCGCGCGAGCGCCCGAACGACGCTCGGTGCGCAATTCGTCGTAAGCGGCATTGGACGTCAGGCGCTCGTCCACGCAGTCGACCGGCAGGCCCGAGCGCCGCGCCAGCTTTTCGCCGAAAGCGCGGCAGGCTGCCGTCGTCGTGGTGTCCGAGCCGTCCATATTATAAGGGAGCCCGACGAGCAGTCGCCCCGGTCCCCATTGGGCAATGCACGTATCGACGGCGGCCCAGTCTGGCGTTCCGTCGTGGGCAGGCAGCACCCCCACGGCGTTGGCCGATCCGGTCAGGGTCTGCCCGACGGCCACACCGATCCGGCGGCGGCCGAAGTCGAACGCAATGACGACCTCACCCACCGCCGGGTGGGTGCCGGTGGCTGGGGAGGGAGAGTTGTCGTCGTCCGGGTGAGTCAGGCGTGGCCCGCGTCGCTGCTGAGGGAAACGAGATCGACGCCGAGCAGGCGCGCCGCTGCGCTCCAGCGTTGCTCGACCGGCGTCGAGAACAGGACGCGTTCGTCCGCGTCCACGGTGAGCCAGGCATTGCGGGCCATCTCGTCCTCGAGCTGGCCGGCGTCCCAGCCGGCATAGCCGAGTGCGATCACGGCGCTGTCGGGTCCCTCTCCCGCCGCAAGGGCATCGAGGATGTCGCGCGACGTGGTGAGGTGCATACGCTCGGAGAACGGCAGCGAGGATTCATAGCTGCCGGACGGCGAATGCAGCACGAACCCGCGTTCGGTCTGGACCGGGCCGCCCCGCAAGACGGCCTGCTCGGCGACGCGCGAATGGCCGGAGTCGAGGCCGAGCTGCTCGAAGACTTCGCCGAAGGTCATCGGCAGCGTGCGGTTGATGACGATTCCCAGCGCGCCGCGTTCATTGTGTTCGCACACCAGCGTGACGGTCTGCGCGAAATTCGGATCGTCCATCGCCGGCATGGCGATCAGGAACTGGTTGGTGAGGTAGGCGGCCACGGCGCGACAGTATCGCGCTACGGGCCGGAGGAGAAGACCGCGCCGTCGCCGCCGAGCTGGCCGTTGATGAACTGCCATTCATAGGCAAAGCGAAGCACGGGGAAGCGCTCGCGCAGGGCGCCCGGAAACGGCTCGAACGGGGCCGCCAGCCGCACGATGCCGACCGCCGCATTGTCGAGTTCGGGGTGACCGCTGGTCCGGCGCACGATCACGGTTTCGAGCGTGCCATTGGCGCGGATCGCGACCTCGACCACCGGGTTGCCCGACAGTTGCCGGCGCCGGGCTTCGTTTGGAAAGTTGATCGTGCCGACCCGCTCGATGCGGCGCTTCCAGCCGTCCAGGTAGGTCGCGATCGCAGACTCCCGCGTGTCGGCCAGCAGCTTGCCGTCGACCGCGCGCTCGCCGCGCAGGTGCAGTTCGCGATCGGCCACGGCCGCGTTGAGGCCCACCGTCGGCACGGCGGGCGTGGGGACGGCGAAAAACACGGGCGCCTCGGGGCGCGGTTCGGCACCTGTCGCGAGCCGCTCGGCCTCGAGCGCGCGGCGGGCCAGGACCGAAACGGCGCCCTCGGGCTCGTCGGGTCGGTTGCGCTGGTCCGGGTCGATCGCCGCGGCATCGGGCGGTGACAACTGCTCGTCCCTGGCTTCCGGCAGCGACGCGCGCCTGGCCTCCGTGCCGGTGCCCTTGCCCCGTTGCGTGCGCTGCGCAATGTAGGCTGCGTCGGCGTTTTCCTGCGGGTCGTCGGGTCCCGCCGGTACCAGCAGGACCTCCAGCGTGGGCAACGCGTTGTCGGCGGCCGGCGGGGCGCTGAAACGCACCCCGAGGATCACCAGTCCATGGATCAGCGCGACCACGAATATCGCCGTGGCCAGGCGGTCGCCGGTCGGGTCACGGCGCCTGCGCAGGATGGCGGACGTGGTCAATGCGGCCCCCCGCGTGCCTCGACCCGACGCGCGATGGCGTCCAGCAGCGAGCCTGCGATGTCGGTGCCGAACTGCTGGTCGATCTCGCGCACGCCGGTCGGGCTGGTCACGTTGATTTCGGTGACGAAGCCGCCGATCACGTCGAGGCCGACGAACAGCATGCCCCGGTCGCGCAGCGCCGGCCCGATCTCGGCGGCGAGCCAGCGGTCGCGCTCGTTGAGCGGACGGCCGACGCCCTTGGCGCCGGCAGCCAGGTTGCCGCGGTTGTCCGCCTCGGTCGGGATGCGTGCAAGCGCAAAGGGCACGGGTTCGCCATCCACCAGGATCACCCTCGAGTCGCCGGTCGTCACGATGTCGGGGATGTAGCGTTGCACGATCGCATAGCGCGTGCCGTACTCGGTGAGCGTTTCGAAGATCACGTTCGCATTCTTGTCGCCGGCGTCGACCACGAAGATCGACCGGCCGCCCATGCCATAGAGTGGCTTGCAGACCGCCCGGCCGTGTTCCTTGAGAAACGCGTGCATGTCCGCCATGTCGCGCGTGATCAGGGTGGGCGCGCAGCACTGCGGGAACCAGGCCGTATAGACCTTCTCATTCATGTCGCGCAGGCCATCCGGCCGGTTCACGACCAGCGCGCCCTGGACCTCGGCGCGCTCGAGGATGTACGTCGAGTAGATGTATTCGGTGTCGAACGGCGGGTCCTTGCGCATCAGGATCGCGTCGAAGTCGCCGAGCCGCGTGACGACCGCCGCGCCGCGCGTGAACCAGTCCGTGTCGTGTTCGCGCACCCTGATCGGGTGCGCACGACCGAGGGCGACGCCATCGCGCAGCCAGATGCCGGACAGTTCCAGGTAGTGCGATTCCCAGCCGCGACGCTGGGCAGCGAGCAGCATCGCGAGCGTGGTGTCCTTGCGCGGCTTGATGTCCTCGATCGGATCCATGACGACGGCGATGCGCAGGGGCTTCAGGGACATGCGGACTCCACGCGGGCGGCGGCCTCGATCAAGGCGACTGTGATGGTTGTCATGGTATCGAAAGCCGCCAATGGCAGGGGGGTGGCCAATATGTTAAAACGCCCTCGCGAGCGGTGGCCTCGCGCATAGCGTCGCATCCGCACGCACGCCCACTCGACTCCGAGGGTTCGACCGCATGGAAAACACCGCTGCCAGCAACAGTCGGCCAAGGTTGGCTGGCCTCAAGGTGCTGGTCATCGACGACAGCAAGACCATTCGGCGCACGGCTGAAACGCTGCTGGCCCGCGAGGGCTGCGAGGTCTTCACGGCCGTGGACGGCTTCGACGCCCTGTCCAAGGTGGCCGACCACCAGCCGGACATCGTGTTCGTGGATATCATGATGCCGCGCCTCGATGGCTACCAGACCTGTTCGCTGATCAAGCACAACAAGGTCTTCAAGAGCATCCCGGTGATCATGTTGTCGAGCAAGGACGGACTCTTCGACCGGGCCCGCGGCCGCATCGTGGGTTCGGAACACTACCTGACCAAGCCCTTCACGCGCGAAGAACTGCTGAGCGCGATCGAGACTCACGTCCATCGCGCCTGAGCGCGGCCCGCGGAGGAAACTGACAGTGGCACTCGTACTGATCGTGGACGACTCACCGACCGACGTTCACGTCATGCAGAAGGCGCTCGAGCAGCACGGTTTCAGGACGGCCGCCGCGGCCGACGGGGGCGAAGGACTGCGCCTCGCGCGCGAGTTGCACCCGGACCTGATCCTGATGGACATCGTCATGCCCGGCGTGAACGGCTTCCAGGCCACGCGCGAGCTCGCCAACGACCCGTCCACGCGCACCATCCCGGTCATCATGGTCACCTCGAAAGCGCAGGAATCAGACCGGGTCTGGGGCCTGCGCCAGGGTGCCGTCGACTACCTCGTGAAGCCCGTTGCCACGGACCAGCTCGTGCGCATGGCGCAGGCGGCCCTTGCCCCCTGACATGCAGCCTGGTGTCACGCCCCTGCGTTCGCTGCGCGAACGCCCGTTCGAGCTGCTGCGGGAAATCGACCGCCGCGCCCGTGCGGCCGCGCAAGGCCAGCCCGAGTCGACCGCGGCCGGCGCAGAATGGGTGGGGGTGGCGTTTCGTCTCGGCGGTGAAGCGTTCCTGCTCGCGCGCGAGGAAACGCGCGAGGTGTTGGCGTACCCGGCGTCGGTCACGCGCATCCCCGGCGCCAAGCCGTGGATCCGCGGGCTGTCCAACGTTCGCGGTCAACTGCTGCCGGTCATCGACCTGCGCGCGTTCCTGGGCGCCGGGGCCACTTCGATTACGCGCTCGAGCCGCGTGCTGCTCGCCAACCACCGCGAGATTCCCGCCGGCCTCGTGGTCGACGAGGTGATGGGTTTCCGCCGCTTTTACGAAAGCGAATTCTCGGCCGACCTGCCACCGACCCTGCTGCGCTGCGAGCGCTATCTCGCCGGCGCGTTCCGGCGCGGGGCCGAGGTCTGGCCGGTGTTCAGCGTGCGGGCCTTGCTCGAAAGCCCACAGTTCATGCAGGCCGCGGCGTCCTGAGCCGCCGGTCCGATCCGACAAGCAGGTTAACGACATGACCAATCGAATCGACGCCGCCCGGCTGCAGCCCAAGCTGCTCGGCGTGGCGCTCGTCGCGGCGCTGCTGGCAGCGGTGGCCTTGCTGCTCTCCGGCCGGGCGATGCAGCAGCAGGCGCAGCTGCGTGAGCACCTGTCGACCCTCACGGCACTCGCGCAGAACATTCCGTTGCAGGCCGGCGCGGCCGTGCGCGGCTCGGCCCCGGCGTTCGACGGCCTGGCGGCCTCGCGCGCCCGGCTCGAGCGCGTCATCGACGAAATCGATGCCGGCAAGTCCGCGGTCGGCGTGTTGTCGTCGCCGAGTGCCCGCGTGCTCGGCCGCGAGCGCGGCTGGCCCGCGCTGCTCGAACAGTCGCAGGCCGTACTGGACGGACGCGATGCCGCCTTGCAGGCGCAGAAGGCGGCAGCGAGCGTGCGCGAGTCCACTCCCCGGCTGCTGTCGACTGCGGCTGGCGTGCTGAAGGCGATGGGTCCCGGCCGTCCCGATGCCGTGAATCGCAGCTTCGAACGCTTCGAGCTGCGTGCGCAGGCGATCGACCAGGATCTCACCGCACTCGCCGATGGCACGGCCTCGGTCGAGGCGGCTTCGCGTCGCCTCACTGACAGCCTCGAGTTCATGGCGCAGGTCACGGCGGGCGTGAATGGCCAGGACAACACCCTCGGCATCGGTCCGGCGGTCGGCGATGCGGCCGGCGCTGCGAAGGTGCTGGCCGCCGCGTTCGGCACGGAGTCGGAGCAGGTCCGTGCAGTCATCCAGCTGTCCGACCAGCTGGAACAGATGCAGGCTGCGCGCAATGCGCTGACCGAGACCGGTGCCGGGCTGAGCGGAGGCCTGGCCACGCTCGAGGCGAAGGGTGCGATCGGGCAGGGCGGCGTGTTCGCCAGTCCGTGGCTGCCGTTGCTGTTCATCGCGATCACGCTGCTGACGCTCGGCGCCGCGTTCTGGCTGCAGCGCGAACTCGCGGCCCTGCGTCACGCGGCCGAATTCCAGGCGAATCAGAACGAGCGCAACCAGCAGGCGATCCTGCGCCTGCTCGACGAACTGTCGAGCCTGGCCGATGGCGACCTCACCGTGCAGGCCACGGTCACCGAGGACATCACCGGTGCGATCGCGGACTCGATCAATTACGCGATCGAAGCGCAGCGCGAACTCGTCGTCACGATCAACGATTCGGCCGTCAAGCTCGACGGCGCCACCCGCCAGACGCAGGCGCTCTCGACGCACCTCGCCAAGGCCTCCGCCGCCCAGTCGAAGCAGATCGGCGCGGCTTCGGAGTCGATCGCGGCCATGGCATCGTCGACGGAAGAAGTGTCCGGCAACGCCG
The DNA here is from genome assembly GCA_963846315.1 of uncultured Gammaproteobacteria bacterium. Lineage (GTDB taxonomy): Bacteria > Pseudomonadota > Gammaproteobacteria > Steroidobacterales > Steroidobacteraceae > RPQJ01. Next base: position 12,770 of record CAWJVM010000009.1, read on the forward strand.
AGCGTTCGGCCGACGTCGCGCGTCACTCGGTGGACATCGCGCACAAGGGCGGCGACGCCGTGCGCCGCACGATCGACGGCATGAACGCGATCCGCGAAAACATCCAGGAGACGTCGAAGCGCATCAAGCGCCTCGGCGAGAGCTCGCAGGAAATCGGCAACATCGTCGAGCTCATCAACGACATCGCCGACCAGACGAACATCCTCGCGTTGAACGCATCGATCCAGGCGTCGATGGCGGGCGAGGCAGGTCGCGGTTTCGCGGTCGTGGCGGACGAGGTGCAGCGACTGGCCGAGCGCGCGGCCACCGCCACCAAGCAGATCGAAGTGCTCGTGCGCACGATCCAGGCCGACACCAACGAGGCCGTCGTGTCGATGGAACGCACCACGACCGACGTGGTCGGCGGCGCGCTGCTCGCCGAAAACGCGGGCGCCGCGCTCGAGGAAATCGAACAGGTGTCGAACCAGATCGCGAGCCTCGTGCAGAACATCTCCGCCAGCTCGCGCCAGCAGGCCGGCGTGTCGCAGAGCATCTCGCGCAACATGCAGGTGCTGCGCGAAATCAGCTCGCAGACGGCCGAGAGCACCACGGCCACGTCCGCGTCGATCGGCAAGCTCGCCGAACTCGCGGCCCAGTTGCGCAAGTCGGTGACCGGCTTCCGGTTGCCCGGCTCGATGATGACCAGCCTGTCGGGCGAGTATCCGGCGTTCAAGGCCGAAGAGCCGCCCGCCGCGTCGGAACCGGGCACGGATCGCATCCGTCGCATCGGCAACCTTGCTGGCTGATCGACCGGGCTGCCCAGCGTGAACCAGGAATCCATGCCGCTAGCCACGGTCGACGAGGCCCATGCCTCGTTGCACGTGATCTCGCGCGAGATCGCTGCCGAGCTCAATGAAGCGCGCGTCGCGCTCGAAGCTTTTTCCGAACGTCCCGACGATCGGGGTGCACTGCACCGCTTCACTGCGCACATCCACCTCGCCCGCGGCGCGCTGCGCCTGGCCGAGGTCTACGGCGGCGCGTTGCTGGGCGAGGAAATGGAGTTCGTCGCCCGCTACGTCGACGCGCATTCCGGCGAGGGCCGGGCCGATTCAGATGGCCTCGATGCATTGATGCGCGCGATGGAACAGTTGCCGTCGTACGTCGAGCGCGTCGCCACCGGCGCGCGCGACCTGCCGCTCGTGCTGCTGCCATTGCTCAACGACCTGCGTGCGGTCCGGGGTGGTGCGTTGCTGTCGGAAGGCACGCTGCTGCTGCTCAACCTGCGTTCGGATCAGCAGGCGCAGCCATCGTCGCCGTTCGTCGGCGACCGTGAAGTCGCCGATCTCGCCCGGCGGCTGCGCCCGCGCTTCCAGATTGCATTGCTCGGCTGGATCCGCGGCGAACAGCCTGCGGAGAGCCTCCATCACCTGTCGGAGATTGCCGCGCAGTTCGAGCATGCGGCCTCGACGCAGCCGTTGTTCCAGCTGTGGTGGGTCGTCGGTGCGCTGCTCGAAGCCTTGCAGGCCGGCGGCATCGAACCCACCGTGTCGGTCAAGCGCCTGCTCGGGCACGTCGACCGCGAGCTGAAGCGCCTGCAGGACGGCGAGCAACGTTATGCGGCGACGCCGCCGGCCGAGGTGCTCAACAATCTCCTGTATTACGTCGCGCAGAGCTCGGAGGCCGGCGAGCGCGTGAGCGCGGTGCGCCAGTCGTTCGGCCTGCACGACATGGTGGCCACCGCCGATGCCACGGCAACCGACGCGGCCGAGGCCTTGTCGGCGCCGAGCGTGCGGCTGATGCGCACCGTGGCGGCCGCCATCCGCGAAGACCTGACGCGAGTCAAGGATGTCCTCGACATCTTCGTGCGCAAGGGCGCCACGCACGTGGACGACCTGCAGCCGCAGCTCGAGATGCTGCGCAAGATCAGCGACACGCTCGGGGTGCTCGGGCTCGGCGCGCTGCGTGCGCGAGTCGAAGGCGAGCTCGACTCGCTGAAGGCAATCGTCGAACGCCGCATTCCGCCGGACGACACCGCACTGCTCAGCGTCGCGGCAGCCCTGATCGCGGTCGAGGACAGTCTCGACGGGCAACTCGTGCGGTTGATCCTGCCCGAAGCGACGACCGGCGTGGCGCCGGGTGAGCCGACGGACGAGGAATTCCGTCTCGTGCAGGAAGCCGTGCTGCGCGAATGCATCGTCAACATGGCACGCATCAAGGAAGCCGTGACGCAATCCCTGTCGGCGCCGGCCGAGGCGCAGGGACTCGACCAGGTGCCGCAGCTGGTGCGCGGCATCACGGCGGGGTTGCTGATGCTCGGCAAGCAGCGGGCCGTCGAGGTGATGGAAAGCGTGGGTCGTGCCCTGGGCACGATCGTGCGTCCCGACGAACATTCACTGAGCCCGCCCCGCCTCGAGCGACTGGCGGATGCGGTGGTCGCCGTCGAGTACTACATGGAGATGCTGCAGGCCGGTCGTGCCGACCAGTGGCAGATGCTCGACGCCGCGGAAGAGCGCCTGGCCGAGATGGAGCCGGCGCTGGCGCGCCTGGTGCCGCTGCGCGAGGCGAAGCCCGAGCATGAGCAGTTGGCCGTACTGCCCGCGGCACACGAGGTGCCCGCACCGATCGTCGTGACCCGGCCGGCGCTGCCGGCGGCAGTCCCCAGCGCCGATCCCGAGTTCCTGCAGTTGTTCGTCGAGGAAGCGCGCGAGAATGCGGCCCAGTTGGCCGTGCTGTTTCCGCAATGGGAGCAGAATCCGCAGGACGCCGCGGCCCTGCGCGACTTGCGCCGTGCTTTTCATACGCTGAAAGGCAGCGGCCGCATGGTCGGCGCGCAGCGCATCGGCGAGTTTTCCTGGAGCGTCGAGTCGCTGCTGAATCGCGTGATCAGCCAGACGCTGCTGCGTTCACCCGACATCGTGGCCATCGTGCGCGACGCGGTCGCGGCGATGCCGCAACTGATCGACGAGATCGATGGTGGCGCGCTGACCGGTATCGACATCGCCGCGATCATGACGCGTGCCGACGCACTGTCCGGCCGCGAAGGGCCGGCCCTGCCCGGCGCTGCCGTGCCGACACCCCCGCCTGCACCGACCGCCGCCGAACAGCGCGCCGCGGAAGATGCGGCAACTCCGTTCGAAGAGCCGGCCATGGACCCAGTGCTGCGCGAGATCTTCCGCAAGGAGACCGCGGGGCACATCCTGGTGGTGCGGCAATTCCTCGAACGTTGCGCCCGCGGCGTCGTGCCGCACCTGGTCTCCGAAGCGCTGTATCGCGCGTGTCACACGCTGAGCGGCATCGCCAAGACGGCCGGCGCACGCCAGGGCATCAAGGTCGCCGAGCCGATGGAGCACTACGTCCGCAAGCTCTTCGACAATGGCCACGGCATGGGCAGCGAGGCGCTCGAGTTGCTGCAGGATACCGTGCGGCTGCTGGAGACAGTGTCCGAGCATGTCGACGAGAACACCGGATTCTTCCCTGAGCAGACGCGCCTGACGGCGGGCTGGTTGGCGCTCGATCACCAGCTCGACGCGGAGCTGGCCAAGCTCGCGGAGGCGGCGGAGCGTACGCTCGCCCAGTCGTGGCAGCCGGGCATGCCGGGTGCGCCGGACCAGTCGCCTGATCTGTCGATAGTCATCGACGATGCGGCGGCTTTGTCGGCCGACGAACTCACCGAGCCGTCGTTGGCGCACCTCACGGATGAAGCGATGCGCACGCTGGAACCCGATATCGACCACACGGCTCCGCATGAAGCGCTGGCCGAGCGGCTCGATACCGCCCCGATCGAACCGGTGGAACCGCCCGCTGCGGCGTACAGCCCGCAGCTGGCGGAGGACGACGAAGCCGTTCCCGGCGACGAATTTGACGCGGACATCGCGGCGATCTTCGGCGAGGAAGCGACCGAGCTGCTCGAACAGGCCGAGGCGGCGTTCGTACGTTGGCGCGCCGATCGCGCCGATCGCGCGCAGGTCACGGAACTGAAGCGTTTGCTGCACACACTCAAGGGCGGCGCCCGCATGGCGGGCATCCGCGCCATGGGCGACCTGAGCCACGAAGTCGAATCGTTCCTCGACGCCATCGAAGCGGGTAGCTCGACGGGCGATGCCGCGGCGCTCGACGTGCTGCAAAGCTCGCTGGACGAACTGCACCGCATGCGCGAAATGGCCAACTCGGGCCTGCGGCTGCCGTCTCCGCGCGAGCTGATCCTGCGCATCCGGGCGCTGGCCGCGCTGCCGGCAACGGGTCCTGGCACCGAGCCGGTGGCCGCGCCGGCGTCCACAACCGCACCTGTCGAGTTCACCGACGCCGAGATCCTGGTGCCGGAAGCCGCCGAATTCGTCGTCGACGAACCATTCACGACGATCGAGCAGCTGTTCGAGGAGATCGTGCTCGAGACGCCGGAACCCGCAGAGACAGCGATCGAGGCCAGCGAAACCGCCGCGGAAGTGACGGTCGAGCCGACGGCGGAACTCGCCGCCACGGCGGCCGAAGACGACTTCGCGGCGATCTTCGCCGAGGCGCCGGAGGCGGCGTTGCCACCCGAGCGCTTCGTGGTGCCGACGCCTTCGCAGGAGCCCGCCACGTTCGAGATGGCGGCGATGTCGCAGCCCACGGTCCTGCCGGGACGCGAACCCGTCGCACCGACCGAGCGTGGCGAACTGGCCCGTGTCGACGCGGACCTGCTCGACGACCTGCTGAACAACGCGGGCGAAGTCAGCATCTTCCGCGCCCGTATCGACCAGCAGATGACGTCGATCGAGTTCAACCTGATCGAACTCGACCGCACCGTCACCCGCCTGCGCGAGCAGCTGCGCAAGCTCGAGATGGAGACCGAGGCGCAGATCCTCAACAAGCACCAGGCCGACGACCAGGTGCACCGCGCCGATTTCGATCCGCTCGAACTCGACCGGTATTCGAACATCCAGCAGCTGTCGCGCGCGCTCGCCGAATCCGTCAGCGACGTGGCCAGCATCGAAGGCTTGCTCGCCCAGCTCAACCGCGACACGCAGAACCTGTTGCAGCAGCAGGGTCGCGTCGTCACCGAAGTGCAGAACGGCCTGATGCGCACGCGCATGGTGCCGTTCCAGCGGCACGTGCAGCGCCTCACCCGCCTGTTGCGGCAGGCCGCGACCGAGGCGGGCAAGAAGGCCGAGTTGATCGTCGAAGGCGCGTCCGGCGAACTCGACCGGCAGGTCCTCGAGCGCATGCTGCCGCCGTTCGAGCACATGCTGCGCAACGCCGTCGTGCACGGCCTCGAAACGCCGGCGGAACGCCTCGCGGCGGGCAAGCCCGAGACGGGTCACATCACGATGAAGCTGCAGCGCGAGGGCGCCGAGGTGGTGATCACCGTCGAGGACGACGGCGCCGGTCTCAACGTTGCGGCCATTCATGCGAAGGCACGGCAGATGGGTCTGCTGCAGCCCGGCATGGAGCTGACCGACGAGGAATCGCTGCAGCTGATCCTCGAGCCTGGCTTCAGCACGGCGGATCGCCTGACCCAGCAGGCAGGCCGCGGCGTCGGCATGGACGTCGTCGCCACCGAGGTCAAGAAACTCGGCGGCGCGTTGTTCATCGAATCGAAGCCCGGTGCGGGCGCGCGCTTTACGATCCGCCTGCCGTTCACGCTCGCGATCACGCAGGCCCTGATCGTGCGCGCGCACGACGAACTGTTCGCGCTGCCGATGGCCACGGTCGAGGGCGTTGCGCGCCTGACCCGCACCGAGATCCAGCGTCACCTGGACGAGGAACCGGCCTCGTTCGAATACGGCGGCAACCGTTATCGTTTCCAGCACCTCGGCGTGTTCCTCGGCAGCGGGCCGACGATCCTGCCCGAGACCGACGTCGCGTTGCCCATCATCCTGGTGCGGGCCGGCGAGCATTCGACGGCGCTGGTCACCGATGAACTGATCGGCAGCCGCGAGATCGTCGTGAAGCCCGTCGGACCGCAGATCGCGGGTATCCGCGGTGTTTCGGGCGCGACGATCCTCGGCGACGGTCGCATCGTCGTCATTCTCGACATGGGCACGCTGGTCCGCTCCGAGTGGCGGGTCCGCTCGGCCGAGTCGGTGCGCTCGGTGCGCGACGACCGCATCTTCGCCATGGTGGTCGACGACTCGATCACGGTGCGCCGCGTGACGCAGCGCCTGCTCGAGCGCAATGGCATGCGCGTGCTCACGGCGAAGGACGGCGTGGAGGCGATGTCCCTGCTGCAGGAGCACGTGCCCGACGTGATCCTGCTCGACATCGAGATGCCGCGCATGGACGGCTACGAGGTTGCATCGCAGGTGCGCAACGACCCGCGGATCGCCGACGTGCCCATCATCATGATCACCTCGCGCGTCGGCGATAAACACCGCGCCCGGGCGATCGAACTCGGCGTCGACGACTACCTCGGCAAGCCGTACCAGGAAAGCCAGCTGCTGGACGCGATCGAGCCGCTCGTGCTCGCGCGCCGGAGGCTGGCATGACGCAGCCGCGGGCGAGGGCAGGATCGTGAACATGGGATTCGGCACGGCGACGATGACCGGCAGCGGTGGCGCGGGCGACGAGATTTATTGCCTGCTGGTGCCGCTGGCGGAGGACCGCCTGCTGCTGCCGCGCTCGTGTGTCACCGAAGTCATCAATTACCAGGCGCCGACCCCGATGGAAAGCGCGCCGCCGTGGTACCTCGGCACGATCGCATGGGGTGGCCGGCGCGTGCCGCTGGTTTCCTTCGAGGCGACGTGCGGCAAGGCCTTGCCACGCACGAGCGGACGAACCCGCATCGTCGTCATGCAGGGCATCACCGACCAGACCGGCGGCAATTTCGCCGTGCTGTCGCAGGGCTTCCCGCAGCTTGTGCGGCTGACGTCAGACGTCCTGCACGGCGACGATTCCCGCCGCTTCGGTGAAACCACGCCGGTGATCGGGCAAGTGAAAATGGTCAACGAGACGCCGCTGATCCCCGATTTCGAGCGACTGGAAACCATGATTGCCGAAGAGACCCGCGCCTAGGCACGGACCGTCCCTAGACCAGGTCGCCCCACAGCGACTGCAGCACCGTCAGCGCGACGATTCCCGCCGTTTCGGTGCGCAGTACCCGCGGACCCAGCCGGACCGGCACATAGCCGGAAGCTGCGGCGCGTTCGAGTTCGCTGTCGTCGAGGCCGCCTTCGGGGCCGATCAGCAATTCGACGCGAGACCCGACGCTGGTCAGGCCCGCCAGCGAGGCCGGACTGGCCGGACTCAGCACGAGGCGCTGGCCGTCACGGGTGGACGACGCCAGGTAGCGTGACAGCTCCTGCGGGAGCCTGATTTCCGGCACCGTGCTGCGGCCGCACTGTTCGCAGGCTCCCGCGACGATGGCCTGCCAGTGACGCAGTTTCTTCCCGGCCTGCTGGTCGTCGAGACGCACGACGCTGCGCGACGACAGCACCGGCACGATCGTGCGCACGCCGAGCTCGGTCGCCTTCTGCAACGTCCAGTCCATGCGCTCGCCGCGAGACACTGCCTGCACGAGCGTGATGCGCAGGGGCGACTCCGGCAGACCCGCTGCACGCGCTCCCACCCGCACGCACACTTCATCGCCCTTGACCGACAGGATCTCGCAACGGTAGTCGTGGCCGCTGCCGTCGAACGCGACGATCACGGCGCCTTCGCGCAGCCGCAGCACGCGGCCGACGTGGTTGGCCGCTGCATCGGGCAGGCGCACATCCGCAGCGGGAACCAGCGGCGAATCGACAAAGACGCGCGTCAGTCGCATGTGGCTGCCACGATGCCATCGCGTGCGGTGACCATCAATGCGTCGATCTCATCGGGCGTGATCACGTAGGGTGGCATGAAGTAGACGACGTTGCCGATCGGACGCAACAGCGCCTCGTGCTCGAGCCCGTGGCGGTACACGCGCAGGCCGCGGCGTTCACGCCAGTCGAAGGGTTGAGTGCGGTCGGCGCCCCTGGCGAGTTCGGCCGCGACGATCATGCCGCACTGGCGCACTTCGGCGACGTGCTCGAGTTCCCCCAGCAGTTCACGGGCGCGGCGACCCAGATGCGCGGCGAGGGCTCGATTGCGCTCGAGCACCCCATCGGATTCGAAAATGTCGAGTGTGGCGAGCGCCGCGGTGCAGGCCAGCGCGTTGCCGGTGTAGCTGTGCGAATGCAGGAAGGCGCGCTGCTGCGCGTACTCGTCATAGAAGGCGCCGTAGACGTCTTCGTTCGTCAGCACCACCGAGAGTGGCAGGTAGCCACCGGTGAGTCCTTTCGACAGGCAGATGAAATCCGGTGTGATGCCGGCCTGCTCGCAGGCGAACAACGTACCGGTGCGACCGAAGCCGACTGCGATTTCGTCGGCGATCAGGTGCACGCCGTGCCGGTTGCAGGTTTCGCGCAGCAGCTGCAGGTACAGGGGAGCATGCATGCGCATGCCGGCCGCGCACTGCACCAGCGGTTCCACGATCACGGCACAGGTTTGGTCCGCGTGCTGCGCCAGCAGCTCATCCATCGCCGCAATGGCGCGACGGGCGCAGTCCTCCGCGGTCTCACCCGGCTGCCGCGCGTACGCGTCGGGCGAGGGTGCCGTCAGCACGTCCATCAGCAGCGGCTGGTAGATCTCGCGGTACAGCTCGACGTGTCCCACCGCCAGCGCACCGAGCGTCTCGCCGTGATAGCTGTTCGACAGCGTGATGAAGCGCTGCTTGCGTGACCGGCCCAGGTTGCGCCAGTAGTGGAAGCTCATCTTCAGTGCGACTTCGATCGCGCTCGAACCATTGTCCGCATAGAAGCAGCGAGTCAGGCCGGGCGGTGCGAGGCGGGTGAGCCTTTCGGCCAGTTGCACCGCGGGTTCGTGGGTAAACCCCGCCAGGATCACGTGCTCGAGCTTGCCGAGCTGCGCAGTGATGGCCGCGTTGATGCGCGGGTTGGCGTGCCCGAACAGGTTGACCCACCAGGAGCTGATGGCGTCGAGGTAGCGCCGGCCGTCGTAGCCGTACAGCCAGACCCCTTCGCCCCGCTCGATCGGGGTCAGTGGCAGCCACTCGTGGTCCTTCATCTGTGTGCAGGGGTGCCAGACGACGCGCAGGTCGCGTGCGGCGAGCGGATGCAGGGCGAGGGCGGGCGGGCTGGACGGCATGGAGGGATTTTAGGGCATCATGTGGGTGATGCGACGACAACGCCCCGCGAATCTGCCGGCCGCACGCTTCGCCATCGAGACGGAGCGCGGTCTGCTCGAACTGGCCCGCCAGGAGCCTTCGCCGAATTGCGACGAGCGGCCGCCCGGAGTCGAGCCGGATCTCATCGTCGTCCACGGCATCAGCCTGCCGCCGGGCGAGTTCGGCGGACCCTGGATCGACCGGCTGTTCACCAATGCCCTCCCGACCGACGGCCATCCATACTTTGCGGAGGTGGCCGGCTTGCGCGTGTCTTCGCACCTGTTGATCCGGCGCAGTGGCGAGGTCGTGCAATACGTTCCTTTCCAGCGCCGGGCCTGGCACGCGGGGGTCTCTTCGTGGGCTGGCCGCGAACGCTGCAACGATTATTCGATCGGCATCGAGCTCGAAGGCGCCGATCATTCACCCTACGAATCAACGCAGTATGCGATGCTCGCCCGCGTGATTGCCGTGCTCTGCCGCAGCTACCCGCAGCTCACGCCCGACCGCGTCGTCGGGCACAGCGACATCGCGCCTGGCCGCAAATCGGATCCGGGTCCGGCCTTCGACTGGCCGCGGTTGCGGTCGCTGGTGCGGTTCGAACTCGAGGTGGCGCCGGTATGAGTTTGCTGGCGCTGTTGTTCGCACTGGCTTGCGAGCGGGGGCTCACGCACCTGCTGCACCTGCGCGAGTGGCGGTGGCTCGATCCGTATTTCGACTGGGCCGATCGCGCCATGGCCGGGCAGTCCGGCCTGCCGGTCGTGCTCGCGGCCGTCGGCCTGATCCTGTTGCCCGTGCTGCCCGTGGTGCTGGTCGCGCGCTGGCTCGATCCGCGCCTGCTCGGCCTGCTGCAGTTTGCGTTCGCCGTGTTCGTGCTGCTGTTCGCGTTCGGGCCGCGCGACCTGCAAGACGAGGTCGACGACTATGCCTCGGCCCTCGAGCGCCACGACCGGGACGAGGCCCTGCGTCGCGGCAAGGAACTGCTCGAATCGAGCCCGGTTCCGCTCGGTCTCGGCGTCCGCGAGGCGGTGGAAGAGGCGATCTTCATCCAGGCCAACAACCGTATCTTCGGCGTCATCTTCTGGTTCATGGTGCTCGGGGCGGGCGGCGCGTGGCTGTACCGTGTCAGCGACATGTTGCGGCGGCGCGCAGCCTTCGAAGCGGCACGCCAGGGCGTTCCACGCATGCGTGGCGACCTTGGCAGCGTTCTGACCCTCATCCATGGCGTGCTGTCCTGGGTGCCCGCGCGCCTGACGGCGCTTGCGTACGCGCTCGCGGGCAGTTTCGAGGATGCGGTGGGCAACTGGCGCTCGGCGGTCGATCGTGTGGGCCCGGCGACCGGCCTGCTCGACCGCGCAGAAGACTTGCTGGCGCGCGTGGGCAAAGGCTCGCTGCAACCGAGCCTGGCCAGCGTGGAGCCAGGCGCACTCGACGTGGCCACTGCGCGCGGTGCGTGGCGAATCGTGCAGCATTCGCTCTGGATCTGGGTCACCGTCATCGCTCTGCTCGTGATCACGGGCGCCGTCGTCTGAGCGGCTGGGTGGCACGCGGGTGACGTGTTCTCGCCGAGATGCCGCCGTCCTGCGTTCTTTGCGACGAGGCTGCGCTCGCTTCTGCCCGCTGCTGCTGCTGCCGCCGGCTGTGGCGATCGTGGCCGTCGGCTTTTTCGCCACCGTGGCGGAGGCTGCCACTGCGAAAGAGGGCACGACCGTTGCGTCGCGCCCGCCGCGAATTCTCAGCCTTGCCCCGAACCTCACCGAGATCACGTATGCGGCCGGCGCCGGCTCGCTGCTGGTCGGTACGGTCGAATTCAGCGACTACCCGGCGGCCGCCAAGGCCCTCCCGCGGGTGGGCGATGCGTGGCGCGTGGATGCCGAGCGCGTGCTCGAACTGCGGCCCGACGTCGTGCTGGTGTGGCCCACGGGAACGCCCGCCACGACGATCTCGCGCCTGCGCACGCTGGGGCTGAACATCGTCGAGGTGCCGACGCAGAGCCTGGCCGACGTGCCGCGTGCACTGCGCCAGGTGGGCCGGCTGGCGGGCACGACAAGCGTGGCTGAAAAAACGGCCAAGGATTTCGAGACCCGGGTGGCGCAGCAGCGTGCGCAGTATGCGCACCGGGCACCGCTCAGCGTATTCATCCAGATCGACGACGAGCCGATCTACACGGTCAACGGTCGGCACGTGATCAGCGAGATCGTCGCGTTGTGCGGCGGCCGCAACGTGTTTGCCGACTTGCCGCAACTGGCGCCACCGATTTCGGCGGAGGCGGTGCTGGCCGCCGACCCGCAGGTGATCTTGAGCACGGACGACACGATCGCCAATCCGCTCGAACTCTGGAGCCAGTGGCCGCGGATGAAGGCGGTGCGGTCGGGCAACGTCTTCAAGCTGTCGTCGGACCTCGTGACCCGGGCGTCGCCGCGGTTGGCGCAAGGCGTCGAGGTGACCTGCTCGGCGCTCGAGCGGGCTCGCTCTCGCCTGTCTGCGCCGTCGCAATCGCAGTCGCAGAACGCTTTTCGCTAACCACTCTGCAGCTTTGTTTGCGCTACCGCGCCGGGCTCTGAAGAGTTCCGGGAGACACGCCGCAAGTACGTCCCTGTAGGCTTGCGCGCGCCGTCCATGGCGCGCGACAGTCTCCCGGAACTCTTCAGAGCCCGGCGCGGTAGCACGGACTGCTCACGCCGTTACACCAGACGAAGCTATCGCGAGCGCTGATTTCGGTGGCGTGACGCAGTTGGCGTGCGCGTGCCGCTCGACGCCGACAACAGCATTGAGCGTGGACGTTGGCGCACTGGAAATCGCGGTGTCACGAGGTCGTGATCGCGCCGAATCCCGCGAACGCTGCCGAACGAAATCTATCGGCGCCGTCGATCGTTCAGTCGAGACTGCATAAGCGGATACGCTTGTCCGGATGCGAGCGGAAGACTGTCGCGCGCCATGGACGGCGCGCGCAAGCCCCCACGGATGGGTTCACGGCGTGTCTTCCGCTCGCATCCGGACAAGCGCAGCCGCGGGCCGTTCTCGACCTAATGGCACTCGCCGCGCCGAACAGCGCAGCCGCGCAGATTCGGCGCGAGCCTACCGCCGCCGCCAGAGCACTTCACTCCCATGCTCATGCCGCGCCAGCACGCGCGCAATCACGAACAACAGGTCCGACAACCGATTGAGGTACTGCGGTACCTCGGGAGCGACAAACTCCGCACGGGCGAGCGCCCACACCCGCCGCTCGGCACGACGGGCGACGGTGCGCGCAAGGTGGCACGCCGAAGCGGCCTGGCCGCCTCCCGGCAGGATGAAGTCCTTGAGCGGCGGCAGGCCGTCGTTGAACGAGTCGAGCGACTGTTCGAGTCGATCCACGTACGACGACGTGATCGCACGGTGGCCAGGAATGCAGAGTTCGCCACCGAGGTCGAACAGGTCGTGCTGGACTTCGGTCAACGTGGCCTGCACCGCGTCGGGCAAGCCCGGCACCGCGAGCACCACGCCGATCGCGCTGTTGGCCTCGTCGACCGTGCCATAGGCCTCGACCCGCAGGTGCTCCTTCGGCACCCGCATGCCGTCGCCGAGACCGGTGCTGCCGTCGTCTCCGGTCCGTGTGTAGATCTTGCTGAGTCGGTGCCCCATGACTGCTACTTGCCTCTGTTGCCCGCCCCCGGAGCGTAACGCATCGACACGTACAGGCCGCGGTCCGCCGTATTGTAGGTGTCGGCGAGTTCGTAGTCCTCGTCCCACAGGTTCTCCACGCGAGCGATCAACGAGAGGCTCGGCGTGACGCGCCATTGGGCGGTCAGGTTGGTGAGCACGTAGCCGTCGAGCGTCACGTCCTGCGGAAAGCCGAAGTCCTTGCGGTCGCCGGTGGCGAGCACGTCGAGGCCGAGCAGCACCGGGCCGATGGCGCGCGTCAGGCCGACCGTGAGGCTTTCCTGCGCGCGGCGCAACAACCGCGAATCGTCGGCGCGGTCGCGTGGGTCCTGGTAAATCGCTTCCACGCGGGCCTGCCAGACCGAGCCGGTGTAGACCCACGATGCCTCGATGCCCTCGATGCGCGCCTCGGCGACGTTCTGGTTGATGCCCTCGAACGGGTCGTACGACAGCACCGTGAAGTCGATCAGGTCCTCGATGTCGGTGTGGAACGCTGACAGCGTCAGCGACTGCTGTGGCGTCAGCGCGTGCTTCACGCCAATTTCGTAATTGCGCGAGGTCTCCGGTTGCAGGTCGGGATTGCCTCCGTACCCGTAGCGATCCGTCGCGTCAGGAGCACGAAACCCGCTGCCCGCCAATGCATACACGCGCGTACGCTGCGCGTTGAAGGCATAGCCGTACTCGGCGTTCCAGGTGAATTCGGACCCTGCCGTCTCGTGATCGGTGTAGCCGAGCACCAGCATGGCTAAGTGCGGGCCGCGGGTGATGCGGTCCTGCACATAGACGTTGACCGCGTCCGTGTCGGAACGGAAGCCCTCGCCGTACGATTCGCTGCTCGCGCGCTCGCGGGTATACATCGCGCCGACGCCGAGCCCATGCCTGTCCGACCCCTTCCAGTCGTACTGGGCGTCGAACGTATCGCGGTCCGTCTTGAGGAAATCCGGCGACTGGTTCTGCCGCGTTTCGTCCTCGAGGTGATTCACCGCGACGCGAGCCTCGCCGTCCTCGCCGACCGGCAGTCGCATCTCGGCCGCCGTGGTCGACGTGACGTAGTCCTGATCGACTGGCGCCAGGAAGAAATCGGAATACTCCGACGTGCCTTCCGTTCGCCAGTGCCGAACCGTGACTGCAGCGGCACCGACGTCGGCGCGCAGCGCGACATTTGCGCTCAGGCTGTCGTAACCGCGATCGATCGTGTCGGTAGTGCGGGTCGGAAAGCCGTCGCTGTCCAGCCACGACACGCCGACGTCGAGAGCCGCGGATTTCCCGAGGTCGACACCGCCGTTGAGGCTGGCGTGCTTCGTGTCGTAAGCGCCGTACCCGGCTTCCGTGATCCAACCCTCCTGCGAGCCGCGTCGGGTCACGATGTTGACGACCCCGCCGATCGCATCGCTGCCCCAGAGCGCAGAACGCGGGCCCTTCACGACTTCGATGCGCTCGATCATGTCGGGCCGGATGTTCTGCAGGCCGGGCAAACCGATCGTGCCCGGATTGATGCGGATGCCGTCGACCAGCACCAGGGTGTGGTTGCTCTCGGCGCCGCGGATGAACAGCGCCGCTGGCTGGCCGGGGCCGCCATTGCTGGCGACGTCGAGACCGGCGTGGAAGCGCAGCAGTTCCGCGGCATCGCCGGCGTTGCTGCGTTCGATCGTCGCGCGGTCGATCACGACGACGGGCGCCAGCACTTCGTCGGCGGGCGTCGGCACACGAGTCGCGGTGACGATGAGGTTCAGCTCGGGCTGGATGCTGTCGTCAGCGCCGGCCGACAGTGGGACGAGGGTCGTGACTGAAGTCATGACCAGGGTCGCGACGCCCCGCAGGCCGTGGCGGGAAACACGCAGGAAAGCACTCAGGAACACTGGCCGCGCGCCCGGGGCGGAACTCGAACTGGACATTGTCTTGCCACACCCCGTGCATGCGTCCTCGTGGACGCAATAAAAAATCCAGCAACGGATTGAGGGTGTGGCGGATCGGGGGTGGTAGCCGCAGAACGGAAGGCCGCCCGAGTTCCGGCCGCTCGCCCACCGCGACGCTGGTCTCGATCGACGGGCCGGTCTCCGGGCTCTCGAGCGGGCGGGTGGCCCGGCCGGCATCCCCTTCCCACGCCTGCGGCGCAGTGGGTACCTGACCTTGCGGTCCGGTTGATGTGGCTTGACTCGACTACCGTTGCGGGGGCAGCGCCGGAATTTGACCGGCTTCCCGTTCTCCCTGAGCCTGCGCTCGCGGGATCACCTGTCGGATGAAGCACGGTAGGCAAGGCCAGGGGTGATGTCAAGGAAGGCGCGGTACTATGGCGCCTCGCCATCCGGATCGTTGCCATGCCGCATTCAGAGTTCCTCGCCACTGCACTGGAAGCAGCTCGCGCTGCCGACGACGTCGTGCGTCACTACTACCAGCGCAACCTCAAGATCACGCTCAAGGCCGACAAGTCGCCGGTGACCGAGGCCGACGTCGAGACCGAAAAGGCGATCCGCTCGCTGATCGCGGCAAAGTACCCGGCGCACGGTTTCCATGGCGAGGAAACCGGCACCGCGGCACTCGATGCGGACTACGTCTGGTTCGTCGACCCGATCGACGGCACCAAGGCGTTCGTGCGGGAATACCCGATGTTCTCGACTCAGATTGCGCTGATGCACCAGGGCCGGCTCATCGTCGGCGTGTCGTCGGCGCCGGTGTACGGCGAACTGGCCTACGGTGAAATCGGCGTCGGCGCCTGGCTGAACGAGCAGCCGTTGCGCGTCAGCAGCATCGACACGATCGAGAACGCGGCACTTTCGACCGGCAACCTCAAGTCGCTGGCGACCGGGCCGCGCTGGCCGGCCTTCGGCAAGCTCGTCGGTCGGCTGAACCGCATCCGCGGGTACGGTGACTTCCTGCACTATCACCTGCTGGCGTCGGGCCGCATCGATGCGGTCGTCGAGTCGGACGTCAACATCCTCGACGTCGGCGCCTGCGCCGTGATCGTCGAGGCCGCCGGCGGCACCTTCACCGATCTCGAGGGGCGGCCGTTCACGCCGCAGAGCACGGGCGTGCTCGCGACCAACGGCAAACTGCAGCAAGCGATTTACGACGCGATTCATTCCTGATCGCACAGCCTTCGGAGCAAATGAAACATGGCGAAAAAGATCATCGCAGTGGCAGGTGCGACGGGTGCGCAGGGCGGTGGGCTCGTGCGATCGATCCTGGCGGATCCGACCGGTGAATTCGCCGTGCGCGCGATCACGCGCGATCCGCAATCCCCCAAGGCACGCGCGCTGGCGGCTGCCGGTGCCGAGGTCGTCGCTGCGGACATCGCCGATACGGCAGCCGTGGCAAGGGCGTTTGCGGGCGCGCATGGCGCGTATTGCGTCACGTTCTTCTGGAATCATTTTTCGCCGGACCAGGAACGGGCCGAAGCCCACGCGCTGGCCGATGCCGCGAAGCTGGCAGGCGTGCGGCACGTGATCTGGTCCACGCTGGAAGACTCGCGCCGCTGGGTCAAGCTCGACGACCCGCGCATGCCCACGCTCATGGGCCACTACAAGGTGCCGCACTTCGACGTGAAGGGCGAAGCCGACGACTACTTCCGTGCGACGGGCGTGCCGACGACCTGCCTGCTGACCTCGTTCTACTGGGACAACCTGATTCACTTCGGCATGGGTCCCAAGGCCGGTCCCGACGGCAAGCTGCATTTCGCGCTGCCGATGGGCGACCGGCCGTTGCCCGGCATCGCAGCCGAGGACATCGGACGCTGCGCGCACGGAATTTTCAAGCGCGGCAACGAGTTCGTTGGCCGCACCGTGGGCATTGCGGGCGAACACCTCACCGGCGCACAGATGGCAGCCGGGCTGACCCGCGCCCTCGGCCGCGAGGTGCTGCACCAGCACGTGCCATTCGACGTTTACCGCAGCCTCGGTTTCCCTGGCGCGGAGGACCTCGGCAACATGTTCCAGTTCAATCACGACTTCGCTGCCGACTTCTGCGCCGCGCGCAGCGTCGAGTTCTCGCGTTCGCTGCACCCGCAGCTGCAGAACTTCTCGGCGTGGCTCGCAGCCCACGGCCGCGAAATCCCGCTCACCTGACCGAACGGCGACTGCTGACAGGCATGCAGATGCGGGCGTGGCTCACCGTCTTTTCCAGGGCGGTCACGCACTGACCACGCTGCGGCAGGCATCTAAGCAGCGACGAACGTCCGGCCGTGTTCCCAGCGCAATTCGCGCACGGCAATGCCGTAGAGCTCGCCGATAGAGTGCTCGTTGAGCGCCTCGTCGCAAGGGCCGCAGTGCCAGCGACCGTCTCCGAACAACAGCAATGCTGAATCGGCGAAGCGTGCGGCGAGTCCGATGTCGTGCAGGCTGACGACCACCGTCCGTCCTGCGTCCGCGAGCCGGCGGAAGGTGCGCAGCACGTCGAGCTGGTGCTGCGGGTCGAGCTGATGAATCGGCTCGTCGAGCAGGAAGACGGCCGGGTCCTGCGCGAGGATCGTCGCAATCGACAAGCGACGTCGTTCGCCGCCCGACAGCGTCGCGATGTCGCGATCCTCTAGACCGGCGAGATCGACGGCGGCCAGGGCACGTTGCGCGGCTGCGCGGTCGTGCGCGCCCTCCCAGGCCCAGAAATCCAGATGGGGATGACGCCCGACGAGTACGGCCTCCAGCGCCGTCGCTGGAAACGGATCGTCGACCAGTTGCGGCAACAGCCCCAGCGTGCGCGCGAGTTCACGACGCGGCCACGAAGCGACCGACCGGCCGGCAAGGAGCACCTGGCCGCTGGCTGGAGGCCGCAGGCCAGCGAGCGTGTGCAGCGTCGAACTCTTGCCCGAACCGTTGCGGCCCAGCACGACCAGCAGCTCGCCGGCACGCACGTCGAGCGTCAGGTCGCGCACGAGCGTGCGGCCCGGCACTTCGACGGTGACGGCATGGCAAGCAAGCGCCGCCGGACCGGTCAATGCGTCCACCCGATTTCGAGCGCAGTGGCCGGCCCCACCAGCATCTGTTCGAGGCTTGCTGCGATGACGGCGTCATGGGCGCCGGTCGCGATGCGGCCGGCCATGATTTCGCCATAGTCCTGCGGGTACAGCGGCCGACGGTCCGGCTCGCCGAGCCCCCCCAGCAGGAGCGGTTGTCCGGTCGCCCGGTCGTACTTGTCGCTGGCGCCGAGGGTGTGCAACACCTCGTGGACCACCACCACCTGGTTGCTGCCGCCCGCGTCCGTGTCTCCGTACAGGTGCGTCACCGCAATGAGGCCTTTGCTGAGACCGACCGAATCCGGCACCGCCGTGGCGCCCGGACCCAGCGGCGAATAGAGCGCGAAGACCTGGATGTCGGGGCTGGGCAAAGGGTCGTTCCACGCGGTCCGGGCAGCGAAGAAACGCATTCGCAGGCTCCAGACCGCAATCGCGAGCGGCCCGGGACGGCCGGACAATGCCGGTGGCAGCTCAGTCGCTGCATGCGAGACGCGGACCTTGACCGGCTGCGCGAGCTCCACTCCGTAACCCGATGCCTCGTCGGCGAAGAACGACTCCACGTCGGCGAAATCGTCGGCCTGCAACGCGGCGACATAGCTGCGAACACCCGGGTCGGTCGATGCAGCGATCGGGTACACCGTGACGCGCAGGGTGTCGTTCCAGTCACGGCTGCGAGCGCGGTCGAGCCAGGCGCCGACCGCGACGAACAGCAGGACTGCGACCAGGATCGCGAGCCGCACGGTGCCGAGAAAAGTGCGTGCGGCCAAGTTGAATGAGTCCTGGCGCCGCTGCAATCAGGGATAGAGCCGCATGGCCTGCCAGGGCCCTGGCGTAAACGCTCGATCGCCGGCCGGTTGCAGTGATCGGGTCCAGCGTGCACGGTCATGCACGCGGAAGGCGCCTTCGCACCACAGTTCGACGGACTCGAGCCAGAAGTGGTAGCCGCCCCAGTGCGGCGGACGCGTCGGTGCCGTGCCATGACGCGCGGCTTCGATCGCGACCCGCTTCAGCAACGTTGCGCGCGAATCGAGCGGCTGGCTCTGCAGGCTCGCCCACGCGCCGATGCGGCTGTCGATCGCTCGCATGGAGAAATAGGTGTCGCTTTCCGCGGGCGGGCAGAACACCACGCGGCCTTCGATCCGTACCTGCCGGCTCAGCGAGTCCCAGTGCAGCACGCCGGCCACGCGCGGATTCGCCGCGAGCTCATGGCCCTTGCGGCTTTCGTAATTGGTGAAGAAGACGACATAACCCGGGTCGGCAACGACTTTTTTGCACAGCACGACGCGCGCCGAGGGTGCGCCGTCCGGAGTGGCAGCGGCGAGTACCATCGAGTCCGGGTTCGGTTGCACCTTTTTTTCGCGGGCCTCGCGATACCAGGCCTCGAAGATGGGCATCGGGTCCTGGGGCAGGGTGGAAGGCAGCGTTCCGGAATGGGACATCGTCGGCATCGTCCAGCAAGCGTGGAAACGGGATTATGCCCCAGTGCCCGTGCGATCTCTTGCGGCGCGAGGCGTCTGACCGGTAAAAGGATGCGTCCACCCGTGTCGTGAAGCATGAAATCCCTCGCCGAACTCCGCGCCCGACTCGACGTCATCGACCGTGAACTGCTGCAGCTCGTCGCCGAACGGCAGACGCTCGGCAAGCAGATCGCCGAGGTCAAGCGCTCGTCCGGCCAGCCCACCCGCGATTTCCGGCGCGAGCGCGAAGTGCTGCTGAAGGCGCGACAGGACGCCGCAGCGCTCGGTGTGTCGCCGGCGCTCGCCGAATCATTGCTGCAGTCACTGATTCGCGGTTCACTCACCACGCAGGAACAGGCGCGGGTCGCGTCGCAGGGTCGGGGCTCGGGCCGCAGTGCGCTGGTCATCGGCGGGCGCGGCAAGATGGGTCACTGGGTGGCCGACTTCCTGGCGGCACAGGGCTTTGCCGTGACCGTCGCCGACCCCTCCGGCGAAGTGGCGGGATACGAGTACGTTGCCGACTGGCAAGCTTCCGACCTGCATCACGACCTCATCGTCGTCGCCACACCGATCCGCATTGCCAACGACGTGCTGGCCGGGCTGGCGGAGCGGCGCCCACGGGGCACCGTATTCGACATCGGTTCGCTGAAGACGCCGCTGCGCGCGGGCCTCGAGCAGCTCCGCGCCGCCGGTTGCCACGTGACGTCGGTGCACCCGATGTTCGGCCCGGACACCGAGCTGTTGTCGGGGCGGCACGTGATCTTCATCGACCTCGGCGACCCGGTCGCGCTCGACGAGGCGCGCGCGCTGTTCAGTTCGACGATGGCCGATCTCGTCGTGATGGGACTCGACGAGCACGACCGGCTCATTGCTTTCGTGCTCGGCCTCTCGCATGCGCTGAACATCGCGTTCTTCACGGCGCTCGCCGAGAGTGGTGAAGCCGCGCCGCGGCTGGCACGCATGTCGAGCACGACGTTCGATGCGCAGCTCGACGTCGCGACGCGCGTCGCAGCCGAGAACCCCGACCTGTATTACGAAATCCAGAGCCTGAACGACTACGGCGTGGAATCGCTGAAAG
Source organism: uncultured Gammaproteobacteria bacterium (assembly GCA_963846315.1). Lineage (GTDB taxonomy): Bacteria > Pseudomonadota > Gammaproteobacteria > Steroidobacterales > Steroidobacteraceae > RPQJ01. Next base: position 32,989 of record CAWJVM010000009.1, read on the forward strand.
CCCTGCAGGCTGCCGTGAATCGCCTGTGCCGCTCGGTGCAGGAGGGCGATGCGGAAGCCTTCGTTGCCATGATGAAACGCGGCAACGACTACCTGCGCGTGCGCCAGGCGGCGCGAGACGAGGCCACTCGCTGAGCGATGAGCGACCGCGCCACCTCGTTGCAGTTGCAGGTGCTGGCCTGGTCGAACGGCCTGATGGCCGTGCGCTCGCTCGATCAGTTGGCTGCCAGGCTGGCCGAGCCTCCTGCCGTCGATGGCGAAACGCTGACCGGCGTGCTGCTGCTCCTCGATTCCAGGCATGAACTGCGCAGGCTGGCCGTCGGTGACGGCAAGCAGCCCGATTCGTGGCCGGGCCTGCGGTTTGTCGACAGCCTTGCCGGCGTCGCGCCGGGCTACGGCACGCTGCACGTGCCGTGGTCGGGCTCGTACCATGCTGCGGATCACGGCCTGTTGATCGCGGCGGAGGCGGGTTGCACGCACCTGGCCCTGTTGCCGCTGCCACGCAGTGGCGGGCTCGTGGGCGTCTACAACGTCGGCAGTCGGGACGGCCCCGTTGCACTTGCAGCGCTTGGAGCCGCCTGGCTCGATCACATCGGTGCGCAGGCGCTCGCCAGCGTCGAAAGGCAGCTGCAGCGTGCGCGCCTGGTGCGTGCCGGCGTCGTGGATCCGCTCACCGGCTGGAACAGCCGGTACTATTTTCACGCACGCCTGCGGGAGCAGGTGGCGGCCAGCGTTCGTCACGCGGAGCGGGCCACCTGCATGGTGATCGATGTCGACGACCTCGGCACGCTCAACGAGCAGCGGGGCGTCGCCGCAGGCGACGCTGTCCTGCTCGAGGTCGGCAATGTGATCGAGGCGCAGGTGCGAGCGAGCGATTCGTTTGCGCACCTCGGCGAGGACGAATTCGCCGTGTTGCTGCCTGCCACCGCGCCGCAATCGGCGACGCGACTCGCCGAACGCATTCTCGCGGCCGTGCGCACGGCACCGACCGCCACGGCGCCTGGCGCGCGCGAGGTGGTGCGGGTCTCGATCGGCATCGCCGGGTTGGATCCGGCGGGACTCGCCGCGGGAATGGAGCGCAAGGCCACCGCCGACGAATGGCTGGCACGCGCGCACGCCGCTCTGTACGAGGGCAAGCGCGCCGGTGGCGACCGCTGTGTCGTCAGCTAGTTGCGCTGGCGCAGCATCAGCAGCAGGAAGATCGGCACGCCGACCAGCGCGGTGAGGGCGCCCACCGGCAACTGCCTCGGTGCGAGCAGCAGGCGCGAGGCGAGGTCGGCTGTCATCAGCACCAGGCCGCCGAGCAGTGCCGAGCCGGCCAGTACGATGCGCTGGTCGTTGCCGAGCGCGAGACGCACCAGGTGCGGCGTGACCAGACCGACGAAGCCGATGCTGCCCGCGGTGCTCACCGCGCATCCGGTGAGCAGCGAGCTCAGCACGAAGACGATGCTGCGCACACGCCGCACGTCCAGTCCGACCGTCGCGGCAATCGTTTCCCCGCGCGCGAGCACGTTCAATGGGCGACCGAGCGCCACGCAGAAAACGGTCGCGGCGGCGAGCAGCGTCAGCAGCCAGCCCCAGCGGTCGCCGCGGGTGAGGTCGCCCAACAGCCAGAACACCATGCCGCGCAGTCGCGTGTCGTCGCTCATCGCGAGCAACAGGCTGACGATCGAGCCGGCACCGGCGGCCACCACCACGCCGGTCAGCAGCAGGCGAGTGGGCGTCCAGCCACCGCGGCCCTGCGCGAGCGCGAACACCAGTGCGCAGGCAGCCAGGGCCCCGGCGCCCGCCGCCGCATCGACCATGACCGCGGACAAGCCTGCCATCAGGGCCAGCAACGCCGTGACCGACGCGCCGCCCGACACGCCGAGCACGTACGGATCGGCCAGCGGATTGCGCAGCAGGACCTGCAGCAGGGCGCCGGCGAGACCCAGCAGGCCACCCACCGCAAAGGCAGTGAGCGCGCGCGGCAGGCGCAGGTCCATCACGACATCCCGCGCCAGGGACGGTTCCGAGCCCCAGATGGCATGCCAGACGGCCGCCGGCTCGACCTGCACGCTGCCGAGCATCAGCGACAGCAGCAGGAGCAGGAGGGTCGTGGCGCCGAGGGCGACGAAGACCGGAATGAGAGGAAGTCTGTGCAAGCGGCCCCCGCGAATGTGGGAAGGTTAGGGAAGCGGGAGCGGAGCCACAAGCCGGAGTGTCGCCGAGTGATGTTTTTGTGCGACAGCCGCCGATGTGAAAAAATCAACCGCCACCGGACTTTACGCAGGCCATGAGCGATTACATCGACAGCCAGGGATTTCGCGCCAACGTCGGCATCGTCCTGATGCGGGACGGCGGCGAGCTGTTCCTGGGTGGGCGTCGGGACGGCCGGGGCTGGCAATTTCCGCAAGGCGGCGTCCAGCGCGATGAGCAGCCGGAAGAGGCGCTTTATCGCGAGTTGCACGAGGAAATCGGGCTCGAGCCCAGCGATGTCGAACTGGTCGCCGGCACCAGCCGCTGGCTCCGTTACCGGCTGCCACACCAGTACGTGCGCCGTCGCGGCAATCCGGTCTGCATCGGCCAGAAGCAGCGCTGGTTCCTGCTGCGGATGCTCAGCGACGACTCCCGGCTGAACTTCCAGGCCACCCACGAGCCCGAGTTCGACCAGGGGCGCTGGGTCGACTACTGGGCACCGGTGCGCGAAGTCATCTATTTCAAGCGCGCGGTCTATGTGCGGGCACTGCAGGAGCTGGGCGAGCTGGCGTTCAATGAAGGTCCGCCGCCGCGCCCGGAATGGTTGACCGACGAAATGCTGCGCGCGCCACAACCGCGCTCGCCGCGTCGTCGCCGGCGGGAAGGCACTGGTCACGCTGGCGCAGACGATGAAGACGCCACGGATGCCGTGGTCGTTGCCGGCGCGCCCGCAGGCCGCGACCAGTGACCGACGCCGGCGTACCCCCACCGCGGCGTTTCTGGCTGTACGCCGCACTCGCCTCCACGTTGCTCGCCGTGCTTGCCGGTTGGATCGGCTACGGGTTCGGCCAGCGTTCCGCGGGTCACGATGCGACGGCCGAGGCCGACCTGCGCGCCGTGGTCCAGGACCAGGTCGAGAAGCTGGAATTTGACAATAAGCGGCTCAATGCCAAGGTCGGCGAGCTCGAGATGGCGCGGCGACTGGACCGCGACGCTTACGGCCAGGTCGAGACCACGCTCGGCGACCTGCAGTCACAGCTCGCACGACAGAGCGACGACCTGGCGTTTTACCGCAGCATCGTCTCGCCCACGGACGGCATCCAGGGTCTGCGCATCCAGCGTTTCGAGGTGCTGCCGGGCGACGAGCCGCGCCAGGTGCAGCTCAAGCTCACGCTGGTCCAGGCGATGCGGCACGAAAGCATCGTGGCCGGTCTCGCGCAGATCACGTTGATCGGCATGAAGGGCGAGGTGCCAGCCCGGTTTTCCGTCGGCGACCTGCTCGGCAAGCCGCGCGCAGAGCTGCCGTTCTCGTTTCGATATTTCCAGACGATCGAGCAGACTGTCGTCCTGCCGGAGGGTTTCGTGCCCTTCGAGACCGATGTCCGGGTGCATTCGAGCAAGCTGCGCGCCCCGGTGCAGCAGACCTTCCCGTGGAAAGTTGCGGGCCAGCCGGTCGCCGCGCTATGAGTGGCGGGGTTGGTAAGCTAAAATTCGCCCCCAGATTCGACCGCCCGCGATGACGCACGGAGCATTCATGAACGCAGCCACTGCGCTGAACGAGACGGCCGACACCGCCCTGCTGGTCTTTACGGACTCGGCCGCCGCCAAGGTGAGCGAGCTGATCCGCGAAGAAGGCAACCCGAACCTCAAGCTGCGGGTATTCGTCTCCGGGGGCGGCTGCTCCGGTTTCCAGTACGGTTTCACGTTCGACGAGAACGAGGAAGACGGCGATACCTGCGTCGAGAACCAGGGCGTACGGCTGCTGGTCGACCCGATGAGCTTCCAGTACCTGACGGGCGCCGAGATCGACTACCGCGAAGACCTCGAGGGTGCGCAGTTCGTGATCCGCAATCCGAATGCCCAGACCACCTGCGGGTGCGGTTCGTCGTTCTCAGCCTGATGCGCTGAACCACCGCCGTGCCGCACCGGGTGCCGGACGTCCTCGCGGCGGTCGATCTCGGCTCGAACAGCTTTCACATGATCGTCGCCCGTTACAACCACGGGCAGCTCATCGTGCTCGATCGCCTGCGCGAGATGGTTCGTCTCGCCGCCGGTCTCGACGAGCACGGCCGGCTCAGTCGTGAATCGACGCAGCGCGCGCTGCAATGCCTCGAACGTTTCGGCCAGCGCCTGCGCGACATGCGCGCCGAAAGCGTGCGGGTCGTCGGCACCAACACCTTGCGCAAGGCCAAGCGCCGCGGGGTGTTTCTCGAGCGGGCGCGCGACGCGCTCGGCCATCCGATCGAAATCATCTCTGGCGTCGAAGAGGCGCGACTGATCCATCTCGGCGTCGCGCACACGACGCCGAACGAGGGCGGGCACCGGCTCGTCGTCGACATCGGCGGCGGCAGCACCGAACTGATCATCGGCGAGGGTTTGTCGGCCAAGCGGCTCGAGAGCCTGTACATGGGTTGCGTCAGCCTCAGTGCGCGCTTCTTCGCCGATGGCGAGATCACCGAAAAGCGCATGAAGCGTGCCCGGACGGCGGCGCACCTCGAGCTCGAGCCAGTGATCAATCGCTTCAAGCGTTCGGAGTGGGACATCGCCTATGGCGCGTCCGGCACGCTGCGCGCCGTGGCCGATGCGCTGCAGGCACGCGAACCGGCCGCAACGCATGTCGATCGGGCGGGTCTCGAGTGGTTGCTGCAGGAAACGCTGCGTGCCGGACAGGCCTCGCGTCTCAAGCTGCCGGGCCTGTCGCCGGAACGGCAGGAGGTGCTGCCGGGCGGCCTCGCCATCCTGCTCGAAGTGTTCGATCGGCTCGGCATCGAGACCTTGCGGATTGCCGATGGCGCCCTGCGTGAAGGCCTGTTGTACGACCTGCTGGGACGCCTCACCGACGAAGACGCGCGCGTGCGCAGCGTGCGTGCAATGGAAGGACGCTTTCACGTCGAGACCGCGCAAGCGGACCGGGTGGAGGCGACTGCGCTCGATTTCCTGCGGCAGGTGCGCGTGGACTGGGGCCTCGACGATCCGCTCGCCGAACCGGTGCTCGGCTGGGCGGCGCGCCTGCACGAAGTCGGGCTCGACATCGCGCACTCGCAGTACCAGCGGCACGGCGCCTACCTGCTGCAGAACGCGGACCTGCCGGGCTTTCCAAACCACGAGCAGCAACTGCTGGCGGCCATCGTGGGCGGCCACCGCCGCAAGCTGCAACTGGCGGCACTCGACGACCTGATGCCGCCGTGGCACCTGCAGGCGCTGTTCCTGATCGTGCTGTTGCGGCTCGCCGTGCTGCTGCACCGCGGGCGCGGGCCGCGTTCGCTGCCCGACATCCGGCTGGCGGCGAAGGGCAAAAGCGCCGAGCTGATGTTTCCGCGCGGGTGGCTCGACGAGCATCCGCTCACCGCGGTCGATCTCGAGCAGGAAACGGAATACCTGGCGGCCGCGGGGTTCAGGCTGAAAGTCGGCTGAAGAAGTGAATAGTGATTAGTGATTAGTGATTAGTGATTAGTGAATAGTGAATAGTGATTAGTGAGCAGCCGGAGCTGACGGAACGGTGATTCCGTCGCTTCGATTTGACTCAGCCGACAAGTTGCTCGGGTTCTGTCAGGCCAGTTTGGCAGGAAGCAGACGTTCGCGAATGCGACGGTCTCGGCCGAACAGGCTGCCGAAACGATCTACGCGGGCGGCGAGATCGTGACTGTCAACGACGCCAGCCGACGGCCGAAGCGGTGGCCGTCAAGGACGGGAAGATCGTCGCCGTTGGCGCTCGTGCGGAAGTCGAGAAGACGCACAAGGGCGCCGCTACCAGGGTTGTCGACCTTGCGGGCCGGACCCTGGTCCCCGGATTCGTCGACGGTCACGCACACTTCCTGGGCTTCGGCTCGCAAGCCGTGGGCGCGAATCTCCTGGCGCCGCCCGACGGCACGGTCAACACGATCGATGAGCTCGCGGCCAAGCTGCGGGAATTCGCCAAAGGCCCCGACGTCGCCCGGACCGGCTGGATTTTCGGCATGGGCTATGACGATGCGCTTCTGGGCCGCCACCCGACGCGCGACGATCTCGACAAGGTGTCGAAGGACATCCCGGTCATCGCCGTCCACATTTCGGGTCACTTCAGCGTGATGAACAGCGCCGGCCTGGCGAAGGTCGGCTAGACGGCGGCGTCGAAGGACCCGGAAGGCGGCATCATCCGGCGCCGCGCCGGCAGCCGCGAGCCGAACGGGGTGCTCGAGGAAAACGCGAGTATTCCGTTCATGGTCCCGGCGATCAGCCCGAAGAAACAGGAGGACAAGGATTACTTCCTGGCAAAGGGTCTCGAACTCGCGAAGAGCTACGGCTACACGACGATCAACGAGGGGCGCGCCTTCGGCTTCAATCATGCCGACCTAGCGAGCGCCGCCCAGCGCGGACTTCTCGACATCGACGTCATCTCGTACATCGATTTCACGGCCCGCAACGTCATCACGCCAGAGTGGTTCGGCAAGACCTATAAGAACCGGTATCGCATCGGCGGCATGAAGATCACGCTCGACGGCTCTCCGCAGGGCCGCACGGCGTGGCGCACGATTCCCTACCTGATCCCGCCCGACGGCCAGAAGGCCAGTTACAAGGGCTACCCGGCGATTCCCGACATCAAGGTCGTCGAGGGCCTGTTTGACGAGGCCTACAGGAACAACTGGCCCGTGCACGTGCACGCCAATGGCGACGCGGCGATTGACCAAATGATCGCGGCGCTGAAGCCGGTGCAGGCCAAGTATGGGCCGGGAGATCGCCGCATCACGCTCATTCATGGACAGTTCGTGCGCAAGGACCAGCTCGACCAGTTGAAGGACCTGCAAGTCATCGCGTCGCTCTTTCCGATGCATACGTTTTACTGGGGCGACTGGTACGACCAGATCATCGGGCCGGAACTGGCACAGCAGATCTCGCCGATCAAGACGGCGCTCAACAAGGGCCTGATGGTCACCAGCCATACCGATGCCCCGGTGGCGCTGCCGAACCTGATGCAGGTGATGTGGGCCACCGTGAATCGGGTGTCACGTAGCGGCAAGGTCATGGGAGCCGACGAACGACTGACGCCGATCGAGGCACTCAAGGCGATCACGCTATGGGGCGCCTACGAGCACTTCGAGGACAAGACCAAGGGGTCCATCGAGGTCGGCAAGCTCGGGGACTTCGTCATCCTCGACAAGAATCCGATCACCGTCGACCCAATGAAGATCAACAAGATCCAGGTAATGGAGACCATCAAGGAAGGGAAGGCCGTCTACACACGGCCTTGAACCGGATCAAACGAACGGGCTGGGGTCGGAAGGCCCCAGTCCATGTTCATTCCTGTGGTCCATGAATGTCTGCTTCGGCGGATCACGACGGGCTGCAACGGGTCGATTCTTAGCCTAGAAGGTCTGCTTACGGGAACGGCAAGACCGGCCAGAAGCGGTCAGTCGCGCATATCGCCGACAGCGGTCATCGGCAGGCAATCTCCGATTGTTGAAATAACCTGCGCACGTTTTGGGGGGGCATGAACTCAACCGGCGGCGTCGTAAGCACGCTTCAACCAGCCCTTGAGGAGGGCATCGACTTCGGTGGCACTGGTGATGCGTGTCGTC
>CAWJVM010000010.1:0-74514 GCA_963846315.1 uncultured Gammaproteobacteria bacterium
TCCAGAGCAGCGGATTGCCGCGTGCCCGCAACGAAGTCCAGCGCACGGCGCAGGTCAGCGTCAGCAGCAGCAGCGTGGCGTCCGCCCAGGGCAGCACGCCGAGTGCACCTGCCGTTCCCAGCAGCAGCCGCGCGTAACAGAGCGCGACCACGCCGACGAGGATCCAGGTGGGACGCCACGGCACATAGTCCTTGACCGCGCCCTGCGAGAAAAACGGGATCATGCGGTGACAGACCGCGAAGAACACGGGCAGCAAACCGCCCCACAGTGACGTGCGTACCGCGAAGTGCAGAGCGAAGTCGTCCTGCCTGGCGACGCCATAGGCGAAGCCGGCCAGCGCGACGAACTGGACGCAGAGCGCCGTCAGCACGACGACGGCATGCGACACGACCTGCGGCGCGGCAATCAGCACTCGAAACAAGGCCACGATGCCGAACAGCAGCGCCGCACCCGTCGCCAGGCAACCCGCGAGCAACCACATCGGTCCGGCGAACGTGCCTGCCAGCCAGAGCAGCGTTCCCGTTGCAAACAGCGTGGCGGTCGTCACGTATTCGGTCCGAGTGATGGACGGGCCGTTCAACCAGCGGGGAAACACCGTGAACAGGAAGCCGAAAAACATCGTCGGCAACACGGCAAACAGCATGAGCCAGGCGTGGGCCCAGAGCGGTGCCGGCTGCAGCGCCAGTGCGAAGAGCGGTGCGCCGGTGTAACGCGCGACGAGGTGCAGGGCCCACCACACGCTCGCCAGCAGCAGGCTCAGCAGTCCGGCAAAGAACAGCGTGCGGTGCGGTGCGGCCAGCAACGCAGCGCGGCCTGGCTTGGGTAAAGTCGATTCAGCCATCGTGGTAGGGGTTCCCGGCGCGCAACGGCAGTTCAGAATAGAAGCGGCGGACGCCCGGGGGGACGCCCGCCGCTGCCTGGGGAGAGGGAGCTTAGCCCCCCAGGTCGACCTACTGCTCGGCTTTGACCGGCACCATCGCACCTTCCTTCGCCTTGCCGACGAAGAGGCGGAAGACGAACAGCGCGAGCATCAGCGCACCCGCGGCGAAGATCACGTCGCCCGGCATGCGCAGCCAGACGATGGTCTGCAGCAGCGGTTGCTGCAGGAACTCGGCCGAGCGTGCGTACCAGAAACCGTGCGCCACCGCGGCATGAACCTGCAGCAGGCCCATCGGCAGCAGCGAGAGCAGTGCCATCAGCGCGAGGCCGATGTTCATCGCCCAGAACGACTTCGAGAGCAGCTTCTCGTCCCAGTACGCGGTGCGGCTCAAGCCGCGCAGGCAGAACAGCATCAGGCCGATGCCGAGCATGCCGTACACACCGAACAGCGCGGTGTGGCCGTGCAGCGGCGTCGTGTTGAGGCCCTGCATGTAGTACAGCGCCAGCGGCGGGTTGATCAGGAAGCCGAACAGGCCGGCGCCCACCAGGTTCCAGAACGCCACCGCCACGAAGAACAGGATCGGCCAGCGGTACGCGGCTACCCACGGCGTCGCGTAGCTGTGCTTGTAGTTCTCGAACGCCTCGAACCCGACCAGCACCAGCGGCACCACTTCGAGGGCCGAGAAAACCGAGCCGACCGCAAGTACGCCCGTGGGCGTGCCTGTCCAGTACAGGTGGTGGAACGTGCCGAGCACACCGCCGGTCAGGAACACGATGGTGGCGAACAGGACGGCATTGGTCGCGGTCTTTGGACGCACCAGTCCGAGCTTGGTGAACAGGAAGGCGATGACCGCGGTCGCGAACACTTCGAAGAAGCCTTCGACCCACAGGTGCACCACCCACCAGCGCCAGTACTCGACCATCGCCAGGTGTGTGTTGCGGCCCCACATCAGGCCCGCGCCGTAGAAGAGACCGATCGCGATCGTGGAAAGGAACAGCAGCATCGTGATCGAGCGGCTGTCGTCACGCGCCTTGAGCGCGGGCCACAGCGCGCGACCGACCAGCACCAGCCACAGCATCAGGCCGATGAAGAGGAAGATCTGCCAGAAGCGGCCGATGTCCGTGAACTCGTAGCCCTGGTGGCCGAACCAGAAGTTCAGCCCTAAGCCCATCTTGTTCATCACGGCCGCCCACTGGCCGCCGAGCGCACCGACCACGATGATCAGCAGGCAGGTGAACAGGAAGTTCACGCCGAACCGCTGGAACTTCGGTTCGTGCCCCGAAATCGCCGGTGCGATGTAGAGGCCGGTCGCCAGCCAGGCAGTGGCGATCCACAGCACGGCGAGCTGCAGGTGCCAGCTGCGCGCCACGGAGTAGGGCAGGTACTCGGCGAGCGGGATGCCGTAGAAGCCCTGGCCCTCGACGGCGAAGTGCGCGGTGATGCCGCCGAGCACGATCTGCACCACGATCAGCGCCGTGACCACCCAGAAGTACTTGGCCGTCGCTTTCATCGAAGGCGTCGGCTTGAGTGCGCTCAGCGGATCGCGGTCGGGAACTTGCGGTGCAGGCTCCTGGCCATGGGTCGCGACGTAGTACCAGGTGAGCGCGCCCACGCCGGCGAGCAGCCCCAGGATGCTGATGAACGTCCAGAGATAGGTCGCCGTGGTCGGCACGTTGCCGACCAGCGGCTCCGATGGCCAGTTGCTCGTATAGGTGATCGTGTTGTCGGGACGGTTCGTCGCGGCCGACCACGACGTCCAGAAGAAGAACGCCATCATCGCCTGGCGCTGCTCGGCGTCCGGAATCGGGTTTTCCTGGATCGCGTACTGCGCGCGCAGTGTGTTCATTTCGAGGTCGGAGCCAAACAGGCGCATGTAGTGATCGGTGACCTGCCGGATTGCCTGTGCGCGGTCTTCGTCCACGGTGATCACACCCGTGGCTGGATCGTAGGTGTTCTTGCGCATCGTCTGCTGGAGCTGTGCCTGCAGGCCTGCCTGCTGCACGGCATCGAGGTCGGCATAGGCCTTGCCGGCGTCGCGTTGCGCCCAGAATTCGAGCAGCGCCGTGGCTTCCCGGTGCAGCCAGTCGGCCGACCAGTCCGGCGCGACATAACTACCGTGTCCCCAGATGGAACCCATCTGGTGGCCGCCCACGCGCTGCCAGACCTGCCGGCCCATGTCGTACTGCTCGCGCGTGAACAACGTCTCCCCGGTGGTCGTCTTCACGGCCGACGGAATGGGGGGCGCCGAGACGTAAATCTCGCGTCCGAAGTACAGCAGGATGCTGAAGGACACCACCATCAGTGCCGCCAACACCTTCCACAATCGATTCGTATTCGTCATTTCAAGCTCCCAGCGGCAGGACGGCCGCTCCATGGGTGCAATCCTGTGGCGCGGGCGAGAGGGTCGCCTTGACCGAGATCAAGCGTGACCGCTCGAACGCTAGGTATTCGCCGAAGCGCGCGTCACGCGACAATCGCTGGCGGCCGATGCGATGCCATTCCCCGAGCCTCGAAAGGCAGGCACGCGACAATTTCTGGCGGCCGATCCGATGCCATTCCCCGAGCTTGGAAAGGCAGACACGCGCTCGGGGAATGGCATCGGATCGGCCGCTTGCGAGACTGCGCCTGGGCGACTTTTCCGCGAGAGCGGAAAAGGTCGCACGGCGCACGCAGCATCGAGTGCAACAGAATGTCTTCTGAAACCGCGGCGCGCCGACTACCAGCGCATTCGCGTCATGCGTTGACCGAGGCGCTGTTCCTGGCTGGCCGTATCAGGTTACTTGCGCCGAGCGCGTGTCTGCCTTTCCAAGCCAGGGAGAAGGTCCCGGATCGGTCGCCTGCAACCAGCGCGTGTCTGCGATTCGGCGAACGATCAGATCGCCTTGCTGAACCGCTGCCCGGACGCCTGCACCGACGGCAGGTACGCATCGAAGGCCATTGCGAGATGACGCAGCAGCAACCGGCCGGCCGGCAGCACCCGCAGGCCGGGTTCCGCAAACTCCGCGAGGCCGTCCGCCACCATCGGCTCGAGCGCGACGAGTTCGCTGGCGAAGTACTGGCGGAAGTCGATGTGGTGGCGCTTGGCCGTGGCGTCGTAGTCGAGCACGCCGTAGCACATGATCTGCTGGATCACGTCGCGACGAATCACGTCGTCGCCCGTCATGGTGTAGCCGCGATGCACGGGCAGTTCGCCGCGGTCGATCGCGCCGTAGTACTCCGGCAGCGTCTTCAGGTTCTGGATGTAGTGGTCGCCGACCTTGCCGATCGAACTCACGCCGAGTCCGACCAGGTCGCAGTAGCCCCGCGTCGAATAACCCTGGAAATTGCGGTACATCGTGCCGGATTCCTGCGCCAGCACGAGTTCGTCGTCGGGCAGGGCGAAGTGGTCCATGCCGATGTAGATGTAGCCGGCGGCCGACAGCTTGTCGATCGTCAGCTCGAGCAGCTGCAGGCGAGTCTCGGGCGTGGCCAGGTCCTCGATCTTGATCTGTTTCTGCGGCTTGAACATCTGCGGCAGGTGCGCGTACGCGTAGACCGCGAAACGGTTCGGCCGGGCTGACAGCACGGTGTCGAGCGTCTGGGAAAAGCCCGCGACCGACTGCTTGGGCAGGCCGTAGATCAGGTCGACGCTGACCGAGTTGAAGCCGAATTCGCGCGCTTCGCGGATCAGGCGCAGCGTGTCGGGCACGGACTGGACGCGGTTCACCGCTTCCTGCACGGCGGGGTCGAAGTCCTGGATGCCGAGGCTGCAGCGATTGAAACCGATGCGATACAGGTCGCGCAGCGTGTCGGTCGTGATCGTGCGCGGGTCGAGTTCGATCGAGTATTCGCGGCCTTCGTCCGATGACAGCCGGAAGTGCTGCCCCATCTTCTCGACCAGCCGTTCGATCTCGAGCGAGGTCAGGAACGTGGGCGTGCCGCCGCCGAAGTGCAGTTGTTCGACGATGCGATCACGGTCGTACAGCTCGCCCTGCATCTCGATTTCGCGGTGCAGCCGGTACAGGTACGCCTCGGCCTTCTCGTGGTTGCGGGTGATGACCTTGGTGCAGCCGCAGTAGAAGCACGGGCTCGAGCAGAACGGAATGTGGACGTACAGCGACAGCGGTCGTGGGATCGGATCCTGGTTGCTGGCCACGGCGACGCCCCGGTACTCGTTGACCCCGAAGCGGTCCGAGAATTGCACCGCGGTCGGATACGAGGTGTACCGCGGACCGGAACGGTCGTAGCGGCGGACTAGGGCTTCATCGAACCGGATCTGGTGCGAGTTCATCTGCTTTCCTGGACTGCGTGTAGCGGGTTGAGCCTGCGGCCTGGTCCGCCATCCTGCCTTGATGTGCGTCAAGGATGAGAATTTGTCTAAGCTGGCCCCGGGTTTCAAGCCGAAGTTTCCGCAGCCGCCATGGAAAACACCGATGGGGCAGGGGGGCGGGCGCGGCGTGCCCCGGTGGGGACTGGTGGCAATCCGCTAGAATCGGCTGAGTTTTGCCGGAGGTTCCCCCCTTGTCCGTTCCAAACACCCCAGTGACTCCCCTCGAGACCGATGCCCTGATCGTCGGCGCCGGCCCGGCCGGCCTGTTCCAGGTCTTCGAACTCGGCCTGCTCGGCATCAAGTGCCACATCGTAGATACCCTCAAGCACCCGGGCGGCCAGTGCGCGGAGTTGTATCCCGATAAGCCGATTTACGACATCCCGGCGTTGCCGATCTGCGGCGCGCAGGAACTCGTCGATCGCCTGATGCAGCAGATTGCGCCGATGGGACCCGTGTTCCATTTCGGCGAGGAAGTCGCCGACCTGCAGCCGCAGGACGACGGCCGGTTCTTCCTGCGCACGTCGGCCGGCACTGAATTCCTCGCCAGGACCGTCGTGATCGCCGCCGGGCTCGGTTCGTTCCAGCCGCGCCGACTCGGCGTCGAGGGCTGCGACGCATTCGAGGACCGGCAGGTGCACTATCGGGTGCGCAGCGCGGCAGAGTTCGCGGGCCAGCGGCTCGTGATCTTCGGCGGCGGCGACTCGGCGCTCGACTGGGTCATCGACCTCAACGGCAAGGCCAGGAGCATCGTGCACGTGCATCGTCGCAACGAGTTCAAGGCAGCCCCCGCGTCGGTCGCACGCATGCGCGAGCTGGTCGCGGCGGGAAAGATGGAATACGTCGAAGGCATCGCCACGGGTATCGCCGTCGACGCCGACCGCCTCACCGGCGTGACGATCAAGCGCTCGGACGGCACCGCGCAGGAAGTTGCCGCCGATCACCTGCTTGCGTTCTTCGGCCTGCACCCGAAGCTCGGTCCGATCGCCGAGTGGGGCTTCGAACTCGAGAAAAAGGCGATCAAGGTCGACACCGCGAAATTCCAGACCAACGTGCCGGGCATCTTCGCGATCGGCGACATCAATACCTACCCGGGCAAGAAGAAGCTGATCCTGAGCGGCTTCCACGAAGCGGCGCTGGCGGCGTTCGCCATCGCGGAGCACCTGAATCCGGCCAAGAAAGTGCACCTGCAATACACGACGACCAGCCCCATCATGCAGAAGCGACTCGGTGTGACCGAGTGAACGCCGCATGAGCAACGTGCTCGCCGACCTGCTGCAGCTGCTCGACCTCGAACGGCTCGAGATCAACCTGTTCCGGGGCGAGAGCCGCGACATCGGCAGTCCGCAGGTATTCGGCGGGCAGGTGCTCGGGCAGGCGCTGATGGCCGCCAGCCGCACGGTCGAACCCGAGCGCGCGGTGCATTCGCTGCACTCGTATTTCCTGCGGCGCGGCGACTTCAACGCGCCGATCGTCTACGAGGTGGACCGCAGTCGCGACGGCGCGAGTTTCACCAACCGGCGCGTCGTCGCGATCCAGCACGGGCAGCAGATTTTCCACCTGTCGGCATCGTTCCACCGGCAGGAGGAGGGGCCCGACCACCAGGTGGTGTCGCCCGCGGTGACCCCGCCCGAGGAATTGCCGGACCTCACGGCCACGGTGCGGCGACGACTTAAGGGCATGCCCGAGCAGCAGCGGCGATTCTGGGAGCGCGATCGTCCGTTCGAGTTCCGTTCGGTCGAGGCGATCGACGACGGCCGGCCGCGTCCCGGCGTGCGTCACATCTGGTTCCGGCTCGCGGGCCAGTGTCCCGACGATGCCGTGCTCAATCGCTGCCTGCTGGCGTACGTGTCGGATTTTCACCTGCTGGAAACGGCGACGCTGCCACACGGTCTTTCGTTTCAAACGGGCGATGTCCTGCTCGCCAGCCTCGATCACGGGATGTGGTTCCATCGTCCGTTCCGCATCGACGACTGGCTGCTCTATGCGCTGATCAGCCCGAGCAGCAGTGGCGCACGCGGCATGGCGTTCGGGCGTATTTTTGATCGCGCCGGCCGGCTCGTGGCCAGCACCGCGCAGGAAGGCCTGATGCGTGTCAGCGCAGGCTGAAGCGCAGCCTCACTTCACCGCGAGTTCGAATCGCACCTGCTGTTCGTTGGCTGCCACCTTGCCGTCACTCGCGAAGTAGACCCGCTCCGGCGGCAATCCGGTGTCCGTGAGGAGGGCGTGCTGCACGGCTGTGCCGCGCTGCTGCCCGAGTTGGGCCAGGTCGTCCGGCTCGGCGACCGCGCGACTGCGGCATTCCTTTTCGAGCCAGGCCAGGCGCGCCTGCGCGGATTGCGCCTTGGCGTCCTTGCGAGAGACACCGTCCGCCCGCGGCTCCGGTTCGGGCACGACGGGTTCGACGCCCGCCAACTGTGTGTACAGCGCCGTCAGCACCTTGTCCTGTTGCTCGGGAGACAACGTCGCGAAGGCGGGCACCGGCGTCGTCTCGTCGGCGCGCTTCTTGCCCAACAACACCTTGCGCGACGCCGTCTGCAATTCACGCTGGTAACGTGCTTCAGCCAGGGCCGTCCCGTCGAGCGACGCATCCACACCGATCGGCACCTCGAGTCGCAGGTCCGGCTTCGGGGCGAGGCTCTTGCCGAGCGCGCCCAGTCGCTCCGCAGCGGCCGGGTCGAGCTCGGCTGAGCCCGGCGCGAAGTCGACGAATTGCGCATCCTCGGCGCCCTTGAACAGCGCGCCGAGTGCCTTGAACGGCGCCGTTACCGCTTTCGCCAGGATGTTCTTGATGATCTGCCAGACGATCGGACCGACGCGGAACGAAGGGTCGTCGATCGTGCCGCTGACCGGGATCTCGAGGTTGATGACGCCGTCGCCATCCTTGAGCAGGGACGTCGCGAACTTCACGGGCAGCGTCGCTTCTTCCTTGCTCGCAGTCGCTTCGCCCCATTCGAGCTGGTCGATGCGGATCTTGTGCTGCGCCTCGAGCTTGCGATTGTCGATCTGGTAATGCAGGTCGGTGAACAACTTGCCCTTGGCGATGTTGTAACCCGCGAACTTGCCCGAATACGGGTTGAACACCGGCAGCGAGATGTTCTCGAACTTCAGGGTGATGTCGGTGAAGCGGTCGTAGGCGAACGGCTGGGTCGTGCCGGCGATCAGCACGGGCGAAAACTCGCCGACGTTGCCCCCCAGCTTGACCGTCGCGCGGGAGTTCGGATCACTCGACATCCCGGTGATCGCGCCATCCAGCGAGCCGATCGTGGCAGCGAAATTCGGTTGCACGCTGAAATCAGCGAAGTCCAGCGTGCCATCCACCACCTGCATTTCGCGGATGCGGATGGGCATGCCGGTTTCCTTGAGTTCCGCCGGGGGTGCCGCGGCCGCGAGCTTGCGGGCTGCCGCTGCATCGGCCGCGGCCTGCTTTTCTGCCCGGACCTCGGCACGCGTCTGCTTGCGCCTGGGCGTAGCTTCCTGCGCGGCCTTGTCGGCTTTCGCCTGTGCGACCGCCGCAGCCGTGCCTTGCGGATCGAACACAGCAGAGACGTTGAGGACCGCGTCGGAGCTTACGATCACCCGGGTGAACGGCCTGACGACACGCACGCGATCGATGCTGAGCGAGTCGGGCGCCATCGCGTACTGCAACTTCGACAGCTCGATCCGTTCGAAATTGGCGAAATCCTGTTCGAGCGCATTGTCGATCGACTTGAAGTTCGCGATGGCCGCATTGCCCGCGAACTGCAGTTCCGGCTGGCCGGTGCCGGCCGGCGCGAGCGTGAGCTTGCCATTGGCCGCGACCGTGCCTTGCCGGATCGTCAGGTCGGTTGTGCCGTTGGCGTAAGGCTGCAGTGCCTGGACCGGGAAGTCGGCCAGGTCGATGTCGACGTCCGCCGCGAACGGCTCCGGCACCACGTGTCCGGTGCCCGACAGCCTGGCCGCGCCATTGATCGTCGTCTCGAATTTCACCGGCAGCGGTCGCGTCAGGTCGAGGCTCGCGTCGGTTGCCGTCACGTCGAGGGGCGACAGTTCGAAACGAGCCACCGGTTTGACGGCACGGTCTTCGTAACTCACCGCGGCACCGCGCAAGGCCACGTTCGCGACCGTCACCGTCCAGGCAGCTGCGGCGGCGACGGGTGTCGCTGCGGGCTGGCCGGGCTGCGCGGGTTCGGTCGAATTCGTCGTAACAGTTGCCGGCGGCGCCCCGGCGAACAACTGATCGATGTTCAAAGTACCGTCGGGCATCGTCCAGACGTCGGCCTTGACGCCCTCAGCCGCGATCGCGCCCAGCGACACGGTATTGGCCGGCATCACGATCTTCGTTTCGCTGATGACGACCGTGGGCACCGTGACGTAATCCTGCTCGAGGCCCCGCGCTCGCAGCGTCAGGCCATTGACCTGCATCTGCGGCAGATGCACGTCGAGTTGCGTGGAGTCGCCGAGCACCGCACGGTACGAGCCGCGCAGGTTCATCTCGCCCTGCGGAATGGTGAAAGGCAGTTCGACCCCGGCGACCTCGAGCACGCCGGGAACGTTCAGGTGGGTGATCGCGAAGTCGCCCGAGGATGAGACCAGCGGTGCGAGCGCGAACGTGCCGTGCCATTCCAACAGCTCGGCATTCTGGGTCTTCGCCGTGAGCCCGAACGCGCCGCCTTCCGGCGTGGTCTTGAAGTTTTCGAGCTTGAAGTTGACCGGTGTGAACTGCCGCTCGAGCGGCGCGCGCCGCGCCAGGTCGGCGAACTGCACGGTGCCGTCACCCAATACGAACTGCTGGATCCAGATGGCCGGCAGCGGCTCGTCCTTGTCCTCTTCGTCCGGCAACGCGAGATCCGCCAGGTTGACCGAACCGTCCGGGCGGATCACGGCACGTGCCAGCGGCGCCTCGAGCTGCACGTCCTTGAAGACGTACGCACGCTGCCACAGCGACGACAGCTCGAAATCGACGAAGAAGCGCCGGAATGCCAGCATCGGCTTGCCATCCGTGTCGGGCAGCGACAGGTCCTTGATTTCGGCCTGCAGCTTGAACGGATCAATCCGGATTTCGCCGAGGGCCAGCTCGCGCCCGTACTTCTCGCGGACGAAGTCGATCGCCTGGCTGCGTACGATGCGGGGCGCCGCATAGAAGCCGAGGAGGGCATAGAGACCCGTCAGCACCAGCATTACGGCGGCGGCCCAGAAAAGCTTGGACTTCAGGATGTTCCCCACGTGTGCACCTGCGTTTTCCCGGCACTGTAGCCACGAATGCCGGTCGGTCACAAGCGCCACCGGGCCGGCCGTGGTTCAGGGAGTATTTTCGCTAGTCCGGCAGGACCTTGCCCGGGTTCATGATCCCGCGCGGATCGAGGGCCTGCTTGATCGAGCGCATGGTCGCGAGCGCGACCGGGTCTTTGTAGCGCGCAAGTGTGTCGCGCTTGAGCTGGCCGATGCCGTGCTCCGCGCTGATCGAGCCCCTGAACTCCTGCACGCAGGCATGCACTGCGTGACCGAGGGCGTCCTGCAGTGCCAGGAATCCCTCGCGATCCGTGCCGCCGACGGGCTCGCTCAGGTTGAAGTGCAGATTGCCGTCGCCGACGTGCCCGTAGGCAACCAGACGAGCGGTGGGCGCCACCCGAGCGACCGCTGCGCTCGCCCTGTCCAGGAACGCGGGTAGCGCGGCGACCGGTACCGACACGTCGTGCTTGATGCTGGCGCCCTCGTGACGCTGCGCTTCCGGCACCGACTCGCGCAGGCGCCAGAGTGCTCCACGCTGGGCCAGCGATTCGGCGAACGTGGCTTCGAGCACGTCGCCGCGCGCCAGCGCCGCACCGAGCGCGTCCTCGAGCAGGCCGCGCAGTTGCGGATCGTGACGTGCCGTCGACACTTCGCACAGCACGTAGGCTGGGTATGGCGAGCCCAGCGGGTCGGTCACGCCCGGAATGTGACGCACCGTGAATTCGACCGCGATGCGCGGCAGGTATTCGAACGTCGTGACGCAGTCGCCGGTCGCTTCGCGCAAGTGCGCAAGCAGGTCGACGGCGGCCTGCATGCCGGGCACCGCAACGAATGCGGTTTCGGTCGAGCGGGGCCGTGGGAACAGCTTCAGGCTCGCCGCGGTGATGATTCCCAGCGTCCCTTCGGCGCCGATGAACAGGTCACGCAGGTCGTACCCGGTATTGTCCTTGCGCAGGCTCGACAAGCCGTCGATCACGCGTCCATCGGCCAGCACGACCTCGAGGCCCAGCACCAGATCACGGGCCACGCCGTAGCGCACCGCCGCGAGACCTCCGGCGTTGGTCGAAAGGTTGCCGCCGATCTGGCAACTGGCTTCCGACCCCAACGACAACGGAAACAGCCGGTCGACGGACTGCGCGGCGGCCTGCACCGCGAGCAGCACGCAACCCGCTTCCGCGACGAGCGAGAAGTTGGCGGAGTCGACCGCGCGGATGCGGTTCAGCCGGTGCAGCGACAGCACGAGCTGGTCGCCGCGGGCGCTCGGCGTGGCTCCGCCGCAATAACTGGTGTTGCCCCCCTGGGGTACGACGGCGATACGCGCCTCGTGACACAGCGTGAGCACCTGTGCGACTTCGGCAGTCGAGGCTGGACAGGCCACGAATGGCGTCGCGCCGCGGTACAGCCCTCGGAAATCGGTCAGGAACCGTGCGGTTCGGTCGGGTGAGTCGACGCAGCCCGCTGTGCCCAGCAGGCCGCGGATGCGCTGGAGCGCGTCAGCCTGCGCGGCGAGTGCGGCTGCCTGCATCCGGACCCGCGACGCTCAGGCCGGACGCGGCGCAGCCACTCGGGCCACGACCAGGGAGGCGCCGACGGCGGCAGCCAGCACGAAGATCGAGGCGAGCGCGTTGGTCAGCAGGTTGGGCGCAAGCAACAGCACGAGGCCGAACCCCAGCATCATGAAGCCGGAGATCAGCTTGAGCAGGCGGCCTTCGGATTCGCTCAACTTGCGTGCGCCCATGGTCAGGGTGAATACCGTCACGATCGCGAGCAGCGGCAGCACGTAGATCACGTTGTAGGCTGCAAGCCAGGCATAGTACTGCCACGACTCGAGGTCCGCGAGCGTCAGTGCGCGCGTGTACACCATCGGGAAGCCGGCGGTGCACAGCAGTTCGTACGAGTTGGCGACGATCGCGAGCAACACGGTGCTGACCAGCATCGGGCCCATGCTGCCCGACGCAACCACCTCGCGCATGCGCTTGAACAGGCCGGGCTTGGCGGCATCGGGGATCGACAGGCTCGGTCCGGCCTTGAACCAGAAGTAATCCTTGATGTTGAGCGTCGCGACGGTCAGCGCGAGCAGGCCCGCCACGAACGTGATCACGCGCAGTTCGCCGGCGATCAGGAAGACATTGAGCCACGCCGCCATGAAGACGAAGTAGACGACGCCCGAGAACAGCACGAAGGTGCCACCGACGATCGCCATGCGCGTGCGGCTCTTCGCGTGCACGAGCAGGCTCAGCAGGAACAGCAGGACGAAGAACGCGCAGGGATTGAACGCATCCATGCCCGCGAGCACGAGCGTCAGGATCGGCAGCGAGAAGGCTTGCGCATCCACCGGGCCGAGGAACGGCAGGTTGATGGTCGTGCCGGCTTTTTCCTCTGCGGCCGAGAACTGTGTGGTGGCGCCCGTCGCTCCTGCAGCTGCGCCGGTCACCGGATCGGACGCTCCCGGATTCGCGACCCGCCGTTCATGACAGGCGGTGAGGGCGTCCTCGAGTTGCTTGCCTGTGGTCGCCGCGGAGTCGTAGCCGATCACGACCTGGCGACAGAACACGAATCCGGGCACTGAGAGTGCCTCGACGCCGAGTGACTGTGCCGTGTCGAAGTAAAATTGCGCGTTGGCGCGATTGTCCTTGACCACGTAACGCTCGACCTTGAGCCATGCGTATTTCGCTTCGAGTTCGGCGATGAACGGCTTCGCTGCCTGGCAATGCGGGCAGGTTGGCGAGTAGAAGTAGTAGAGGCGGACGGTGGGTGTGCCGTCCTGGGCAGTGCCGTACCAGAAGTCGTCGGACTTCGGATCACCCGTCGCGGCGCCGGCGAGACCCGAAATGCACAACAGCACCAGCAGCCAGACCAGTCGGATCGCGGACATTCAGTGCCAACCTGTGGTTCCGGAGGAGCGCGAATTCTAGCGGGACGGCCGGCCGTCTCGCTCCGTTCTTCTACCGATGCGGGTAGCGGGAACTTTTCACTTAACGCGGCTCGGCAGCCGTGACGGAGGCGGAGCCAGCCGTCCCGGCTCCGGCGGCGACGACATCAGCCAGTCCGGATTCGGCAATTCGCTGAAGATTTCGCGCAGGGCCTCGCCCCAGCGTTCGCGGATGCGGTGGAAGTACTCGTTGGTCGAATCGATGTCGACGTGGCTGCTGATGCGGCACTCGTCGCGCCGGACGATGACCAGGTCGAGCGGCAGGCCCACCGACAGGTTCGAGCGGATCGTCGAGTCCATCGAGATCAGCGCGCATTTCGCCGCTTCGCTCAGCGGCATGCTGCGGCGGATCACCCGGTCGATGATGGGCTTGCCGTACTTCGACTCGCCGATCTGGAAATACGACGTGTCGGGCGTGGCTTCGACGAAGTTGCCGGCGGCGTAGATGTGGAAAAGGCGCGGGGTCTCACCCTTGATCTGGCCGCCGAGGATGAAAGACGCGTTGAATTCGATGCCTTGCAGTCGCAGCGCCTCCGCATCGCGCTGGTGCATTTCACGCAGGGCGCTGCCGACGCACCGTGCCGCCTCGAACAGGTTCGGGCACAGCAGCAGGCTGGACTCGCCCTGCGCGCTTATGCGTTCCGCGAGCAGGTTGAGCGCGCCCTGCGTGATGGCGAGGTTGCCGGCCGACATCAGCACGATCACGCGGTCGCCCGCGCGCTCGAACACGGTGGTCTTGCGAAACGTGTTGATCTGGTCGACGCCGGCGTTGGTGCGCGAGTCCGACAGGAACACGAGGCCCGCATCCAGCAGCATCGCTACGCAATACGTCATGAGGGATCCGGTGGTGCGGTGAGGATACGAATGGTAGGCCCGCAACGATGCCGCTGCAAAGCGCGAACCCGGCGGCAGGCTCTCACTGTTGCTGATGTGACCCGGCCAGCGAAGGTGCCGCTCCGCCAAAAGCGGCCAGTTTGACGGCGACGCTCAGTTGTTCGCGGCCGCCGCCGCGGCGCACGCCGCGCACGGGTGCGGCGTCGAGATAGTCGCGTCCGACCGCGAGCCGGCAATGCGCAGCGCCTGCCGCCTCGCCGTGCGTGACGTCGAGGCTCAGCCAGCCGTCGTCACCACCGATCCAGGCGTCCACCCAGGCGTGGCTTGCGACTTCGCCGGTCTCGCCGGTGTAGAAGTAGCCGCTGACGTAGCGGGCTGGAATGCCCGCAGCCCGGCAACACGCCACGTACACATGGGCCTGGTCCTGGCAGACACCGAAGCCGAGGTCGAGCACTTCGGCTGCGGAATGGCTGACGTCCGTCACTCCGGGCTCGTACGCGACGGCTTCGCGTACGCCGGCAACGAGGTCGAGCAGCGTGGCCCGTGACGGCGGATGACGCCCCAGGTGGCGTTCGGCGATGTCGCGCAGGCTGCTGTTGGCCCGCGTCAGCGCCGTCGGTGCGAGGAATGCGAGATGCGACAGTTCACCGTCCATCGGCGGCATCGTGCGATTGCCTGCGTCGTCGGGCGCAATGTCGGCGATGCCCTCGACGACAATCCGCATTTCATTGTGCGGCGCTTCCATCGTCACGACGTGCGTGACGTTGCCGTAGGGGTCGATCTGCTCGAGCCGTTCGCCCGGCAACGTGATGCGCCAGGACAGCACACGCTGCCCACGCTCGGCCCGCGGCGTGAGCTTCAGCGACTGGATGCTGTAGCTCACGGTCTCTTCGTAGACGTAGCAGGTCTCGTGACGGATGTGCAGCTGCATGGTGTGCCCCGTGTGGCGGCCGTCAGGTGGGAACGACGTGGCCGAGGAAATCGCGGCCGATGCGCTCGTTCAGGTCCCAAACGCGCGCGGTCACGTCCTGCAGCAGGGTTTCTGCACCGCCGGCACCGAGCATGTCGAGTGTCCCGAAGCGCAGCATCGAATGCAGCACGCCGGCGCGACGCTGCGTTTCCCCCGACTGTGTGTTGGCGACCGCGGCCAGGTTGTCGAACACGAGTTCGGCGGAGCGGAGGAGTGATCGCGGCACGTCGGGCCGGAATGCCGCGAACTCGACGACGTGCATCGGCGTGACCCGGTCGCGCGAGACACGACGAAAAATTTCGTAGGCCGACAGCGCCCGCAGCAGCACGGTCCATGGCAGGTAGTCGTGCGTGACCGGCTCACCCTCGTTGTCCGTCGCCTCGCAGGCAAGCCGGATGCGCAGCAGGCGCGCAACGCCGTCGGCGCGTTCGAGGAACGTGCCCATCTGCATGAAATGGTAGCCCTCGTCGCGCAGCATCGAGCCGAGCACGACGCCGCGGGCGAGATGCGCGCGGTATTTGACCCACTCGATGAACTCGGCGACGTTACGGGCCGAAAACCGGTTCGGCGCATTGCTGCGGGCCTCGAGCCACGTGGCGTTGAAGGTTTCCCACATCTCGCTCGAGATCGAGCCGCGCACGGCCCGGGCGTTCTCGCGCGCGGCGCGCAGGCAGTTCAGGATGCTCGAAGGATTCTCGCGGTCGAACGCCAGGAAGTCGATGACGCGATGCGCCTCGTAGTCTTCGCCGAAGCGTGCGGCGTACTCGTCGGCGAAATTCAGCGTCGAAAGCGTCAAGCCCCAGCCGACGCCTTCGCTGGTGCTCTTGCGCGGCAGCAGCGACAGCCGGTACTGCACGTCGAGCGTGCGCGCGAGATTCTCCGCGCGCTCAGCGTAGCGACCGAGCCAGAAGACGTGATCGGCGGTGCGGCTCAGCACGCGGTCAGCCCTCCAGCACCCAGGTGTCTTTGGTGCCGCCGCCCTGCGACGAGTTCACGACCAGCGAACCGGCCCGCAACGCGACGCGCGTCAGTCCGCCAGGAACGATCGTGATCTCCTTGCCCGACAGCACGAACGGCCGCAGGTCGATGTGGCGCGGCGCGACGCCTTGTTCGACGAACGTCGGGCAGGTTGACAGCGCCAGCGTCGGCTGCGCGATGTATTTCTCAGGTGCCGCGAGAATGCGCAGGCGGAAATCCTCGCGCTCCGCTTGCGAAGCGGTGGGTCCGACCAGCATCCCGTAGCCGCCGGCGCCGTGCACTTCCTTCACCACCAGTTCATCGAGGTGCGCGAGTGTGTAGGCAAGGTCGTCTGGCTTGCGCAGGATGCGAGTCGGCACGTTCGACAGCAGCGGCTCCTCGCCGAGGTAGAACCGCACCATGTCCGGCACGCAAGGGTAGATCGACTTGTCGTCCGCAATGCCGGTGCCGATGGCGTTGGCGATGGTCACGCGGCCGGCCCGATACGCGGACATCAGGCCGGGTACGCCCAGGGCCGAGTCGGAGCGGAAGACGAGCGGGTCGAGGAAGTCGTCGTCGATGCGGCGATAGATGACGTCGACACGCTGCGGGCCCTGCGTGGTCCGCATGTAGACGAAGCCGCCGCGCACGAACAGGTCCTGGCCTTCGACGAGTTCGATGCCCATCTGCTGCGCGAGGAACGCATGTTCGAAGTAGGCGCTGTTGTGCGCACCCGGGGTCAGCACGACCACCACCGGCGCCGCGACACCCGCGGGCGCGACGCTCGCCAGGTTCTCCAGCAACCGGTCCGGATAGTGCTCGACGGGCGCGACGCGATTGAGGGCGAACAGTTCGGGAAAGAGCCGCATCATCATCTTGCGGTCTTCGAGCATGTACGACACGCCCGATGGCACCCGCAGGTTGTCTTCCAGGACGTAGAACTCGCCCTCGCCTGCACGTACGACGTCGATGCCGGCGATGTGGGCGTAGATGCCGCCGGGAACGTCCAGCCCCTGCATCTCGGGGCGGTACTGGTCGTTGCAGAAGATCTGCTCCGGGCTCAGGACGCCGGCGCGCAGGATGTCCTGGCCGTGGTAGATGTCCGCGATGAACGCGTTGAGCGCCTGCACGCGCTGGCGCAGACCGGCCGCGAGCTTGCGCCACTCCTCGGCCGAGAGGATGCGCGGCACGATGTCGAACGGAATCAGCCGCTCGTTGCCGTCCTGCTCGCCGTAGACGGCAAACGTGATCCCGACGCGGTGAAAGAGGCTGTCGGCCTCAGCGCGCTTCTGTCGCAGCGCGTCCTCGGGTTCGCGGATCAGCCAGTCGGAATAGACGGAATAGGGGGCGCGCACCTGCCCGTCGGCGGTGTACATCTCGTCATAAGGCACGGTGGCGGTGGCGGCAGGTTCCATGGAGCGTCGGCAGGGAGTTCGGTTCGCTCTAGCGAGAATCGTGCCAAGCCTGAAACAGCGACGATCAGCCCTTTCCTGCGCCCAGGTGGTGCAGGGAAAGGCGTGCGGCGACTGCGATGACCCAATCTGGTGCGAGGCTCGTTGGTGCGCGACGGGCCGATCGCATGGCCGGCATTCGACGGACGGTTCAATACCGGCCGTGAGTCTTGTAGAGGTAGTTCGTGAGCTCAGCGGTCTGCATCGAGAGCCGACGTTGCAACTCGTGCACGACGCGAACGATGGCGCGCATGACGCGGTAGACCACGTGGGGGTGGTTGTCGAGCAGGCTTTCGAGGTCGCCGCGGCTCAGGCCGAGCACGCGCGTGCCGTCGAGCGCCACCAGGGAGGCGTAACGCGTCGCCCCGTCGAGGAACGACAGCTCGCCGACCACGTCGCCGGGCTTGAGCACGTTGAGGGTGACTTCGTTGTCGGTGCCGGCCGCCTTGACCACGGCCACGCCACCGGCCGCCACGACATAGAGGTGATCGTCGCTGTCGCCTTCGCGGACCAGCAAGTCGCCCGCGGCGAAATCGCGCAAAGTCATGACCGCAGCAAGGGTCTTGCGCTGGTCTTCGGTCATCTCGCTAGCCAGCTTGGATTTGCTCAGGCCTTCGAGGATGGCGGCTTGGGTCATGACGGACTCCGGCAACGTGGACTGGTTCCGGATTGTCGCGGTAGCGCCCCCGTCTAGCCAGTAGGTGAAATCCGTGCGAATCAATCTATCGCGCTTTGTCTTTGCACCGGAATCTTGATTTCGAGACGGAAGGTGCCAGGGACACGCCCTCCCGGACTGATCCGCGAGGACGCCGTTAACCCATCCATGGGGGCTCCGGCCGCGCCGTCCATGGCGCGGACGGCCTCGCGGATCAGTCCGGGAGGGCGTGTCCCGACCTGGCGACATTGCCGTCCAGCGGTCTCGAAGAGTTGGTGCTCACTTTCAATTGCGCCAGACAGCTGATCGGGGACCTACGGAGCTGTCCCGGTTGTGACCGCAGGCCTGACAACCGAGCTGCCGAACCAAACTGTGCCGCGTCGATCGATCGCGCGATCACCGACCTGCGCCTCGAATTGAGCTCGACGGTCCCGATGCACTGTCGGGGGTTCGACCTCCGGGATCGACCTGCGGGGCCGTCCGCGCCACCGCTGCGCTGTCGCTGCTGCAGCGGCTTGCGCGATCAGGCGGGTGCGGGCAGGCGGCACCGCGGCTTCGTCAGCAGCATCTGCACGTCGCCGATCTGGCGCTCGAGGAATCCGCCCTCGCAGTAACAGAGGTAGAACTCCCACATGCGGACGAAACTGTCTGGATAGCCGAGCTGGCGCACCTGCGGCAGCCGCGCGAGGAAATTCTCACGCCACTTCCGCAGCGTCGTGGCGTAATGCGGCCCGATGTCTTCGAGGTGGTACACCTTCATGTCCGTGGCTCGACGCAGCGAGTTCGCAATCGCCGTGACCGAAGGAATGAAACTGCCGGGGAAGATGAAGCGCTGGATGAAATCGACGGACTGCAGCGCCTGCTCGTAGACCTGGTCCTGGATCGTGATCGCCTGCAGCAGCATGGCGCCGTCGGGCTTGAGCAGCGAGGCGCACTTGGCCGTGTACGTATCCAGGTACTGCGCGCCGACCGCCTCGATCATTTCGACCGAAACGAGCTTGTCGTAGGTGCCCGTGAGGTTGCGGTAGTCCTCGAGCAGCAGCGTCACCTGACCGCTCTGCAGCAGGCCGGCCGCCGCAAACTTCTGCTGTGCCCAGTCGTGCTGCTCGCGCGAGATGGTCGTCGTGGTGACCTTGCACCCATACTTCTGCGCCGCGTGCAGCGCCAGGCCGCCCCAGCCGGTGCCGATCTCGACGAGGTGGTCGCTCGGCGACAACCGGAGCCGGCGACAGATGCGATCGAGCTTGGCCAGTTGCGCCTCGTGCAGGCTGGCGTCCTCGCGCTCGAACACGGCGCACGAGTACATCATCGTCTGGTCGAGGAACAGCGCGAACAGGTCGTTGCCGAGATCGTAATGGGCGGCGATATTGCGGCGGCTGCCGTCGACGCTGTTGCGGTTGAACCAGTGCAGCACGCGCCGCACGGGATCGGCTACCCAGCCGGCCGGGCCTTCGAAGGACTCCATCGCCTCGCGGTTGGCCACGAACATCCGCACCAGGGCGGTCAGGTCGTCCGTGCGCCACAGTCCGCGGATGTAGGCCTCGCCACCGCCGACGGTGCCGCCGAACGCCGCGTCCGCGAACGTCTGCGGATGCAGTACTTCGAGCGCGGCGTGAAGATCGCACGTGGCCGTGCGCTTGCCGAAGACGTGGCGTTCACCCGTCCCAGGCACGACGACCGTCAGTTCGCCGTGCTGGATCCTGGCCAGTGCATCCAGGAACAGGCGCTTGCCGAGTCGTTGCAGCCAAGCGCCTTCGGCACGGGCAGCGGCGGGCACCGGCAAGGCGTCGACGGTCGGGACGATGGACGCGATCGCTTCGCTGGTCTTGTTCATGGCGTGGTCTCGAGTGGGTCGATGCGACCGTCACGCTGGCGATGCCCGGCGCCGGTCTGGTCGGGGTGCGTGAAAAGCGGCGTGCGCTTGAGCCAGAGCCGCAGCGCGTGCCAGTAGATTGCTGCCGTCACCTTGAACGTCACCAGCGGATACCGCGCCAGCGAAGCGGCGAGTGACGTGCCTGTGATCGGCTGCCTGCGCAGCGAGAGGGTCGCGTCGAACACCCTGCGGCCGTCACGGCGGTTTTCCATGTGCACGGCGAGCGATTCGTCCGGTCGGGTGAAGCGCCAGTCGTATTGCAGGTCCATGGGCATGAACGGCGACACGTGGAAATCCTTGTCGAACTCGAAGTGCAGCCGGTCCGCGGTGCCCCGGTTGGCCGACTGTGGCAGTACGTAGCAGTGGCGCTCACCCCAGGGGGTGTTGTTGATTTCCGCCACGACGGCGAGCAGGTGGCGGTCGGCGGCATCGAAGCAGTAGTAGAAGTTGACGGGATTGAAGCCGTAGCCGAAGTGGCGTGGGTGCGTCAGCAAGCGCACCGGCCCGTCGGCTGCGATGCCGGCGCGCTCCCGCACCAGTTTGCGTATGCACTCGCCAAGGTCACGATCCGGATCGCCGTAGTGGTCAGAACGGTGCCAGTGGGCGAGCCCCCGGCGCTTGCCGGCAGACCAGAACCAGCGCCCTCGGAAAACAGTTTCCGTCTCGGCGAGATCGAGGTACAGCAACGCGAGCCGGTAACGGAACGCGTGTCCCACCGGCTCGTGCCGGCGGTGCCTAACCGAACCGTGGTAGAGGCAGCTGTGCACTCGCCAGGTCCTCGTCAAAATGTGCCAGCGCAGTCTGCGCGCTGACGACGCCGTCCTCGTGGAAACCTGAACGCCAGTACGCACCACAGAAATAGGTGCGTTGCACGCCGTTCAGTTCGCGATGCCGCGCCTGCGCGGCCACGCCGGTCGGCGTGTAGACCGGGTGTGCGTACTGGAACGACTGCAGCACACAGCCGGGATCGATCGCATCGCGGTGATTAAGCGTGACGAGGAATCGTGTCGGGGCATCCCGCAGGCCCTGCAGCACGTTCATGTCGTAGGTGAGCGCAACGGGTTCCTGCGGATCGCGCAGCAGGTGGTAGTTCCACGCGGCCTGCGCCAATTTTCGGCGCGGCAGCAGGCGGGCGTCAGTGTGCAGGATCGCCTCGTTTGCAGCATAGGGCATCGCACCGAGCGTGCTCCGCTCTGCGGGCGTCGGCGCGTCCAGCAACGCCAGGGCCTGGTCGGAGTGGCACGCCAGGAACACGTGGTCGAACGCTTCGACATCCCCTGCGCGTGTCCGCAGCAGCACGTGCGTGGGGAGCCTGCGGATAGAGGCGATCGGTGTCGAGAGACGCACGCGCGCCTTGGCAGCCGCAAGCAGCGCTCGCACGTACTCGCGCGAGCCACCACGTACGGTCTGCCAGACGGGCCGGTCATCGATGTTGAGAAAGCCGTGGCGATCGAAGAACCCGATGAAGAAGCGCGCCGGAAAGCCCAGCATGGCAGAGCCTTCGGCGGTCCAGATCGCCCGGCCCATCGGCACGATGTAATGCTCGACGAACTGCCGCGAGTAACCACCCGTCGCGATGAACTCGCCGAGCGTGACGTCGCGTGAGTCCGGTGTGGCCAGCCACTCCGTGGCGCGTGCGTTGAACCGCAGGATGTCGGCGATCATGCGCAGGAACGACGGGCGCAGCAGGTTGCGGCGCTGGGCGAACAGCGAATTGACCGACGTGCCGTTGTACTCGAGACCCGTGCGTTCGCAACGCAGGCTGAAGCTCATGTTCGACGGTTGCCACGCCACGCCCAGTTCGCCCAGCATCGCGATGAAGTTCGGGTAGGTCCAGTCATTGAAGACGATGAAGCCGGTGTCGATGGACCAGTGGCGCCCGCCGTACTCGACGTCGACGGTGTGGGTGTGTCCGCCCGCGTAGTCCGCGGCCTCGTACAGCGTCACCTCGTGCGTGGCGGAGAGCCGCCATGCCGCATACAGTCCGGCGACACCCGCCCCGACGACGGCGACTCTCATGCGGGTGTTGCCTCACGCACGTCGCGGATGCGTGCGGGCACGGTGTTCAGGTCCCAGATCACGCCGATCGCCGCGAGTCCTCGCAGCAGGTAGAAGGTGATGTCGAGCTCCCACCAGTAGAAGCCCTGGCGTACCGCACTCGGGTAGTGGTGGTGATTGTTGTGCCAGCCTTCGCCCAGCGTAATCAGTGCGAGGAACGCGTTGTTGCGGCTGTCGTCTTTCGTCGGGTAGCGACGCGAGCCCCAGCCGTGACAGAGCGAGTTGATCGTGTAGGTGCCGTGGTAGCAGAGCACGGTCGAGATGAAGAAGCCCCACACCAGCAGCTGCCCGCCCGTCGCGCCTAGCGCCGGCGCGTAGCGCTCCAGCGCCAAGCCGCTCAACAGCAGGGCGAGCGCCAGCGCGAACGGCACCAGGATGTCGAAGCGATCGAGCCAGCGCAGTTCGGGGAATTGCAGCAGGTCGCGCACGCGCCGCCGGTCCGGGTGGAAGTGGCGCTTCGACAGGAACCAGCCCATGTGCGCCCAGACGAGGCCGTCCTGCGCGGGTGAATGCGTGTCCTGCGGCTTGTCCGAGAACGCGTGGTGATGACGATGATGCGCCGCCCACCAGATCGGGCCACGCTGCGCTGCGGACGCGCCGAGCACCGCGAAGGCAAACTGTGCCGCACGCGAGGTCTTGAACGAACGGTGCGAGAAATAGCGGTGGTAGAACCCGGTGATCGCGAACATGCGCACCAGGTACAGTGCCACGCACGCGGCAATGGCCGTTGCGCTTACGCCGACGTAGAACGCGAGGAGGCACCCGAGGTGCATCAGGGCGAAGGGCACGATGCGACCCCAGTCGACGCCGTCAGCGCCATCCGTGACGAGCGGCGCGTCCGGATCGGGCGCACCGGCATCGAACCATTGCCGCAGCTTCTGCAGGCGGCCGCCGTCGTGGGTATCGGTCATGCCGCAGTCGCTCACTGGCGGGCAGCGGTGCGTTCGAGGCCGAGCAGTTGTACGCGCAGGTCGCCGACCACGCTGCGCGAATCGAGCCAGATCGACAGGAACGCCGGACCAAAGGCCGGGTCATCGATCTGGCCCATGAAGCCGCGA
The DNA here is from genome assembly GCA_963846315.1 of uncultured Gammaproteobacteria bacterium. Classification (GTDB taxonomy): domain Bacteria; phylum Pseudomonadota; class Gammaproteobacteria; order Steroidobacterales; family Steroidobacteraceae; genus RPQJ01. The sequence goes on from CAWJVM010000010.1 coordinate 23,186, forward strand.
TGATCATAAAAGCGCGTCGCCTTGCCTGGGACCACCACGGTGGTGACGTTGTCGCCCAGCTCGACGTCGGACCAGAAGCTGCCTAGCGAGGCGAGCCAGAGATCGCGCTGTGGTGGTGTCGCGGATCCCAGCAGCCGCCACGCGGTCGAGGTAATCCGCAGCAACTCGTCCCGCGAGAATTTTCGCTGGTAGGACAGGCTCAACGCGACCGGCTCGCCGGACTCGAAGCCGGTGAACCGGCCTGCCGACGTCCACAGGCTCGCCTGGTAGATCGGGCGACCCAGCCAGCTGAGTTCGCCATTGCCCACGCGCTGCAGGTCGTAGTCGCCCCTGAGCACGGCGTCGGGCAGATTCGACGCGTGCGCATCCTGCACCAGCAACGCGGTTGCGGCCGCGAGCACCAGTGCCATGGAATGGAGGAAGGACAGCAGACGGGGCATGGCCGACGTTTCGGCCGCCCGGGGGTTGCGGATTCAGGCGCGCGTGATCGCGACCGGCTCCCGCAGGGTGGCATAGGCCGCCAGGGCGGCATCCCGGCTCGCGGGAAGCTCCACGATGGGGCGCGGGTACGTCTGCCCAAGGACCACCTGGGCCTGTGCCAGCACATCGGCAGGGGCCTGCCAGGGCCGGTGGATCCACTTGTCCGGCAACTGCGCCAGTTCGGGCAGCCAGCGACGGAGGTACACGCGCGCCGGGTCATACCGCTCGGCCTGCAGCACCGGGTTGAAGATGCGGAAGAACGGGGCCGCGTCGGCGCCGCAGCCCGCTGTCCATTGCCACCCGAGCGTGTTGGCGGCCAGGTCGGCATCCACCAGCGTGTCCCAGAACCAGCGCGCGCCGGCGAGCCACGGCTGCCGCAGGTTCTTGGTCAGCAGCGAGGCGACGATCATGCGGACGCGGTTGTGCATGAAGCCGGTCGTCCACAATTCACGCAGGCCGGCGTCGACGATCGGGAAGCCGGTGCGGCCCTGCTGCCAGGCGCGCAACAGGGCGGGACTCCCGGTCCACGGGAAACGTTCGAAGCGTTCGTCGAGGGGATGTTCCGGCGTGTGCGGAAAGTGATGCAGCAGGTGATAGGCAAACTCGCGCCAGCCGATCTCGCGGATGAAACTGTCGGCGGAGGTCGCGGCCTGCGGCTGATCGACGACGGCATTGCGCGCCGCGACCAGGCACTGCCGTGGACCGATCTCGCCAAGATGCAGGTGCGGTGACAACCGTGAACTGCCGGGCAGGTCCGGGCGATTGCGGCCTTCGTCGTAGCGGCCGATCCACTCGCCGCAGAATTCCTCGAGCCGTCGATGCGCGCCATCTTCGCCGGGCGTCCAGTGCCGCGAGAACGCCGCGTCCCACGGAATCTTCGGCAACAGGTCGAGTTCGCTCAGCGCCAGGCCGGCGATTGGCTGCGACGGCCCGCGCAGGCGCCGGGGCGCGGGCAATGGCGCCGGCTGGACATCGAGCCGCATCTGGCACGCGCGCCAGAACGGCGTGAAAACGCGGTACGGTCCGCCCTGTCCGGTGCGGATTTCCCACGGCTCGTGCAGCAGGTTCCCGTGGTGACTCTCGCACTCGAAGCCGAGGTCGCGCAGGCCGGACTTGACCGCCGTGTCACGCGCGACGGTGGCGGGATCGTATAAACGATTCCATACAATCTTCGTGGCGCCCACCGCACGCGCCAATTCGCTCAGTGCGGACAGCGCGGGACCCCGGCGCAGGGTGAGCGCAGCGCCTTTCCTGCGCAGGGCTGCATCGAGGGCCGCCAGGCTGTGGTGCAACCACCAGCGCGACGCGGCACCCGGCGACCACGGAGATTCTTCTTCCGGTGCATGCACGTACACCGCGACCACGCGGTCGCTGTCCGCCACGGCGGCGGCCAGTGCCGGATTGTCCGCCAGGCGCAGGTCGCGCCGGAACCAAACCAGAGTGGTCGTGCCGCTCATGCTGTCTGTTGCAGGCCCCGAAAGTGGTCACTGAATCGATCGCGAGCAGGTTCGTCGCGCAAGGCGATTGGGATGCGCCGAGTGTGCACATGGTGCACCAGGCGCGATCGCCAATGAAAAAGCCGCGCCCCGTGAGGAGCGCGGCCTTCGTTGCAGCCGGGGTCGGGTTAACCGACCGAGTTGCGCAGCGCCGCGATCCGCTCTTCGAGTGGCGGGTGCGACATGAACAGTCGCTTGAAACCACCCGTCTTCTGGCCGCCCGAGATGCCGAAGGCAGCCATCTTCTCGGGCAGCGGGCCCGCGTGACGCTGCTGCAGCCGCTCGAGCGCGCCGATCATGGCCTGGCGCCCGGCCAGGTGGGCGCCACCCGCGTCCGCGCGGAACTCGCGCTGCCGCGAGAACCACATGACGATCATCATCGCGAACAGGCCGAGCACGAGCTGCGCAATGATCGAGGTGACCAGGAACGCCGGGCCGTGGCCTTCTTCCGTCTTGAAGATCACGCGGTCCACGAAGTGGCCGATGACGCGCGAGAGGAAGAACACGAACGTGTTCACCACGCCCTGGATCAGTGTCAGCGTGACCATGTCGCCGTTGGCGACGTGACTCACCTCGTGTGCGAGCACGGCCTCGGCTTCCTGCTGGGACATGCTTTGCAGCAGGCCCGTGCTCACCGCGACCAGCGCGGCATCACGGCGCGCGCCCGTCGCGAACGCGTTCGGCTCCGGCGAATCGAACACCCCCACCTCCGGCATGCCGATGCCGGCGGCCTGTGCCTGGCGCTGCACGGCGCCGACCAGCCAGCTTTCGGTGGCGTTGGCGGGTTGCGAGATCACCCGCACGCCCATCATGCGCTTGGCCGACCACTTGGAGATCGCGAGCGAGAAGAGCGAGCCCGTGAATCCGACCACGGCCGACAAGACCAGCAGCTTGCCGAGGTCGAGGTCGGAGCCCTGCGCGTCGAGGATCGAATTGATGCCGAGCAGGTTCAGCACGATGCCCAGCAGCAGCATGATCGCGAGGTTGGTGGCGAGGAACAACAGAATCCGTTTCATCTTGGCGTGTCTCCAGCGGGCAATCGCATGACGTCCATTCGCTTGGGGTGATCTTGCGGGTTTCAATCCCCGCCACACCCGGGCATGGCCCTCGCATGACCGGGAGTCCCGGCGCGGGCGCATAATAACAGGAAGCACAAAACCGGAACTTGGGTTCGGACAACTCCTGTCCCGCGAGGTTCCACAGCGTCCGCCACAAGGTCCCCCGATGATCGCAAGCCCTTCCCGGCACTGGACTTTCCTTAGCAACCACGCGCACGTCCTGGTCTGCCTGGCACGGGACCCGGACGTGCGGCTGCGGGACGTCGCGCTCAGCGTCGGCATCACGGAACGCGCGGTGCAGCAGATCGTGAACGACCTCGAGGAAGCCGGTGTGATCGTCCGCGAGCGTGCGGGCCGGCGCAACACTTACCGGCTGGACCTCGACGTGCCGCTGCGGCACGCCCTGGAATCGCACAAGACCGTCGGCACGCTGCTGTCGCTGGTACTCGATCGTGCCGGACTCAGGCGCGTCCGTTCCGCGTAGCGGCTCCTCGCTGTTGCGCCAGTCCCTGCGGCAGGGCCAGCGGGCACTTGCTCGCCACCTGCAGCGCCTGCCGGGCGCCCAGGCAACTGACGTGCACCAGTTCCGGGTGGCCTGCCGGCGCCTGCGCGCGCTGCTCAAGTCATTCGGGCCGTTCTTCGACGAGGAAGCCGCGGTCGACTACCGGCGGCGGCTGGGTCGTGTCGCGCGGCTCGGCGGCGACGTGCGTGAGCTCGACGCCATTGCCCTGCTGCCCGAGTTGCAGCACGAGCCGTTCGTTCAGGTGTTGGCGCGCGCGCGTCGCGTTGCCGTGCAGAAACTGCGCCGCCGCCTGGCAGGCAAGCGGGTTGCAATGCAAGTGCAGGCTGTCCGAGTGGGCGTCTCCACGCGCGAACTTGGGCTGGTGGGCGCTGTGCCCGAATCCGCAGTCTTGCGCAGGGTTCGCCACACCTGGCGACGTGCCGATGAACTGCTGTCGCGGCGACCGTGTAATCCGCAAGCACTGCATGCGCTGCGGATCCGGCTCAAGAATTGTCGCTACGCGCTCGATGTCGTGGCGGATCTGGCGCCGCGTCCTGCGACCGTCCTGCGTCACCGGCTGCGGGAAGCGCAGCAATTGCTCGGTGACCAGCGGGACGTGACCGCCGCGATCCAGTGGCTCGACGGCAGCAAGCTGCCGTTGCCATTGCGACAGGCGGCCGACAAGCGGCTGATGCGCCGTGAACGTCGGCTCGTTCGTGACCTGGGCCGCGCCCTTCCGCAGCTCGAGGAAGCCGGCCAGCGCTGGGAGCGCGCCGTCACGCGCCTGATCGGGCGAGGTCGGTGAGATCGATCCTGACCACGACGAGTCCACCCGAGTGGGGTTCGGTATGGACCGAGAAGCCGAAGCGTCGTCCCCAGCTCGCGATGCGTGCGTTCTCAGCGAGGGTGGATCCTTCGAGCCAGTCGATGTCGCGCGCGCGCGCTGCGATCCCCAGCGTGCGCATCAGTTCCGATCCCAGCCCGCGCCCCTGCCAGCCGTCGGCCACGACGATCGCGCATTCGGCCCGGCGGGTGCCTGGGATCCGTGCGTAGCGACTCACGCCGACCAGGCTCTGACCCGCGGCATCTCGCGTCACGCCGCCCACCGCGAGACGGTCGTAATAGTCGAGGTCGAGCAGCCGGGTGAGATCGCGATCGCTGGGGCTCGTCGCGAAATACTGGAGCCGCTGATAGAGGGTCTGTGGCGACAACCTTTCGATGAAACGACGCTCGAGGCCGAGGTCGTCCGGGCGCAGCGGGCGGATCGTGACGGCTGACGCCCCGGCCGGTTGCCAGGTGCGTTCGAGTTCGTGGGGGTAGCGGCCGTGGACGGCCACAAGCGGGACGGGCGCTGACGGGGGAGGCGAAGTCACTCGCGATCGCGGTATTCGTCGTCGTCTTCGTCGAGGTCGTCGTCCTCGTCGTCGTCCTCGTCCCAGTCGTCGTCTTCCTCCTCTTCGTCTTCCCAGTCGTCCTCGTCTTCTTCATCGTCTTCGACGACGTCGTCGACCCAGCCTTCCGGCGCGACAGCGAGGTCGAGGTCCATTTCGTTCCACTGGTCGAGGTCGATTTCACGGATCTCGCGGTCCGGCCACTGGATGCGGATGATTTCCTCGTCCGGGTCGACCGAAAGCACCTGGAACGACTCCTCGTTATCGAGGTCTTCGTACCATTGACCTGCCTGCGGTTCGTAATCACGGCTCACGGGGAAATCCTCGGCTACAACGCCGTCACGACAACGGCATCGGAATTCGAACAACTATACGGTCGCCCGAACCGGGCAGGCAACCGGAACACACCTATGCTGCACTGCCGCAATTGACGTACACTCGGGGCGAAACCGGGCTTGCCAGAGGACTCGATCGTGTACACGTACCGCGCTCCGCTCCGTGACATCCGTTTTGTCGTCCATGACGTGCTCGACTTCGAGCAGAACTACCGCGCCTACGGCCGGGAAGACCTGAACCGCGAGCTGCTCGAGGGCATCCTCGAAGAAGGCGCGCGCTTTGCGGAAGACGTGCTCGCCCCGACCAATCGCGTCGGCGACGTCCACGGCCTGGTGTTCGACAACGGCGAGGTCAAGACCCCGCCCGGCTTCAAGGAAGCCTACGACCGCTACTGCCAGGACGGCTGGATCACGATGACGGCCGATCCCGCGTGGGGCGGCCAGGGCCTGCCGAGTGGTTTCTCGCTCGCTTTTGGCGAGATGCTCGTCTCGGGAAACATGGCCTGGCGGATGTACTCGGGGCTCACCGAGAGCGCCGCCTTGACGATTGCGGCCCACGGCACCGAATCGCTCAAGCAGGCGTATTTGCCCCGGATGATCAAGGGCGACTGGTCCGGCACGATGTGCCTGACGGAAGCGCACAGCGGCACGGACCTCGGCATCCTCAAGACCAAGGCCGAGCCGCAGGCGGACGGCTCCTACGCGATCACCGGCACCAAGATCTTCATCAGCGCCGGCGAGCACGACCTGACGCAGAACATCGTGCACCTGGTGCTGGCGCGACTGCCGGATGCGCCTGCCGGCACCCGGGGTATCAGCCTCTTCGTCGTGCCGAAGTTCAAGCCCGATGCGAACGGCGATGCGGGTGAACGCAATGGCGTCGTGTGCGGCTCGATCGAGCACAAGATGGGTATCCACGCGTCGCCTACTTGCGTGATGCACTTCAACGACTCGATCGGCTGGCTGCTCGGCAAGCCGAACGAAGGCCTCGCGTGCATGTTCACGATGATGAACCATGCGCGCCTCGGCGTCGGGTTGCAGGGCCATGGCCTGTCTGAGCTCGCGTGGCAGGCATCGATCTCCTATGCCAACGACCGCCTGCAGGGTCGTGCGATGACGGGTGTCAAGGAGCCCGGCAAGGCGGCGGACCCGATCATCGTCCACCCGGACGTGCGGCGCATGCTGTTGACGCAGAAAGCGCTGGTCGAAGGCGGCCGCGTGCTGTGCTTCCTGACCGGCCGCGAGATCGACAGTGCGCACCTGAATCCGGACCTGGACGCCCGCCGCGCTTCGAACGACCTGATCGCCTTCCTGACGCCGATCGTGAAGGGCTTCCTGACCGAGGCGGCGATGGAAGTGACGAGCCTCGCCGTGCAGGTCCATGGCGGCCACGGCTTCATCCGCGAGACGGGCGTCGAGCAGTTGATGCGTGACGCGCGCATCACGCCCATCTACGAAGGCACCAACGGAGTGCAGGCGCTCGACCTGCTCGGTCGCAAGGTCTTCGGCACCGGTGGCAAGAGCCAGCAGATGATCTCGGCGCGGATCGTCGAGTCGATCAAGAAGTTCGGCGGGATGCCCGAGATCGCGCCGCTCGCCGCCGACCTGGGCCGCCGCCTGGAACAGTGGGGTAGACTCACCGCCGAGCTCGGCCTGGCCGCGAAAAACAATCCGGACGAAGTCGGCGCTGCCGCGACGGACTACCTGCACGTCTCGGGTTATATCTGCCTCGCCTGGTGCTGGCTCGTGGCTGCGGGCGTTGCCGCGAAGAAACATGCCGAAGACCCGAACGACGACTTCTACATGGCGAAACTCGTGACTGCACGGCACTACTTCTCGCGCATCCTGCCGCGCGTCGATGCTCATGCGGCCGCTGCACGGGCAGGCTCCACCGGGCTGATGGCGCTCACGGCCGATCAGTTCGCGATCGCATGAGCGCACCCGCGGCTGCACGCGGCGGGGCACGCCTCGCCCGTGCCAAGCGGGTCGTCGTCAAGATCGGATCGGCGCTGCTCGTCGAGAAGTCGACGGGCCGCATCAATCGCGCGTGGCTCGATACCCTCGCCGCGGACGTCGCGGCGATGCGGGCCCGCGGGCAGGAAGTGGTCATCGTCTCCTCCGGCGCCATCGCGCTCGGCCGGCGCCAGCTCGGGCTGGCGCCCGGCAAGCTCAAGCTCGAAGAAAGCCAGGCCGCAGCAGCCGTCGGCCAGATTCGTCTCGCGCACGCGTGGAAAGAAGTGCTCGAACAGCACGACTGCGCAGTCGCACAGATGCTGCTCACCCTCGGCGACACCGAAGAGCGGCACCGTTACCTGAATGCGCGCAGCACGCTCAATACGCTGCTCAAGCTCGGCGCGATCCCGGTCATCAACGAGAACGACACCGTGGCGACCGCCGAGATCCGCTACGGCGACAACGACCGGCTCGCGGCGCGCGTCGCCCAGATGGCGAGCGCCGACTGCCTCGTGCTGCTCTCCGACGTCGATGGTCTGTACACCTCCGATCCATCGCGTGATGCGACGGCGAAGTTCATCCCCGAAGTGACCGGCATCACCCCCGAGATCGAAGCAATGGCGGGAGGCTCGGCTTCCGACGTCGGCTCGGGTGGCATGGTCACGAAAGTGCTCGCGGGCAAGATTGCCGTCGCTGCGGGGTGCAACATGTGCATCACCGTGGGTCGCGAGCCGCACCCGCTGCAGCGCATCGAAGCCGGCGGCCGCTGCACCTGGTTCGTGGCGCAGGCGTCGCCGAAAACCGTGCGCAAGCAATGGATTGCGGGCCTGCTGCAACCCGCGGGCGTGCTGCACGTCGATGCGGGTGCGGCGAAAGCACTGCGTGGCGGCAAGAGCCTGTTGCCGGCGGGGGTCACGCAGGTCGAAGGCCGCTTCGACCGGGGCGACGCAGTGATCGTGCGCGACGTGGACGGCGCCGAAATCGCACGCGGCTTGAGTGCCTACTCCAGCGAGGACGCCCGTCGCGCGAGCGGTCGCCGCAGCCAGGAGCTCGAGGCGATTCTCGGGTATCGTGGCCGTGACGAACTGATTCACCGCGACGACCTCGTGCTGACGTGACCACCGAAGAAGCGCTTGCCCAGACGATGCAGCAGCTCGGCCGCGACGCGGTCACGGCGCAGCGCGTGCTGGCGGTTTCGACGGGCGAGCAGCGCAACCGGGCGCTGCATGCAATCGCGGCGTCCCTGCGTTTGCAGCAACCTGAAATTCTGGCGGCCAACGAGATCGACATGAGTGCAGCGACCGCTGCGGGACTCGGTCGTGCGTCCCTGGACCGCCTGCAACTCGATGCCGCGCGTGTCGAAGCCATGGCTCGCGGCGTCGAGGACATCGCCGCGCTGACCGATCCGATCGGGACGGTGCTGGCTGAATGGTTACGCCCGAACGGCTTGCGCTTTCAGCGCGTACGCGTGCCTCTAGGCGTCATCGGCATCATCTACGAGAGTCGTCCGAACGTGACCTGCGACGCCGGGGCGTTGTGCCTCAAGTCGGCGAATGCGGCGATCCTGCGCGGCGGCAGCGAGAGTTACCATTCGAATGTCGCGATCCATGCCTGCCTGGTCGAAGGCGTGCGTGCCGCGGGCCTGCCGGCGGCCTGTGTCCAGCTCGTGCCCACGATCGACCGGGCGGCCGTGGGCCTGATGCTCGGGGGCATGACTGACTGCATCGACGTGATCGTGCCGCGCGGCGGCAAGAGCCTGGTCGCGCGCGTGCAGCAGGAGGCCCGGGTGCCGGTCATCGGTCACCTCGAAGGCATCTGCCACGTCTATGTCGATCGTGCGGCCAAGCTCGAAATGGCCCGCTCGATCGTGCTCAACGCCAAGCTGCGGCGCACCGGAGTCTGCGGTGCCGCGGAGACCCTGCTGGTCGATGCCGCGGCCGAACGCACGCACCTGGCGCCGCTGGTCCGCGAACTGCTCGATGCCGGCTGCGAGGTGCGCGGCGACGTCGCAACGTGTGCCGTCGATTCGCGCGTGGTGCCCGCGACCGAGGTTGACTGGCACACCGAGTACCTCGACGCGATCATTGCCGTGAAGCTCGTGGACGGCGTGCAGGGTGCGATCGACCACATCGCGCGTTACGGCTCGGATCACACGGAATCGATCGTGACCGACGACACGGCGACGGCAGAGACGTTCCTCGCGCGGGTCGACAGCGCGATCGTGCTGCACAATGCGTCCACGCAATTCGCGGACGGCGCCGAGTTCGGGATGGGCGCGGAGATCGGCATCTCCACGGATCGGTTCCATGCGCGCGGACCGGTCGGCGTCGAACAGCTGACGAGCTACAAGTACCTGGTGCGGGGCAGCGGCCAGGTCCGGCCCTGAGCCGTGGGCTCAGCGTCAGCCGGCGACGACAGCCAGTCCACCCGCCAGCGAGAAGACCGCCGGATAGCCGAGCGAGCGCAGGTGCTCCGCCAGCGCGAGGCTGCGCACGCCGTGCGCGCATACGATCAGGTAACGGCCCTCTGGCGGCAGCGCGGCCGCTCCCTGCAGGATCGCGCTGAGCGGCAAGTGCCATTCGATCTGCCCGGACGGGTCGTCCATGGCGCGCTCCCATGGCTCGCGGATGTCGACCAGCGTCAGGCCCGAAGCACGCGCGGCCGCCATGCTGGCGTACTCGAGCTCGAGCACGGTCGGGTCGATCGCTGCTGGCTGCAGGTCGCGGGGTGAATGATCGCAGGCCGGATTACGCGCCGCCTTGAGAGTGCGCCAGTGCATGCCGAGCAGGTCGAACACGTGCAGGGCCGGGGCGCTCTCCACGGGCAAGCCCAGCAGGATCTTCAGTGCCTGCATCGCCTGCATCGCACCGAGCGCAGCGGGAACGGGACCCAGCACGCCGGCTTGCGCGCAGTTGCCGACCAGTCCGTCGCGCGGCGCCTCGGGCCAGAGACAGCGCAGGCAGGGCCAGTCCTCGCGCGGCAGGTAGACCTGCAACTGGCCTTCGTACTGATAAACGCTGGCGAACACGGCCGGTTTGCCAAGGATCACTGCGGCATCGTTCACGGCGAACTTGGTGGCGAAGTTGTCGCTGCAGTCCACGACGAGGTCGTACCGTTCGAGCCAGTCGGCAAGGTTGCCGGCGTTTGCGCGCTCCGCGTGCACCGCAACCGTCACTGCGGGGTTCAGTGCCCGCAGCCGCGCCGCGGCCACGGTCGCTTTCGCCTTGCCGATGTCATCGACCCCGTAGAGCGGCTGGCGATGCAGGTTGCTGGCTTCGACGCCGTCGCCGTCGACGATGCCGATGCGCCCTACGCCGGCCGCCGCAAGGTACTGCAGCACCGGCACGCCGAGGCCGCCGGCACCGATGACGAGGACCGAGCCATCGCGCAAGCGCTGCTGGCCGGCGACGCCGACTTCCGGCAGCGCGATCTGCCGTGAGAAATCCGGTACCGAAGCCGGTGGTGCCATCGCGGTGTGTGCCTGCGCATGCCCGCTGCCGTGATCGTGCGTGTGGTCCGTCGCGCCCGGCGCGGAGTGATCCGCGTGGCTCTCGTGCTCACCCGGTTGCGCGCAACGCTCGCAGTTCACCCAGCCCGAATCGCCTTCGACGTAATGTTCCTTCTTCCAGATCGGAACGCGGTGCTTCACCTCGTCGATGATGTAGCGGCAGGCCGCAAAGGCCTCCGCGCGATGGCGCGAGCTGACACCGACCCACACGGCCATTTCGGCGAGACCCAGGTCACCGATCCGGTGGACGCAGGCGGCATGCTGCACACCGTATTTCGCGATCGCTTCGGCGACGATGCGTTCGCCCTCGCGCTCGGCCAGCGCGGCATAGGCTTCGTATTCGAGGTGGCGCACGGCGCGGCCCTCGTTGTGGTCACGCACCCAGCCTTCGAACGTCGCATAGCCGCCGCACGCTGCATCCGCGAGCGCCTCGCGGCCGCGAGCCGTGTCGATCGGCACCGTGCTGAAGGCGAACGGCTGCATCAGCCGCCTGCGACGGGAGGAATGAAGACGACGCGGTCGTTCGGCCCGAGCGGCGACGACCAGTCGCAGAATTCCTCGTTCACGGCAACGCGCAGCATCGACAGCGGCAGCGTGAAGCCGTGCCTCGCCCGCACCTCTTCGTAAAGTTCGGCGGGCGTGGTCGCCGTCGTCTCGAAGCGTTCCTCGCTGCAGCGGGCCTGTTCGCGCAGCACGGCAAAATACTGGAGCGTGATCGTCTTCATGCGTTGGCCGGCCCGCCCAGGTGACCCTGCGCGCGCTGCAGGTCTTCGGGGGTGTTGACGTTGTCGAGAGCCGCGGGGTCAGGCTGTTTCAGCAGGGCGACGCCGGTGCCGATGATGAACTTGCGCGGGCAGTGGCGGCCCGACGCGATGGCTGACAGCACGCCTTCGCGCGATGCAGGTTCATAGATCGCGCAGAGCGGTTCGGGCAGTCCGTCGTGGCTGCTGGCATAGGCGACGACGGGCCGGCCGTCGCGACGACTGACCAGCTGGCCGATGGTGGCATCGTCGACGAAGGGCAGGTCGCACGCCAGCACCAGCCACGCCCGATCCGGGTGCGCTGCCTGTGCCGCCGCGATGCCCGCGATCGGTCCGGCGCCGTCATGCACGTCGACGATGACGGGTTGGCCGCAGCGGACCGGGTCGTCCCGCTGGTCGGCGCGAATCGAGACGAACACGCGTTCGCAGTGCCGGGCGAGGGTGTCCCGCGCCCAGTCGAGCTGCGGGCGACCATGGAAGGCGAGGGCGGCCTTGTCCTGTCCCATGCGCCGGCTGGCCCCGCCCGCCAGCACGAGGCCGTACAGAGGCGCCAGCCCCGGCGTCATCGCGCGATGCCCTCGCGCACGTCGCGCTTGCCGCCCCGCTTGTCGAGCAAGCGCGTTTCGGCGATGACGATTTCGTGCGAGAGCGCCTTGCACATGTCGTAGATCGTGAGCGCCGCGATCGTGGCGCCGGTCAGGGCCTCCATCTCGACACCGGTCTTGTGGTGCAGCGCCACCGTGCAGCGCACGATGGCTTCGTCGTCGTGCATGTCGATGACGACGTCGCAGCGTTCGAGGGCGAGCGGATGACAGAACGGGATCAGCTCGTGCGTGCGCTTGGCGGCCATCACGCCAGCCACGATGGCCGTGTGAAACACTGGGCCCTTGCGGGTCGCGAATCCGGCGTCGCGCAGCGCACGGGCGACGGCAGCCGGGAAGCGAACGCGCGATTCGGCCACGGCAGTGCGCAACGTGATGGCCTTGGCGCTGACGTCCACCATGGTGGGGCGGCCGGCTCCATCGACATGAGTGAGTTCGGTCATTGCGTCATCCGCCGATGTAGTGCATCTCGACCTTGCGCAGCGGCGACTCGCGGCCGCGCAGCTCACTGCGCAATTCGCTGTAGCGATCGGCGCGTCGTGTCCAGGCGCCGCGCATCAGCTCCAGCAACTCCGGGTCGGAGGCGCCCGCTCGTAACGGCGCGCGCAAATCGAGCCCGCGCGTGGCGAACAGGCACGTGTACAGCACGCCTTCGGAAGACAGGCGGGCGCGGTTGCAGTCCCCGCAGAAGGGTGCGCTCACCGACGAGACGAAGCCGATTTCACCGGCGCCGTCGTCGTAAATGTAGCGCGATGCAACTTCACCCCGATAGCGGCCGGCTGCAGCCGTGACCGGCCAGCGCGACTTGACCCGCTGCAGTATGTCGGCCGACGGCACGACCTGCGCGGGCTCCCAGTGGTTGCGGTTACCGACGTCCATGTATTCGATCAGGCGCACGGTCACGCCGGTGCCGCGGAAATGATCGAGCAGGTCGAGCAGCGTATGGTCGTTGAGTCCGCGCTGCACCACAGTGTTGACCTTCACGGGTTGCAAACCGGCCGCGAGTGCAGCCTCGATGCCCGCGAGAACCTGCGGCAGTCCGCCGAAGCCGCCGCTCATCTGTGTGAACACGGCTTCGTCGAGCGTGTCGAGGCTCACCGTCACGCGATGCAGGCCGTTGCCTTTCAATTCGGCCGCGTGCTGCGCGAGCAGGACGCCGTTGGTCGTCAGCGCAAGGTCGTCGATGCCTTCGATGCCCGACAGTTCGGCGACCAGGTCCGGCAGGCCGCCGCGCAGCAGGGGTTCGCCGCCCGTGAGCCGCACCTTGCGCACGCCCAGGCGTGCCGCGACCCGGGCCAGTCGCACGATCTCGTCGAACGACAGCCGTTCCTGCGAGCGCAGGAAGCGATACTTGTCGTCGAAGGTCGACTGCGGCATGCAGTACGGGCAACGGAAGTTGCATCGGTCCATCACCGAGATGCGCAGGTCGTGCACCGGTCGGCCGAGCTGGTCGACCACGGGGTGCAGCGGACCCAGGGCAACGACACCGGCGGAATTGCGTGGATCAGCCATGCAGGTTCACCAACGATACAGCGGTGCGAAGTAACCCGCCGGAAACTCGCGTGGACCCGGCGGCAGCTCAACGAAGCCATCGGTGCCGAGCAAGGAAATGAAATCGCCCGAGCCCCGCGTGGGTCGCGGCATCGCAACCAGGCCCATGGTCGGGCTGTGTTCCAGCCCGATCGGCAGGAAACAGGCGACGGCCGGCTTGACCTTGAATGCCGAGCCGAGCGCGACGTGCTCCGCAGCGCGTGCCGGGGCGCCGGCCATCGTGGCGAGCGCAGGCACGACGTAGCGCAACAGGCAGACCAGCGCCGACACCGGGTTGCCGGGCAACCCGAACACGGTCTGGCCGGTCGGGCCGATGCCGAACCAGATCGGCTTGCCCGGACGCTGTGCGACCTTGTGAAACACTTCCTGCACGCCGAGTTGCCGCAGCACGCTCGGCACGTGGTCGTAACGACCCATCGACACACCTCCCGTCAGCACGATCACGTCGTGCGTGGCGAGATGCGCGGCCAGTCGTTCGGCGAGCACGGCATGGTCGTCGGGCAAATGGTCCTCGGCGACTCGCTGGTGTCCGCGCAGGTTCAGTGCGCCGCGCAGGGCATAACTGTTCGACCGGCGAACCTGCCAGGCTGCGATCGGTTGGTCGGGCGCGACGAGTTCGTCGCCGGTGGCTGCGATGAGGATGCGGGGCTCGATACGCACATCGGCCCGGGGCAGCCCGGCGGATGCAAGCACCGCGAGTTCAGGCGCGCCGAGACCGGTGCCGGGCGCGAGCAGCAGGTCGCCTTCGCGCGCATCCAGTCCACGCGTGTGGACGTTCAGAAAGGGTTCGACGGCAACGTCATGGTCGACGGCGGCAAAGCCGTCGTCGATACGCAGCCGCTCGACGGGCACGACGCAGTCGCAACCCTGCGGCAGCACGGCGCCGGTCATGACTTCGAGACATTCGGCGGGATCAGTCAGGGGCAACGGGGGTTGACCGGCGGCCTGGGTGCCGGCGATGCGAAACCGGCGCTGACCCTGGCGCCATGCCTGCGACGCAAAGGCGATGCCGTCCATCGTGACCCGGTCGAATGGCGGCTGATCGCGCTCCGAGCGCACCGACTGCGCCAGGACCGCGCCCGCCAGGGACTCCAGCGGACGCGATTCGACGGGCAACGGGCGCACGCGTTCGCGCACGAGCGCCTCCGCTGCGGCCGGGGTCGGCATTGCCGACGCCACCGCGGTCATGCGGAAAGTGCGCCCGGGCGAACGCGGGCACTCACTTGGCGGCCTTCTCCGAGTACGCCTTTTTCTCGACGTTCCAGCGGTCGACCAACGCCTGCAGTTCGTCCAGTGCCGAATTGTGCTTCTTGGCATGGATCGACTCGACGGCCGCTTTTTTCTCGACCAGTTTCGGGTCGGCCGGATCCAGGGCAGCCAGTTGCTCGGACTGGTCCTGATCCAGGCACGGCAGGTAGGTTTCCTGCACGTTTTTCGCGTAGTCCTTCACCAGGGACTGCGCCGCCAGCATCTCCTCCTTGGTCGCGGAAGCGCCATTCGGCAACGACTGCGGAGCCTGGGGATAGACGCAAGTGGCGGCCTCGGCAGCGGCGCTCAACGCCAGCAGGACCGGGGCGAGGGCAAGGGCGGTCAGCATCTTCATGTCGTTGGAACCTCGATAGTGCCAGTGGGCGCGCAGCCTGCCATCGTGGCCGGCGAATCGCGGACGGGCACTATACCGCAGCCTTCAGTCGGTCCGGACCGGAGCGGGCCATACCAGGGACCCGACCGCCTGGGTTGGCAGCCCGTCCCGGGTTCGTGTCCAATGCCGGCTCCGCCCGCTCCGATCCTCGACTGGAATGCCACCGATGCCCCCCCCGAACTCGACCGCCACCGCCGTAATCACCGCCACCGAGGCCATTGAACTCGGCCACTTCATCGGTGGGCGCGAGGTCGCGGGCGTCTCCGGGCGCAAGGGGCTCGTGCACGACCCGGCCAGCGGGCAGGTACGGGGCGAAGTCGCCTACGCCAACGCCGACGAAACCCGCGCTGCCATTGCGGCGGCCGAGGCTGCGCTACCCGCCTGGTCGGCCACCCCGGCGCTGCAGCGCGCGCGAATCCTGTTCAAGTTCAAGGGGCTGCTCGAGGAGCACCGTGACGAACTGGCGCGGTTGATCACGCTCGAGCACGGCAAGGTGCTCTCGGACGCCCGGGGTGAAGTCATCCGCGGCACCGAGGTCGTCGAATTCGCCTGCGGCATCCCGCAGATGCTGAAGGGTGAGTTCAGCGAAAACGTCGGCACGAACGTCGACAGCTGGTCGCAGCGGCAGCCGGTCGGCGTCTGCGCCGGCATCACGCCGTTCAACTTCCCAGCCATGGTGCCGATGTGGATGTTCCCGGTCGCGATCGCCTGCGGCAACACGTTCGTGCTGAAGCCGTCCGAGAAGGATCCGAGCTGCCCGATGCGCGTCGCGCAGTTGCTGCAGCAGGCCGGCCTGCCGGATGGCGTGTTCAACGTCGTCAACGGCGATCGCGAAGCGGTGGACACGTTACTCACCGATCCGCGCGTCGGTGCCATCAGCTTCGTCGGGTCGACGCCGGTAGCCGAATACATCTATCGCACGGCCTCGACGCACGGCAAGCGCGTGCAGGCGCTGGGCGGCGCCAAGAACCACATGGTCGTGATGCCCGACGCGGACACGGAGAACGCCGCGAGTGCGCTGATCGGCGCAGCCTACGGCTCGGCCGGCGAGCGCTGCATGGCGATCTCGGTGGCCGTCGCCGTCGGCGACGCCGCCGACCCGTTGCTCGAGGCGTTGCGGCGACAGTTGCAACAGCTGCAGGTCGGTTCGGGGCTCGACGACGGCGTCGAGATGGGCCCGCTCGTCACCCGTGAACACCGCGACCGCGTCAGCGGTTACGTCGACCTCGGCGTGCAGGAAGGCGCCAAGCTCGTGGTCGACGGCCGCGGCCTGCGCTTGCGCGGGCTCGAGGACGGGTTTTTCATCGGGCCGTGCCTGTTCGACGGCGTCGAACCGCAGATGCGGATCTACAAGGAAGAGATTTTCGGGCCGGTGCTGTGCGTCGTGCGCGTGCCGGACCTGGCCACGGCCACCCGCCTCGTCAACGAACACGAGTTCGGCAATGGCACGGCCATCTTCACCGCGAGCGGCGAAGCCGCGCGGACGTTCACGCAGGGCGTGCAGGCGGGCATGGTGGGTATCAACGTACCGATTCCGGTGCCGATGGCCTTCCACTCATTCGGCGGCTGGAAGCGCTCGTTGTTCGGGGCCCTGCACGTGCACGGCCCGGACGGCGTGCGCTTCTACACGCGGCTCAAGACCGTGACCTCGCGCTGGCCTACCGCGCGCAGGGAAAGCGCGCAATTCGTCATGCCAACGATGAAGTAACGGTAAACTTCGCCTACCTTACGCGCGGCCGTAGCTCAGCTGGATAGAGCATCAGGCTTCGAACCTGAGGGTCGGGGGTTCGAATCCCTCCGGCCGCGCCAATTTATCCACCCGGGAACCAACCTTCAGGCCGGCGGGGCTCAGACCCGCGTCGTGCCGTTGAGAGCGCACGATGCACAAACCCTATTCGCGATCATTGCTCCTGCGGGCCGCCATCGCCCTGCAGCTCATTCCTGCGCTCGCCGTCGCTGACGAGGCGGGCACCGGTGCCCCGGGTGCCGGGCTCGAAGTCATCACGGTCACTGCGCAGAAGGTCAACGAAGACCTGCAGAAGACCGCCGCCGCCATCACGGCGATATCGGGCGACGTCCTGGTCAGCGCCGGTGTCTACGACATCCGCGGCGTGCAGAACCTGATGCCGCTGGTCCGGTTCCAGGCCGAGAACGCCTCGACCGAGCTCTACATCCGCGGCGTCGGTTCGACACTCGACCTGCCCAACATCGAGCCACCCAACGCATTCAATTTCAACGGCGTCTATATCCCGCGCGAAGGCACCAGCGTTGGCCTGTTCGATATCGCCTCCATCGAGCTGCTGCCGGGGCCGCAGGGAACGCTGTATGGACGCGCGGCACTCGGCGGTGCGATCAACGTCGAGTTCAACCGACCCACGCCGGAGCTCGAGACGAGCGGCGTGCTCGAGGTGGGCGACTATTCGCTGCTCCATGGCACGATCGTGCAGAACCTGCCGGTGTCGGAACAACTCGCCCTGCGCGGCGCTTTCGACTACATCGAACGCGACGGCTACCTGGCGACAGGCGCGGATTCCCAGCAGGACTACGCCGGCCGGCTCTCGGCGCTTTATTCGCCCAACGACGACCTCGACGTCCACGTCTGGCTGCACGGTGCGAAGAAGGACGGCAAGTCGCCCAACCTCGTGCGCCGCGGCTTCAACGACGGCACGTTCGACGGCAATCCCAATGCGTTCAACACCAGCGACCCCTGGGACGACCGCATCGATCCGGGTGCACCGACGGCGTCGCCGCAGGATTTCGAGAACATGGTGCTTGGCGCGCAGGTCGACTGGGACCTGGGCGATGCCAAGCTCACGTACATCCCCGGGTACTTCTACCTCGACTGGACCGCGGACTACTGGCTCGAGAACATTCCGGCGCTGCTGACGGCGCATTACAACCAGGTCACCAACGAGTTGCGCCTTGCGAGCGACACGGATTCGCCGCTGCAGTGGCTCGGCGGCCTGTATGCGTACCAGGTGACGAACTCCGGTGATTTCATCGTCGGCGGCTTTCCTCTCTCGCAGATTTCGCGCAACCGGCTGGAAGGCTATGCAGCCTTTGGCGAGGCGACGTATGCGCTGACCGAAGCCGTGCGCGTCACGGCGGGCGGCCGGTTCAGCTGGGACCAGCGCGAAGGTCAAGGCCAGACGGCGTTCGGCGAGCCGTTCTCGGCCGACGAGGATTACGACAACGTCGACTGGAAGCTGGGCGTGGAAGTGGACATTGGCATGGACGCGATGGCGTACGCGACGATCCAGACCGGTTACCAGCCGGGTACGTACAACGCCTTTCCGGCCACGGACGAGCTGTCGAACCTGGTGCAGTCGGCAACGATGACGGCGTACACGACCGGCATCAAGAGTCGTTTCCTCGACGATCGCCTGCAGGTCAACAACGAGCTTTTCTACTACGACTACGAAAACCTGCTGGTGCAGTCGTTCAACCTGAACACCGCGCTGCTGACGACCTTCAACGCCGCCCAGACCACGATCTGGGGCAACCAGCTCGACGTGCTGTTCGCGCCGACCGGTCGCGACCGGCTGAACCTGTCGGTGGGCTACCTCAATGCCGAGTACGACGATTTCATCGTCCCTGACGAAGTGAACATGGGGATCCCGAACCGCGATTTCGGCGGCTACCCGCTGCAGAACGCGCCGGAGTGGACGGTGTCTGCCGGTTATCAGCACGAATTCCCGATCGGCCCGGGCCGGCTGCTCGCGCGGCTCGAGACGCGCTACGAGGACTCGTTCTGGGGCACGTTCGCGCAGTTCCGCGGCACCGAGCAGCAGGACTACTTCAAGACCGATGCCTCGGTCACGTACTACGCGCCCGACGATCGCTGGAGCCTCGGGCTCTGGGTCAAGAACATCGAAAACGAAGCAGTGCTCGCGGCAGCGACGACCGGCCAGTTCGGGCCGTACGCCGACGTCTTCATCGAGCCACCGCGGACGTTCGGCGCACGGTTCACGTTCAAGCTCTGAGCGTCGGCTCCCTGTCCCGCCGCAGCTTCGCACCTGCGACGGTCAGCAACACGAGCGATGGCAGGAACACCAGGTGATACCAGGCGGGGAACCTGGTCCAGAGCGAAACGTGCACCGGCACGAAAAGCACCAGCAGCACGCCTGCCAGGGCTCTGGTGCTGACGTAGTTCGATCCGGAAACCCAGGCTGCGACGAAACCGGCAGCCAGCGACGCCGCCGCGCCCAGCGCAAGGCGCGCCAGCAGCATTGGTTGCGTGAACGCCATCGTCGCTTCGACGTCCGTGTAGCCCGCGAGCCCGGCGCGCAGCAACCGGTTGCCGATCGACGCGACGACGATCCACGCCACGAGGCCGGCCACCACGCTCAAGACGATTCTTTTCATGTGTCCCTCGATCGTTGATGGCAGGGCACGCAGCCTTGAAACCGCTGGCGGTGCTGGTCGATCAGGATGGGATTGCCGTCCGGGTCAATGACGATCAGGCTGGCCGGGCCCCGGGTCGCGATTGCATGGCAGCCTGTCCTCCGCGTGAGGTGAATAACCTAGCACAGCCCGCGCTCACCCATGCGCGCGCTCATTTACGCCGCAACTCGGCGAAGAACCAAAAGAAAGGGCGGATCGTTGCCGACCCGCCCTTGCTCAGCGCCGGCCTGGCGCGGTAATCGCTAGAACTCCTGCGAGAACCTGATCCCGAACGTGCGTGGACGCTGCGGCACGACGTACACCTCGCTGCCGCACACCGACTCCGCGCACTGCGCGGAGCGCGACACCTGGGCCAGTTCGTCGAACACGTTCGCCACGAACAACTCGACGTTCCAGCCGTCCTTGCCGAAGCCCGCCGCCAGGTCGGCCACGGTGTAGGCCGGCATCTCGCCAAGGATCGCGTTCTCGGCGTCACGCAGGTCCGTCCGACGTTCGTCGGCATACACCACGACGCCTTGCACGTAGCTGTCGAACGTCGCAACCGGGAACTTGTAGCGAACTGTCGCGTTCGCTTTCAGGTCCGGCGTCACCGGCAGCTTCGTGCCTTTCCTGGCTTCCGGGTCCGCGGTCGTCGGGTTGCCTTCTTCGTCGACGCTGGGGCAGTCCGAACGCGTCTCGGGTTTGCCGTTCTCCCTGGCGAAGCCGCAGTAATTCTCCGTCAGCTCCGAGTCGAGGTAGGCGAAACCGGCCGAGATGCCGAGCTGGTCGGTGACTGCCCAGCTCACGTCCATCTCGATGCCGTCGATCTGCGCCGAGCCGGCGTTGTTGATCTCGGTGAGACCCTGCGCGCCGAGCAGCGAGAACTGGAAGTCGTCCCACGTCTGGCTGAAGACCGCGCCGTTGACGCGCAGCCGGTTGTCGAACCACGTGGTCTTCCAGCCGAGCTCGTAGTTCGTCAGCCAGTCGGACTCGTACGGGGGCAACGTGCCGCGGCGGTTGATGCCGCCCGGGCGGAAGCCTTCCGAGTAGGTGGCATAGACCAGCGCTTCGTCGGTGAACTTGTACGTGAGGTTCACGCGCGGGGTGACGCCGTCCTCCTTCGTGGTCTTGTCGAAGACCTTGCAAGGCGCGCCATTGAACGTGTTCGGTGTCTCCGGCAGCGAATTGCAGTAGCCCTCGCCGTAGGTCGGGTTGGGGTTGTAGCCGTCGTTGAAGCCGAAAAAGCCTTTCAGCGAGTTGTCGGATTCGAAATACCGCAGTCCCACCGTACCGGTCAGTTGCTCGGTGAAGTCGAAGCTGAACTCGCCGAACGCCGCAAAGTCCTTGTCGACGCGCAGTTGCTTGGTGAGCCAGAGGGTGTCCTCCCAGCCGGTCACGCTGAGCTGCGAGCCGAGTCCGTCGATCTTGTAGCGTTGCTGGATGTCGTGCTCCTGGCGCTGCAGGAAGAGGCCCGCGACGAAGCGATAGCGGTTGCTCGGGTCGGACGTCACGCGCAGTTCGTGCGTGTAGCGGTTGTAACGGTCCTTGCCCTGGATGTACTGCGACGGGTCGATCGGCGTCCCTTCGTCGTCGGTCCAGTACGCGCCGTAGCCGTACAGGGTGTCGTACCAGTATGAATAATCGGAATAGTCCGACTCGGTGTCGACGTCGCGCTTCAGGTAGGAACCGGCGTAGATCAGGTCGAGGTTCGCGACCTTGCCTTCAACGGTGAGTGCGGCCTGCGTCCAGCGGTCATCCGACGTTTCCGGATAGCCGTGCGCAAGCTGCAACTTGCCGACGGTCGTGTCGTACGCCCAGTTGCCATGGGCCTCCTGCTTCTGGGCCATCAGCTGCGGCGTGATGGTCCAGGTGTCGTTGAGATCGAGACGCAGCGCTGCACGAGCGCCGGTGGTGTCGGCATCGTTGTAGTTGTCTTCGACGAAGCGCGCGTTGTTGACCGTAATCTCTGACGTGGGGAACGTGCGCTCGCGATACACGTT
This sequence comes from uncultured Gammaproteobacteria bacterium, assembly GCA_963846315.1. GTDB lineage: Bacteria > Pseudomonadota > Gammaproteobacteria > Steroidobacterales > Steroidobacteraceae > RPQJ01. The sequence goes on from CAWJVM010000010.1 coordinate 44,848, forward strand.
GTCGATGTAACCGGCATCGTGCCGATGCCAGCCAACCAGGCGCACCGCGCTGCGGTCGTTGATCGGCAGGTTGACCATGCCTTCCGCCAGGTAACCCAGGTCGCCGCCGTCGACCGAATTCACCTCGAGACCGTAACTCGCGTCGAAGGCCGCCGAATCCGGCCGGTTGGTGATGATACGCAACGTGCCGGCCTGCGAACTGGCGCCGTACAGGGTGCCCTGCGGGCCCGCGAGTGCCTCGACGCGCTGGATGTCGTACAGGTGGACGTCGAGCGCGCCCTGGATGGTGGTGATCGGTTGTTCGTCGAGGTAGATACCGACGCTCGGCAGCGAACCGGAATGGTTGCCGTCGCCGCCGCTCGCCACGCCGCGCATGTACACCTGGGCGAAGCCCGGGCCGGCCGTCTGGTAGGAGACGCTCGGCAGGAACCGGACGTAGTCGTCGAACCTCTGCACGTTCAGCTCCTGCAGCCGCTGCGTGCTGAAGGCCTGGATGCTGATCGGCACGGACTGCAGGTCTTCCGAGCGCTTCTGCGCGGTGACGACGATCTCCTCCAGGCCACCGGATGTGTTCTGCGCATAGGCGGACATGCCCGCGAGCAGTGTCGGCACGCTGGCTGCCAAGACACGCATCGGAGTCGGTCGGCCATGCAGGCGCTGCAGTTTCCGCTTTCGGCTACGGGTCATTTTGGTTCGGACTCCCTCAGTGATGCACCCGTGGACGGGCGCGTGAATACGTTCATTGTCATTGCAGCGGCGGTGCTGCGGGATAAGCGTCGAGCGTCGGGCCGAGCGCTGCCTTCAGCGGATCGAGCCAGGGTTCGTAGTGGCGCCAGTGGTCCACGGCGTCGCGGAAGATCGGCTGGCGCACCTGTTCGGAGCTCGCCGTCCGCACCGCGCGGTCGTTCTCGTAGAACCGCAGGCAGGCGTCCTCGAACGGCAAGCCACAGTAGGCGAGCAGTCGGCGCACTTCGTTCTCGGTGTCGTCGACCATGCGCTCGTAGATCACGCGATGGACGCGACCGGGCAGCACGGCATCGTAGTGCGCCATCAGCGTGACGTAATCGGCGTAGTAGCGGCCGATGTCAGCGAGCGAATAGCTGAAGTTCTGGCCCCGGGCGAAGTGCTGCTTGAAGCCGGAGAAGCAGCAGCTCAGCGGATGGCGGCGCGTGTCGATGATTTTGGCATTCGGCAGCATCAGGTGAATGAGCCCGACGTGCGCCCAGTTGTTCGGCAGCTTGTCGATGAAATAGGGCGCGTCGGTCTTGCGCTGCACGCGTGTCTGCTGCAGGTAGCGCTCGCCGAGTTCGCGCAACGCGTCGGGGTCCAGCGATTCGAGCACCTCGGGGTACTTCGAGACTTCCGAGCGCCGGTGGCGGCCGCTCAGTTCCTTGACGATGCCAACGACATCTGGCAGCTCCATCGTGCCTTCGATCGCGGAATGGCTCGACAGGATCTGCTCGACCAGCGTCGACCCCGAGCGCGGCAATCCCACGACGAAGATGGGGTCGGGCGCAGTGCTTCCCATGCCGCGGCGAGCCGCGAAGAAGTCGGGCGTGAACAGTGCGCGTGATCGGCGAACGTTCTCGGTGACCGTGTCGCTGTCGTATGGCACCACTTCCTTGCGCAGGCGATTGCCGGCCGCGTAGTGGTCAAACGAGTCCGCGTAGTCCTGCGCGTCTTCAGCGGCCTTGCCGAGCGAGAAATGGAAGTGGAAGCGATCTTCCTGTGTCAGGTCGCTGCGCTCGAGCTGTGCCCGCATTGCCGCGACGTCCGCCCCGCTGAAGCGGAAGGTCTTCAGGTTGGCGAGGCTCCAGTACGCCTCGCCGAGGCCTGGCTCCAGTTCGATGGACTGGCGATACGCGGCGATTGAATCCTCCTGTCGCCCTGCCGTCTTCAGGGCATGGCCATGGCTGAGCCAGACCTTGGCCTGCCGCGGGTATTCACGCAGCAGTTGCTCGTACAGGCGGATTGCCTCGTCGTACTCACCGACGCGCGCGAGCACGGCCGCCTTCAGGTTGCGGAAGCTCGGGCTGCGCGGCTCGGCCGCGAGCAGTTCGCTGATCTGCACCAGGGCTTCGACCGGCTTGTTGTTCCGGTGCAGTACGATGGCGTAGTTGTGCCGCGCGGCGCTGAAGCTGGGCGCCAGTTCCAGGCAACGCGTGAGCAGGTTCTCGGCATCCGCATATCGACCGATGCGCGAGGCGATCTCTGCCAGCATGCGGATCGCAGCGACGTCGGTGGGAAACTGCTGCAAATGCTTGCGCAACAGCGGCTCGGCGACGGCGATACGGCCTTCGGCCAGGGCCAGGGCCGGCTCGAGCAGGCGCGGATCGCGCGTCGAGTTGCGGACGTGGTTGGCGTAGGCCTGGTCGGCAGCGTCGGTGTCGCCCATGCCGAACAAGTGATCGCCGAGTGCACGCCAGGCGTCGGCCATGCCCGGCTGCAGGCGAACAGCCGTGCGCAGGGCCGCGACGGCTTCGTCGCCGCGTCCGGCATCGCCCAGCGCCAGCCCGAGTTCCCGCTGCGCTGCGGCCCAACGGGGTTGCGAGGCGGCCAGTGGCTCGAGGATCTGCACGGCGTCGGCGGCAGCGCCGGTACGGCGGCAAGCCATGCCCAGCAATAGCGTCGCGGCAGGGTGGTTCGGAACCGCGCCCAGGATTTCGCGCGCCTGCTCGGCGGCCAGTCGCGGCTCGGCCACGAGCAGCTTTTCGGCGTGGGCAAGTGCCACGTCCAGGGTCCCCACGGGTTCCGGGCCGCTCGTCATCCAATCCCCCCGTGTTTTGACACCACTGCGGGCGAATGAAAGACTGCCGCGCCCGCAAAGTCAAACGCCGCGTGGCGTTTCGTGGCCACCTGTTGTTTGGAGACGACGAACGGATGTCGACCTGTATTTTTACTGCACCGCGATGTCGCGGAAACGCGGCGCACGCACCTTCGAAGGGCACCGCGGGCAGTGCTGGTTGCATCATGGCGCTCGGGCTCATGGCGGCACTGCCGCTCGTCGCGGCAGCGCCACCTGAGGTTGTGTCTGGTGCGCCGTACCGGCCCGATTCCGGGTCCATGGCAGTGCAGTGCGGCACGTTGATCGACGGTGTAGCCGCGCGGGCGCAGGGCCCCGCGACAGTCGTCGTGCGCAACGGCCGCGTCGAATCGGTGCAGCCGGGCGCAGCCGCACCGTCGGGTGTGCCCATCGTCGACCTCAGGCAGTACACCTGCCTGCCCGGGTTGATCGACATGCACACGCACCTGACGGACAGCGGCCACGAGACGTCCGATCTCAGCGTGTACTACCAGCGCACGACGGCGGAGCAGGGCGCCATCGCGCGGGAAAGCGCACGCACCACCTTGTTGGCCGGTTTCACTGGAGCGCGGGACATGGGCACGTACATTGCCTGGGTCGATCGCGACCTGCGCGACGCGATCAACCAGGGCGAAGCGGCGGGACCGCGGATGCAGGTCGCGGGCTTCTACCTGACGATTCCCGCAGGCGGTGGCGATCTCGTCATCCCGGGTCATGCCGAATCCGAGATTCCGCCGCAGGTGCGCATGGGCGTGGCGCGCGGACCCGAGCAGTTCCGGCAGAAAGCCGAGCAAGCGGTGGCGGGTGGTGCCGACGTGCTCAAGATCATTGCGTCCGGCGCCGTGCTCGCGTTCGGCGGCGTACCGGGCGAGCGCGAGATGTCGCCCGAGGAGATCAAGGCGGTCGTCGACGTGGCGCACGCCCACGGCATCAAGGTCGCGGCGCACGCCCATGGCGCGCAATCGATCAAGGACGCGGTCCTCGCCGGCGCCGACACGATCGAACACGCATCGTTGATCGACGATGAAGGCATCCGGCTGGCGAAAGAGCACGGCACGGCCTTGTCGATGGATGTCTACAACGGCGACTGGATCGACACCGTCGGCCGCCAGGAGAAATGGCCCGACGAGTTCCTGCGCAAGAACGTCGAGACGACCGAAGCGCAGCGCCAGGGGTTCACCAGGGCGCATGCTGCCGGGGTGGACATCGTGTTCGGCACCGATGCGGCCGTGTATCCACACGGTCTCAACGCGCGCCAGTTCCCGATCATGGTCCAGCGTGGCATGACGCCGATGGAGGCCATCCAGTCGGCCACGTCGCTCGCGGCAAAGCACATGGGCTGGGCCGATCGCATCGGCAGCCTGCAGCCGGGACGATACGGCGATCTCATCGCGGTGAAGGGCGACCCGCTCGTGGACATCACCCGTCTTCAGGACGTCGCGGTCGTGATCAAGGGTGGACTCGCATTCAAGTTTCCGGCGGAGTAAGCCTTGGCCGCGGCTGCCGACGCTGAGGACCTGTTTGCGCCCGCCTTGACCGGCGCCGTGCAGCGCCTGGCGCCGAACCTGCAACGGATCGTCGCCCCCAATCCGAGCCCGCTGACCGGGCCTGGCACCAACACGTACATCGCCGGCAGCGGTCCGGGTTACATCGTGATCGATCCGGGTCCCGTCGATACCACGCACCTCGACCGCATCCTGGCCGCGACCAACGCGCGCATCAGCCACGTGCTCTGCACGCATTCCCATCCCGATCATTCGCCGGGAGCGGTCGCGCTCAAGGCGCTGACACAGGCGACCGTGCTTGGACGACCCGCTCCCAGCGACGATCACCAGGACGAATCGTACCGGCCGGACGGCCCGCTCGAAGACGGCGACGTGTTCGATGCCAGCGGCACACGACTCCGCGCGTATCACACGCCCGGCCATGCCTCGAACCATGTCTGCCTGCTCATCGAGCCCGCAGGCTGGTTGCTGACCGGCGACCACCTGATGAGCGGTTCCACCGTGGTCATCCTGCCGCCCGACGGTTCGATGCGCCTGTATCTCGAGTCGCTGCGCCGGCTGCGTACGCTGCCCCTGTACGCTTTGCTGCCGGGGCACGGCGCGGTGATGCCGGATCCGCTCGGCGAAATCGATCGCGTCGTCGCGCATCGCCTGAAGCGCGAAGGCAAAGTGGTGGCTGGCCTGCTGCAACTGGGTGGTGTCGCGACACTGGAAGATCTGATGCCCGTCGTCTACGCCGACACGCCGGTCGCGCTGCATGCACTGGCGCGGTATTCGTTGCTCGCTCACCTGCAGAAGCTGCTCGAGGAACGGCGAGTGGTGCAGGACGGCGAGCGCTGGACGTGGCTGGCGGCGTGAGCCGGGCCGTGCCGGCCGCACGACGGCTCGTACGAATCGAGGTCGGAACCGTCAGCGTGCGCCTCGGCCGGCACTGGGCTTTGCGGGACGTCTCGCTCGACCTCCGCGCCGGTGAGCGCTGGTTGCTGCTCGGCCCGAACGGCGCCGGCAAGACCGTCCTGCTCAAGTTGCTGCGCGGCGACGTGTGGCCCACGCCTACCGGCCGCGAAGCACGTCGCTATTACCTGCGCGACGGCGAAGTGCTTGAGCAGCCCTTGTTTGCGTCGGATCGCATCGCCTACCTGGGTCCGGAGCGACAGGACCGGTACGTGCGCCACGAGTCGACGCTGGAGGTGGCGCAGGTCGTGCTCACCGGTTTCGACGATTCGGATTTCCCACTGCAGGCCGCGACGCCGACGCAGCGACGACGCATCGCGACCGTGCTGCGCCAGGTGGGACTGGCGGGGTATGCAGCGCGAGGATTCCTGACGTTGTCATACGGTCAACGCCGCCGCGTGCTGCTGGCGCGCGCGTTCGTCCGCGCACCGGACATGCTGCTGTTGGACGAGGCGTTGAACGGCCTCGATGCGAAAGGCCGCGCCGAGTTCATGCGCGCGCTGCGGCTGGCATCGTCGCCGCGAACGGCGTGGGTGCTGACGAGTCACCGGCGCAGCGATGCCCCGGCCGGACTCACCCACCTCGCGCGCATGACGCGTGGCGTCATCGACAGTGTCACGGACCTGCGTGCCAGGGACGGCGATCCATTTGCCGATCCGGCTGTTGCGGGTCCCGAGCCGCGCCCCGAAACGCGGGCAGTAGCCGTACAGGCAGCGCAGCGCAGCGCTCAGGTTGCCGCCGCCGCCGGCTGGACTCGCTCAACCAGGCCGCTGCTCCGATTGCAACGGGCCGCTGTGTACCGGGACGAGCGAGCCGTCATTGGCAGGTGCGACTGGACGCTCGTACGTGGCCAGCACTGGTTCCTGCGTGGCGCGAACGGGTCGGGTAAGTCCACCTTCATCGCCATGCTCTACGGCGATTTCTGGCCGGCACACGGCGGCACCCGCTGGCGTCAATGGCCCGCCGCCGATGACTGGAAGGCGCGGGTGGGACTGGTGTCACCGGAATTGCAGGCCCGATATGCGGCGACGGGATGCACCGTCGAGCAGATCGTTGCGTCGGGCCTACATGCCAGCATCGGCTTGAACGACTTGCCGACGACGTCCGAGCTGCGGCGCGTGCGACGCGAGTTGCGCACCTGGGGACTGACAGACGTCGCGACGCGGCAGGCACGCGAGTTGTCGTACGGCCAACTGCGACTGGCGCTGGTCGCACGCGCGTTCGTGCGTGCACGTCGCCTATGGCTGCTCGATGAACCGTTCGACGGCCTCGATGCCGAGGCGCGGCAACGGCTGCGTGCCAGGCTCGATGCGGCGGTGATCAAGGGCGCGACCGTGGTGCTGGCTACCCATCACGAGGACGACGTGCCACCGTACGTCAATTGCGTGCTGACCCTGCGGCGTGGCCGCACCCCGGTCGTTTCGAAGCGATGATCCTGGGTCGTTGAGCACGCCACTGCGCCCGTGACACAGCGGTGTCGGGTTCAGAGCGGGAGCACAGCCTCGAACACGATCACGGCGTCACCGGTCACGCGGACTCCAGAGGCACGCTTGCCGCTGCAGGCCACGGAAACTTCGACGCGACCCGGCCGATCGACGAATCGGCCCTGCAGTCCCACGAACGAGGCATCGCCCTTCGCCGGAGTCAGCAACCCGTAGTGCAGCAGGTACACGCCAAGCATGCCGTGCGCATTGCCGCTGACCGGGTCTTCAGGCACGCCGATCACTGGGCAGAACATGCGCGACTCGGTGGTGATCGAATTGGAGCCGGGCTTGACCGCAAAGACGAAGAAGCCGTCCGCGCCCACGTGCGAGGTGAGGTGAATCAGCTGGTCCATTTTCGGCTGCAAAGAATCGAGCGTGTCGGGCGACTGGACGCCGATCAGCAGGCGTGAATTGGCCGTGCTCATGACCTGCACGGGGCAGGCCGGATGCAGGCTCGACGAACTGATTCCCAGCGCATCGAGCACCGGGCCGAGACGCTCCTCCGGCACGATGGGACCGAAGGTCGCGGGGGTCTGATCGATCGTGACGCGCAGGTTCGGCGCCTTGCCGCTGACCTCGACGCCAACGATGCCAGCCGCCGATTTCTGCCGGACCTTGCCATGGGGAACACCGTCGGCCATCGCGCGCACGTAGTGCGCCGCGACGGTGGCGTGACCGACGAAGCCGACTTCACGGCGCGGCGAGAAGAATCGCAACTCGACGTCGTAATCCGGGGACTCGGAATTGAGCACGAACGCCACTTCGAACCCGGCCAACTCGCGCGCGATGCGGCGCATCTCCTGTTCTTCGAGCACGTCCGCATCGAGGACGACCGCGGCAGGGTTGCCGCAGAAACGCTCCTGCGTGAAGGCATCGACGAGGAACAAACGGCATTTGCGCTGAGACATGGTGGCAGCAGGCTTCCTGAACCGGGGGGGGAGGGCATTAGTGCCCAGCCGCTGCGCGCCGTCAACATTTTCGGGCCAGGTCGTCGCCACTTGGCCCTATAATTCGCGTCACCTAGGGGTGGCCTGCAGGGCCTGAGATGTCGACCGCGGGCGCGCAGGATGGCGCCGCACATCGACGAACCCGTTGAACCTGATCCGGTTAGTACCGGCGTAGGGAGCGGGTATGCGTCTCGGACTGTCTCCAATTTATTCGTATTCATTGTGCGCCGCGTGCCGCCGGCAGGGTCACGTGCCTGCGTGGTTCACCTGGCTGTCCATCACGCTGCTGGTGGCAGGCCTGGCTTCCGCCGCCAGTCCCGTGGCCGCTGCAGCTTCGTCGCCGCTCGAAGAAATCATCGTCACCGCTTCGCTGCGGCAACAGCCCGTCGGCGACACGCCGGCGAGCATCACGGTGCTCGGCCAGGACACGCTGCAGTCCGCCGGCATGCAGCACTTCGCCGACGTGCTGGGGCTGGTTCCGAATCTCAACTGGTCTGGCGGCACGTCGCGGCCCCGGTTTTTCCAGTTGCGCGGCGTCGGCGAGCTCGAGCAATACCAGGGCGCGCCGAACCCTTCAGTGGGTTTTCTGATCGACGACATCGACCTGAGCGGTGTCGGCATGCCGGCCACGCTGTTCGACACGCAGCAGGTCGAAGTCCTGCGCGGTCCGCAGGGCACGCGCTACGGTGCGAATGCACTCGCGGGCCTGGTCAAGATCAAGACGCGCGACCCATCGACGACGGCGGATTTGCACGCCGAAATCACGGGTGCCGATTACGGCACCTGGTCGGCAGGAATGGCCGGCGGCGGTCCGATCGGCGATTCAGGCTCAGCCTGGCGCCTGGCCGGCCAGACTTTCTCGAGTGACGGATTCCTGCACAACGCCTACCTCGATCGCGACGACACCAACGGGCGCGACGAGTCGACGCTGCGTGGCAAGTTGCGTTGGGAACTGGCACCGGACTGGCGCGCGGATCTCGCCGCCCTGTACGTTGATATTGACAACGGCTTCGATGCCTTCACCCCTGACAATTCGCGCACGATGCTCTCCGACAAGCCGGGTCGCGATGCGCAGCGGACTCGCGGCGTGTCCGCCGATGTCGCCGGCAAGTTTGCGGATTACACGGTGCGCAGCGTCAGCGCCTATGCATGGTCCGACAGCGTGTACAGCTTCGACGGCGACTGGGGCAACGACGCGTACTGGGGTGAGTTCGCGCCTTACGATTACTTTTCGCACTACGCCCGCGAGCGCTCGACCTTGAGCCAGGACCTCCGCATCGAAAGCGCGGCGGGCGGCGCCATTGAATGGGTAGCCGGAGTCTATGCACTGCGGCTCGATGAAGATTCGCTGCAGCGCGACGAGTTCGCGGGCGAACTGCTGCGCCCGCTGCTCGCGACGAGCTATTCGGCGACGAGCCTGGCGGCCTACGGCGAAGCGGAGTGGCACATACCGCACGAGTTGTCGTTGACTACCGGCCTACGCGTCGAAACACGGTCTGCCGATTACCGCGATTCCGACGGCGCACGCTTCGATCCACGCGACACCATGGTTGGCGGACAGGTCTCGTTGCAGGGGCCGGCGGGCCAGTCCAGCCGCTGGTATGCCACGGTCGCGCGCGGCTACAAGGCGGGCGGCTTCAACATCGGTCAGTTCGTGCCGGACGATCGCCGGCAGTTCACGCCGGAATTCCTGTGGAATGCCGAGTCGGGCCTGCGCTTCACCAACGTCGACGCCAACGTGCAAGGCGACGTCGCGTTCTTCTACATGTGGCGCGAGGACCAGCAGGTGGCGACGTCGTTCCAGCTCGATCCCGGCGATCCACTGTCGTACGTCTTCTACACCGACAACGCTGCCAAAGGACGCAACTACGGTCTCGAAGCCACGCTCGCCTGGCAGCCCGTCGAGCGGTTGAGCCTCGGTGCGACGCTCGGGCTGCTGCATTCGGAGTACGTTGGCTATCGTTACGGCGAGCGCAATCTCGACGGGCGCGAGCAGGCGCATGCGCCCGGCTACCAGTACTCGTTGTCCGCGCAGTGGGGCGGCGGGGAAGGGTGGATGGCGCGAGCGGACTTCAACGGCGTCGGCGCGTTCTACTTCGACACCAGCCACGACCAGCGTTCGCAGGCTTACTCGTTGCTCAATCTGAAGGCCGGCTACGCGCGCGGCCCATGGTCAGTCGAGGCCTGGGTGCGTAACGTCATGAACGAGAACTTCGCGGTCCGCGGGTTCTATTTTGGACTCGAGCCGCCGGACTACGTCGACCAGCTGTACGTTCAGCGCGGCGACGGGCGGCTCGCGGGAATTACTTTGCAGTGGCGCTGGTAACGCCAACGACAGCCACGAGGACACACAGATGCGCACGGCAGTGGAAATCAGCCTCTATCCCCTCGACGCGGACTACGTGCCGCCGATCAAGGACTTCATCGAACGGCTCAACGCGTACCCGGACCTCGACGTCGTCACCAATGCGATGAGCACGCAGGTGGCGGGCGAGCACGGCCTGCTGTTCGCGGCGCTGGAGAAAGAAACGCGCCGAACGTTCAGTGCCGATCGGCGGGCCGTCTTCGTCATGAAGGTGCTCGGCGGCATGCCGACGTCGGACGAGGGTTGACGCTGTTCGCCTCGGTGCTGGCGGCCTTTGCCGCCGTGCCTGTCATCGAATGGGTGGCGGCCGGCCTCGCGCTCGGCTACCTCGGGTTCGCGATCCGGCAAAGCGCGTGGTGCTGGGCGTTCGCTGTCGTCAGCGCGCTGCTCTACCTCGTCGTCTTTGCGCGAGCGGGCCTCGTGATGCAGGCCGCACTGCAGGTTTTCTACGTCGCCATGTCGATTTACGGCTGGCGTTCCTGGCGAGGCTCCGCGTCCGGGACACCGCTTGCGGTCAGGCGCTGGACGGCGCGGCAACATGCGCTGGCCTGGGCCGCCATCGCCGTATTCGCGCTGGTGAATGGCTGGGTGATCGCGCGTGGCGCGGCGAATTCCTGGGTGCCTTATCTCGATGCGGCGATCGCCTGGGGCAGCGTGCTCACCACCTGGATGGTTGCGCGCAAGGTGCTCGAAAACTGGCTGTACTGGGTCGTGCTGGATCTTGCGATGGCCTGGCTCGCCGCCTGGCAAGGGCTCGCAGCCACTGCCTTGCTGTTCCTGCTGTACACGGTGCTGGCGATGCGCGGCTACTGGCAATGGCGACACGACGAACGCCTTGCGCTCGCACACGGGGACTGACAGTCATGCAGGCAGAGTGGACGGAGGCTGAGCGCGCAGCGCGAACTGCCCTCGCTGCAGCGGACGACACGGCGGCGCTCGCCACGGCGCCGTTCGAGCGCATCGCGGGCAGCCTCAGCAATTTCGCCTGGCACGTTGCGGTGCCCGGTCGTGACTGTTTCGTCAGGTACGCGCGCGCGGGCAACGAACTGCTCGGCGCCAACCTGCACGCGGAAAGTGAAATTCTCCGCCTTGTTGCGGCCGCGGGGATTGCGCCGCAAGTGGTCCGCTGCGATCCGTCGGCGCGGCTGCTGGTGACGCGGTGGATTGCGAGTGCGACGGGCGATCACTCTGCGGAAGGCCGGGCGCGACTGATCCGGCGAGTGGCTGCGACCCTGCACAAATTGCACGACTTGACGCCACCACCGGGGGTGCGTGCAGTCGACTTTGCGGCGCAGACGCGGCAGCTCGAGGCAGCGCTGCCTGCGGCGGCAGCACGACCGGGCCTCGCCGCGTGCGCTGTCGAGGTTCTGTCGCGACTCGGCCCAGGGCGGTCGCAGGCGCTCTGCCACAACGACGTCCACGCGCAGAACATGGTGCTCGATCCCGCCGGGCGCCTGTGGCTGGTCGACTGGGAATACGCCGGCCTGGGTGATCCGGTGTTCGACCTCGCGTCGTGCTTGAGCCAACTGGAGTTGTCTGCAGCGGACGCGCGTCTGCTGTGCCACGAGTACATCCGCTCGGGCGGCACCGTCGAATGGGCCAGACTGGATCTCGCCTGCTGGGCCTTCGACTACGTGCAGTGGCTCTGGTATCGAGGCCTGCTGGCGTCCGCGGCCCCGGGTCCCGATGCCATCGAGGCGGCCCAGAGGGCGGAACGGATCGAGCGCGACTTGCAGGTGCGTGCATCCGGGGTCTTGCGCTGCAATAATCACTGATTCGATCACAACGACTGACGGGTGCGAGCATGGCGAAGATGGTGGTGACCGACCGCGACGGCATCGTCCACGAGGTCGAGGGACGCATCGGCGTCAAGCTGATGGAGACGTTGCGGGAGTTCGACTACGGCGTCACGGCCATCTGTGGCGGACTCTGCTCGTGCGCCACGTGCCACATCTTCATCCAGCCCGACTGGATGCCGAAGCTGCCGGCGCCGCAGGGCGACGAGAAGGAACTGCTGGTCGAGTTGCAGCATTACGACGCGCCGACGTCACGGCTCAGTTGCCAGGTGGACTTCACCGAGGCGCTCGACGGCCTCGAGCTCAAGATCGCACCGGATGAGTGATCAGCCGGCCTTCCGCTCACCGGCCGGCCGAAAGGTTTGACCAGGTCCACCCTGGAGTCCATACGCTACGCTGACCTTTGGATTGCCGGGGGAGTCCGCATGAAACTTGGACCGACGCTCGAAGAACGCGTCCGTCACCTCGAGGACCGGGTGGCTATCGGCGAGTTGATCGCCCGCTACTGCCTCGCCATGGAAAGCTGCGAAGTCGACGCAATCGAGTCCTTGTTCACGCCGGATGCGCGAGTCTGGTCCGTCGACGGGGCCATGGATGCGCGTGGACGGCAGGCAGTCATTGAAATGTTCAAGGGCAGGTTTACCGTGTTCGGTCCCCGTAACCACTTCACCCATGATCGCATCGTGGAGTTCGACCACATGCTCCCGGACCGCGCGACGGGCCTGGTGCTTGCGCACGCCGAGATGCAGCGAAAGGGCCAGCCGATGCTGGCTGCGATCCGCTACCAGGACGTGTATCAGCGCTGCGAAGGCCGTTGGCGCTTTCGTGAGCGCGGCCTGTCGTTCATGCATGACGTACCCACCTCGCAATGCCATTGCGGCGAGTCAACATAGAGGACCCATGGATGCCGCTTCCGGCTGCGTTTCGCGATCGTCTCCGCCTTCCCGTCATCGGTTCGCCGATGTTCATTGCCTCGACGCCGGAACTGGTCATCGAGCAATGCAAGGCCGGCATCATCGGCTCGTTTCCGGCGCTGAACGCGCGCCCGGCCGCGGCGCTCGACGTGTGGTTGACGCGAATCCGCAGCGAACTCGACGGGTACGCGGCAGCGAATCCCGGCGCGCCGGTGGCACCTTACGCCGTCAACCAGATCGCGCACGTGAGCAACGACCGGTTGCAGCACGACATGGACGCGTGCGTGCGGCACCAGGTGCCGTTGATCATCACGAGTCTGCGTCCGCCGCGTGAAATCGTCGACGCCGCGCACAGCTATGGCGGCCTGGTGTTTCACGACGTGATCAGCGTGCGGCACGCGCGCAAGGCCGTGGAGCAGGGCGTCGACGGCATCATCGTGGTGTGCGCGGGCGCGGGTGGCCACGCGGGCATGGGCAGTCCCTTCGCGCTCGTGCGCGAAATCCGCCAGTTCTTCGACGGCACGCTGGTGCTCTCCGGCGCCATGTCGAGCGGTGCCGACGTGCTTGCGGCGCAGGCGCTCGGCGCCGACATGGCTTACATCGGCACGCGCTTCCTGGCGACGACTGAGGCTCACGTCCTGCCCGAATACAAGCAGATGCTCGTGGATTCGAGTTCGGACGACATCGTGTATACCTCGCTTTTCACCGGAGTGAAGGGCAATTACCTGCGGCGGAGCGTGGCCGCGGCTGGACTCGATCCGGAAAACCTGCCCGAGGCGGACAAGTCGAGAATGGACTTCGGCTCGGGCGGCAACATGGAGAAAAAGGCCTGGCGCGACATCTGGAGCGGCGGGCAGGGCGTCGGTAACATTCACGACGTGCTTCCTGCGCGCGACGTCATAGCGCGCATGGTCAGCGAATACGACGAGGCCCGTCGGCGCCTCGCCATCGTTTAACTCCGGGGTCAGCAACATGTCCGTTTCATTCGATCTGTCGGGCCGCGTGGCGCTCGTCACCGGCGGCAGCCGTGGCATCGGCGAAGCCATGGCCAAGGGTTTCGCGCAGTACGGCGCGCACGTGATCGTCTCCAGCCGCAAGCAGGAAGCCTGTGACGAGGTGGCGGCAGAGATCAACGGGACCGGTGGCAAGGCCACGGCGATCGCCTGCCACATCGGCGACATGGACGCGCTGCATGCGCTGTTTGCACGCGTCCAGGCGGAGTTCGGCCGGCTCGACGTGCTGGTCAACAACGCGGCCGCGAATCCGTATTACGGGCACGTGCTCGACACCGACCTCGGGGCGTTCCAGAAGACGGTCGACGTCAACATCCGCGGCTATTTCTTCGCGTCCGTGCTCGCGGGCCGCATGATGCGCGAGCAGGGCAAGGGCTCGATCATCAATGTCGCCTCGGTGAACGCGGTGCGACCTGGCCCGAAGCAGGGGATCTATTCGATCACCAAGGGCGCTGTGCTGAACATGACGAAGACGTTCGCGAAGGAGTGCGGCCCGCACGGCATTCGCTGCAACGCGATCCTGCCGGGCCTCATCCGCACGAAGTTTGCCGGTGCACTGCTGGCCGACAAGAGCCAGACCGAGCATTACCTCGCGACCAATCCGCTGGCTCGCGTCGGTGAACCGCAGGACCTCGCGGGCGCTGCCTTGTTCCTCGCCTCGGACGCGTCTGCGTACGTGACTGGGGAATATCTCGTCGTGGACGGCGGGTTTCTGACCTAGGGAAGGGGTTAGGGGTTAGGGGGGGGTTAGGGGTTAGGGGTTAGTCGGAAGTACCTGGCAACCTGAAGACTCGGCCCTCGTCGAGGCCAATCCGTGTTGGCGCCGACCTCTACTGACGCATTCGATGGTTTCGCTGTACTTCCGACTAACCCCTAACCCCTAACCCCTAACCCCTTCCGCTACTTCTTCTCCGTCTGCTGCGCGACGGCTTCCGCCCGAGCTTTCACGGCCTCGGCATCACCGAGGTAGCGACTGGAGATCGGCTTCAGGTTGGCATCGAGCGTGTAGAGCAACGGCACGCCCGTCGGGATGTTGAGTTCGACGATGTCGGTATCCGACATCCCATCCAGCATCTTCACGATCGCTCGCAGGCTGTTGCCATGAGCGGCGACCAGCACGTTGCGGCCCGCGAGCAGTTCCGGCGCGATGCGCGCGTTCCAGAACGGCAGTACCCGTGCGAGCGTGTCCTTGAGCGATTCCGCGGAGGGCAATTCACCCGCAGGCACGGCCGCGTAGCGGCGATCGAAACGCGGATGGCCCGGATCGGCCTGCGCTAGCGGAGGTGGCGGGATGTCGTAGCTGCGGCGCCAGATCTTCACCTGGTCCGCTCCGTGCCTGGCGACCGTCTGCGTCTTGTTGAGGCCCTGCAACGAACCGTAATGACGCTCGTTGAGCCGCCACGTGCGCTCGACCGGCAGCCACATCATGTCCAGTTCGTCGAGCGCCATCCACAGCGTGCGGATGGCGCGCTTGAGGACCGACGTGAAGGCGACGTCGAAAGCGATGCCTTCGGC
Source organism: uncultured Gammaproteobacteria bacterium (assembly GCA_963846315.1). Taxonomy (GTDB): domain Bacteria; phylum Pseudomonadota; class Gammaproteobacteria; order Steroidobacterales; family Steroidobacteraceae; genus RPQJ01. The sequence goes on from CAWJVM010000010.1 coordinate 60,144, forward strand.
CTTGAGCAGTCGTCCGGCTTCCTGCGCTTCCTGCCGGCCCTGCTCTGACAGGTCGACGTCGATCCAGCCGGTGAAGAGGTTCTCGAGGTTCCAGATGCTCTGGCCATGGCGCAGGAGCAGTAGCTTGCCGGTGCTCATATGGGAATCAACCTGTGGTGGTGGGGAGCGCGAGCTCAATCCACTCAATCCGTCGCGTATGTCCGTTTAATCAACAGCTTAGCACGCGGGCGAACCTGGCTCGACACTCGCGGACCCGCTGCGTGCGACCGTACTTTCCGCAAGCCGGAACGGTACCGGAGCGAACGACCCTTTGCATCCGCCGGGGCAGCTGGCCTCAGAATGTGCGAGTCGAACTGGCCCTGGAGCAACTGCCCGACATGACCGACGCTTTCATTTGTGATGCCATCCGGACCCCAATTGGGCGTTACGGCGGCGCGCTTGCAAGTGTCCGTACCGACGATCTCGCCGCACTGCCGCTCAAGGCGCTGATGGCGCGCAATCCAGCCGCAGATTGGGGCGCGCTCGACGATGTCATCTACGGCTGTGCGAACCAGGCGGGCGAGGACAACCGCAACGTCGCCCGCATGGCGGTCCTGCTGTCAGGCCTGCCGGCAGCTGTCCCAGGCGCGACAATCAACCGGCTGTGTGGTTCCGGACTCGATGCGGTCGCGACGGCCGCGCGCGCCATTCGCAGCGGCGAGGCGGATTTCCTGATTGCCGGCGGCGTGGAAAGCATGAGTCGCGCGCCGTACGTGGTGTCCAAACCCGATGCCGCATTCACGCGCGACCTGCAGCTTGCAGATACGACGCTCGGCTGGCGCTTCGTCAACCCGCTGATCCGGCAACAGTACGGCGTCGATTCGATGCCGGAGACCGGCGAGAACGTCGCCGAACGCTTCGGCATCGCGCGCGCGGACCAGGATGCTTTCGCCCTGCGCAGTCAGCAGCGGGCACTAGCGGCGCAGGCGTCGGGACGACTCGCGCTGGAAATCATTCCGGTGACCGTTTCCGCCGGGCGTGGCGCGCCCGTGATCATCGACCGCGACGAACATCCGCGCGAGACGAACCTGGCGGCGCTTTCCAGGCTGGCTACGCCGTTTCGTGCTGGTGGAACTGTCACGGCGGGCAATGCATCCGGCGTGAACGACGGCGCCTGCGCGCTCGTGGTCGCGTCAGAGGCAGCTGCAATCCGCCACGGCTTGACGCCGCGCGCGCGAGTCTGCGGCACAGTCGTCGTCGGGGTCGAGCCGGCCATCATGGGTCTCGGTCCGGCGCCGGCGACAAAGAAGCTGCTCCAGCGGCTCGGGCTGCAACTTGCGCAGATCGACGTGGTCGAGTTGAACGAAGCGTTTGCGTCGCAGTCCCTCGCCGTCTTGCGTCACCTGGGGTTGCCGGACGATGCGGATCATGTGAACCCGAATGGCGGTGCCATCGCGCTTGGGCATCCCTTGGGTATGAGCGGCGCACGGCTGGCTACGACCGCGTTGGTCGAGCTGGAACGACGGGGATTGCGCCGCGCTCTTTGCACGATGTGCATCGGAGTCGGGCAGGGCATCGCTCTCGTGCTTGAGCGTGTCTAGCGCAGGCGTCCCCTGACCGGGTCCGCGCCCACTTCAGTGCGGCAAGTGCTGATCGATGCCGCGGGCGCAACGTGTGCGGCCGCTGCGGACGGTTTCCTGCCAGCGTTCCTGGTTCGCGCGCACCGCCGCGCGTGAGGCGGGACGGTGTGCGAGGTGCCAGGCAATCGCAGAAAAAACCAGCGTCTGGCGGCGAATGCCGGTATTGGCGAGGCGGGCGCAGAGTTCTTTGTCCTCCGACCCCCAGCCGGCAAAGTCCTCGTCGAAGCCGTTCGTCTGCAGCAGGTCGTCGCGCCAGAACGCCTGGTTGCATGACTTGACGGCAACGAATGAGTTCGCGGCCTTGCCAAGGGTCCCGGTGAGCCGGGGCGCTCGCAATGCATACGCTCGACGCCGGAGGTCTACGCCCGCCATCCATGGCGACGGGACGCAGCCACTGCGCAAGAGGCGTTGTGTCGCAGCCTCGTCGAGGGGAATGCGCACCCCCTGCGTCCAGTAGCCTGGCCGCGCGGCCCGCACGTGGTCCGCCACGAATTGCGGATGCAGCACCATGTCCCCGTCGAGCAACAGCAGGTAGTGGCCGGTGCAGCTCGCGATCGCGACGTTGCGCATCCGTCCGGCGCGAAACCCCGCGTGCTCCTGGCGCACGAAACCCACGCTGCACCGCAGGCGCTGCTTGAATGCGTCAACGACCGCGGCCACCGCCGGGCCCGAGCCATCGTCCGCAACGATGACTTCGTCCGGTGCTCGTGTCTGTGCCGCGACGCTCGCCAGCACTCGCTCGAGTGCGGCGGGCCGATCGTAGGTCACGATGACGAGGCTCGTGCGCATCAGGCCTCGGCCACAGCGACGCGACGGACCGCCTGCAGCGCAACCGACAGCGAGGCAAAATCGATCTCGGTGGTCTGCGCACGGATGTCGTTGATCACGGCGCGAGCATGCTCTGCGGCAGCCTTGTTCCGGGCAAGCCACTTGGCGAGTGACTTGACCGGATCGGTCTCGCGCGAGGATTCGAGCACGCCCTGCGCCAGGCTGCGGTGCACTTCGAACAGCGCCTCGCGCAGGCTGCCACGCGCCACTGCATGCCAGTGACCCTGGATGTCGAGGTTCTCGATGTGCGTGCGCAACCAGTCGAGCCCGAAATAGCCGCCAACGGCGAAGTAGCCTTTCGCCGCTGCTTCGACGGTGAGCCGGCGCGACTCGGCGAGCTCGACGATGTCGGGGCTGCTGTGCAGCGCGTTGCAGGCCGCGATGCGGCGCGCCAGGTCGGCCGGTACACCGGCTCCAGCCAGTTCGCTGCTGCGCGCTTCGAACGCCGCGCGTGCCGATCCATCCAGCCATTGCAGCGGCGCGCGCGTGAGTTCCTGGATGCCGGGCCGCAGGCGTGCCACCTGCTGCTCGATGCCGAGCGTCGAACGGTGACGCTGGATCAGCCAGTAGGTGGCCTGGCGGATCAAGCCGATGGTGTCGTGCACCATGCCGTACTGCAGTGTAGTGGCTACCTTGTTGTCCAGTCGCTCGATCGCGGTCCAGAGTTCGCGCACCTCGAACACTTCACGAGCGATCGAATAGGCGCGCGCCACCGTCGCCGCGTCGGCCCCGGTGTCCTGCTGGGTGCGCGCGACGAACGTGGGACCCATGCGATTGACGATGCTGTTCGTCGTCGCGGTGACGATGATCTCGCGCTTCAGGCGGTGCTCACCCAGCAGCTTGCCGTAGCGCCCGGCCAGTCGCGGCGGGAAATAGCGGTCGAGTTCCTGGCTGAGGTACGGATCTTCCGGCACGTCCGACTGGATCAGCTGCGCGCTCAGCGCGATCTTCGCATAGCTCAGCAGCATCGCGATTTCCGGCCGCACCAGCCCCAAGCCCGCGCGGCGCCGGTCGTCGATTTCCTCCGAGCTCGGCAGGTACTCGAGCGCGCGGTCCAGCACGCCGTCGAGTTCGAGCGAGCGGATGAAGTGCGCGTGCTCGCCGAGCCGCTCGGCCGCGCCAGCCTGCAGCAGGCTGATGGCCTGGCTCTGCAGGTAGTTGTCGCGCAGCACGAGCTGGCCGACGTCGGCCGTCATCGACTCGAGCAGCTGGTTGCGCTCGGCCGTCGACATGCGCGTGCTTTCCTGCGCCGCCTTCAGCAGGATCTTGATGTTGACCTCGTGGTCCGAGCAATCGACGCCGCCCGAATTGTCGACGAAGTCGGTGTTCATGCGCCCGCCGCGCAACGAGTACTCGATGCGCCCGAGTTGCGAGCAGCCGAGATTGCCGCCTTCACCCACGACCTTGCAGCGCAGGTCGCGGCCATCGACACGGACCGCATCGTTGGTGCGGTCGCCCACGGCGGAGTTCGCTTCCCACGAAGCCTTCACGTAGGTGCCGATGCCGCCATTCCAGAGCAGGTCGACTGGCAGCCTGAGGATGGCGCGGATGATCTCGGCGGGAGTCGCCTTGGGCACGTCCATGCCAAGCAGCAGCCGGGCCTGCGGCGACAGCGCAATTTCCTTGGCATTGCGCGGGAACACGCCGCCGCCTTTCGAGATCAGCCTCGCGTCGTAGTCTGTCCAGGACGAGCGGGGCAGGTTGAAGAGTCGTTCGCGTTCCTTGAACGTGCGGGCCGCGTCCGGCTCGGGGTCGAGGAAGATGTGCTGGTGGTTGAAGGCCGCCACCAGCCGGATGTGCGGCGACAGCAACATGCCATTGCCGAACACGTCGCCCGCCATGTCGCCGATGCCGGCGACGGTGAAGTCGCGCGACTGCGTGTCGAGGCCGAGTTCGCGGAAGTGCCGCTTGACGCATTCCCACGCGCCCTTGGCGGTGATGCCCATCTTCTTGTGGTCGTAGCCCGCGGACCCGCCCGAGGCGAAGGCGTCGCCGAGCCAGAAGCCGTATTCAGCCGCCAGCGCGTTGGCCGTATCGGAGAACGTCGCCGTGCCCTTGTCCGCCGCCACGACGAGGTACGGATCGTCCGGGTCGTAGCGGACGGTGCGCTCCGGCGGGATGAGCTTGTCGCCGCGCACGTTGTCGGTGATGTCGAGCAGGCCGCGGATGAAGAGCCGATAGCACTCGGTGCCTTCGCGCTGCACGTCCTCGCGGGAAGCGCCGACGGGCATCTGCTTCGGTACGAAGCCGCCCTTGGCGCCGACCGGAACGATCAACGTGTTCTTGACGTTCTGGGCCTTCATGAGCCCCAGGATCTCAGTGCGGAAGTCCTCGCGCCGGTCGGACCAGCGCAGGCCGCCGCGCGCGACCATGCCCATGCGCAGGTGCACACCCTCGACGCGTGGCGAGTAGACCCAGATCTCGAACATCGGGCGTGGCTTCGGCAATTCCGGCAGCAGCTTCGGGTCGAGCTTGAACGACAGGTATGGCTTGGGTTGGCCGTCCATGCCGTGCTGGTAATGGTTGGTGCGCAGCGTGGCCATGATCACTGCGTGGAACGAGCGCAGGATGCGGTCGTCGTCCGGACTCGTGACCTTTTCGAGTGCGTCATCGATGTCCTCGGCGAACGCTCGCACCTGCGACGCGCGCGTCGAGGCTTTCAGCTGCGGATCGAAGCGTGATTCGAAGGTCCAGGCGAGTCGGGCGGCGATGGCAGGATTGCGGGCCAGCACCGCTTCCATGTAGCGCTGGCTGAAGGGGATGCCGGTCTGCAGCAGGTAGCGGCAGACGGCACGCAGGATCAGTGCCTGGCGCCAGTCGAGACCCGCAGCCAGCACCAGTCGATTGAAGCCGTCGCTCTCGGCCTGGCCGTGATGCACGGCGAAGAACGCCTGCTCGAAACGTCGACCTTCGAGTTCCGGATCGAGCGTACGGCCGCCCGCGTGTTTCACCTCGATGTCCTGGATCCAGAGCGTGGACCCGTCGGTCGGCGCGACGCGGTACGGGCGTTCGTTAAGGATGCGCAGGTCGAAATTTTCGAGCAGCGGCAGGATGTCGGACATCGCGACGGGTTCACCGCGGCGGTAGAGACGCAAGTGGAGTGCGCCACTCGCTGTGTCGCCCGGGCGCAATTCCATGCCCAGTGCGGTCGGGCCGGCGCCCAGAGCTGCGAGTTCCTGCAGGTCATGGATGGCTTCAGCCGGCGGGACGTCCTCCTCGTACGCGACGGGGAACGCGTCTTCGAATCGCGTCGCCAGCTGATCGGCAACGTCGGGTGCCAGCTGCGCGTGCAGTTCGTCTCGCAGGTGGTCGGTCCATGTCCGCATCGCGGCAGTGATTCGCTGCTCGATGCGCTCGACCTCGGCCACGACGCCGCGGGCCGGGTCCGTTCGCACCAGGATGTGCAGCCGGGCCAGTGTCGATTCGGAAATCTGCACCTGCGACTCGAGGTCCACGCCGGCGAGTTCCTCCAGCAGGATGCGCTCGATGCGTTCGCGGACCTGGGTGTTGTAGTGATCGCGCGGCACGTACAGCAGGCACGAAAAGAAGCGCTGGTACGGGTCGCGACGCGCGAACAGGCGCACGCGCTGGCGCTCGTACAGGTTGACGATGCCGCGTGTCGTTCGCACGAGTTCCGCCACCGTCGACTGGAACAATTCGTCTCGAGGAAACGTTTCCAGTACGTGCATCAGCGCCTTGCCGTCGTGGCTGGTCGGCGAGACGCCGATGTGGTCCACCACGCGCTGCACCTTGTGACGCAGCAGGGGAATCTCCCGCGGACTGGTGCTGTAGGTGCTCGACGTGAACAGGCCGATGAAACGCCGCTCGCCGGTGACGCGGCCGCGTTTGTCGAACGACTTGATGCCGACGTAGTCGAGGTACGTCGCGCGGTGCACCGTGGAGACCGAATTGGCCTTGGTCACGATCAGCAAGTCGACCTCGCGGGCCTTGCGCTGCAGCTCTCCCGTCAATACCGTCGGCTGCGGTTTCGGACGGCCTTCACCGGTTCGCAACAGGCCGAGCCCGGAACGCGGCACCGGCACCAGTTGATCCATCGAGCGGGTGCGCTCGAGCCGGTACTCGCGATAACCGAGGAAGGTGAAGTGGTTGTCGGTGAGCCAGTCGAGGAACTCGACCGCTTCCTTTTCCTCCCGGCGCGGAATCGCCGGCACGCCTGCGTCCACTTCCCGGGCAATGTCGAGTGCGCGCTGGCGGATGGCCGGCCAGTCCGCAACGGCCAGTCGCACGTCCTCCAGCATGCGCAGGATGTTCACCCGCAATGCCTCGTGCCGCGCCGGATCGCCGATGCGCGGCACGGCCACGTGCTGCCAGGATTCCATCGTGCCGAGCGGGCTTTCCCGCTCTTCCATGCTGAGCAGCTTGCCGCGACGGTCGCGTGCCATGCGCAGGACCGGGTGAATCATCAACTGGATTGCCAGGCGGGAGTCGCCGAGCACCACGGCCAGCGAGTCCACGAGGAACGGCATGTCCTCGGTCACGACCTCGACGATCGTGAACGGCGATTCCCAGCCGTCGCGTGCCCGCTCCGGATTGAACACGCGAACCTTGGGTTCGCCGGCACGGCGAATCGTGCCGAATTCCAGGTGTCCGGCGGCCGCTGCCGCGAAAGCGACTGAATCACGCAGCCGCAGGTCTTCCTCACCGACGCCGCGGTAGTACGCTTGCACGAACGCAGGCAACGGCAGCGCAGCTCCGCGATTCTTGCGCGCGAGCTTCGCGATGTCGTCGATCAGGTGCTGTCGAGCAGCGGGGATCGTTCCTGGCATGGCGGGGCGTCCTTGGTATGTCGCATTTTTGTAGTCATCGGGCCGGTCGATGGCGTGGCGCGCGGCGTGGTGTCTGTGGGCACCGCGCGCCTGGAACCGCGCGCGACTTTCTCGTCGCACGCAGGTCCACGGAAAGGGATTCTGCACGCTGCGTGAGCACCCCGAGCAGGCGGTCGAGCGCCGCCCGGTCGTCGTGCGTCAGCGTGTCGAGCAGTGAACGCTCGAATTCGAGGGCGAGCGGGGCGACGCCGCGATAGACGGCGGCTCCGGCCGCCGACACCTGCAGGATCGAGCGACGCCGGTCATCGGTTGCGACTTCCCGGCGCAGGCGACCGGCGCGGAGCAGGCGATTGACGGCGCGGCTCACGGCGACGGCATCCATGCGGCTCTTGGCGGCGACTTCGCGGGCCGACAGGCCCGGATGGCGCATGAGCACCGCGATGACCCGCCATTCGGGGATCGTGAGCCCGAAACGTTCTTCGTACGCCGCGGCAATCGCGCTGCTCGTCACGTTGGCGAGCACCGACAGCCGGTACGGCAGGAACGATTCGAGTTGGATCAACGGCGAGGTCAAGGCGGGAGGGCCGTCCGCAGCAGAAGTTTTCGATTGTAACGATTCGGGCACCGGCAGCGCCAGTTCATGCGCGGCGTAACCGCGCCAGTTCAGGGACGGTGCGGCCGCGCCAGGTACTCGTGCGTCTGCATTTCCGCGAGGCGACTGCGCGTGCGGTCGAACTCGAAACGCAGGCGATCGCCGAGGTACAGTCCGTCGACGGGCGCGTGCGCGGCCACGACCAGCTTTACGCCCCGGTCGTAGAATTCGTCGACCAGTGCGATGAACCGGCGCGCCGGGTTGTCCAGGGTCGGGTCCATCTGCGGGACGCCGCTGATCAGCACGGTGTGGAAGTCGCGCGCGATTTCGACGTAATCGGCCTGCGAGCGCGGTCCGTCGCAGATGGCGTCGAACTCGAACCACACCACCTCGTCTGCCTGCGCGACGACGGGGATGTCGCGTCCCTCGATGACCAGCTGGCCCGGCGTGCCGCTGTCACCGCCGCAGAGATCGGCAAAACGCTTTGCGAGCTGTTGCCGTGTGTCGGGCAGCCGCGCATCGAGGTACAGCGGTGCCTTCTCGAGCATGCGCAGGCGGTAGTCCTCGCCGGCGTCGACCTGGACGACTTCGCAATGCCGTTCGATGGCGGCGATGGCCGGCAGGAACCGTTGCCGCTGCAGTCCGTCGCGGTAAAGCCCGGCCGGCGGCAGGTTCGAGGTGAAGACCAGCGTGACGCCACGGTCGAACAGGCCTGCAAATAAACCGCCGAGCAGCATGGCGTCGGCGATGTCGCTGACGAACAGTTCGTCCAGGCACAGGACCCGAGTGTCGCGCGCAATGTCTGCCGCCACGCGCTCGAGCGGATCGGGCACGTCGCGCAACTCACCGAGGCGCGCGTGCACGTCCTTCATCAGGCGGTGAAAGTGTTCGCGCCGGGTCGGCACCCCGACCTTTGCATGGAAGAGGTCCATCAGGAAGGTCTTGCCGCGACCGACGCCACCCCAGAGGTAGACGCCTCGCTCGCCCGCAACGCCGCTGCCCGCAGGACGCAGCCGGTCGCGCCAGCGGCCGAGGATAGCCTGGCCGGGAGCGTGTTTGCGCATAGCGCAGGCGCACGGCGAGGTCCGACAGGCGCTCGACCGCATGCTGTTGTGACGCATCCGCGCGATAGCCGTGACGAACGAGGGCGGCTGCGTATTCCTGGTCGCAGGTCGGCGTGACGCGTCATGCGTACCACGTCAACTGCGCAATTCCGGACGGTCACGGAACTCTTCGAGCGCCGCCGGGTTCGCCAGGGCGTCCGTGTTCTTGACCGGCCGGCGGTGCACCACCTCACGCACCGCCAGCTCGACGATCTTGCCGCTGATCGTGCGCGGGATGTCGTTGACCGCGACGATCCTGGCCGGCACGTGCCGCGGCGTGGTGTGGGTCCGTATCACATCGCGGATGCGCTGCTCCAACGCCGCGTCGAGCCTGATGCCGGGTCGCAGACGCACGAACAGCACGACGCGGACGTCGTTGTCCCAGTCCTGGCCGATCGCGATGCTCTCGAGGATTTCCTCCAGCTTCTCGACCTGCCGATAGATCTCCGCGGTACCGATGCGCACGCCGCCGGGATTCAGGACCGCATCGGAACGTCCGAGGATCACGAGCCCGCCGCGCGCGGTCAGCACCGCGAAATCACCGTGGCACCAGGCGTTCGGGAAGCGCTCGAAGTACGCGGCGCGGTACCGGCTGCCGTCAGGATCGTTCCAGAAGCCGACCGGCATCGACGGGAAAGGCGCCGTGCAGACGAGTTCGCCTTGCTGGCCTTGCAGCGGCCGGCCGTCGTCGTCGAAAACCTCGACGCGCATCCCCAGCCCGCGGCATTGCAGTTCGCCGCGATAGACCGGCAGCGTGGGATTGCCGAGCGCGAAACAGGACACGATGTCGGTGCCCCCCGAGATCGACGCGAGCTGGATGTCGGCGCCAATGGCATCCCGCACGAAGTCGAACTGCTCGTGCGCGAGCGGCGAACCCGTCGACAGGACGGTGCGCAGGCTCGCGAGGCCGACCTGGTCGACGGGCCGATAGCCGCTTTTCTCCAGCGCAGCGAGGTACTTCGGGCTGGTGCCGAAGACGGCGACACGCTCCTCGCTCGCGAGACGCCACAGCACGCCTTCATCCGGATGGAACGGCGAACCGTCGAACAGCACGACCGTGGTTCGCGATGCCAGCGCGCTCGCCAGCCAGTTCCACATCATCCAGCCGCAGGTCGTGAAGAAGAACAGGCGGTCGCCGGGGTGCAGGTCGGAGTGCAGTTGGTGTTCTTTCAGGTGCTGCAGCAGGGTGCCGCCCGCGCCGTGGACGATGCACTTCGGCACGCCCGTGGTGCCCGACGAATACAGGATGTAGAGCGGGTGATCGAACGGCAGTCGCTCGAAGCGCAGCGCCGCATCCGCCCGACCGAACTCGGCGTAATGGCGTGCGTTGGCCAGTTGCGCGAGATCCGGTCGCGGACTCACGTTTGCGACGACCACCACGCACGCGACCGACGGCAGGTTGTCGAGGATGCCGGCGATGCGCTCGATCGAATCGAGCGTCTTGCCGCCGTAGTAATAACCGTCGGCCGTGAACAGCACTTTCGGCGCGATCTGGCCGAAGCGGTCGAGTACGCCCCGAATGCCAAAGTCCGGAGAGCACGACGACCAGGTGGCGCCGATGCTGCTCGTAGCCAGCATCGCGATGATCGCTTCCGGCAGGTTCGGCATGAAACCCGCGACCCGGTCGCCGGCGACGACGCCCGCCGCTCGCAACCCGTCGGCCACTCGTGCGACTTCGGCACGCAACTGGTCCCACGACATTTCTCGGCGCCGACCGCGTTCGTCACTGGCGATGATGGCGGGCCCGTCGCCGGTGCCGCGCAGCAGGTTCTCCGCAAAGTTGAGCCGGGTGCCTGCGAACCAGGTGGCGCCGGGCATGCGGTCGCCATCGCGCAGTACCGGTGCCGGGTCCGCGATCGGCGATCACGCCGGCAAAGTCGAATACGGCATTCCAGAATGCGGCCGGCTCGTCGACCGACCACTGCCACAGCGACGAGTAATCGCCGCCGGGCGCCCCGCGTTCACGGGCAAACGCGTGAAACGTCGTCAGCTGCGCGGCAGCGACGCGTTCGGCAGACGGGATCCAGTGGGGTGCGTCGTCGTTCACACCCCGAATGCTAGCCGCTGGCGCCTTTGCGCACCATGGCGGAAGCGACGAGCTCCGCAATGTCGCGCGTCTGGATCGTCTCGTTCAGGTTTTTCGTCTTCAAGCCGTCACCGAGCATGACGGAGCAGTACGGGCAGGCAGTCGCGATCACCTTGGGACGCTGCGGCAGGCCCTGCTCGACGCGGGTGACGTTGATGCGTGTGCCGATGTGCTCCTCCATCCACATGCGCGCGCCGCCGGCGCCGCAGCACATCGATTTCTCGCGGTGCAGCGGGAACTCGAGCAGCGCGTCCCTGGCAACGCGACCGAGCACGGCACGAGGTGCCTCGAATTCGCCGTTGTGGCGGCCGAGGTAGCAGGGATCGTGCAGCAGCACGCGTTCGTGCGTCGGCCGCACTTCGATGCGCTTCTCAGTCAGCAGCCGGTCGATCAGTTGCGTGTGGTGCACGACCTCCCAGTGGCCGCCGAACTCCGGGTACTCATTGCGCAGCGAATTGAACGCATGCGGGTCGCAGGTCACGATCTGTTTTACGCCCAGCCCATTGAAGGACTCGACCAGCGTGCTTGCCAGTTGCTGGAACAGCATCTCGTTGCCTGCACGCCGCACGCACTCGCCGGTGGTGGGTTCCTGCGCGCCGAGGATGCCGAAGCTCACTCCCGCTTCGCGCAGGATCTCGACGAACGCTCGAGCGATTTTCTGGCCGTTCAGGTCGAACGATTCCGCGGAGCCCACGTAGAACAACCACTCCACCTGCGCCATGTCCGCGGCGCTGCGGATCAACGGTACGTCGAGATCCTTGGCCCAGTCGCCGCGGGTGTCCGCCGGCAGTCCCCAGGGGTTCGACTGCACTTCGTACGCGTCGAACACGTTCTTGAGCTCGGCAGGGAACTCGCCTTCCATCATCACGCGGTGCTGGCGCAGCTTGTAGAACTTCGGCAGCAGCTCGAGTTCGATGGGGCAGGCGGCTTCGCAATAACCGCAGGTGGTGCAGGACCACAGCGTGTCCTCGCTGATGACGTCGCCCACCAGCGCCGGCAGGTTCGCCTTTGCTTCGCCGCCCGCGAGAATGGCCTCGCGTTGCTCGAGCAGGTGGTGCTTCAGGCTGTCGTTGACGCCCTTCATCGACAGCGGCTTGCCGGTCTGGAAGGCCGGGCAGGCATCCTTGCAGCGGCCGCATTCCGTGCACGTGAAGGCGTCGAGCGCGTCTTTCCAGGCGAGGTCGGCCACGCTGCGCGCGCCGACCTTCAGTTCGCTGGCGTCGGCCGAATCGTCCAACAGCGGGCTCAGGTCGACCGTGGGCACCGCGTTGGCTGGCTTGCCGCGACGGAAGTAGAGCGCTGGCAGCGCGGTGACGATGTGGAAGTGCTCGCCGACTGGCAGCAGCACGAGGAAGGCGCACACCGTGATCATCTGCGTCCAGTACGCGACGGCGGCGGCGGTCGCGAGTGCAGCAGGCGTCCAACCGGAGACCAGCGTCGCAAGCCAGCCCCCAATCGGGGCATGGGCGCTCTCGTGCGCGATGGCCGCGACCGAGCCGGAGAGCTGTGCGAAGCGAAACGCGTCGAACGCAAAGTCCGTGAGCATGATGATCGTGATCAGGCCGAGTACCAGCAGGCCTTCGCGATTGCGCTCGAGCCGGGCCGGCTTGAGCACCAACCGCCGATAGAACGCGTAACCGACGGCCAGCAGCACGCCGACCTCGACCAGGTCCTTCCAGACGGTGAAGGCGTCGCCCAGCGGCCCGGTGAGCGCGAACTCCTCGTTGAACCCGATCACGATCAGCTGGACCTTGCGCACCAGCAGCGAGACGAACCCGAGGAAGATGACCGTGTGCATCACGCCCGGCTTCCATTCGCGACGGATCATCCGTTGCTGCAGCAGGCCGTTCGACAGGACCGTGCGCGCTCGAGCCCAGGGATGGTCCCAGCGAACCTCGGGCTGCAGGGCGGCGACGATGGCGAGCTTGCGAGCGCTGAGCCAGGTGAACGCCGCGAACGCGACGAGCAGCAGGGCAGTGATTCCAAACGGGCTCAAGACGACCTCCTGCGGCGCCAGCCGGTCCGACGCGCGAATATTGCGCTGCACTATCACGAGGGGACTCACGATGTACAATTCGGGTTTCCACCACAGGCCGCCATGGGCGGTACGGGGGCACGGTTCATGCAGCGCGAAGCGATGGAGTTCGATGTTGTCGTGGTCGGAGCCGGACCCGCGGGTCTTGCGGCAGCGATCCGACTGAAACAGCAGGCCGTCGCGGCCGGCAGCGAACTCAGCGTCTGCGTGCTCGAGAAGGGTTCCGAAGTCGGCGCGCACATCCTGTCGGGCGCGGTCATTGATCCGGTCGCGCTCGCGGAATTGTTTCCGGACTGGAAGGAGCGTGGTGCCCCGCTCGAGACCCCCGTGAGGGAAGACCGTTTCCTGGTGCTGACGCAGGACTCGGCGCGGCGCATCCCGAACTGGCTGCTACCCCCGCTGATGGACAATCACGGCATGTACATCGCGAGCCTCGGCAACGTCTGCCGCTGGCTCGGGCAGCGTGCCGAAGAACTCGGTGTCGAAGTGTTTCCGGGTTTCGCCGCAGCCGAAGTGCTGTTCAACGACAACGGTTCGGTGAAAGGTGTCGCGACCGGCGACATGGGCATCGGCAAGAACGGCGAGCACAAGGATTCGTACGCGCAGGGCATGGAACTGCACGCGAAATACACCCTGTTCGCCGAAGGTTGCCGCGGCTCGCTGTCGCAGCAGCTGATGTCGACGTTCAACCTGCGTGATGGCGTCGATCCGCAGGTGTACGGTCTCGGCGTCAAGGAACTCTGGCAGGTGCCGAAGGAAAAGCACCAGCCGGGTCTCGTCGTGCACAGCCAGGGCTGGCCGCTGTCGAACGACGTCGGTGGCGGGTCGTTCCTTTATCATTTCGGCGACGGGCTGATTTCGGTCGGTTTCGTGACCCACCTGAGTTACGCGAACCCGCACCTGTCGCCGTTCGAGGAAATGCAGCGGTTCAAGACGCACCCGGCGATTCGCGGCTTTTTCGAGGGCGGCAAGCGCCTCGCATACGGTGCGCGCGCCATCAACGAAGGCGGCTTGCAGTCGATTCCGAAACTCACGTTCCCCGGCGGCGCCCTGATCGGCTGCAGCGCGGGTTTCGTGAACCTGCCGCGCATCAAGGGCTCGCACAACGCGATGAAGACCGGAATGCTCGCGGCGGAAGCGGCGTTCGCGGCACTCGCAGCGGGACGAGCCCACGACGAACTCACGGCGTACCCGGAAGCGTTCCGCAACTCCTGGGCCTATCGCGACTTGCACAAGGTGCGCAACGTGAAGCCGGGCCTGAAGTGGGGCTTGTGGGCGGGCACCGCGCACGGCGGATGCCACATGTGGCTCAACGACCTCG
>CAWJVM010000011.1:0-46336 GCA_963846315.1 uncultured Gammaproteobacteria bacterium
CATCGCGCGCCGCGACCAGCGAGACGCCGAGATGGTCGAGCACCCGTGCCGCCGCCGCGTTGATCTGCGGTGCGAGTCCGGGCTGCACGCAGCCTTCGAGCACTGCCATGCGTCGGGCATGCCGCGCCGCGGGCCAGTCGAGCACGTCGCGTGTCGTCGACTGGCGGTCTTCCTTCGCCGGCACCATCGCCTTGAGTGCACCGGGCAGCGCCGGGCGAATCGCCTGGCCGATTCGCACCAGGGGCGTGAACAGTTCGCGCCGGGTGGCGAACTTGGCCAACGCAAAACGGACGAACCGCGTGCCTGCGTCGCGTCGAGAGGGTGGCTGGTGTTCGATCAGTTCGCGACCGAGGTCGGCGAGCCTGCCGTACTGCACGCCGGAAGGGCAGGCGGTCTCGCAGGCGCGGCAGGTCAGGCAGCGGTCGAGGTGGGTGCGGGCGGTCTGCGGTCGCGCCGCCGTGCTCGAGCATCTCCTTGATCAGGTAGATGCGGCCGCGCGGGCTGTCGAGTTCGCTGCCGGTGATGCGGTACGTCGGGCAGGCGGGCAGGCAGAAGCCGCAGTGCACGCAGTTGCGCAGCAGGTCGCGTGCCTCCCGTGCGAGCGGCGAGTCGGCGAGCGAGTCGGCGGGTCTGGCATGCATCGTCGCGGTCTCAGAGGTTCGCGTACATCCGGCCCGGGTTCAGGATACCGGCCGGATCGAAGACGCGCTTCACTGCACGATGCAGGTCGAGCAGCGGCGCCGGCAACGGCGCGAAGACTTCGCTGGTGTCGTCGAGCTGCGGCGACGTCGCGACGGAAGAGGGTGGCATGGCCGCCCGCGTCCGGGTGATCAGGTCGATCGCCTGTCGCTCGACTCCGTTGATCCAGGCCTGCGCTCCGTTCCATTCGAACGCGACCCGATCGGCCCGGACCAGCGCAGCGCCCGCCGCCGTCGCCGTCGCCGGCAGCGAGAGTCGCCAGAGTGGGTGCGCCGAGGTGAAGTACGCGTGGGTCTGTTCGCGAACACTCTGCCAGAGCGAGGCGGCAGCCGACTCGTCCAGCAGGTCGCCGCCGATCGCCGGTACGACTTCATCCAGGCCCGACGGGGAGCCTTCCAGGCGGACGTACAGTTCGCCTGTGCTCCAGAAACTGCCGGTGAGCGGGAGGCCGCGTTGCGCGGCTCGCGCCGAGCAGGTCGATCGCGCCTTGCGCGGCGATGTGCCGCCGCAGCGTCCGGGTACCACGGGCGACCGGCAGCACCTTGAGCGACACGTCGAGCAGCACGCCGAGGATGCCGAGTGACCCGGCGAGCAGGCGCGAGACGTCGTAGCCGGCGACGTTCTTCATGACTTCGCCGCCGAACTTGAGCACGCGCCCGTCGCCGGTCAGCAGCCGCGCGCCGAGCACGTAATCGCGCACCGGGCCCCGCGCAACCCGCGCGGGACCGGCCAGTCCAGCCGCCACCGTGCCGCCCAGCGTGGCCAACGATCCGAACGACGGCGGTTCGAATGGCAGTCGTTGCCCGTGCCGGGCAAGCAGCGCCTCGACGTCGGCGAGCAGCGTGCCGCCGCGCGCGGTGATCACGAGTTCGGCCGGATCGTAACGCACGACGCCGTGATGACCGGCCAGGGCGAGTGTCTCGCCCGCGACCGGCCGTCCATAGAAGCGCTTGGTGTCGCCGCCGACGATCCGCAACGGCGTTCCTGCATTCGATGCCGCCAGCACGCGCTCGACCAGCGCGTCGGTGAGGTCCTGCCCCGGGGGCATCTCGATCAACGCCATGTGCGTCAGAACCGCGGCAGGTGCGAATGCGGCAACTGGCCACCGTGCACCCGCAGGGCGCCATAGTCGGCGCAGCGGGCGAGAGTGGGCACGGCCTTGCCGGGATTGAGCAGGCCCGCAGGATCGAAGGCGAGCTTCAGTGCGTGGAAGGTTGCGAGCTCGGCGGCACCGAACTGCGAACACATCGGCCCGAGCTTCTCGACGCCGACGCCGTGCTCCCCCGTCACGGTGCCGCCCGCTGCGACGCAGGCTTCGAGGATGTCGGCGCCGAAGCGTTCGGCCCGTTCCAGCTCGCCGTCCTTGCCGGCGTCGAACAGGATCAGCGGGTGCAGGTTGCCGTCGCCCGCGTGAAAGACGTTGGCCACGTCGAGGCGATAGATCGTCGACAGCGCCGCGATCTGCGCCAGCACGTCCGCCAGGTGTCGGCGGGGGATCGTGCCGTCCATGCAGTAGTAGTCGGGAGCAAGGCGACCCACCGCGGGAAAGGCCGACTTGCGGCCTGACCACATGCGCTGGCGCTCGCCGGCGTCCCTGGCGACGCGCACGCTGGTCGCGCCGGCGGCTTCGAGCAGGGCGCGGGCGCGGCCGAGTTCGTCGTCGACGTCGGCGGGCAGTCCATCGACTTCGCAGAGCAACAGTGCCTGCGCGTCCAGCGGATAGCCGCAACCGGCGAAAGCCTCGGCCGCCTTGATCGCGGGCGCATCCATCATTTCGAGTCCAGCCGGGATGATGCCGGCGGCGATCACCTGACCGACGGCCTCGGCGCAACGGCCCACGTCGTCGAACGCGGCCAGCAGCAGTTCGACGCGACGCGGAAGCGGCAGCAAGCGCACGGTCACTTCGACCACGATGCCCAGCAACCCTTCCGAGCCGATCACGGCGCCCAGCAGGTTGAGGCCCGGCGCCTCACCCGTCTCGCTGCCGAGCGTCAGCAACTCGCCGTCCATGGTGACGAGTTTCACGGCGAGCACGTTGTGCACGGTCAGCCCGTACTTGAGGCAGTGCACGCCGCCCGAATTCTCGGCGACGTTGCCGCCGACCGAGCACGCGACCTGCGAGGAAGGATCCGGCGCGTAATACATGCCGTAAGGCGCAGCCGCCTCGGACACCGCGAGGTTCGTGACGCCGGGCTGCACGCGCGCGAGACCGCGGCGCGGATCGACTTCGAGGATCTCGTCGAGCCGCGACAGCACCAGCAGCAGTCCGCCCGCGACCGGCAGCGCGCCGCCCGAGAGTCCGGTGCCCGAGCCGCGTGCGACCACTGGCACCGAATGCCGGCGACAGATACGGACGATCTGCTGGACCTGCTCGACGCTCGTCGGCAGCGCGACCAGGTCGGGCGGGTGACGGTGGGCGGTGAGCGCGTCGC
The DNA here is from genome assembly GCA_963846315.1 of uncultured Gammaproteobacteria bacterium. Taxonomy (GTDB): domain Bacteria; phylum Pseudomonadota; class Gammaproteobacteria; order Steroidobacterales; family Steroidobacteraceae; genus RPQJ01. The sequence continues at coordinate 3,132 of CAWJVM010000011.1, forward strand.
ACTCGTAGGCGACGCAGGCTGCGGGAGTGGAGAGCAGGCCCGGTCCGAGAACCGAGCCGAGTTCGCGCAACAGTCCTGCGTCAACGGCCACTGGGCCGCAGGGTCTGCACGCCGGCGTCCGTGCCGATCACGAGCACGTCCGCGCCGCGCTGCGCGAACAGGCCGTTGGTGACCACGCCGGGAATCTGGTTGATCGCGCGCTCGAGGCCGACCGGGTCGACGATGTCGAGACCGCGGACGTCGAGGATGTCGCAGCCGTTGTCAGTCACCGTGCCCTGGCGCCAGACCGGCTGGCCGCCGAGTCGCACCAGTTCGCGCGCGACGTAGGCTCGCGCCATCGGGATGACTTCGACCGGTAAAGGAAACTTTCCCAGGCGCTCCACCAGCTTCGCCTCGTCCACGATGCAGACGAAGGTGCGTGCCGCCGCCGCGACGATCTTTTCGCGGGTGAGGGCGGCGCCGCCGCCCTTGATCAGGTGCATGCCGCGGGTCGCCTCGTCGGCGCCGTCGACGTAGACCTCGAGGCCTGCGACCGAGTTCAGGTCGAGCACCGGGATGCCGTGGCCCGCGAGGCGGCGTGAGCTGGCTTCGGAACTGGAGACCGCGCCGGCGATGCGGCTCGGCATGCCGGCCAGCGCGTCGATGAAGAAGTTCACGGTGGAACCGGTGCCCACGCCGATGACGGTTCCCGGCTGGATGTATTCGAGCGCGGCGGCCGCGGCTCGCTGCTTCTTCTGGTCCTGGCTCATCGTCGCCCTGCTTTCCCGACCCCTCAAACAACTGTGCCCGCTTTCGCGGGCACAGTCGTCGTTTCGGATTCGGCGGCGTCTATCTTTCGAAGGAGCGCCGCCTCATCTTTAAGCGACCTTACTTCTTCTTCGCGGCCTTTTTCTTGGTGGCCTTCTTCTTGGTCGCCTTCTTTGCCTTAGCTGCCATGATCAATTCTCCATGTCGGGTTAGTCCCGGGCCGAGTATTTACAGAATTAAAAAAAGAAATGCAATAGTCACGTCACGATTTTTTTGAACGCGTTCTCGGACCGGCGGTCGACTTCGTCGCTCGCGACGACGCGATGGACGGTCGCAACGCGACGATGCAATGCCATTCTGCTGCAGTGAGCGGCGTCACCGAAAGACGATTGCCGCGTTTCAGAATCAACATCTCGCGCAACGCGCCTGCTGCGTGCTCGCGCAGTTCCGGCAGCGTAATTACAGGCTCAATTCGTTTTTCGAGTTGCACGTCGACGCTGAACCAGCGCGGCGCTGCGCGCGTGCTGCCGGCATCGTAGTACTCGCTCGTCGCATCGAACTGCGTCGGGTCGGGATACGCCTCGCGCACGACCTTCACGACGCCCGCGACGCCCGGAACCGCGCAGCTCGAGTGATAAAAAAAAGCGCGGTCACCTTGCCGGAAATCGTCCCGAAGCATGTTCCGCGCCTGGTAGTTGCGCACGCCTTCCCACCCCGTCGTGCGCCGTGGAGCGGCTGCGAGGTCGTCGATTCCGAACACGTCGGGTTCCGATTTCAGCAGCCAGTAGCGCATGCGATTGGGTTCTTCAGGGTGTGTGAGGAGGGAAGCGGAGGATGCCACGCTCGGTGACGACGAGGTCGAGAGCGACGTCCCAGGGGGCAGGATCGAGTCGATCGACCTGCTGGATCGAGTACGCGACGCCGATCAGGCGCGGGCGGCGGAACGGCTGCGCGCGATCGAGCCGTGGGCGCAGCGCGCGATCGTAGAAGCCCGCGCCCATGCCGAGGCGATGGCCCTGCGCGTCGAAGCCGACGAGCGGAACGAGGATCGTGTCGAGGTGACGGACCGGGAGGCGGCCACGCGAACCGTGCAGCGGTTCGGCGATGCCGAACATGTTGCCGCGCAACGCGGCGCCGGCCTCGAGCGGGACGAAGATCATCCGGCCGTCACGACGACTGACGATGTGCGGCACGTAGATACGGACTCCGCGCTGCCATGCGGTGCCGAAACAGGGGCGCAGGTCGACTTCGCCCGGCATGCTGAGGAACGCGGCGACGCGCCGGCCGCGCTGCCAGACGCCGAGCTGGCCCAGGGATGCGCGGATCGCCCGGTCGTGGACCCGGCGTTCCGCGTCAGGGATCGCGCGACGCCCCGCGCGCAGCTGCCGGCGCAGCTCGCGGAGGGTCATCGTCGCAATGGAAGGGAGAGGCGCCACCCGCCTGTGCCGTCACAGACCATTGCTCTCGACAAGAGCAATATTTGGGGAGGGCCGCGGCACTTAAGGCTTCCCGCTCGAGGCGGACTTGCACAATGTTGCCGGCTGACCGTTCCCCGGGGTATTTACATTAAGGTCGAGAGGTAACCCGGCCCGTGTCGAACACCGCAGGCGGCGCCAAATCGTCGAAGGTTCGGACTGCTGCGAACCCTCAGAGTTCAAGTTGCTGGCCTTTCGCGAGCGCGGTCTCCACGCGCTCGCGCAGGGACTTCAGGCGCGCGCCGAGATCGCCCTCGACGACCGTGCCGTGCTTGCGCACTTTGATCAGTTCGTTGGCCAGGTTGAGCGCGGCGATGACCGCGATGCGGTCGAGGCCGACGACTTTCCCGGAATCGCGGATCTCGCGCATCTTGCCGTCGAGGTACTCCGCGGAGTCGAGCAGGTCGGAGCGTTCTTCGGCAGGGCAGGCCACCTGGTACTCGCGATCGAGCAGGCGGACGCTGACGCGGGAAACGCGCTCTTCGCTCATCAACCCTGCTCCATCGCCTTGAGGCGGCCGATCATGGCCTCGACCCGCGCGCGCACCTGCTCGTTCTTCTGCAGGAGGTTGGCGCGCTCGCTGATCAGGGTGTCCTGGCGCTGACGCAGGGCACGGTTCTCTTCCTTGAGCTGGTTGACCGTAGCCACCAGCTCGTCGAGGCGGCGTTCGATGCGTCGGAGTTCGACGTCGACGGCGGATCGGGCAGCGGGTTCGTTCATGGAATTCACTATAGTTGGCGCACCCCGGGGAATCAATTTGAACTGGTCCACCGGGACCGGTTGCGCGTCACGGATGGTACGATACGCGCAATGTCGGCACCGATTGCTTTCGATGATGTCGCGCAGGCCCTGGCGGCCGGCGGTTCCACTGTCCACGCTGCCGAGGCGCACGGCTGTCTGTGCGGGGCCCTGTGCGCGCGGCGCATCTACCTGGCCGCGGAATGGCTGGAAGAGTTGCTGCCCGATGGCCTCGAGCCCGGCACGACTGTCTCCGTCACCACGGCCGGTCCCCTGAAGTCGCTCTTCGACCAGAGTCGCGCCGTGCTGGAGGCGCGAGAAATGGAATTCGAGCCGCTGCTGCCGCCCGACGCAGCCACGCTCGACGAGCGCGTCGAGGCACTCGGCGCCTGGGCGCAGGGGTTCCTTTACGGCTTCGGCGCGGCCGGCCCGTTCAAGCCTGGCACGCTGACCACGGCGGTCGCCGAGGTCCTCACGGATTTCGCCGAAGTCGCGCGCGCCGGCGCCGTCGGCTCCGAGAGTGTCGAAGTCGAAGAGGGTGCGCTCGCCGAACTGGTCGAGTTCGTCCGCGTCGGCGTGCAGCTCATCTATGACGAGCTCGCCGACCTGCGCGCCGCCCAGGCCACCTCGACCGCACGTCACTGATCCCGAACTTTGCGTCTTCCCGAAGAGAATCCCGACCGCCCATGACCCTGCGCAAAGACGAATACGCGCGCCGCCGCAAGCAGCTCATGAAGCTCATGGGCAAGGGCGCCATCGCCATCATTCCCGCGGCGCCCGAGCGTCAGCGCAACAGCGACGTCCATTACCACTATCGGCCGGACAGCGATTTCCACTACCTCACGGGCTTCAACGAGCCCGAGGCGGTGGCTGTGCTGATTCCCGGTCGCGAGCAGGCTGAATACATCCTGTTCGTGCGCGACCGCGATCCCACCCGCGAAACCTGGGACGGTCGTCGCGCCGGTCCGGACGGGGCGGTGCGTGATTACGGCGCCGACGATGCTTTCCCGGTCGGCGACATCGACGACATCCTGCCGGGCCTGCTCGAGCGCTGCGGGCGCGTCTACTACTCGATGGGCGTGAACCTCGATTTCGACCAGCGCGTGGTCGGCTGGGTGAATACGCTGCGGGGCCAGACCAAGCTCGGCATCCACAGCCCGCAGGAATTCGTCGCGCTCGAGCACCCGCTGCACGACATGCGGCTGTACAAGAGCCGCGCCGAGGCGACCGTGATGAAGCGTTCGGCGCAGATCGCAGTCGGCGCGCACGTGCGGGCGATGCGGACCACCCGGCCCGGCGTCACCGAATACGAGGTGATGGCCGAGCTGCTGCACGAGTTCCACCGGCACCAGGCCGACATCTCGTATCACCCGATCGTCGGCGGCGGCGCGAACGGCTGCATCCTGCATTACCACGAGAACGCGGACACGCTGCGCGACGGCGACCTGCTGCTGATCGACGCCGGCTGCGAATACGGCCTGTACGCGTCGGACATCACGCGCACCTTCCCGGTCAACGGCCGCTTTTCACCTGCGCAGAAGGCGATCTACGACATCGTGCTCGAGGCGCAGGAAGCCGCGTTCGCCTGCATCAAGCCGGGCAACCACTGGAATGAGCCGCACGATGCGGCGGTGCGCGCCATCACGCAGGGCCTGGTCAGGGTCGGCCTGCTCAAGGGCCGGGTGCCGGCGTTGATCAAGGAAGAGGCTTACCGCAAGTTCTACATGCACCGCACCGGTCACTGGCTCGGCATGGACGTGCACGACGTCGGCGAATACAAGGTCGGCACCGAATGGCGCGTCTTCGAGCCGGGCATGGCGCTGACGGTCGAACCCGGCATCTACATCCCGGCCGGCACCAAGGGCGTGCCGAAGCGCTGGTGGAACATCGGCGTGCGGATCGAGGACGACGTGCTGGTCACGTCCAGCGGCTACGAACTGCTGACGTCCGGCCTGCCGCGCACCACGGCTGAAATCGAGCGCGTGATGGCGTCGGCCGCCTGACCGGGGAATGCCGTTGAGCACGACGCCTGCCGAATTCGACCTCGCCATCGTCGGTGGTGGCTTGGTCGGTGCCTCGCTGGCGTTGTCGCTCGCGCCGCTTGGACTCCGCATCGCCCTGGTCGAAGCCGTGCCGCCCGTGCAGGGCGAGCAGCACCCGAGTTTCGACGAACGCACGACGGCGCTCGCCAATGGCACCGTCCGCGCTTTCAAGACATTGGGCGTCTGGGCCGGCATGGAGCGCGAGGCCGCGCCGATCCGCAAGATTCACGTGTCCGACCAGGGTCGCTTCGGCAGCGCGCGCGTCGACGCGGCCGACCAGGGGCTCGAGGCCCTGGGTTACGTCGTACCCAACCGCGTGATCGGTGCGGCGCTGTGGCAGGGACTGTCACGGGCGCCCTCGGTCGAGGTGATCGCGCCAGCCAGGGTGACGGGCAGCGAACTGGCAGACGCGAGCCGTGTCGTGCATTACGAAGTGGCGGGTGAGGCGCGCTCGCTCAGCGCCAGGCTGGTCGTGGCCGCCGACGGGATTCGCTCGCTGGTCCGCGACCAGGCAGGCATCGAAGCCGATCACATCGGCTACGAGCAGGTTGCAATCACGGCCGTCATGACCACGCAGCGCTTCCACGACTACGTCGCCTACGAGCGCTTCACCGAAGAAGGCCCGATCGCGATCCTGCCGCTCACCGACGGTCGCTGCGGCATGGTCTGGACGCGCAAGCCCGCCGAGGTCGAGCGGATGCTCGCGTTGTCGGACGACGAGTTCCTGCGCGAGTTCCAGGCGGCGTTCGGCTTCCGGCTCGGACGCTTCCTGCGCATCGGTCAGCGGGCTTCGTACAACCTCATGCTCTCGCGGGCCGACCGCCACATCTGCGCAGCGACTCGCCGTGGTCGGCAATGCCGCGCAGGGCCTGCATCCGATCGCAGGCCAGGGTTTCAACCTGGGATTGCGCGACGCGATGAGCCTCGCCGAAGTCATCGCCGATCGGCGCGTGGCCGGCACCATGGATCCGGGCGATGCGAGCCTGCTGCAGGACTATGCGGAGTGGCGCGAGAGCGATCGCCGCCGCATCGTCGCCTTCACCGATGGCCTCGTGCGCCTCTTCGCGACGCCGCTGGGTGTGCTGCGGAGCCTGCGCAGCCTCGGCATCCTGGCTTTCGACGTGTTGCCGCCCGCGAAGTCCGCGCTGGCGCGGTTGAGCGTGGGTGCGGCTGAGCGCGTGCCGCGGCTGGCCCGCGGCGTACCCCTCGCTGGAATCGGCTGAGCATGGCCACGTCGCGCCGCAAGTTCGATTTCGACATCGTCATCGTCGGCAGCGGCATGGTCGGCACCTGCCTCGCCGCGCTCCTGGCGCGCGACGATGCGCTTTCCGGCTGGAAGATCGCGCTGGTGGACCCGGCCGCACCGCGCAAGCCGGACGATCGCGCAATGGACCTGCGCGTGTCGGCGCTGTCGCGGGCGTCAGAGCGCATCCTGACTGCGGCCCGCGCATGGGACGCCATTGTTCCGCATGCGTCACCGTACAGCGACATGGTCGTCTGGGACGCGGCGAGCACGCCGGAGCGCCCGGATGCGCTGAGGTTCTCCGCGGCTGAGACCGCGGAACCGAACCTCGGCCACATCGTCGAGAACCTGCGCGTGCAGTGGGCGCTGCACGAGTCACCGCTGCTGCGCGGCGTGACCGAGGTGCGCAGTGCGCTCGCCGGCCTCGAGTTCGATGAAGATTCGGCACGCGTGACGCTCGAGGATGGTCGGCGACTCACGTGCCAGATCGTGATCGGTGCGGACGGCAGCCAGTCCGTCGCACGCCAGCTTGCCGGCATCGGCCGGTCGGGGTGGGCGTACGACCAGACGGCGGTGGTCGCGCACCTGCGCACCGGAAAGCCGCATCGCGAGACGGCCTGGCAGCGTTTCCTGCCGAACGGTCCGCTCGCGTTCCTGCCGCTGCAGGACGGGCGCGTGTCGCTCGTGTGGAGCACGACGCCGGACGAAGCCGCGTCGTTGCAGGCAGCGAGCGAGGCGGAGTTCAGCGAACGGGTCTCGATCGCCAGCGACCACGTGCTTGGCGAGGTGACGCTTGCGAGCGGCCGCGCCGGCTTCCCGCTCGCGCTGTGGCATGCGCGCGCCTATGTGCAGCCGCGACTCGCGCTGGTGGGCGATGCGGCGCACACGATCCATCCGCTGGCAGGGCAGGGCGTGAACCTCGGCTTCCTCGATTGCGCGAGCCTCGTGCAGGTGCTCGCCGCGGCGTCCGCCAAGGGCGAAGAGCTGCATGGCTTGCGCGTGCTGCGCCGCTATGAACGCTGGCGCCGGAGCGAGAACGCGGTCGTCATGGGTGTCTGTGACACGATCAACCGGCTCTTCACCGAGAAGAGCGTGGCGATCGCGGGACTGCGGCGCTTCGGCCTGTCGGTGGTGACCAGCCAGTCGTTCCTGCGCCGCACGCTGGTCGAACGCGCCCTTGGCGTGGGCGGTGACGCGCCGCAACTCGCACGGCGGATCGTCTGCGACGAATTAACCCTGGCGGGCCACCGGGCCTGCGGAGCCTCGCGATGCAGAATCAGGACTGGCCGGACACGCTCTTCACGCAGTCGCCGCCGGGCCTTGGCAATCAGTTCGACGATGATCCGCTGCTGGGTTCGTGGATCAAGCGCACGTTGCCCGCGCCGATCGTGGCGGAGCTGCGCGGCGAGTTACGCGAGCTCGGCGCGCTCGCCGGCGGCGATCTGTACAGGCTGCAGCAGGCTGATCTGGCCAATGAGCCGGTGCTCACGCAATGGGATCCCTGGGGCAGGCGCGTCGACGAAGTCGTGGTCTCGCCGCTGTGGCGCGAGGCCGAGCGCCTCGCCGCCAGGCATGGCCTGGTCGCGACCGGTTACGAGCCGGCGATGGGTCGCCACGCTCGTATCGCGCAGTTCCTCAAGGTCTACCTGTTCCACCCGTCGACGGATGTGTACACCTGCCCGCTGGCAATGACGGATGGCGCGGCGCGCTGCCTGCTGGAATCCGGCAACCACGAACTGATCGATCGCGCGTTGCCGCACCTCACCTCGCGTGACCCCGCGACGTTCTGGACCAGCGGCCAGTGGATGACCGAGACCACCGGCGGTTCCGACGTCGGCCGTTCCGAGACGCGGGCGGTGCCGGACGACGAGGGCGGTTGGCGCCTGTACGGCCGCAAATGGTTCACGTCGGCCGTCACGTCGCAGATGACGCTCACGCTCGCTCGCCCCGAAGGCAATCCGCCGGGCGGCAAGGGCCTCGCGATGTTCTACGTCGAGATTCGCGACCTCGACGGCAAGCTGAACGGGATCCGCGTCGACCGGCTCAAGGACAAGCTCGGCACGCGCAAGGTGCCGACGGCCGAGTTGCTGCTCGATGGCACGCGCGCGACCTTGGTCGGACCGGCGCTGAACGGCACGCGGTCGATCGAACCGATGCTCGGCGTCACGCGGATGTGGAACAGCGTCTGCGCAGTCTCGTTCATGCGTCGTGGCCTGGCGTTGGCCCGGTCCTACGCCAGGGAGCGCAAGGCTTTCGGCCAGCCGCTCGAGCAGTTGCCGCTGCATGCCGACACGCTGGCTGGTCTCGAGGCCGAGACCTGGGGCGCCTTCCTGATGACGTTCCTGCTGGTCGAGCTGAACGGCCGGCTCGAACGCAACGAGATCGACGACCAGCAGCGCGCCCTGCTGCGGCTCATGACTCCACTCACCAAGCTGATCACCGGCAAGCAGGCCGTGGCGGTCGTGACCGAGGTGATCGAGAGTTTCGGCGGGGCGGGCTATGTCGAGAACACCGGCCTGCCACAGTTGCTGCGCGACACGCACGTGCTGCCGATCTGGGAAGGCACGACCAACGTGCTGTCGCTCGATGCGCTGCTGCGCAGTGACCTCCATGCGGGACTCGCGGCACTGATGGCGCGGGCGTCGGCGTGCCTGCGCACCGTTGCCGAGCCGCGCATGGTCGCAGCCACGCAGCAGGCGCTCGGAGCGCTGGAACGCGTGGCGCTGGTGCTTGATAGCGGGCAGGAGCCCGAAGTGCTGCAGGCCGGCGCGCGGCGGCTCGCGATGACGCTGGCACGGGCACTGCAGCTGACGCTGCTGTGCGAACACGCCCAGTGGATGATCGATCATGGCGGCGACCGTCGCGGTTACGCGGCCGCGATGCGGTTTGCGCGTCAGCCTGTCGACCTGATGACGGAAGTGGACCCGGAAGCGGATCGCTTGCTGCTCGGCTGAAGCATACTTCTCCCGTGTCGCACGGTCGCGTGCAACGCGGGTGACGGCTTGCCGCGGCAGGATCCGGGTGTCTTCCGCGCTCCGGGTCTACCGCGCATCGTGAATCGCGGAGGAACGCACGATGTCATGGCGACTGATTCGGGGGAACAGCCGATGATGACTGAAGCCTCGCCAGGTGACGCGCCAGCCGATGCGCCCCCGTCGCCACCACAACTGACGATACGAACGCCCTGCCGTTCGTCGCGCCTTGCCGCAGGCTCGGCACGTGGGAACCGATCGGCTGGCTGCGACTTGCCTGGGGTGATTTCAAGACGGCGCCGCGCCAGAGCCTGACTTACGGTGCGGTCGTCGTCCTGCTGAGCTGGGCGCTCGCGTACATCGCCATCCGCTTCGGCGGTTACTTCGAGCTGCTGGCACTGGTGTCCGGCTTCATCCTGGTCGCGCCACTGCTTGCTGTAGGCACGTATTCGATCAGCGAACAGATCGAGCGCGGACTGCAGCCATCGCTGCGGCGCTGTTTCGTCGTGGGGCGCCGTGCTTTCGGCAACCTGATGGTCTTCGCGCTGATCCTGATGATCGTGTTCCTGGTCTGGTGGCGCGCAGCGTCGGCGGTCCACATCTTCTTCCCCGTCGACATGACGTCACCCGACTGGACCGACTACCTCCAGTTCCTGGGCATCGGCAGTGCCGTCGGCTCGATCTTCGCGGTGATCGTGTTCGCGGCCGCGGCATTCTCGTTGCCGATGCTCGTCGACCGCGAAGCCGATTCGGTCACTGCCGTGGTCACCAGCGTCAATGCGGTACTGCGCAACAAGCCGGCGATGGCCGTGTGGGCGGCGCTGATCGTGGTCGCCGTGGCCCCGGGCTTCGCGCTGTTGCTGCTCGGGCGCGAGCGGGGCGCCGGGTTTGCACTCGTGATGGCCTTGCTCGGCATCACTTTGCCACTGATCGGGCACGCAACGTGGCACGCCTACCGCGCGACGATCGACGCCTCGGCCTGGCCGAGGAACGAGCACCTCGACCAGTGAGGCGCGTGGCGCTCGTCCCTGTCTCAGGCGTTACGCAAGGTCGAAGCGATCCAGGTTCATCACCTTGTCCCAGGCCGCCACGAAGTCGCGCACGAACTTCTGCTGCGAGTCGCTGCAGGCATAGACCTCAGCGAGGGCCCGGAGCTGGGAGTTCGAACCGAAGACAAGATCGACGACGGTACCCGTCCACTTGAGCTCACCCGTCACCCGATCGCGACCGTCCAGCACGCCTTCCGACGCGGCGGACTTCTGCCACTTCGTGCGCATGTCGAGCAGGTTCACGAAGAAGTCATTGGTCAACGCGCCAGGCCGCCTGGTGAAGACGCCGTGCTTCGACTGGCCGACGTTCGCATTCAGGGCGCGCAAGCCGCCGATCAGGACTGTCATCTCGGGAGCGGTCAGTCGCAGCAGCTGCGCCTTGTCCACCAGCAGTTCGGCGGCTGATCCCTCGAGTCCCTTGCGGACGTAGTTGCGGAATCCGTCCGCCACCGGCTCCAGCACGGCAAAAGATTCCACGTCGGTCTGCGCCTGCGTTGCGTCCATGCGCCCTGGCGAGAACGGTACCCGCACTTCGTGGCCGGCCGTCTTCGCAGCGGCTTCGATTGCGGCACAGCCGCCGAGGACGATCAGGTCTGCCAGCGAGATCTTCTTGCCGCCGGATTGCGCGGCGTTGAAGTTCTTCCGGATTCTTTCCAGCGTCTGCAGCACCTGTGCCAGTTCGGTCGGCTGATTGGCTTCCCAATCCTTCTGCGGCGCGAGTCGGATGCGCGCGCCGTTGGCGCCGCCGCGCTTGTCGCTGCCGCGGAACGTCGCCGCGGACGCCCAGGCCGTCGTCACCAGCTGGGAGATGGACAGGCCGGACGCGAGGAGCGTGGTCTTCAGGGCGGCGATGTCCTGCTCGTCGACCAGACGGATGATCGACGGCGGGGATCGGGTCCTGCCAGATCTGCACTTCCTTCGGCACCAGCGGACCCAGGTAGCGTGCGACCGGACCCATGTCCCGGTGTGTCAGCTTGAACCAGGCGCGGGCGAAAGCGTCGGCGAACTCCTGCGGGTTCTGGTGGAAGCGCCGCGAGATCTTCTCGTAGGCCGGGTCGAGGCGCAGCGACAGGTCGGCCGTCGTCATCATCGGCGGATGCTTCTTGGACGGATCGTGCGCGTCCGGAATCATGTGCTCCGGCTTGACGTTCTTTGCCACCCACTGGTGGGCGCCGGCGGGGCTCTTCGTCAGCTCCCACTCGTAGCCGAACAGCATGTCGAAATAGCCGTTGTCCCAGCGGGTGGGGTTGGGCTTCCAGGCGCCTTCGATGCCGCTGGTGGTGGTGTGCACGCCCTTGCCGCTGCTGAACTTGTTGATCCAGCCCAGGCCCTGCTCTTCGATCGGAGCTGCTTCAGGCTCGGGGCCCACCAGACTGGGGTCACCTGCGCCATGAGCCTTGCCGAATGTGTGGCCGCCCGCTACCAGCGCCACCGTCTCTTCGTCGTTCATGGCCATGCGCGCGAAGGTCTCGCGCACGTCACGGCCCGAAGCCACCGGATCCGGGTTGCCGTCCGGACCTTCCGGGTTCACGTAGATCAGGCCCATCTGGACCGCAGCCAGCGGGTTCTCGAGCTGGCGGTCGCCGGAGTAACGACTGCCGGGCTTGTCGCTGGTCGCCAGCCACGTCTTCTCCATGCCCCAGTAGACATCCTCTTCCGGCTCCCAGATGTCTACGCGTCCGCCGGCGAAACCGAAGGTTTTGAAACCCATCGACTCCAGCGCGACGTTGCCGGCGAGGATCATCAGGTCGGCCCAGGAGAGCTTACGACCGTACTTCTGCTTGATCGGCCACAGCAGCCGGCGCGCCTTGTCGAGGTTGCCGTTGTCCGGCCAGCTGTTGAGGGGCGCAAAGCGCTGGTTGCCCGTCCCTGCACCGCCGCGGCCGTCGGCGATGCGGTACGTGCCGGCGCTGTGCCACGCCATGCGGATCATCAAGCCGCCGTAGTGGCCCCAGTCAGCGGGCCACCAGTCCTGCGAATCCGTCATCAAGGCATGCAGGTCCTTGACCACGGCATCCAGGTCCAGGCTCTTAAACTCTTCGGCGTAGTTGAATGCCTCGCCCATCGGATCGGACAGGGCAGAATGCTGGTGAAGTATTCCGAGGTTCAGCTGATTCGGCCACCAGTCGGCGTTGGTTGACGCCCCCGCCACTGCCTGGGTGCGAGCTGCGCTCGAGAACGGGCATTTTGATTCGGTGGTCATGGCTGTCTCCTGGTGCGTCGGCAATATTCTGTTCGTTTAGTCTAGGGTTCGCGACGCCGGGCGAGCAAAGACATTTGTTCGATGGAATCGATTGGCGGGTTCTATCGTGGAGCGACAGCGGGAGAAATTCGCCAGAAGTGAAAATGACGACCAGCGCCGGACCTGACGTGGCCACGTCGTACAGGAAGCGGTGTCGCCTTGCCAGTCCTCGTAGTCCATGTCGAGATGGCGGTAGGCCAGGCCAACGCCGTGCGTGGCGAGAACTGCCAGCGCAGCGTCGCAATGGCTTGCCAGGCGAAGTCCGAGCCGATGCCAAAACCGCCGACGTCACCGCGCAGGTTCAACGACCACTGGTCCGCGAACGGCCACGAGTATTGCGCGCCGATGACCGGGTCCACCAGCTCTGCTGCACGCTGGCTGATCGTTGGTTGCCAAGCGGGCCGCCGACCTCAACCTGGGTCTCGAGGTCAACATATCGCAGGCCTGCCAGTACGGTGAATCGATCGTTCAAGGCGTAGCCGAAGTCGGCCGAGAGCCCGACCTGGTCCAGTCGATGTCGGCTTTCAGGACGCCGCCCGGCCCTTGCTCGGTCGCGCCGAGGCCCATGTAGATGGCATCGACCGTGATGGAGTAGCGATCCGTGGACGCGCGGTACGTCCCCATGAAGCCGAATTCCAGATTGTCCAGGATGTCGGAGAAGCTCATGTCCGTCTCTGCCGTGAGGGCGCCGACTCCGACAGTGCCTTGCATCGACGAGCCCCAGACGTAGGGGGCGATCTCATGCTTCCACTCGGCTGCATTCGCCGGATTGCGAAGGCGCACAGCCAAGGCTCAACACCATGTTTCTGAAACAGGCGGACATATCACGCTCTCCCCGCTATCGAGACTGTTGATCGCGTGGCTGATTACATCACGCGTGCTCCGCCGAGTCTCCGCGGGCCCTCGGTCGGACCGTATTGCGGCTGCGTCCATGCCGCGCGGATACTGTTTGCGTCGGATCGTGCAGGGGGCTGTCATGCGCAAGGCTCGCGGCCGATGGGCGTTGAAATTTGCGACGATCCTGTTGACACCGCTGCTCCTGGGCGTGACCTACAAGTGGGTCGATCCGCAGGGTCAGGTGCACTTCACCGACTCGCCGCCGCCCGCAGGCACGGCCTACGAGGTCATCGCGACACCGCGCTCGCCAGCGGTAACGCCATCGGTCCCGCCCACGCATCAACCAGCGCTCGCTGTCCCGGAGGTCGTCCCGGCGACTGCGGCTGAATCGCCGCCCCGCGAAGTTGCCGGCACGGCCGGTGCAACCCCCGACGATCTGCGCTGTGTCGACGCGCTGTTCCAGCTGGAAGTGCTGGCAGGCGACTGGAAGGTCTACAAGCCGGGCCCTGGTAATGACCGGACCTACCTGAACGATCGCGATCGTCCAGCGGAAATCGAACGGTTGAGCCGCGAGCGCGACGCGAACTGCAGCGATGAACCGGGCGTGCTTACGTCGCAGAAACGGCGTGCGAGCGAATTGTTCGAGGCGCTGAGCCCGGGCTGCAGGGAGGCGCGTGAGAAACTGCAGAACCTGCAGCGCCCGACTGCTCACAGTGCCTCGTCGGATATCGAGAAGCAGCAGGCCTACATTGCGGCCCACTGCCCCGACGCCAGCCGCGAAGGAGTCTGGCTGGCCGACTGGATCTGGGTGCAGCGTCGCTGACTCGATCGCTGCCGCCGCTCGGAACGGTGGTTTGCCCCGTATCGGTCGATGACGCCCGGTCAGGCGCGGCCGTAGGTCCGCTCGACGTAGTCCTCGACCAGTTGCTGGAACTCCTCGGCGATGCGCTCGCCCTTGAGCGTCGGGCCCTTCTCGCCGTCGATGTAGACCGGTGCCACTGGACGCTCGCCCGTCCCAGGCAAGCTGATGCCGAGGTTGGCGTGCTTGCTCTCGCCAGGGCCGTTCACGACGCAGCCCATGACCGCGACCGTCATCTGCTCGACGCCCGCGTAGCGTTTGCGCCAGTCGGGCATGCGATGCCGCAGGTGTGACTGGATGTCCTGCGCGAGTTGCTGGAAATACGTCGACGTCGTGCGTCCGCAGCCGGGGCAGGCGATGACCATCGGCGTGAACGAGCGCAGGCCCATCGTCTGCAGGATCTCCTGCGCGACGATCACCTCCTGCGTGCGATCGCCGTTGGGTTCGGGCGTGAGCGAGACGCGGATGGTGTCGCCAATGCCTTCCTGCAGCAGCACCGAGATGCCCGCGGTCGACGCGACGATGCCCTTGGAACCCATGCCGGCCTCGGTCAGGCCGAGGTGCAGCGCGTAGTCGCAGCGGCTTGCGATGTTGCGATAGACGCCGATCAGGTCCTGCACGCCGCTGACCTTGCACGAGATCACGATGCGGTCGTGCGGCAGGCCGATTTCTTCGGCGCGAGCCGCGCTCTCGAGCGCCGAGACGACCAGCGCTTCACGCACGACGTCGTTCGCCTCGAGCGGCTGCGCCCGCTTCGAGTTCTCGTCCATCAGGCGCGTCAGCAGGTCCTGGTCGAGGCTGCCCCAGTTGACGCCGATGCGCACAGGCTTGCCGTAGCGGCAGGCAGTCTCGACCATCTCGGTGAACTGCGGGTCACGCTTGCTGCCGCGACCGACGTTGCCCGGGTTGATGCGGTATTTCGCCAGTGCCTCGGCACAACCAGGGTACTCGCGCAGCAGCTTGTGCCCGTTGAAGTGGAAATCGCCCACGATCGGCACCGACACGCCGAGCTGAGCCAGCCGCTCGACGATGCGCGGCACCGCGGCGGCGGCTTCGTCAGTATTGACGGTGACGCGCACGAGCTCGGACCCCGCGATCGCGAGCGCACGGACCTGCAGCGCGGTGCCTTCGACGTCCGCCGTGTCGGTGTTGGTCATCGACTGCACGACGACCGGGTGACCGCCGCCGACCGTCACCGGACCGATGTGGACCGGCGTGCTCGTGCGACGGACGATGGGGCTGCTCATGGGTGCGCGGCTTTCGTCGTTTCGATCCAGCGATGCACGTTGGCTTCGAGCACGTCGAGCGGTATCGCGCCGCTGCCCAGCACCACGTCGTGGAAGGCGCGGATGTCGAACTGTTCACCCAGCCGGGCCGTCGCCTCGCCGCGCAGCTGCTTGATCTTCAGTTCGCCGATCTTGTACGCGAGCGCCTGGCCCGGGTTGCCGATGTAGCGGTCGATCTCGTTGATGATGTCGAGTTCGGTCTTCGCTGCGTTCGCCTTGAAATAGTCGATGGCCTGCTGCCGCGTCCAGTGCTTGTGATGCAGGCCCGTGTCGACGACGAGTCGCACGGCGCGCCACATCTCATAAGTCAGCTGGCCGAACTTGTCGTAGGGGTCCTCGTAGAAACCCATCTCCTCGCCGAGGCTCTCGCTGTAGAGCGCCCAGCCTTCGACGAACGCGGTGGCCTCGAAGTCGCGGCGGAACTTCGGCAGCTCGCCGAGTTCCTGCGCCAGCGAAATCTGCAGGTGATGGCCCGGCACCGCCTCGTGAATCGTCAGCACGGGGATCTCGTACTTCGGGCGTTCCTCGGGTTTGTAGAGGTTTACGTAGTAGTACCCCGCGCGCTTGCCGTCCATCGCCGGGCCCTGGTAGTAGGCCGTCGTGGTGTCCGGTGCGACCTGCTCCGCGATCTGCCGCACGCCGTACGGCATGCGCGGCAGCTTGCCGAAGTACTGCGGCAGCTTCGGGTCCACGCGTTTCGCCATCGCCTCGTACGCCTGCAGCAGCTCCTTCGGGTCCGTGTAGCGGAATTTCGGGTCCGTGCGCAGGTAGGCCAGGAATTCGTCGAAGCTGCCCTTGAAGCCCGTCTTCGCAATGACCTTCATCATCTCGCCGCGGATACGCGCGACTTCCTTGAGGCCGATCTCGTGGATTTCGTCCGGCGTCAGCGTGGTCGTGGTGTAGAAGCGCGCGAGCTCGGCATAGCGGGCCTCGCCCTTCGGCGTGTCCCACAGCCCAACTGTCTCGCGAGCCTGCGGCAGGTAATCGTCGACGACGTACTGCTTCAACTTCGTGTACGACGGCACGACGGTCTTCGTGATCGCGTCGCGCGCAGCAGCCTGCAGGCGTGCCTGCTCAGCCGCCGGGATCGAATCCGGCATCTTCATGAACGCTTCGTAGAACGGGCTCTTCGTGGGGTCCGTGACGATCTGCTTGTCGAGCTGCGGCGGTACCCGCTGCATGATGACCTTCGGCGGCACGTGGCCACGCTTTACGCCTTCGCGCATCAGGTCGATGTTCTGGTCGACCAGCTTGTCGAGGGTGCCGATGCGACTCAGCCACTGCTCGTAGTCCTCGACCGACTTGAATACGACGACGTCCGCCATGCGGTGAATCGAAGCGAGCCCGCTGCGCTGCGAGAGCGGCGTGTACTGCGAGCCGTAGTCGTAGGTGTCGATGTTCGCCTGGTACTGACGGCGGAACAGGTCGCGGTTCAGCTGGTCCGCGGGGGTCAGTTGTTGCGGGTCGATCCGGTCGAGCGCGGCGATGACCGCCTTGTCGCCTTCGTAGGAGGCCTGCAGGGCGGCCGGGGAGTAGTCCGGCCACCTGTCGTCGAAGCGGTGGTCGCCGATGTAGGTCGCCAGGACCGGGTTTTCGCGCAGGCTGCGCTCCCATTCGGCGTCGAAGAGGGCATGCAAGTCCTTGGCAGAGCTGGCTTTTTCCTGCGCCTGCAGCGGCGTGGACAGGGGCAGGGCGAGCAGCAGGAGCAGGGTGGACAGGACCGGGCGCATGCGGTGACCTCTCTATATAGAAGGACGCGATGTTCCGGGCCCGGACGGGCCTTGGCAAGTCATTCACCAGCGCGGGTCCCGTGCCGGCCGGGAATTTGCCGGACATCGTTTGGCAGCGACCAGGCAGGCGCGTACCGTGCGTGCAGGCAGGTCTGTCGATCGGGGAGAGGGCACAAAATGATTCGAAATATCCTGGGCGGCATGGTGCTGGCCGTGTGCGGCACCCTCGCGCTGGCGGACACCGCGCCGGCGCCCGGCGCAACCGCGCCTGCGACGAACGATGAAGCAGCGGTGCTTGCCGCCATGGACCGCTACCTGGCTGCAATCTCCGCGAGGGATCTCGACACGATGGCGTCGATGCAGACGCCGGACGGAACGAACTACCGGGCGCGTGCGCTCCCGGGCGGCGGCATGGAGATCCTGGGCCGGCCCAACTCCTACTGGGTGGATCCGGCGCGCAAGGATGGCCACGCGCACCGCGAGCGATACTGGTCGCCGACCGTACTGGTCCGGGGCAGCATCGCCATGGTCTGGGCGCCGTACGAGTTCTGGATCGATGGCAAGACCAGCCACTGCGGTATCGACGCGTTCAGTTTCATCAAGGTCGGCGACGAGTGGCACGTCGCCAACTCGATGTGGACCGTGGAGCCGGACGCCTGTCCGGAACTGCGGCCGGCGGATCCGTCGAGCATTCGTCCGGCGGGTTGATCGCCGTTCGGCGCGCGTGATCGATTTCAGTCGCGAGCAGCAGTGTCCCGGAGCCGCGGCGTGGCCGAGTCGCCCGCTGATGGCTGCGCGGCGCTTTCGCCAGTCGACCTGGCGCGAGACAACCAGACGTCGTAAGGATTCCAGGTCCACGGCGCAGCGGTGGAGACCCGGCCGGTCGGTGTCGTACGCTCGGCGAGGACGGTCAGTGCCGTCGATTTAACTGTGTCTGCCCAGCCCATCGGTGTGCCTCGCGTTCTTGCTGTGCCACGGGACGTCATCGCTTGCCGTCCTTTCGTACAGCAAGATTATCCATCGGTCGTGAAGTCAGGCGAGTGACCAGAGTGTTTCTGTTTGGCGACACGCAGAAGAAATGTGGACAATCACACACCGGCATGACGAACGAAGCCACGCGTCGCTTGCAGACCGTGAAGTTGCTGCACACCTTGGTGTGGGCCGTGTTCGCCGGTTGCGTCGTAGCGATTCCGTTGCTGACCTGGCAGCGAAAGTTCGGCGCTGCGGCCGTGCTGGCAACGATCGTGCTCGGTGAGGTCGTGGTGCTCTGGTACCACAGGTGGAGTTGTCCGCTCACGGCGGTTGCGGCCCGCTATACCGACGATCGTCGGGCGAATTTCGACATCTACCTGCCCGAGTGGCTGGCCCGGCACAACCAGCGGATCTTCGGGTCGATGTATGTGATCGGGGTCGCGTACCTCGTGGCGATGTACCTGGGTGCCGGCAAGGGTTGAAGCGCTTTAAGCTGGCGTTTGTCGCGTACGCAGAAGCCGCGCTGGTTTGAGTCGTGATGTATGTCGTGCGGGGGTCCGGGGGAAAGGATCGAGCGACAGTCGGTGCGTTCGTTGATCGGCAGAGGTTCGGCAGGGATCGACGGGCAAGCCATGGGAGGTGACAGCGCATGGAGGAGTACTGGGCTACGCGGACGGGACGGTGGCGACGGGCGATGCATGGTCACGAGGGACCGTCGCTGGCGGAGCGGCTGCAGCAGGTGATCCGCCAGGACGTGGAAGCGGGGCAGTTGCCGGCGGGGGCGTTGTTGCCGACGAGCGAACGCGTCGCGGCTGAACTGGTCATCGAACCGGCGGACGTGCGGGCGGCGTATGCGCGCCTGCTCGCCGACGGATTGCTCGAGGAACGCGTGGACGGCGTGCTCTGCATTGCGAGCCAGGGGCGTGAGACGACGGTCGGCGACGCAACGCAGATTCGCTTCGAGGCGGCACTGCTCAAGGCGGTGCGTGAAGCGGCGGCCCGCGGGCTGTCGAGTGCCGAGGCCACCGGGATGTTCAAGGCGGCCGTAATCCGCCTCGAAGCAATGGAGCGGCCGAAGAAGCCGCGGGAGTGAGCAGGATGCGTTAGTCCGACGCGATTGCGGTCGTGAACGCAGCGTCAAGGCAGGAAATCACGGTCACACCGCTGTGTCGGCGCGGCCGCCAGCCCATTCGACGAGAGACTGCTGCAAGGCCTGGACAAAGGTTGCGCCTGCTCAATGTCGCGGTGGACGTCGGCGGCGAACTGAGTTCCGCTCAACACGTCGCGCACTGCGTCGGCGGGCAGACCGGCATCGACGGCGAGTTTCGTCAGCAGGGTGTGGTCGGCGATGTTCTGGCCGTCAACAAAATAGGCTTTGAACAGTCGTTCCTGCACGTCGTCACCCTTGCCTGCGCTGGCGGCGTAGTGCGCGAGTCGGTGCGCGTCGAAAGTGTTGGCGACGACGGTTCGGTCGTAGTCGAACGCGAGGCCGACCTGCCTCGCCCGGGCGGAGACGTCGGCGATGGCCTGGCGGGTGACTTCAAGGGTCCAGCCTTTTTTCCGCAAGGTTCTGCACGGCGTTGCGCGAGGGATCGGGCTGCGTGTCGGGCTGCCGCTGGAAGATCCGCCAGATAATGATCTGTGTGGCTCGGCAGCGCGGGCCCGGTCGAAGTTGTTGGTCAGGAAGATGAGTCGCTTGCCGGTCTTCGGGTCAGTTGAAGCGAATGCGCGCAGCGAGTCTCGATAGCCCTTGAGCGAGTAGAAGCCGGTCAGCACAATGGTCTGATCGCAGATCAATCCGGTGCTTCGGTCGACCAGGCGCGAGTAGCGCCGCATGGCTCTGACGTTCGACTTGCCGCGGGTCACGAAGAAGCTGCCCGGCACGTGGCATCGGATCACGCGCACGAAGTCCAGGATCGACACGCGTCCACGACGTACAACGCGCCGGCTCAGGCAGCCACTGATCGAGGATATTTGACCTCGTGCATCCTGCCGTCGCTGATATGGACAACGACGACGGGATATTCGCACCGCAGATGCAGCAGCGTGTGCATCTTCACCGCCGCTTTCGCCATGCGGAACGCCGCTCAGCGGAAAGACCGTCAGGCACAGATCGATCGTCGTGGAGTCGAGCGCGTAAGCCGTATCCTTGAGCTCCACGCCAATGGGTTCGTCGCGGTACAGCTTGCGCGCCATGCCGATCAGTCGTTGGGCAAAGTCGGCCTAGATACGCCAGTCGCGCACGTCGTTCGCATCGGCGAGCGTGCTGCGGGAAATGCGGCTGCGAATGCCCATGTGATAGAGCTTCGCGCGCTGCGCTCGCAGGCATGCCTCGATGTCGCGCAGGCTCTCGCGGTAGGTCAGCTGGGCGAACGCCAGGCTCAGAAACTGCTCGAGGCAGGTGAAGCTCTTGATCTTGTGCTCGCCGCCATACGCCGCGACACAGCGGCGGAATGCGTCAGTGAGACGTCAGTCAGCCGTCGAAGAACCAGTCGACGGCGTGACGAGCGCCAGTACACGGACTGGATGGCTTCGCAAGTTCGTTCCAGCGGACGGTATGAAGTTGAAATTCGCCACCGATGAAGAGCGGAGGAGTCTGTAGCCTACGGTTTCTGGCACTCACACTGGCCAGGCGGACCCCGTCCACGACTGGACACTATGGAGTTTGAGGGTGAGTCGATCCGGCACATGACGAAGATCTGGCATGCAGGATTGGCGATGAAGGAGCTTGGATGGATCTAGCTCACCGAGATCAACTGGGGGAACGTCATGTCGGCAATGGCAAACGTCGTTGTGGGTCTAGTCGCGCTGGTGCACGTGTACATCCTGGTGCTCGAGATGTTCCTGTGGGACACGCCGACCGGACTGCGAGTGTTCGGCCAGACGAAGGAAGCGGCAGCCGCTTCCAAAGTGCTGGCGGCGAATCAGGGTCTCTACAATGGGTTTCTGGCGGTGGGACTGATGTGGGGACTGAGCCTCGGCGCGGACGGGACAGACGTGAAAGTGTTTTTTCTCGCTTGCGTGCTGGTCGCCGGTGTATACGGTGCGCTCACAGCGAGTCGAAGGATCCTATTCGTCCAGGCGATTCCGGCAGCGATCGGGTTGGCGCTTGTGCTGCTGTCGTGATCAGCCAGCACCCGATTTGGTGAGTCAACAAAACGAGGTTGCGACTACGCAGATCTGGAATCTCGTCTCGCGAATAGAGGAATTCAAATGGCAGATATGACCGGGAAAGTTGCGCTGATTACCGGCGCGAGCAGTGGGATTGGACGGACCACCGCCGAGCCCGAGGGATCGCCGGCGACGATTTATACGACAAAGGCTTGCTCCCGAGTGTTCATTTGCGACGCGCAGGTCACCCGGACGAGATCGCTCGAGCGATCGTCTTCCTGTGCTTGGATGAGGCGAGTTACATCACTGGCACAACCCTGACGCCGGATGGCGGCTACACACTGACGGTGTGACGTCGCAGTAATACTTATCGGAAACTCCACGTCAGTCCGAGCACGGCCGAGTCGAAGCGTGCGAACGTGTACAAATCGTCGTTGTCCGCACCGCCGTCGAGGATGCGGTACCCGCCTGCGACCGAGATGTTCGGCGTGACGTCGTAGCCGAGCTTCAGCGCCACGTCGATTGCGCGACCCTGCGGTGCGGCGAGTCCCTCGAAGTCGAGCAGGCCGTACCAACCGGGCGCAAAGCGCCACTGGCCTTCGAGCGCCAGCAGCGGCACGACGCCGGTGTTCTTCCTCACCCGCGACAGCGTGCCCTGCTGCAGACGAATCTCCGCATCGCGGATATTCAGCGTGCCGCCACCGGACCACGTCCATCGCTCGCGCTCGTAGAACACGTATCGATAGCTGGCACGGTAGGAATCGAACCGGTACTTCACGTCGATCGGGCCGGGCGCAAACGTCGTGTCCCGGAACACGATGGGCTGCGAGGTCGTGCCGGTTTCGTCGATACTGAGTGGTGCGATGAGGAATCGCAGGCGGTGCTTTTCGTTCAGCGGCCAGTCAAGGACCACGCGTCCGGCCGGATACGGACCGTCGCCGGTCAGGTCGTCAATCTTGAATCGGGTGTTCGGCGGTTCGTTTGATACCTGCGCGGTGTTCCGTAACTGCCAGGCGGCACCCAGTTCGACCGTGAGCGCCGGGGATAGCGACACGCTCTCGGCCGCCGGCGCAGCCACCGGCACCAGGGCAGCGAGCGCGGCCAGCCAACGCAGCGGCGAGGTGCGGAGAATTGAATGCAGCATATCCCTTGCGATCCTTCAACGAATGATTGGCCGGCGCAGCTGGGGCTACCGGCGTCAGCGAGGCAGCGATCCATTGCGGTTGGCCTGACCATGATACCCGAGCAGCGGTGGACGTTACTTGCGGTCGGGAACCTCGCCGTCATCGCTCGGCGCAAGCTTCGTTGCGGCCCACCGCCTGAGCTCGCGCACCTTGTCCGGTCCGGTACGCGGGTTGCGGATCAGGGTCTCGATGCTGCGCATGACCGCGTCGACCTCCGATTGCGGCGCATCGACACCGGGTGTGGCGACGCGC
Organism: uncultured Gammaproteobacteria bacterium; assembly: GCA_963846315.1. Classification (GTDB taxonomy): domain Bacteria; phylum Pseudomonadota; class Gammaproteobacteria; order Steroidobacterales; family Steroidobacteraceae; genus RPQJ01. Next base: position 25,871 of record CAWJVM010000011.1, read on the forward strand.
CACAGGTCGATCCGGTGCTCGCAGCGCTCGCCGAACCGCAGCACGGCATGGAACCATCGTGGTCGTCGCCAGTTCCCCAACAGAAAATCCATCGCGGCCGCCACGAGCGACACCGGGATCAGCGTGAGGTCCAGTATCGCCTCCATGCCCAGCTTGATCTGGAACACCACGACATCGCGCACGAGTCGCCAGCGGGTCTCGTGGTCAGACTGATCGGTCATCGCCGTCCTCCGCGTGTGGTCGTCATTTTACTGCTCCCGACACGCAGGGATCTGGCTTCAGAACGACGGCCGGGGTCGGAGTCAGCCCACCGCTTCGTTCGGGTCCAAGGGAAAGTTGCTCCTGATCCAGGCTCGCGTTTCCTTGTCCTGCTCCAGCACGACTTCGTTGCTCGAACCGTAGGCGCATTCGAGCCAGGCGGCCTTGGTCACGGGTCGGCCGAGGCTGCGCAGGTGCTCCGCGATCGGGTCGCCCCGCAGCCAGTGCGGGAGTTCCCCGGGCGCTGGATCGGCGGCTTGGTTGTCAGGTCGCATCGAGTCGCTCACACGCCTCTCTGGACCTTGCGAATGACCAACAGCACGAAATTCACTGGCATGGCTCATTGTCACCTTGGCGGTGGCGGCACGCCAGTGAGCCCACGCCGGGCAGCTTCAGGGTATCCACAGGGACATACTGCGATGTTGCCGCGCAGTGATTGCGCAGTCAGCGGACGCTGATCGAGCGGACGGCGACGGTTGCTTCTGTGGCCAACGCAAAGTTGGCGACAACATCGAGTTATGTGGCTCGCAGGGCAAGTACTGGGGCGGCAAGCTGTCTGCGCGAGTCAATTTGCCAAATATTCCTAAATAGGGATAATCTACCGTGCGATCCGAACCCGGACCCGGTGAAAAGCCGCTCTTCTGGGTGAGTTCGAGCAAGCGCGACTTGCTCGCGATGCCGGGGTCCGTAATGCGAGCACTGGGTATCGCCCTGAGTGTGGCGCAGTACGGTGCCAGGCATCCGGCTGCCAAGCCCTGGAAAGGCGAGGGCCCCAACGTATGCGAGGTCGTGAGCAACTTCGATGACAATACCTTTCGTGCGGTGTACACGGTACGTCTGCCACAAGCGGTTTACGTCCTGCACTGCTTTCAAAAGAAGTCACCCAGTGGGGTTCGGACTGCGAGGACAGACGTGGATTTGATCAGGGCACGGCTCCGGCTCGCGCGCGCGGATTACGAGGTGAGGTATGGCAAAGCGGATCGCTAAGCGCGGATTGATCGAGGCAAGTTCCGGAAACGTATTGGCCGATCTCGGTTTGCCCGATGCCGAGGAGCTCGATACCAAGCTTCGCCTGGCGGTCGAACTCAATCGACTGCTGAAAGTGCGTCGCCTCTCCCAGGTGCGGGCAGCGACGCTGCTCGGAATCAGCCAACCGAAGGTTTCGGCGCTGAAGCATTACAAGCTGGAAGGATTCTCGGTCGAGCGACTAATGGTTTTGCTTACGGCGATGGGGCTTGATGTCGAAATCCGGATCAAGGCAAACCGCACCGCTAATGCACCGGGCCGAATTCTGGTCGAGGCGGCCTGAGCGAGCGGCGTGGATGGTGAATGGAGGGCGACGCAGGGCTGAAGCGCCCCGCGTTGATTGGGTCCGGAGACACCATCGGGACTGTGCATCCGGACACGCAGGTGTTGGGCAATACCAAAGGCAGTTCAGGCATTACTCTTCTGGCCAACAACGTCACCTCCAAGGGTCAAGTCACGATTCCGAGAGCAGTGTGGGACCGGCTCGGCATCCAGGCTGGATCCGCGGTCGCGTTTGAGCTGACCGAAGCTGGCGAGATCGTGCTACGGGCCGTCGGCCGGGAGGGCGGTCGCCGGCCGGCGAGGGCACCCGGGAGCCGGTTCGCAAAGCTGCGGGGGCGAGCCAGGGTGAAGATGCGGACCGAGGAGATCCTAGCGCTGACGCGCGCTCGGTGAGCGCGATACCAATACGCCGATCTTTGGATCCGTGGCAGCGGGGTAGAACCCGGTTGCAGCTCATTATCGAAGCGCCAAAGTAGTCATCGACGACAAAGAGGCAATCAACGCCTTTCGGAAGAATGCGCTCTTTCATGTCTGGTCGTACTGGCGGGAGGCCGTGCATGAACACGCGGCTCGAATGCGGCTCCCAAGGATTACGATCCCAATGATGAAGCCACAGTCGACCGTCAGCGATGGCGCCGCCGGCGCGCTCGCATAGGCGCATGGGCGCTGGATAGCATCCGTTCCTCGGGCGGACCCTCGCCCCAACCCTCTCCCGCTGCCGCGGAAGAGGGGGTAGAATCCCGGAACCCATCGCAAGGTCTGTCCGAAGAGTGGCTGGAAAACGGCCCGCCGAAGGCGCAACCCGCCCGGAAACGCTCAGGCAAAACAACGGCAGCACCTGATGGGCTCTGGAGAGCGGTTCGCCTCGTTGCGGACCCACCGAAGGGGTGCGGCATCGGCCTGGAGCCGGTTCCCGATCTCTCAGGTCAAAGGACAGAGGGGCGGCAGGTCGTTTTCGAGCGGCGTGCCGCCCTTTTTTTTGGTCACGAAATGGCAAGGCCGGGACGGTAAACAGAGTCATGGGATTGCGCACACCGCTTTTCGATACCCACGTCGCGGCCGGGGCGCGCACCGTCGACTTCGGCGGCTGGGACATGCCCGTCAACTACGGCTCGCAGATCGAGGAGCACCACGCCGTGCGCCGCGACGCCGGCATGTTCGACGTCTCGCACATGTGCGTGGTCGACCTGCGCGGCGACCGCGTGCGCGACTACCTGCGTCGCCTGCTCGCCAACGACGTCGCCAAGCTGACGCAACCCGGCAAGGCGCTGTACTCCTGCATGCTGCGCGAGAACGGCGGCGTGATCGACGACCTGATCGTCTACTACATGAACGACCAGTGGTACCGCATGGTCGTCAACGCCGGCACGCGCGACAAGGACATCGAGTGGCTGCGCCAGGTGGCCGCTGGCTACGGCGTGACGGTCGAGCCACGCACCGAACTCGCGATGATCGCCGTGCAGGGCCCTAACGCGCGCGCCAAGGCCGCCAGCGTAATGCCCCCGGAGATCGCACAGCGTGCGCTCGAGATCGGGCCGTTCTTCGGCGTCGACGCGGGCAACCTCTTCGTCGCACGCACGGGCTACACCGGCGAAGACGGCTTCGAGATCATGCTGCCGGCCGAACACGTCGTGGCGCTGTGGCAGGGTTTGCGCATAGCGGGTGTAGCGCCGTGCGGACTCGGCGCGCGTGACACGCTGCGCCTCGAGGCCGGCATGAACCTCTACGGCAACGACATGGACGAGACCACGTCGCCGCTCGAGTCGGGCCTCAACTGGACGATCGCGTGGGATCCGCAGGATCGCGATTTCATCGGCCGCGGCGCGCTCGCCGCGCAGCAGGCGAGTAGCGATACCCGCAAGCTGGTCGGCCTGCTGGTCGAAGACCGCGCGGTGCTGCGTTCGCACCAGAAAGTGATCGTCGCCGCCGTCGGTGAGGGCGAAGTCACCAGCGGCACGTTCTCGCCGACGCTGCAGCGCTCGATCGGCTTTGCGCGCGTGCCGGCAAGAACCGGCGACCGCTGCGAGGTCGAGATTCGCGGCAAGCTCGTGCCGGCGCGGGTCGTGCGCCCGCCGTTCGTGCGCCACGGCAAAGTCGCCATCGCCCTTTGATCTTTCAAAACTCTCCAAGGATTCCGTCATGAGCAACGTACCAGCCGATCTCCGCTATCAGAAGTCGCACGAGTGGGCGCGCCTCGAGGCCGACGGCACGATCACGATCGGCATCTCCGATCACGCGCAGCAGGCGCTGGGCGATCTGGTGTTCGTCGAGGCGCCGGAACCGGGCCGTCACGTTAACGCCGGCGAAGCCTGCGCAGTCGTCGAATCAGTGAAAGCGGCTTCGGACGTTTACAGCCCGGTGAGCGGTGAAGTCGTGGCCGGCAATGCCGACCTCGGCGGCCAGCCCGAGCTGATCAACTCGGACCCGTACGGCGCCGGTTGGATCATGCGCGTGCGCCCGGACGACAAGGCCCAGTTCGCGTCGATGCTCGACGCCAAGGCCTACGCGGCCGCCCTCGCGGCCGAGACGCACTAAGCACCACGGAGGGGCGTCATGCCTTTCATCCCGCACACGGACAACGACATCCGCACTATGCTCGATGCGATCGGCGCGCCGGACATCGACGCGCTGTTCGAGGAGATCCCGGCCAATCTGCGCGCTCCCGGCCTGCCGGGCGTGCCGCCGGCGCTCAACGAGATGGAGATCGGCCGGCTGATGGCCGACTTCGCCACGCGCGACGGCCGCCCGCTCAACTTCATCGGTGCCGGTGCGTACGAGCACCACATTCCGTCCGCGGTGTGGTCGATCGTGACGCGGGGCGAGTTCTACAGCGCCTACACGCCGTACCAGGCCGAGGCGAGCCAGGGCACGCTGCAGCTGCTTTACGAGTACCAGACGATGATGGCGAGCCTGACGGGGCTCGACATCTCGAACGCGTCGCTCTACGACGGCGCTTCGGGTCTCGCCGAGGCATGCCTGATGGCCGTGCGTGCCAATCGCAAGTCGAAATCGCAGCGCATCCTGCTGCCCGTTGCACTCAACCCGACGTACCGCGACGTGACGCAGGTCGTCGCCGGCAACCAGAACATCGCGTTCGAACTTCTGCCGTACGACCCGAAGGGCGGACAGACGCTGGTCTCGGCACTCGAACCCTACAGCGGCCAGGACATTACGGCCGTCGTGCTGCAGCACCCGAATTTCTTCGGCACGCTGGAGGACGTCGACGCCACAACCGACTGGGCGCACGCCAACAACGCGCTGATGATCGGCGTGGTCAACCCGACCTCGCTCGCCGTGCTGAAGCCGCCGGGCCAGTGGGGCAAGCTCGGTGCCGACATCGCGATTGGCGACGGCCAGCCGCTGGGCGTGCCGCTGTCGTCGGGTGGTCCGTACTTCGGCTTCATGGCGACGCGTACCGAGCACGTGCGCCAGATGCCGGGCCGCATCATCGGCCGCACGCTCGACCTTGACGGCAAGTCCGGCTTCACACTTACTCTGCAGGCGCGCGAGCAGCACATCCGTCGCAGCAAGGCGACGTCCAACATCTGCACCAACCAGGGTCTACTGGTGACGGCCGCGACGATTTACATGTCGCTGCTCGGGGCCAAGGGTCTCGCGCAGGTGGCATCGACGTCGATGCTGCGTACGCAGCAGCTGGTGGATGCGCTCACGCGCGTATCCGGCGTGCGGCTGGCGTTCGACCGTCCGCGGTTTCACGAGGCGGCGCTGCTGCTGGACCGTCCAGTCAAGCCCGTGCTGGAAGCACTCGCGCGTCGCGGCATCGTCGGCGGCGCGGACATTTCCGCGCGGTACCCGTCGCTCGGCAACGCGCTGCTGGTCTGTGCCACCGAAACACGCACGCTCGCCGACATCGAAGCCTACGCGCAGGCGCTCGCCGAGACGATGCGCAATTCGGCGGCCGCTGCCTGAGCCCAGGAATCAACGCCATGCATGAAAAGCTGATTTTCGAGCACTCCGCGCCGGGCCGCAGCGCCGACGCGCAGTATCCGCAAGTGCCCGTCGAGGCGCCGATTCCTGCAGCATTGCGCCGCGCCAGCGCGCCGCTGCTGCCCGAGGTGTCGGAGCTGCAGGCGGTGCGTCACTTCACGCGGCTGTCGCAGCTCAACTTCTCCATCGACACGCACTTCTACCCGCTCGGGTCGTGCACGATGAAGTACAACCCGAAGGCCTGTAACCAGTACGCGATGCTGCCCGAATTGCTCAACCGGCATCCGTTGGCACCGGAATCGACGGGGCAGGGGATCCTGCAGATCCTGTTTGAACTGCAGGAAATGCTGAAAGAAGTCACCGGCATGCGCGGCGTGTCGCTCACGCCGATGGCGGGCGCGCAGGGCGAGTTTGCCGGCGTGGCCATGATTCGTGCGTACCACAAGGCCCGCAAGGATTTCGCGCGCGTCGAGATCATCGTGCCCGATGCCGCGCACGGCACCAACCCCGCGACCGCGACGATGTGCGGCTGCACGGTGAAGGAAATCCCGACGCTCCACAACGGCGACATCGACCTCGAGTCGCTCAAGGCCGCGGTCGGCCCGCAGACGGCCGGCATCATGCTGACCAATCCGTCGACGATCGGAGTGTTCGAGCGCCACATCGACGACGTGCGCCGGATCGTGCACGAGGCCGGCGGCCTGCTGTACTACGATGGCGCCAACCTCAACGCGATCCTGGGCAAGGTGCGTCCTGGCGACATGGGGTTCGACGTCATCCACATGAACCTGCACAAGACCTTCTCGACGCCGCACGGCGGCGGTGGTCCGGGCTCGGGTGCCGTGGGCGTCAGTGAGCGACTGCTGCCGTTCATGCCGGTGCCAATCGTGGGCCAGGAGGGCGACCGCTACCGCTGGCTCGACGAAAAAGACCTGCCGCAGACCATTGGCCGGCTCTCGAACTTTATGGGCAACACCGGCGTGCTGCTGCGCGCATACATCTACATGCGCATGCTCGGCCGCGACGGCATGCAGCGCGTGTCGGAGTTCGCAACGCTCAACTCCAATTACCTGGCGGCACGACTGCGCGCCGCGGGGTTCGAACTCGCGTACCCGGAGCGCCGGGCGAGTCACGAGTTCATCGTCACGCTGCGGCGCGAGGCGCGGGAGTGGGGTACGAACGCGATGGATTTCGCCAAGCGGTTGCTGGATTACGGCTTCCACGCGCCGACCACTTACTTTCCGCTGCTGGTGCCCGAGTGCCTGCTGATCGAGCCGACCGAAACCGAGTCAAAGGAAGAACTGGACGCCTTCGTCGACGCCATGATCGCGATCCGGCGTGAAGCCGAAACGGATCCCGACAAGCTCAAGGGTGCGCCGTGGACCCTGCCGGTGCGACGCCTCGACGATGTCCGTGCGGCCAAGCAGCTCGACCTGACCTGGAAGGCTGCATGACGGAAGACCTGAGGGAAGGCCTCCGGCCCTCGGGCCTCACCCGGCTCTGGCTCGCGACGCTCAATTCGCGCCGTGGCTTCCTGCAGTGCTATCGCAGCGAAGCCGCCTTCCGACAGGAGGTCTGGCTGGCGTGTGTGTTGCTGCCGACGGGCCTGTGGCTCGGACAGAGCGCGGTCGAACGGGCGCTGCTGGTGGGGAGCGTCATTATCCTGCTGATCGTCGAGTTGCTGAACACCGGCATCGAGGTCGTGGTCGACCGGATCGGGGTCGAACGGCATCCCCTGTCCGGATTCGCCAAGGACGTCGGCTCCGCCGCGGTCTTCTTCGGCCTCGTGCTGCTATTCTCGACCTGGGCCCTCATCCTCTGGGACCGCCTGTCTTAATCCTTCCTGCCCTTCCTGTCCTTCCGGTCCTTCCGGTTCTTCCTGTCCTTCCTGTCCTTCCCCCACTTCCTCCCCTTCCAATGACAACACTAGTCTGCGGCTCCCTCGCGTTCGACACCGTCATGGTCTTCCCCGGCCATTTCCGCGAGCACATCCTCGCCGACCGCATCCACATGCTGAACGTCTCGTTCCTGGTGCCGAGCATGCGGCGCAATTTCGGCGGCTGCGCCGGCAACATTGCCTACAACCTGATGCTGCTGGGCGAGAAGGGCGCGCCGATGGGGACAGTCGGTCACGATTTCGAGCCGTACCGGCGCTGGCTGAAGGCCTGCAACGTCAGCCTCGACTACGTGCGTGAGCTCGACGACGAGTTCACCGCGCAGGCGTTCATCACGACGGACATCGACGACAACCAGATCACCGCGTTCCACCCGGGAGCGATGTCGCAGTCGCACCTGAACGCCGTGCCGACCGCCGCGGGCATTACGCTCGGCGTCGTGGCGCCCGACGGTCGCGACGGCATGGTGGCGCACGCACTGCAGTTCGCGGCCGCGGGTATCCCGTGGCTGTTCGACCCCGGCCAGGGCTTGCCGATGTTCGACGGCGAGGCGCTGCGCGACCTGATCGGCAAGGCCACCTGGGTCGCGGTCAACGACTACGAAGGCCAGATGCTGCAGGAGCGGACGGGCTGGGGCCCGGACGAGATCGCGAACAGGGTCCGCGCCTACATTGTCACCAAGGGGGCGGAGGGCAGCGTCATCCACGCCGGTGGCAAGCAGCACGCGATCCCGACGGTCAAGCCGCACGCGGTCAAGGACCCGACCGGGTGCGGCGACGCGTACCGTGCCGGACTTATTTTTGGCCTGATGAATGAACTCGACTGGGAGACCACGGGTCGAATCGCTTCACTGATGGGTTCCATCAAGATCGCGCACTCCGGCACGCAGAACCACCACTTCGACATGAACGAATTCAAGCAGCGCTTCAGCGCGGCGTACGGCCGCGAACTGTGACTTCCTGGTCGACGAATGTCCGCGCCGGCGCAGGCCGGCGACTCGTTAAGTGGCTGCTGTTGCCGTGGCTGGCCGCAGGTTTCGTCGGTGGCGCAACCGCTGCCGAAAGCCCCGCCTGGGACCGTACGATCGAGCGCATCGCGCCGTCGGTCGTCACCATCGAAATCGACCAGACGCGTGCCTTCGACACGGAGTGGAACCAGTCGAGCCAGGCGACGGGCTTCGTGGTCGACGCCGTGCGCGGCCTGATCCTGACCAACCGGCACGTCGTGACACCCGGGCCGGTGGTGGCAACCGCAGTGTTCCAGAACCGCGAGGAAGTCGAACTGCACGCCGTCTATCGCGACCCGGTGCACGACTTCGGCATCTATCGCTACGACCCGGCCAAACTGCGGTACGTGCAGCCCGTGGCGCTGCCGCTGTATCCGGCAGGCGCGCGCGTCGGTACCGAGATCCGCGTCATTGGCAATGACGCCGGCGAACAGCTTTCCATCCTGGCGGGCACGCTGGCCCGGCTGGACCGCGCGGCTCCCGAATACGGCGTCGGCAAGTACAACGACTTCAATACGTTCTACGTGCAGGCGGCCTCCGGCACGTCGGGGGGCTCGTCGGGCTCGCCGGTCATCGACATCCAGGGTCGAGTCGTCGCGCTGAACGCCGGCGGCAGCAGCGGGGCACAGTCCAGTTTTTACCTGCCGCTCGATCGCGTGCAGCGTGCGCTGCAACTGATCCAGCGCGGCGAGCCCGTGTCGCGCGGCACCCTGCAGACTGTCTTCCACTACACGCCGTACGACGAACTCGTGCGTCTCGGCTTGCGCGCCGGCACGCAGGAGGCCGCACGCAAGGCGCGCCCCGACCTTACCGGCATGCTGGTGGTGGACGAAGTGCTGCCGGGCTCGCCGACCGAAGGCAAGCTGCAGCCGGGCGACATCCTCACGCACGTCAACGGCCAGCTCATCACCACGTTCCTGCCGCTCGAGGAAATTCTCGATGACTCCGTCGGCGACAAGGTCGACATCGTCGTCGAGCGTGGCGGCGAAAAGGTCCAGCAGACGCTGCCCGTCGGCGACCTGCACGCGATCACGCCGTCGGAGTTCTTCGAGTTCGGCGATGCCGTGGTGCACACGCTCTCGTACCAGATGGCGCGACACTTCAATGCGCCCGTGAGCGGCGTGTACGTCGCCAACCCGGGTTACGTGCTGAACGCGGCGGGCGTGCCGCGCGGCGCGGTGATCTCCAGCGTGAACGGCAAGCCGGTCACCACGATGGCGGAATTTCGCGAGATCTTCGCCGCCCTGCCGCAGGGCGCCCGTGCAGCTCTGCGCTACTCCACGCTCGATGATCCCAAGGGTTCCGAGACTCGCGTGATGCGGATGGACCGCGCCTGGTTCCCGGCGAAGGTCTGCCGTCGCGACGACAAGACCGGCCTGTGGCCGTGCGACGAGCTGGCGGCGGCCCCTGCTGCGGCCAGCGTGCAACCCGCCCGCACCACTTTCGTCGCCGGCAACGACAAGCGCGCGAACGAGATCGCCGCGTCGCTCGTACTGGTGACGTTCGACATGCCGTTCTCCGTGGCCGGCATCACGGAGCGCAACTATCACGGCACCGGCGTCATAGTCGATGCCGAACGCGGGCTGGTCGTGGTCGATCGCAACACGGTGCCCGTGGCGGCAGGCGATGTTCGCCTCACCTTCGGTGGGTCGATCGAAGTGCCCGGCAAAGTCGAATACGTGCATCCGCTGCACAACCTGTCGGTCGTCTCGTTCGACCCGCAGGCGCTCGACGGCACGCCCATCCGGGCCGTGAAATTCGACACGCGCGAACTCGAGCCGGGCGAACCCGTGACGGTCGTCGGCCTTGGCGGCGATTCACGGCTGCGGACGCTGGCAACGTATGTCGCGACGATGGACGACGTGAATTTCCCGCTGTCCCGCACCCTGCAGTTCCGCGACGCCAACCTCGAAGTCGTCTCGCTCGTCAATTCCCCGTCGGAGTTCGACGGCGTGATCACCGGCAAGGACGGCCGAGTCCGGGCGCTGTGGTCGAGTTTTGCCACCGAGGGCGCGCGCGACGCCGTCCAGATCAATCGCGGCATGCCGGCATCGGTCGTGCTCGAGGCGGTGGCGGCCGCGCGCGACGACAAGCCGCTCTATTCGCTCGAAACCGAGTTCGAAGCGCTGCCGATCGCGGCCGCGCGCAAGCTCGGGCTGCCGGCCGAGTGGGTCGAGAAGCTGGAACAGCGCAACCCGGCGCACCGCCAGGTGCTCGCCGTCGCGAGGGTCGCGGCGGGCTCTGGCGCAGCCAGGGTGCTGCAGGAAGGCGACCTGCTGCTGGCCGTGAATGGGGTGACGCTCAACCGCTTCCGCGAAGTGGAGGAGGCGACGCAATCGCCCCGCGTGCAGGTCACGGTGCTGCGTGATGGCGCGGAAAAGGTCGTCGACGTCGAGACCGCCGCGCTGCGGGGAGAAGACATCGATCGACTGCTGCTCTGGGCGGGCGCCGTGATCCATGCGCCGCACCGCGCGATGACGATCCAGCGGGCGATTCCGCCCGAGGGCGTGTTCGTGGCCTATTTCGCCTACGGTTCGCCGGCGACGCGCTATGGATTGTTTGCCGGGCGCCGCATCGTCGAGGTGGACGGCCGGCCGATTGCCGACCTCGACGCGTTCATCGCCGCCGTGAGCGGTCGGCCTGATCGTTCATCGGTGCGGCTCAAGACGGTCACCTGGAACGGCTCGACCGGCGTGACGACGATGAAGCTCGACCAGAATTACTGGCCGGCGTATGACCTGCGTCGCAACTCGGCCGGCGAGTGGGAGCGCAAGGCGATTCCCTGAACCTGCGCCTGCGCGGCGCCCGGTGTTTGACGCTATCATTCGCGTCCTATGGTGACAGCGCGACTCCCCCAGGACGAGATCGACCAGGCCGTTGAGGCCTTGCGCGACGGCGAGGTCGTTGCATTCCCGACTGAAACGGTCTACGGGCTCGGCGCAGACGCGTCGAATCCCGACGCCGTCCGCAAAATTTTCGAGTTGAAAGGTCGTCCGGCGACCCATCCGCTGATCGTCCACATCGAGCACCCGCGGGCGCTCGAGCGCTGGGCGCTCAGCGTGCCGCCTGCCGCGGCTGCCCTCGCGGAGAAGTTCTGGCCGGGCCCGCTGACGCTGATCCTGCGCCGTGCGCCGGCGGTCGATCTCGCCATCACGGGTGGGCAGGACACGGTTGCCGTGCGTGTGCCGGGTCACCCGGTGGCCCAGCAGCTGCTCCGGGCTTTCGGCAGCGGCATCGCGGCGCCTTCCGCCAACCGGTTCGGTCGCATCAGTCCCACGCGTCCCGAGCACGTGCGCGACGAGTTCGGCGACGACGTGCGGATCGTGCTCGACGGCGGCGACTGCAAGATCGGCCTCGAATCGACCATCGTCTCCTGCGTCGACACTGTGCCGCGCATCCTGCGGCCTGGCTCGCTCACGCTGACGCAGCTGCGCACGGTGGTGCCCGATCTCCAGGCGGGTCCGGACACCGGTGCTCCCCGCGTCCCCGGCAGCGACGCCAAGCACTACGCCCCCCGCACGTCGCTCAGCATCGTCGCGAGCCGCACGCTCGAGGACGTCGTCCGGCAGCTCACCGAGAACCGCGAGAGGATTGCGGTCCTCGCCACGCGCCCGCCGCGCGTGGCCAACAAGTACATGACGTGGATCAACGCCGGCCGTCGCGCCGACGTTTATGGCCGCGAGCTGTACGTGAACCTGCGCACGCTCGACAAGTCGGGCGCGAAGGAAATCCTGGTTGAGGAAGTGCCGGCGGGCGAAGCCTGGGATGCCGTACGCGATCGACTGCATCGCGCTGCCTCGGCGGAGAACGTCGTCTACGGCGATCCGGACATCGCGGCACTGCGCGCCGACCTGGGCCAGGACTGAGACCGCGTGAGCCGGGGGCCTGATTTCAAGGCGCTCATCGCGCATCACGGTTCGCCGCTGCTCCTGCTGGACTGCGCTGTCGTCCGTCGCCAGTACAGGAGCCTGCAGGCCGCGCTGCCCGGCGTGGGACTGTTCTATGCCCTGAAACCTTTGCCACACCCCGCGGTGGTCGCGGAACTGCGCGATCTCGGCGGCTGTTTCGACGTGGCGACGTCGGGCGAGATCAAGCTCGTCAAGTCGGAAGGTGTCGCGCCCGAACGCTGCATCCACACGCATCCGATCAAGACCGACGCCGAGATCCGCGCCGCGCTGCGCTTCGGCATCCGCAATTTCGTGGTCGACAATCCCGACGAGCTGCGCAAGTTCCGCAAGCACCGCAGCCGGGCGGAGGTGCTGCTGCGACTGTCGTTTCGCGATCCGACGGCGGTCGTCGACCTGTCGCGCAAGTTCGGCTGCGAGCCGGCGGCCGTCATGCCGATGCTCGAACTCGCCCGGAACCTCGGCGTCAAAGTGCGGGGCCTGTCATTCCACGTCGGTTCGCAGGTGGCCGAGCCTAAGAAGTACGTCGAGGCCATCGGCGTCTGTGCCGAGCTGATCGAGCAGGCAAGCGCGTCGGGTCTTGCGAACCTGGACCTGCTCGACATCGGTGGCGGGTTCCCCATTGCGTACGGCGGCACGATGCAGCCGATTCGCGAATTCTGCCGCCCGATCCGGCAGGCCCTGAAGAGGCTGCCGCGCGGTGTACGCGTGATCGCCGAACCGGGACGTTTCATCGCGGGGCCGTCCGGGCACCTCGATTGCCACCGTGGTCGGCCGCGCGCAGCGCGAGGGCCGCTGGTGGTACTACCTCGACGATGGCCTGTACGGCTCCTACAACGGGCAGCTGTACGACCACGCCCGCTATCCAATCGACGTGCCGGGACGCAGGGGCCCGACCCATCCCAGCGTGCTCGCGGGTCCCACGTGCGACAGCATCGACGTCGTGCGTGAGGACATTCCACTGCCGGAGCTGCAGATCGGCGACCTGGTCGTCGGCCGCATGATGGGCGCGTACACGGCGTGCTCGGCCACGGACTTCAACTTCATTCCGCGCGCGAAGATCGTCGCGCTCAACGCGCAGGCCAGGTCGCAACGTGCAGATTGACGTGGTCGATCACGTGGCAGGCGCTTCCCGCGCACGCGGCATCGCGCTCGTCATCGACGTGTTCCGCGCCTTTACGGTCGCGCCGCATGCGGTGGCCGCGGGTGCAAGCCGCGTGCTGCCCGTCGGTGCGATCGAAGATGCATTGGCATTGCGCGACGCGATGCCGGACGCAGTGCTCGTGGGTGAACGGCACGCGCGCCGACTGCCCGGGTTCGACGCCGGCAATTCGCCGACGGAAGTTCTGGCGCTTGGCGTGGCAGGGAGGCCCGTCATCCACACGACGCACGCGGGCACACAAGGTCTCGTCAATGCCACGGATGCGGACGAAGTGCTGACCGCCAGTCTCGTCAACGTGTCGGCGCTCGTCCGTTACGTACAAGCGCGTGCTCCGCAGTACGTTACGATCGTGCGGATGGGGCACGAGGCTCGCGAACGCTGTGCCGAGGATGACCTCTGCGCCGAGACGCTGGTGACGCTGTTCAACGGCGGCAAGGCGCCCACCACGGCCGAGGCCCGCGACCGGCTGCGCAATGCGCCTGCTGCGGTGAAGTTCTTCGACCCGGACGCCGACTGGGCACCGATCACTGACTTCGATTACTGCACCGAGGTGGACCGCTTCGACTTCGTGCTGCGCCTGCGCACTGGCGCGGACGGTCGGCGCGAACTCGAGCGCATCGACGTGCCCGGAGCGACAGCGTGACCGAACCGCTCGCCGGGGTGGCTGGCTTCCAGCCCTTCGGCATCCCGTTCGAGTTCCTCCTGTTCGCAGCGACACTGCTCGGCGTCGCGCTGTTTCATCACCGCACGCTCCAGGTCGCCATCACCGGCCTGGCATCGATCGTGCTGTACAAGGTCGCCTTCGCCGGCTTCCACGAAGGTGCCGGGCTCACCGGTCTGGTCGCGCACGTCGCGGCCGAGTGGGTCGTGCTCGCGAACCTGTTCGGGCTGCTGATGGGTTTCGCGCTGCTGTCGCGGCACTTCGAGGAAAGCCACGTGCCGGCGAAGCTGCCGGACTACCTGCCCGATGACTGGCGTGGCGCCTTCCTGCTGCTGGTGATCGTGTTCGTGCTGTCGAGCTTCCTCGACAACATTGCGGCCGCCCTGATCGGCGGCACCGTTGCGGCCACGGTGTTTCGTCACAAGGTACACATCGGGTACATCGCTGCGCTGGTGGCTGCGTCCAACGCCGGCGGCTCGGGCAGCGTGGTGGGTGACACGACCACGACCATGATGTGGATCGACGGGGTCAGCCCGCTCGACGTGCTGCATGCCTACGTCGCTGCTGGCGTCGCACTCGTCGTCTGCGGCATTCCGGCAGCGCTGCAACAGCACGCGTACTCGCCGATCGTGCAGCAGAGCAGCAAGCGCCTGCAGATCGACTGGGATCGCGTCGGTATCGTCGCGGTGATCCTGTGCGCAGCCATCGCCGTCAACGTCCTGACCAATGTCCGATTCCCCGGGTATTCCGGCCGCTTTCCGTTCCTGGGTGCGGCGGTCTGGGTCGCAATTCTCGCGACGGCCGCCTGGCGCCGGCCGGACTGGTCCGTGCTGCCCGCGACGCTCAAGGGCACGACCTTCCTGCTGAGCCTGGTGCTCGCGGCATCGATGATGCCCGTCGAGCAACTGCCGGTCGCATCCTGGCTCACGGCGCTCGGGCTTGGGTTCGTCTCGGCCGTGTTCGACAACATCCCGCTCACCAAGCTCGCGCTGGAGCAGGGTGGTTACGACTGGGGCGTGCTTGCTTACGCGGTCGGGTTCGGCGGCTCGATGATCTGGTTCGGGTCATCGGCGGGTGTCGCCATCACGAACCTGTTTCCCGAGGCGCGCTCGGTCGGCGCGTGGCTGCGCGGCGGCTGGCACGTCGCGCTGGCCTATGTCGCCGGATTTGCCGCCGTCATGCTGGTCATGGGGTGGCATCCGCACGCGCCGCACAAGGGCGTCGTCAGCGAGCCCGCCGTGACGGCGCACCCGCAGGAGTAGCCGGGCGATGATTCGCAACGTGGTGTTCGACGTCGGCAACGTGCTGGTAAAGCTGCACTATCAGCCTTTCATCCAGTACCTGGGCCGGGCGGGTGTCGACATGGCCGACCTGCCGCGCTGGCTGAGCCAGGTCGACCTCGAGGGTCACGAGCGCGGCGACGTTCCTGGAGAAGTTCTGCTCGGGCGCATTGCGGGCATGGCGACGCGGCCGCTGGACCTGGCCGAATTGCGCACCCATTGGCTCTCGATGTTCGAGCCGTGGGACGAAATGTTCACGCTCGCTTCGGGCCTGAAGGCGGACTACCGCGTCTACCTGCTCTCCAACATCGGCGACATGCACTGGGCACATCTCGATGCGTTGTACGGACTGGACACGCTGGTGCACGGTGCCTGCGCGTCGTTTCGCGTCGGCGCGATCAAGCCGCACGTCGACATCTACCGCAAAGCCGAATCGATGTTCGATCTCGACCCGGCGGCGACCGTCTTCCTGGACGACCTGCTGCCGAACGTCGCAGGCGCGCGCGAATGCGGCTGGCATGCGATTCACCATACCGATGCAGGCCTCACGCGCTCGCAACTGCGGGCCCTGGGCGTGAGGCTGCCCGCACCGTTCACCTGAGCGAGGTTTCGCCATGCATGCGTTGCCCGCGGTGCCGACGACGATCCTGCTGCTCGCGGCCTCGAACGTGTTCATGACGTTCGCCTGGTACGCACACCTGAAGAACCTGAGCGGCCGCGCCTGGTACGTGGCGGCGCTCGTGAGCTGGGGCATCGCGCTGTTCGAATACCTGCTGCAGGTGCCGGCCAATCGCATCGGACACACGGTGCTGACGCTGCCGCAGCTCAAAATCGTGCAGGAAGTCATCTCGCTGGCCGTGTTCGTGCCGTTCGTGTTGCTCTACATGCGGCAGCCGCTCAAGCTGGACTACCTCTGGGCGTCGATCTGCATGCTGGGCGCCGTCTATTTCATGTTCAGGAAGTGACCATGGCCGACCCGGTGAACACTCCCGCAACTGACACCGCCATTCATCGACGCGTCGAAGCGTGCCGCGCCGGCACGGATCCCACGATGATCGCGCGGCTGCGCTCCGGCTGGGCCGTGCTCGGCGATCCGCAGGTGCTGCCTGGCTATTGCCTGCTGCTGCCCGACCCCGTGGTGCCGCACCTGAACGCGCTGGAGCCCGTCCTGCAGCAGGCTTTCCTCGCCGACATGGCGCGGATCGGCCAGGCCGTGCAGGACATCACGGACGCGGTGCGCATCAACTATGCGATCTTCGGCAACGTCGAGCCCGCGCTGCACGCGCACGTGATTCCCCGCTACGAAGACGAGCCCGCCGACTTGATCAAGGCCAACCCGTGGGGCTATGACTGGAGCGCCGCGCCGCGGTTCGAGCCCGGAGGCGATGGTGATCTGCTGCGCGCGATTCGCGCACGGCTCGAGCGCACGCCCCGGTAGCATGATTTCTGCCGCTTTTCCAATGTAGCGTCACTGGCTATCGGCCTTAGTTGCGCTACCCTTTTGCGATGAACTCGAACCGTCACGCGGCAAGCCTGCCAAGGACCCTCCGGTCGCTCGCGGCATTGCTTTGCAGCCTGCTGGTTTGCGGGGTGGCAGCCGGCGCGGCCTATCGCTACAAGGATTCGAACGGCCAGTGGGTCTACACCGACCGACCGCCACCCCCCGGGCAGGCGTCACAAAGCATGGCTCTGGGACGCAGCGGCGGGCCGGCGCTGAAGATGACCGTGGAGCCGCGGTCCACGGAGTCGGGTGTTGCGCTGGTGGCGATCAACCAGTGCCAGTGCGTCGTCGAGTTTGCGGTCAAGGCAAAGACGCCTGCCGGCGAAAAGCTGGGGCGCGGAACGGTAGCGCCGAGATCGGAACAGGTCCTGCTCGACGTTGCGGCGGCCGATGAACCCGCGGAGATTCGCTACGAATACGGTTACGTGGTCGGAGAACCCGGCGCACAGCACCGCCCGCCGCGACCCTATCGCGCGCCGTTCGCGCTGGCCCAGCGCTTCGAGGTGACGCAGGCGCCGCCGGATGCCGTCACCCACGTCGGCCCGTCGAGTCGCAGTGCCGTCGACATTGCGATGCCTGTGGGAACGGCCATTCACGCTGCGCGCGAGGGCGTGGTGATCAACGTGGCTGCGCGGCATTTCAAGACCGGCCTCAGCCTGCAGAGCATGGACGAGGCCAACTTCGTGCAGATCCTGCACGACGATGGCACGCATGCGATCTATGCGCACCTGCAGCTGGACACCGTGCGGGTGAAGATCGGGCAGCGCGTCGCCCGCGGCGAATACATCGCCAATTCGGGTAACACGGGGTTTTCGACGGGGCCGCACCTGCACTTCGTCGTGTTGCGCAACATCGGACTGCGCAGCGAGTCGGTCCCGGTCACGTTCGCCGGACCCGGCGGAGTCGGCGACGACGCCGCGGAGTGGGCAGGCGCTGACGGCGTATTGAGTGCTGAGGTTGCGAGAGCCCGCTGACGGGTTCCGGTCTTCCTCTGCGCTCCGAGGTCTCACGCGCATCGTGAATCGCGCGGAGGAACCGCACGATTCACGGCGAACCTTGCTCGAACGGGTGCTCGGCGATGGTGCCAGCGAGCGGTCGGGGAAGGCGTGGCCGCCTCGCACCTGCGCTCGAGCTGCGGCGTTCGACACGGAGCGCAGAGGAAGACCGGAACCCGTTCGGCGGTCCCCGGCAGTTTCAGTCCTCACCCGTACCGTAGCCTACTGACCCCGCAACTCGCGCACGAGCTGCGCGAGCGTCGGCACCGGCGGCGAACACGTCATGCCGCGGCACACATAAGCCACCGCGCCGCCCAGTGCCTTCTTGCCGGCCAGAGCCGCGGGCAGGTTCTTCGCGTCGGACGGCACGGCGACGATCATGCGATGCGGATCGTAGAGCTTGTCGACTTCGCTGCGCCACACATCAAGTTCGTCACTCTCCCCACGCAGCACCAGGATCCACGGTGGCGAGGTGAGCTCCTCGAGCGCCATCAGCAGCGTGCCGTGCCCGTGTGGGTACCGCTCGATCACGGCATGCGCCGAACGCAGCGTGGCCTCCGCGGCGTCGATATAGCGTGTTTCACCGAGCAGGTAACCCAGCCTGATCAGCACCCGGGCCGCGACACCGTTGCCGGCGGGCGTGGCGTCGTCCGAGAACGTCTTTGGCCGCAGGATCAGCGACTCGTGGTCATCGGCCGTGAAATAGAAGCCGCCGGCTTCGTGATCGGTGAAATGATCGAGCATCGCGTCGACGAGTTCGACGGCCCAGGCGAGGGCGTCGGCATCCCAGCGCGCTTCCAGCAGTTCAAGCAAGCCCCACGCCAGCATCGCGTAGTCGTCGAGGTAGGCGGGGAAACGGGATTCTCCGTCCGTGTGCACGGCCAGCAGTCGTCCATCCTTCCAGCAGCGTGCCCGCAGGAAATGCATGGCCTGCACAGCGGCCCCTGCCAGGTCGTCGCGTTCGAGCACACGGCTGGCGCGCGCCAGTCCGCCGATCGTCATGCCGTTCCATGAGGTCAGGATCTTCTCGTCGCGACCCGGCCAGACGCGCTGATTGCTTACCTCGAGCAGCCGCGCCCGCGCTTCGTCGATGCGGGTCTCGACCGTAGCCTCGTCGAGCCGCAGGTCGGTCGCGATGTCGGCGATCGACTTGAACGTGTGCAGGTGCCACTGGCCCTCGAAGTTCGCGTCGCGGTCGAGGCCGAAGCGCTGTGCGAAAGGCTCGTACTGTTCGACGTCGAGCAAGTCTCGCACTTCGTCCGGTGTCCAGACGTAGAACTTGCCCTCGTGGCCTTCGGAATCCGCGTCCAGTGTCGAGTAGAAGCCACCCTCGGGTGAGCGCAGGTCGCGCAGCAGCCAGTCGGCCGTTTCGGCGGTGACGCGGCGGAACAGCGGCTCGCCGGTAGCGACGGCAGCCTGCGCGTACACGCCGAGCAGCTGCGCGTTGTCGTACAGCATCTTCTCGAAGTGCGGAATCATCCAGTACGGATCGACGGAATAGCGGCAGAAGCCGCCGCCGAGCTGGTCGTACAGGCCGCCTTCGGCCATGCGCGTCAGCGTGAGCGTCGCCATGAAGAGCGCCTGCAGGTCGGGCTCTTCGCTTGCGGCCGCAGCGCGCCAGATGCGCAACAGACAGCTCGAGGTTGGCCGGATGCGGGAACTTGGGGGCCTCGCCGAAGCCGCCGAAACTGCCGTCGAATTCGCGCTGCAGCGTCGCACGCGCCGTCAGCAGGGGTTCGCTCGATAACCCCGCGCCCGGCGAATCCGTGGGTGGCTGCAACTGCCCGAGCACATCGACCAGTTTGTCGCCGTACTCCTTGAGGTCGTCGCGGCGCGTCTTGTAGAAATCACCGACTCTCTCGAGCACCGCACGGAATCCCGGCATACCGTAACGCTGCTCGGGCGGGAAGTAGGTGCCGGAGAAGAACGGCCGGTGCGTGTCGGGCGCCAGGAACAGTGTGAGCGGCCAGCCGCCGCCCGCCTGGTTCATCACCTGGTGCGCGGTCTGGTAGATGCGGTCGAGGTCGGGGCGTTCCTCGCGATCCACCTTGATGTTCACGAACAGCTCGTTCATGAGCGCGGCGGTCGTCGGATCCTCGAACGATTCGTGCGCCATGACGTGGCACCAGTGACAGGCGGAATAGCCGATCGACAGCAGGATCGGCTTGTCGAGCTTGCGCGCGAGATCGAGCGCCGCCGGCCCCCAGGGGTGCCAGTCGACCGGGTTCGAGGCGTGCTGGCGCAGGTAAGGGCTGGTCTCGGCCGCCAGGGAATTCCTGTGGCCGGTGGGGCTGGACGAAGTCATGGCGGAACCTGACGGGGTTCGGTCGGCTAGAATGCGGGAATCATAACGGAAGGCTGCCGCTCGCCGGCGGAAACGCGCATGTCCACGCCGCCCCCGGCACTCTCGACTTCGTCCAGCGACCTCCCCGAACTACGGCTCAAGCCGCGCGAGGAGCGCCGCATTGCGGGCGGGCACCTCTGGATTTTCAGCAACGAGGTCGACACGGCACGTACGCCTCTCACAGCGTTCGCAACCGGGGCGCA
>CAWJVM010000012.1:0-41928 GCA_963846315.1 uncultured Gammaproteobacteria bacterium
CGGATGAGCGAGCCCGGGCAGAGCAGCGAGCCACGGCAGCGCATGCGCTCAGCCAGGTCGGCGGCCTGATCCGGCTCTGCAGCGGCGCGCTGCACACGGGCAACACGCGCAAGGCGGCGCGGTTTCGCCAAGGCATCGAGGAAGCCATGCAGGCGACTCCCGCACTGCCGGACTATCTCTCGCGGAGCCTGCAGCAACTCGACGAGCGGCTGAACGAACTGCGCCAGTGGAAGGATTACGTCGTCGCGCCGAAGCGCATCGAACTGATCGAGGAAATGGAAGCGCTCGTTGGTTCGCAGGAAGCACCGGAAGCTCTGGCGGAACATATCCGTGCCCTGCAACAGGAATGGCGCACGATCAACAAGGGCATCGCGAGCGATGCGACGGCGGAGGCCGAACGGTTCCAGCAGGCTTTTCGCGCGGCATTCAAGCCGTGCGAGGCGCACTTCGCCGGCCAAGCCGTCATCCGGCGCGGCAACCTGGAGGCGCGCAAGCGGGTGCTCGAGCGACTGCAGGCTTTCGTCGCCAGCCAGGATGCTGAGCACGCCGACCATCACCTGGTGCTGCAGGTGCTGCGAGAGGCGCCGCGGGAATGGCACAGCCACTCGCCGGTGGACCGCGAAGCCGGTCGCCACGCCGAGAACGAGTTCCGGCAGTCCATGGATCGCCTGCGCCAGGTCCTGAATGCCTGGTACGAGCGCAACGTGGCGGCGAAGTCAGCCCTGATTGCGCAGGCCCGGCACCTCTCGAGCATCGAGGACACGACCCAGGCCATCGATGGCGTGGTGCGGCTGCAGGCACAGTGGAAGGACACCGGACCCGTGCAACGGGACCAGTCGCAGACCCTGTGGGATGAGTTTCGCACGCTGTGCGATGCGGTCTACCAGCGACGCGAACAGGCTTACGCGCAGTACTCCGCAGGCCTGGAGGCGGCGCGGGCAAGTGCCGTGGCGCTGTGCGAGCAGGTCGAGCAGGCAGGCAGCCCGGCTGCGGCCGAGCGGGCGTCGGCGCACGCCAGGGTCCGGGAGTGGCACGACGCTTTCGAGGCGCTCGGCGAGCTGCCGCGCTCCGACGCGCGTGGCGTGCGCGACCGGTTCGAGCGCGCCGTGGCGCGCTACGAAGCTGTGCTGGACCAGCTGGACGTGCGCGATGCCGCCGCGGCCGAGTCGAACCTGTTCGAAGCCGGGCGACACATCCGCGCCTACGAGCGTGCCCTGATGCGGGACACCGCGGTCGCCGAACGCGAGAAACTGCGCACCGCGGCGGAGACCTTCATGGCCGGCGTGCAGTGCTGGCCGAAGGGCGGCCTGCAGGCGTCGAAGCAGGCGCTGGCGCGAGCGGACGCAGTATCCGCTGCCGATGTGGTGATGCGCGAACGAGCGCTGCGAGCGGTGTGCATCCGCGGCGAAATTCTCAGTTCGACGCCGACTCCCCCTGAGGACGAGGAACTGCGTCGCGACTACCAGCTGCGCCTGTTGATGGAAGGCCTCGGGCAGGTGGCGCGCACCGATGATCGCGACTGGGAAGCCATGGTGCTGGAGTGGATCGGCATCGGCGCCGTGGCGCCGGACGTGCACGAGACGCTCGAGCTCAGGTTCAAGCGCGCCCTGGCGAACCGACCGGCCAGCGATGCGGCGGAGAATTCGTTCCAGAAGCACGACGGCCGCGACAAACGTGCCCGGGGTGACGCCGGCGAACGCACGGCGCGCCGTGATGGACGCGGCCCGCGCGGCTGACTGCGCCTACTTTTTCGGCTGCAGCGGGAACCGGCTGAAAATATCCACGACCGCTGCATCGAGCACGGGCCCGAGGTTGTCCGTCGTCCGCTGCGTAACCCGGCCCAGGGCGAAGCCTTCCCAGACCAATTGCCGCCGGGCGGCGTCGACGACATCGATCCCGAGCGTACCCTTCGTGTACTGGCGGACTTCGGTCTGCTGGTACATCGGCCAGGTGCTGTAAAAGCCCCGCCGGTGACTATGGAAGTTGCGCGAATGGACCGCCGGCGTCTGCGTGACGCGAAGACGCTGATCGAGATTGGCGCTGAAGTTCACCAGCAGGTCAGGCTTGGAATCCGTGCGCTGGAGGCCTCGGGCCACCAGCTCGCGTTCAGCCGAGGCCACCAGCTGTTGTGAAATCAGCGACTGATAACCCTCGCGATCGGTAGCGAGCGGCTCAATGAAGCCGAACGTGCGGAAGCCCTTGAAATCGACACTGGCATCGACGTTGCTGCGAATGGTCGGACCCGAGGCACAGCCAGCGACCACGAGCAGGCTCAGCAGCGAGCAGGCGAGCAGCAGGCGTTGATGGACAGGTCGCTGGTTCATGATGACTCTCTCGGCTCGACGGTAAACAGACATGCTAGGCCTGCAGCGTGCTCGTCTTCAAGTCGGCCGCCGATCCGTCAGCGGCTCTGCGCGTGATACTCGGGGTTCGGCATCATGTCGATGGCGGTCGCCATGCGGTTCGACAGGTTGAAGAACGCCGCCACGGCAGCGATGTCCCAGATCGAGCGATCGTCGAACCCTGCCTGGCGCAGCGCGTCCCGATCCTCTGCGACGATCGCGTCGGGAGCCACCGTCATCTTGTGCGCAAAATCGAGCATTGCGCGCTGCTGCGGCGGCAGCACCGCCGCACGGTAATTCATGATCAGCAGCTCGCCGAGCGCTGGATCACCCGACAACTCTCGCACGGCCTGCCCGTGCGCCACCTGGCAGTAATAGCAGCGGTTGGCCGACGAGACGACCACGGCGATCATCTCGCGCTCGAGCTTGCTGAGCGGCGAGTCCTCCAGCATCAGTTCGTTGTAGAAGCCGATGAACGCGCGCAGCTTTTTTTCGTCGAAGGCGTACGCGGCGAGCACGTTCGGCAGGAACCCGATCTTCTCCTCGCAGATGCGGAAGTACTTCTGCAGGTCGGGCGGCAGTGACTCGCGCGGGGGAACCGGCAGGTCGAGCGCCGTCACCTGCGAGGACTGCGACGGGTAGCGGTCCGCCGGTGGTGCCTTGTTGCTCATGGAATTTCCCTGCGGTTGCGCATTGGCGGACTACTGGTCGACGCGATCGACCGAGGCCTGGCCCGAAATACGCGCGCGGATGTGAGCCCACGACATGCCGATACCGAGCAACAGGCCGAGGCAACTCAGCACCACCCAGGCCATCGTCGATTTGTCGGCCGTGGAGAGCCAGCCCTGCCGGACCATCCACCAGACGATGGCGGCGAACAGCGCCAGCAGCAGCACGACACCCACCGTGCCCATCGACGAGAACGTCGAGCGGATGAAGAACAGCCACGCGCCGAGCAGCAGGATGCCGGCGATCACGACCACCGGCTGGATCGGCGTCAGGTTCTGCTGCAGCCAGTGGAAATACGAATGCCCGGTCGGGTTGAAGGTCAGGAAGACGATCGCCAGTGAAAACACCACGCGCAGGAGCACGCTGCCGATGTCGAATTCGTCGTTGTTCCCTTTCGCCATCTTGTTTTCAGCCTTTTGTGCTTGCAGCCAACCCCTTGGGCTCAACATCTTACTAACCCCTAACCCCTAACCCCTAACCCCTAACCCCTTCCCGCGCCCCTGCTACTGGATATCCATACAGTCGCTGCCTATAGTGATTGCCTGCCATGTCCCTCTCGAGCACCGCCTTCGCCAAGCTGAATACCGCGCAACGGGATGCCGTCGCCCACGGTGAAGCGCGCGCGGGTGGCGGCCTGCTGGCAGCGCCGCTGCTGGTCATCGCCGGCGCCGGCACGGGCAAGACCAGCACGCTGGCGCACCGCGTCGCCCGGTTGCTGCTTGCCGGTGTACCGCCCGAGCGGATGCTGCTGCTCACTTTTACGCGGCGCGCCGCGCTGGAGATGACGCGTCGTGCGCAGAACGTCATGGCCGAGGCGCTCGCGGCCGAGGCGGGTGCGACGACGCGCGTGCCCGCCAATCTGCGCCTGCCGTGGTCCGGCACGTTCCACGCGATCGGCAACCGCCTGATCCGCGAATACGCGCCTCGGCTCGGGCTCGATCCCGCCTTCAGCGTGCTCGACCGTGGTGATGCCGCCGACCTCATGGACGTCGTCCGCCACCGGCTCGGCTTTTCGAAGACCGTGAAGCGTTTCCCGCGCAAGGACACGTGCCTCGGCATCTACTCGCATCGCGTGAACACGCAGCGCCCGCTGCGACACACGCTCGAGACGGCCTACCCGTGGTGCCTCGATTGGGAGGAGCAACTGACGGCGTTGTGCCGTGCCTACGTCGAGGCCAAGCTCGAGCAGCAGGTGCTCGACTTCGATGACCTGCTGCTCTACTGGCACGTCATGACGGCCGATCCGGCATTGGCAGTGGAACTCGGCTCGCGCTTCGATCACGTGCTGGTCGACGAGTATCAGGACACCAACGTCGTGCAGGCCGAGATCCTGCTGCGGCTGAAGCCCGATGGCGCCGGCCTCACCGTGGTGGGCGACGACGCGCAGTCCATCTATTCGTTCCGGGCCGCCTCGATCGAGAACATCCTGCAGTTCCCGGCGCGGTTCACGCCGCCCGCACGGGTCGTCACGCTCGAAGAAAATTACCGCTCGACCCAACCGGTGCTCGATGTCGCCAACGCATTGATGGCCGCAGGCGGCCGGCAATACCGCAAGCACCTGCACAGCGTGCGCGGTGCCGGCGCCTTGCCGCAGTACGTGACCGTGCTCGACGAACAGGCGCAGGCCACCTTCGTCGCCGATTGCGTGCTCGAAGCCCGCGAACGGGGGGTCGACCTGCGGCGGCAGGCCGTGCTGTTCCGCAACGCCGATCACAGCGACGTCCTCGAGCTCGAGCTCATGCGCCGCAATATTCCTTACGTGAAATACGGCGGCCTCAAGTTCCTCGAAGCCGCGCACGTCAAGGATCTGCTCGCCGTGCTGCGCTGGGCCGACAACCCGCGCAACCGCATCGCTGCGTTTCGGGTGCTGCAGTTGCTGCCCGGCATGGGTCCGGCGAATGCGCAGCGCGCGTGCGATGCGTTCGAAGCCGCGGGGTTTTCGTGGCAAGCGCTGGCCGCGCATCCGGTGCCGCTGGCTACACGTGGGACCTGGGGGCCACTGACGCAACTGCTCGCCAGCATCGGCGCGGAGAACGCGCCGTGGGAAGGGCAGGTCACGCAGGTGCGGCAGTGGTACGAGCCGCAACTCGAGCGCCTGTATGAGGCAGCCCACGCACGGCGCGGCGATCTCGACCAGCTCGAGCGCCTGAGCCAGCAGCACGTCACGCGCGAATCGTTCGTCACCGAACTGACGCTCGATCCGCCGCAGGCCACCGGCGACCTTGCCGGTGATCCGCTGCTCGACGAGGACTACCTGGTGCTGTCGACGGTGCATTCCGCGAAGGGGCAGGAGTGGGAGTCGGTGCACGTGCTGAACGTCACTGACGGCACGTTCCCTTCGGAGTTTTCCGCCGGCAGGGCCGAGCTATTGGAGGAGGAGCGGCGGCTGCTCTACGTCGCCATGACGCGGGCCCGCACCGAGCTGCGCCTGATCGCTCCCGTGCGTTTCTACGTCACGCAGCAGGCGAGCCTGGGCGATCGCTACGTGCACGGAGCGCGCAGTCGATTCCTGACCGAGTCGGTCATGCAGGGATTCCAGCGGGTGACTGCTGGGGAAACCAGGGAAGGATTCGGCGCACCCAAGGCAGCCGACGGCCCGCGCATCGACGTCGCGAACCGGTTGCGGGACATGTGGTGAGCAGGCGAACTCTAGATTCGCCGCAGGCGCGCGATCCCGCCGCACCCAGCAGGGTGCTTCGAGCGCCAGGTAGAGAAGGCCGCAACCCGTAGGCTGCGGCCTTCAGCAGGCTTGCTGGTTCGGCCGGGACTGGGCGTCAGGCCTCAGCCCCGAACGGGGTTACCAGCGGCGCTGACCGCCGCCGCCACCACCACCGCCGTAGCCGCCGCCACCGCCGCCACCGCCACCGTAGCCGCCGCCACCGCCGCCCGGACGGCCACCACCGCCACCCGGACGACCGCCGCCGCCACCGCCGCCGCCGCCGGTGCGGGGACGATCCTGCGCTTCATTGACGCGCAGGGGACGACCGCCCATGTTGAAGCCGTTCAGCGCCTGCATGGCGCGCTGGGCATCAGCCTGCGGCATTTCGACGAAGCCGAAGCCGCGCGGCCGGCCGGTCTCGCGGTCAGTCGGGAGGGCAACGGATTCGACGGTGCCGTGCTGGGCGAAAAGCTCGCGCACGTCAGGTTCCGTCGCTGTGAAAGGCAGGTTGCCCACGTAAATCTTGGTCATTCGAACATCCTCAGAAGTAACACATCAAACCGGAGCACAGGCGTCATTGCCTGGCCGGCACTACTCAACACTCATTCAAACCGGGGCTCGCAGCCGTGAGTCATTCGTGACGCCAGGCTGATCCAGCCGGCGCTCCAGCGACGTTTGCTGTCACCTGATCGAAGACGTTTCGGCTCGAAACTAGAGGCGCCGACAGGCGCTCTGCAAGACACGTACGGGCAACGATCGCGGCGCATGCTATCACACACCCCCCAAAATCAAGGCTATACGACCTGCACGCACGCGAAGACCCAGTCCATCGGCGGCAGGCCGGAGCGGGTTGGCGAAGGGCGATGAGCCCAGGGGCAGAATCGTCATGGAATGGTCGGCACCAGGCGAAGCGAAGGATTGAATCCTCGGAACTCGGCTCGTTTTTAGAGTGCGTCTCGGTGCCGTTTTCGCGCTGGGCGCTCGTTGGTCAAAAACTGACCAAGGCCGAATGTACTTGCAGTTTTCGAAGGCTGCAACCTAAATCGTTGATGCAGCGCAAGAAAAACGCTGCGAATCCTTGTGGCCGGACCCGGAGCGTCAACCGCGGGCGCGATCGATCCAGTATTCAATCGTCCGCACGTTGCTCCAGAACGACACGTCGTCGTTCCAGGCCTGTGCGAGCACCTCCGGCGAGATCGCGAAGGCCGTCGCCGAGCCGGCCAGCAGGTGGGCGAAATCGAGCGGCACGGCCGGCCTCGGATCGAGGGCTTCTTCGAGCATGGTGTTGACGGCGGTTTCCTGTGACATGGCGATATTGCAACGCCGGCTCATGAACCCGCCATGAATGCCCTGTGAACATTCAATGACTTGCGACGTGAGTCACGCGACCGGTCACGCGCCCGGCGGCGGCCCATGCGCATGGCGACGCGCGCCGGCACGGTGTTAAGGTCCGCGGCTGCCAACGCGCGAACCGCCCTCCCATGGAAGCATTTTTCGTCTCGACCGGTGTCGTCGCCCTCGCCGAGATTGGTGACAAGACGCAGCTGCTCGCACTGGTGCTCGCGGCGAAGTTCCGCAAGCCCGTGCCCATCATCCTCGGCATCCTGGTCGCGACGCTGGTCAACCATGCCCTGGCCGGTGCGGCCGGCGCCTGGATTTCGGCGCTGGTCGGACCGACGGCGATGCGCTGGATCCTCGGCCTGTCCTTCATCGCGATGGCGGCCTGGACGCTGGTGCCGGACAAGTACGACGACGACGAGAAGCAAAGCGCAGCGCCGCGCTTCGGGGTGTTCGGCACCACGTTGATCGCGTTCTTCCTGCTCGAGATGGGCGACAAGACGCAGATTGCGACCGTCGCGCTGGCCGCGAAATACAGCTCGTTGTTCGCCGTGGTCGCGGGCACGACGCTCGGCATGATGCTGGCGAACGTGCCGGCGGTGCTGCTCGGCGAAGTGGCCGCGAAGAAGTTGCCGATGCACATCGTGCACCGGATCGCCGCCGCGATCTTCCTCGTGCTCGGCGTCACGGTGCTCCTGGGCTTCGGCCGGCTCGGCTGAAGGAAGTGATTAGTGAATAGTGATTAGTGATTAGTGACTAGTGAAGGCTCTGTCACCAATTCGTGTTGGTCGTGACCGCGAGTTGAGGTAAAAAGCAGACGTTCGGCCACTTCCGAGTTCGACCAGGAGCAGACATTCGTTCGGTGTCTGATAGCCGGGGGAAACGCAAACCGTGGTCATCCTCAGTACGGAACGTCTTCTGCTGCGCCACTTTCAGCCTGAGGACCTAGAGCCACTGTATGCGCTCTATCGCGATCCGGAGGTCAGGAAGTACTTTCCGGACGGAACTCGAACCTATCAGGAAACCGAAGAGGAACTCGAATGGTTCGTACGTGGCCACCCAGATGATCCCGAACTGGGCTTGTGGGCTGCTATTGACCGACAAACCGGTGAGTTTCTGGGTCGGTGCGGATTGCTGCCATGGCTCATCGAGGGCGCTGATGAGGTTGAACTCGCCTTCATGATCAGGAAAGAACGCTGGCGTCAGGGCCTGGCCACCGAGGCTGCGCGAGGCATCATCCGCCATGCAAGTGACGTACTTCATCTGCGTCGTCTGATTTGCCTCGTCATGCCTGGCAATGCAGCTTCAATCGGTGTGGCTAAAAAAGTTGGCATGGAGTTCGAGCGTGAGTTCACCGAGCATTTTGGCCCGTGTCACTTGTATGCTCTGAGCCTGCGAGCACAGTGAGTATTGCTGTCGCTGAACCGGCCGCGCTGTTACCTGCCCGCGGGTTGGCACAAAGTTCCAACGGATACATTGGGGCGCAGCCGAACTTCTGCTGCGGGTCGATTTTCCCCGTTGAGCGTCCGCTTTGCGGACGAGATCGCCGACTTTACCAACACGAATTGGTGACAGAGCCTTAGTGGATAGTGACTGCGCACTATTCACTATTCACTACTCACTACTCACTTCCTCAGGCCTCGAGGTACGTGTAGCCGGCGAGTTCAGCTTCGTAGAACCGCCGCATCGCCTGGCTCTCGGGCAGCGTGATGCGGCCTTCGCGCACGGCGCGTTCACAGTCGCGCGCGAACTGCGGCACGAGACGCTCGACGTCGTACTGCATGTAGCGCAGCACCTCGGTCGCCGAATCGCCTTTCACGGTCTCCTCGATCCACCAGCCGCCCTCGTCGTGCAGCTTGATGTGCACGACGTGCGTATCGCCGAACAGGTTGTGCAGGTCGCCCAGCGTTTCCTGGTACGCGCCCACGAGGAAGAACGCGATGTAGTACGGCTCGTCCGGTTTCAGGTCGTGCAGTTCGAGCGAGCGCTTGGTCTCGCGCAGGCTGACGAAATGATCGATCTTGCCGTCGGAATCGCAGGTGATGTCGGCGAGCACGCCCGTGCGCGCCGGCCGCTCGTCGAGGCGGTGCACCGGCATGATCGGGAACAGCTGGTCGATGGCCCAGCTGTCGGGCAGCGACTGGAAGATCGACAGGTTGCAGAAGTAGATGTCGCTCAGGATCGTCTCGAGACCTTCGAGTTCCTCGGGCACCGCATCGAGCTTGCGACAGAGGTCGCGGATCTTCGCGCAGGTCGCCCAGTACAGGCGTTCGACCAGGCCGCGGGCCTCGAGGCCGAGGTAGCCGACGCTGAACATCTGCAGCGCCTGCTCACGTGCCTGCAATGCGTCGTGATAGCACTCGACCAGCCGGCGCTCGGAGACTGAGCGGTACGCGTCGAGCAGGTCCTTCACCGGCTGTGGGATCTCCTTGCCACGGACCAGTTGCTCGTCGGCCTCGGTCACGCGGAAGCGGTCGAGCTTCGAGCTGCCGAGCACGTCGCAGATCAACAGGCTGTGGTGCGCGGCGATCGCGCGACCCGATTCGCTGACGATGATCGGGTGGTCGATGCCGCGGGCGTTGCACACGTTCGCGATGCGGTAGACCACGTCGCTCGCGTATTCGGCGAGCGTGTAGTTCATCGACGATTCGTAGTTGGTGCGGCTGCCGTCGTAGTCGACGCCGAGGCCGCCGCCGATGTCGATGTACTGCAGGCCGGCGCCCATCTGCTTGAGCTCGGCGTACACGTGCGCGAGTTCGGTCACGGCATCCTTCACGCGGCGGATGTCCTGCAACTGGCTGCCCGGATGGCAGTGCACGAGCTGCAGGCAGTCCTCCATCCCGTGCTCCTTGAGCACGCCGACGAGATCGAGGATCTCGGTGACGAACAGGCCGAACTTGCTCTTTTCGCCAGACGATTCGCGCCAGCGGCCGGCACCTTCGCTCGCGAGCTTGACGCGCACGCCGAGGCGCGGGCGCACGTCGTACTTCTTCGCGTGCTTGAGGATCAGCGCGAGTTCGCTGAAGTTCTCGACTACCGGGATGATGGTGCGGCCGAGCTTCGCGGCCAGGATCACGGCCTCGATGTAGCTGTCGTCCTTGAAGCCGTTGCAGATGATCAGCCGCTCGGACTCGCCTTCGGTCAGCGCCATCACGGCCAGCAGTTCGGGCTTGGAGCCCACTTCCAGGCCAAAACCGAACTCACGGCCGTAGCCGTAGATTTCCTCGACCACCAGCCGCTGCTGGTTGACCTTGATCGGAAACACCGCGCAGTAGCGGCTCTTGTATTCGTTCTCGGTGATCGCGGTGGCGAAGGCGTCGCGCAGCCGCGTCAGGCGGTGACGCAGGATGTCCGAGAAGCGGACGACCACGGGCGTGGACAGGTCACGCGCGGCCAGGCCGGTGACGACCTCGTGCAGGTCGATCTCGCGGCCTTCGGTCCAGTCGGGACGCACGATGGCATGGCCGGCGGCATTGATGCCGAAGTAGCCGTTGCCCCAGGCGTTGACGCCGTAGAGTTCGAGCGAGTCCTCGACGTACCAGGGGCCGCTGTAGCCAGTCTTGCGTTCGGGGTTTTCCACTGTCTTGGTCGTTCCACCTGTGTCCGGTGTTCAGGCCGGAAAAAAGAGGCGCGCACGATAGTCAGAAGCGGGGGCCACGTAAACAGAAACTTGAGGAGGCAGGAAGGGGTTAGGGGTTAGGGGTTAGTCGGAGGTGCAGCAGTAGGCCGAAAGTCTGGACGCAAGCATCTGGATTTCAGAAGCGGAGCTGCGCATTCCGACTAACCCCTAACCCCTAACCCCTAACCCCTTCCCCGCGCCACCGGCCGCGAGGAATCCCTCGACCACTCACTCCAGCTGCCTGGGTAGACGCGCGCTCCGGGCAGCCCGGCATGCTCCATTGCGAGCAGCAGGTGGCAGGCCGTGACGCCGGAACCGCACATCGTGATCGTGTCGGTCGGAGCCACGGGGCCAAGGGTTTGCGCGAACGCGCGGGCCAGCTCGGCGGGCGGCAGGAACCGGCCGTCCGCATCGACGACCCCAGACGACGGGTGGTTGAGCGCGCCGGGAACATGGCCTGCGACCGGGTCGATCGGCTCGACTTCGCCGCGATAACGCTCGGCGGCGCGGGCATCAAGCACCCGCTGCTGCGAGTCGAGCGCCGCCGCCTGCGTCGTGTCCGCGTCGACATGGGCTCCGGCATCTGGACGCGCGGTGAAGTGGCCCGCCGGGCGCGTCTGCGCCGGATCCGTCGTCGTCGGCAGGCCGAGTTGCAGCCAGCGACGCAGGCCGCCGTCCATGACGGCGACATGGCGGTGGCCGAGCCATTTCGCGGTCATCCACCAGAATCGCGCAGCCCACATGCCCGTGGCGTCGTCATACGCGAGCAGCAGCGAGTCGTCGTCGACACCCCAGCGCCGTAGCCGCGCGGCGAAGTCCTGGGGACTGGGCAGGGGGTGCCGGCCGCTGGTCGGTGACGGCGGTGCCGCCAGGTCGTGATGCAGGTCGGCATGGACGGCGCCCGGCAGGTGTCCGTGCAGGTAGGTCTCGCGGCCGGCTTCGGGGCGCGCCAGTTCGTACCGGCAATCGAAGACCCGCAGTCGCGGGTCACCGAGCTGATCGGCCACCTGTTCCGCGGTCACCAGTGTCTGCCATGCCATCGTCGCTTCCTCCGTGGCTGCCAGTACAATCCGGATGCACCTGCGCCGCAAGTGGCGCGGCGGAGGACGCATGGCCATCGAAATCTACTGGGGCAGCGGCAGCCCGTATTCCTGGCGCGTGCTGCTCGCGCTCGAGTACAAGCGCCTCGCCTACGACTCGCACCTGCTGCAGTTCTCGAAGCAGGAGCACAAGTCGCCGCAGCTGCTGCGCATGAACCCGCGTGGGCGGGTGCCCGTGCTCAAGGACGGCGACTACGTGGTGTTCGAGTCACTGGCCTGCCTGCTGTACCTCGACCGCAAGTATCCCGAGTACCCGTTGTTCGGCACGTCGGCCGAGGAGGCCGGGACGATCATGCGCGTCGTGTGCGAGTACCAAGCCTACGCCGAACAGTACGTCACGCAGATCGTGTCGGCCGTGTTCCTCGACCAGCTGGACCAGCAGGCCGAGGAAGTCACCAAGTCGATGCACATTGTCGGCGGCGAGGCGCGAACCATCGAGGGGCGGCTCAGCAAATCGGACTGGTTGGTCGGTGAGCAGCCATCGGCCGCGGACCTGACGGTCTTTCCGGGCATCATGCTGTTGCGGCGTGCGATGGAAAAGCGCGAGGCCGGCGACCTCCGCTCGCGCTTCCTGCCGATGGAATCGACCTATCCGGCGATCGCCCGCTGGATCGACCGCATGGAAAAGATGCCCGGGTACGAACGTGCGTATCCGCCACACTGGCGCGACCTGGCCAACCGCAGCTGAAGCCCGACGCCGTGGGCGCATTCGGCCGCGCGAGGTTTCACGCTAAACTAGGCTGCTAGCCGCCCGCAGGGGGTCGGCCACACAGGATTCCCGATAGCAAAATCATGACCAGCTACCCCGTTCACGTCGTATTCCCCGGCCGCCTGATCTTCGTGGGCTTCGGCAGCATCGGCCAGGGCATCCTGCCGTTGATCCTGCGCCACGTCGGTATCCAGCCCGACCAGGTCACGATCGTCACCGCCGACGACGCCGGTGCAAAGATCGCCCAGGAATACGGCGTGCGTTTCGTGAAGCACGCGCTGACGCGCCAGAACTTCAAGAGCGTGCTCGACCCGATCGTGGGCCGCGGCGACTTCCTGCTGAACCTGTCGGTCGACGTCTCGTCCGTTGCACTGATCAAGCTGTGCTGGGAAAAAGGGTCGCTCTACCTCGACACGTGCATCGAGCCGTGGCCGGGGGGTTACACCGATCCGACGATTTCGCCGGCGCGCCGCACCAACTACGCGTTGCGCGAAGAAGCGCTCGCGCTCAAGGATTCGAAGCAGCGTGCGCCGACCGCGGTGCTCACCCACGGCGCCAACCCGGGCCTGGTCTCGCACCTGGTGAAGCAGGCGTTGCTCAACATCGCCGCGGACACGGGCGTCGAGACGGTCGAACCGTCGACGCGTGCCGACTGGGCCGCACTCGCGCACAAGCTGGGCGTGAAGGTCATTCACGTCGCCGAGCGCGACACCCAGGTGGGAAGCCAGCCGAAGCTGCCGAACGAGTTCGTGAACACCTGGTCCGTGGACGGGTTCGTCGGCGAAGGCTGCCAGCCCGCCGAGTTGGGCTGGGGCTCGCACGAGAAGAATTTCCCGCGCGATGCCAAGCGGCACGTGACGGTTCCGCCCGGCACGGCGCCGGCGATCTACCTGATGCAGCCCGGCGCGGCGACGCGCGTGCGCACCTGGACACCACTGGCCGGCCCGTTCCATGGCTTCCTGATCACGCACAGCGAGGCCATCTCGATCGCTGACTACCTTACTGTCAAGAAAGGCGAGCAGGTCCTGTATCGCCCGACCGTCCATTACGCCTATCACCCGAGCGATTCTGCCGTGCTGTCCGTGCACGAACTCGCCGGCCGCAACTGGCGCATGCAGGACAGCAAGCGGATCATGGGCGACGACATCGTCAAGGGCATGGACGAACTCGGCGTGCTGCTCGCGGGGCACAAGAAGAACGCGTACTGGTACGGCTCGCAGCTCTCCGTGCAGGAAGCCCGCCAGCTCGCGCCGCACAACAGCGCGACGTCGCTGCAGGTCACGGTCTCCGCGCTGGCGGGAATGATCTGGGCGATCGAAAACCCGAACAGCGGCATCGTCGAGCCCGACGACATCGACTACAAGCGCATCCTGGAAATCTGCCGGCCCTACCTCGGCCTGGTCGTGGGCGAGTACTCCGAGTGGCATCCCCTGGTCGATCGCGGCCGGCTGTTCCCCGAAGACCTCGACGAAACGGATCCCTGGCAGTTCAAGAACGTTCGCGTGATGTGAGTACGCCGAACGCGGTAGCAACTCGGGGTGAGGGCGGCTGCCTCTGCGGCGCCATCCGTTATCGCTTTGCGCTGCCGCCGCTCTGGGTGGCACATTGCCACTGCACGATGTGCCGCCGCGCCCAGGGTGCCGGCTTCGTCACGTGGGTCGGTACCACCGGCGAACGCTTCGAAATGATGGGCGATGCGGGGCGCCTGCGCACCTACCGTTCATCGCCCGAGGCGACGCGCAGTTTCTGCGGTCGATGCGGCACGCCGCTGTTCTTCGAGTCCACCCGCTGGCCCGGCGAGCTGCACATTACCCTGGGTAGCGTCGACCCGGGACTGGCAGCGCAACTGCAGCCGCAGGCGCACGCGCATTGGGCGGATCGCGTGGCGTGGATCGGCGAGATCCACGACGGCTTGCCGCGTCACGAGGCGACCGGTTCCTCGTAGCGGACACCGACGACGACGTAGGCGCGTCGTCCACCGGGAATCTCGATCGTGACCTCGTCGTCGATGCGCTTGCCCAGCAGCGCGCGCGCCAGGGGCGAGTCCATGCTGACGTAGCGTCGCGCCGGGTCCAGTTCGTCGGGCCCGACGATGCGGAATTCGGTGGCAGCGCCGCTGTCGTCCTCGACCTGCACCCACGCGCCGAAGAAGATCCGGTGGCGATCGTCCGGCGGCCGCGCCACCACGACCATGCCCTCGAGCCGTTTGCGCAGGAAACGCACGCGGCGGTCGATTTCGCGCAGTTGCCGCTTGCCATAGATGTATTCCGCGTTTTCCGAGCGGTCGCCTTGCGCCGCCGCTTCCTGCACGGCCCGAGTCACCTGCGGCCGAAGTACCCGCCACAGTTCATCGAGCTCCGCGCGCAGCCGGCGTTCGCCCTCGGGTGTCGAGTACTGGGAGCCAGGAGCGGTGGGTTTTCGGTAACGGGTCATGTTTTCAGCAGGCGGGCGCCGGGTGCCGGAATTGTGTGCGCGCTGTCACGGAAATGCGCCGGTCCGGTCAGTAGCTTGCCGTCCATGGCCATCAAGTTCTATGCGCATTTCCTGGTCGAGCAGCCGCAGCCGCGGGGACTCGAGGAATTTCGCGGTGTCGTCGAACTCGACGGCCAGCCACGCCCCCACAAGGGCATGCACGAAGCGACCCGGATCATTGCGCGCAACTTCGGCCGCTCGCAGCAGGACGTCAAGGTGCTGCAGTGGGCGAGGCTGCACTGAGCCCTGTGCGACCACGGTTCCCCTGGCGGACTTTTCCCTTCCCTTCGACCAAAGTTCGCCGACTCCAGCCCCGGGCCCAAAACCCGGGGCTTTTTTCTGGTGCGCCCGGCACGGGCCCGCTCCTGCGGGTGCGGACCCGCATGCCGGGTGGTGTGGCAGGGGCGCGCGGGTAACCGCGTCCCCTGTGCCGATTGGCTCGGCCATCGCCTCGGCGCGTCGCCACTGATTGACCGCCAAGTTCACTGATGGTCTAGTGACGCAACATGGCCACTCAGCCGCACCGATGGATCACGACGATCGCGATCGCCACCTTGCTCGCGGGTTGCGACGGTGTTTTCACGGTCGACCTGGGAACCGCCCCTCCCGCGGACCCGGCGATTGCAGACGTGCAGGCCAACCTGCTCGGCGTCGAGTTGCGCAAGGCCGACAGCGCGGTCACGACGCTCGAATTTCGTGACAGCGAACCGGTCGACCTGCGCGATCTCGCGACCGCGAGCACGCCGCTGCGGCTCTTCACCAGCGAGACACTGCCGAGCGGTGTCTACACGGGGATCCGGCTGCTGTTTGACACCGGGGTCGACGCGAAAGTCGTCGATACGGCCGGGGCCACTTTTCCCATGCGACTCGCGGCGGGCAACTTCGCCGAGATGGACTTCTCGGTCGAGGAAGACAAACGCAGCACCGAGACCTTGAGCCTGACGCTCGACCTGCGCCAGTCGCTCGCCTTCGACGTCGCCACCGACGAGTACACGTTTACGCCAGTACTGCGCAGCGTTCGGACCGCCGATGCCGCGGAGGTTTCCGGCACGGTCAGCGTCGCCTGCCCTGCGGGCAGCACCATGCTCGAGGATGGGGCGGTCTATCTGTACCGAGGCAAGAACGTCGATCCCGACGATCTCGACGGCGCCGGCGCCGAACCGTTTGCAACGACGCGTATCGTCCAGGACCTGTCGTCGGGAGGCGCGCTGAACTACGCGCTGCGCTTGCTGCCCGCCGCCGACTACACGCTCGCGCTGACGTGCCAGGGCAATGCCGACGCACTTGGCGCGAGCAACGAACTCGTGTTCAGCAACGCGCAGAACATCAGCCTCGGCGACGGCGAGGCGATGAGGCTCGATCTCGACTGAAGTCGCGCGGCGCCGTACCTGCGGCACAAGGAGCACCCGCATATGAGGCCGAAGAACACGATCTGCCTCTGGTTCGACAAGGACGCGCATGATGCGGCACGCTTCTACGCCGTCACCTTTCCCGACAGTAAGGTGACCGCCGTTCACCTGGCACCCAGCGATTACCCGAGCGGCAAGGCAGGCGACGTCCTGACGGTGGAGTTCACCGTGCTGGGCATTCCCTGTCTCGGCCTCAACGGCGGCCCGAGGTTCAGCCACGACGAGGCCTTTTCCTTCCAGGTCGCCACCGACAACCAGGAGGAGACCGATCGCTACTGGAACGCGATCGTCGGCAATGGCGGCAAGGCAAGTGCGTGCGGTTGGTGCAAGGACCGGTGGGGGCTCTCCTGGCAGATCACCCCGCGCACGCTGACCGAGGCGCTCGCGGCCGGCGGTGGTGAAGCAAGGCGTGCCTTCGAAGCGATGATGCCGATGACGAAGATCGACATTGCCACCATCGAGGCAGCGCGGCGGGGCTGACGTCGCAGCAGTGTGACTGCGCTCATGCAGAACGAGATTGAAACAGAACGCCTGATCCTGCGCTGGTTCCGCGAAGATGACGTGCAGGCGCTCTACCTGCTCGGGTCGATACCCGAGATCATCCGCTATACCCAGAACAAGCCGTTCGCTTCGCTCGAGGAGGCGCGCGCGTTGCTGCATGCCGCACCGTTTCACGACTACGCCGTCCATGGCTACGGCCGGTTCGCCTGCGTCTGGAAGGCAACGGGCGCAGTGATCGGCTTCAGCGGCGTGAAGTACGTCGCCGAGTTTGCCGAGACCGAGCTCGGCTACCGCTTCCTGCCGGAGTACTGGGGTCGAGGGCTCGCGACGGAGGCGGGGCGGGCATCGATCGACTTCGCGCGTTCAAGCGTTGGCCTGACGCGACTGATCGCATTGGTGCACCCGGAAAACACGGCCTCGGCACGCGTCGTCACCAAGCTCGGCTTCTCGATCGAAAAGCAGGTTCGTTATTCAGGCCTCGACCAGGTCGACGTGAACCTGTTCACCCGATCGCTCTGACGCGGCCTGGCAGCAGCGCCGTAGGGGCGACCCAAACCACGCCCCAGTCGCGACTAGACGTCGCCGATCCGCAGCACCGAGATCGCGAGCCGCACCTCGATCAGGAAACTGACGAACGCCGCGACCAGTGCGGCCATCGCCAGCACGAAAAGGAACGCCAGCGGCGGCGCCAGGTTCAGCGGAATGAACGTGCTCGAGAACAGCAGCGCGATGACGAGTGCCACCAGCAGGGCCGCAACGGTACCGAGCGTGACCGCGATGTTGATGTAACGCGCGCGCTGCGACAGCGCGTGCAGCTGTCCGCGAATGCGTTCGACGTCGCGTGCGTCGGGCAGTCGCAGTTCCCGTTCCATGTTGCGGGCGCGGTCGACGATGCGTGCCAGCCGGCTGATCAGCACGCCGAGGAACACCCAGATGCCGGACAGCAGGAACACCGGCGCGAGCGCCAGCTGGATCGCGTGGGCAATGTCGACGACTTCTATTCCATCCACGGCCGGTGTCTCGCTGGGTGAGGCGCGAATTGTAGGCGCCCGCGCATTGCGGCGTGCAGTGGCCTCCCGCACCATCGCGCCATGGCGGCCCCCACGTTCAAGGATCATTTCTCGCGCCAGTCGGCGGATTACAGCCGTTACCGGCCGGGCTACCCGCCCGCGCTGATCGAGTGGGTAGCCGCGCAGGCGCCGGACCGTGCGCTTGCAGTCGACTGCGCAACCGGCAATGGGCAGGCGGCCATCGCGCTCGCGGAGCACTTCGAAGCCGTGCTGGCAGTCGACGGCAGCCTCGCGCAGCTTGAACACGCACAGCCGCACCCGCGCGTGCGGTATCGGCAGGCCATGGCCGAGCACCTGCCCGTGCCGGACGCGTCCGTGTCGCTCGTGGCCGCGGCCCAGGCCGTGCACTGGTTCGACTTCGAGCGCTTCCACGCGGAATGCCGTCGCGTCCTCAAGCCGGGCGGCATCGTCGCGGTCTGGACCTACGAAAAGTTTCGGGCCAACCTTGCCGTGGACGCCGTGCTGGACCGATTCTACGTGCACGTCATCGGGCCGTACTGGCCGCCGGAGCGCCGGTTCGTCGACGAGGCCTACGCGACGCTGCCATTCCCCTGGGCCGACCAATCCGCGCCTCGCTTCGGGTTGCAGACCGAATGGACGCTGGAACAGGTGCTTGGCTACCTCGCGTCCTGGTCGTCTGTACAGCGCTACAGGGACGCGCACCCCGGCGAGGACCCGCTGCCCGCCATTGCCGCCGAGCTGGCAACGCTTTGGCCTGCGGGCGGCACGCTTCGTCTCAAGTGGCCCATCCACCTGCGATTGGGTCGAAACTGATTCCTCTATACTTGACGGCCTGGTGATGACTGCGGCCGCTGTGCCCAGTTACCCGCCCAGCTATCCGTCCAGTCATGTGGCCGGCCATTTCAATCACTTACCCGGCAATCCGCCCCGCATTCACGGAGTCCTGACGATGTATGTTCGTTGGTCCCTGCCTGTCGCCCTGACCCTGACGGCCCTCGCGGCCCAAGCCGCACCCCGGGCCTCCGAGCCGCCGGCCGCGCCGGTTGCGCCCGTCGCCGCCGCTGCCCCCGTTGCTCCGGCATTGACGTCCGGCCTGTTCCTGCAGAACTTCGACCGCACCGTGCGGCCGCAGGACGACCTGTACCGCTTCGTCAACGGGACGTGGCTGAAGACCACCGAGATTCCGGCCGACAAGTCGAACTACGGCTCCTTCACGCTGCTGGCCGATGAAGCCGAAAAGAACCTGCGCGTGATCGTCGAGGAAGCCGCTGCGGCCAAGGCGGCACCCGGCTCGGCCCAGCAGCTGATCGGCGATTTCTACTCGAGCTACATGGACGAAGCGAAGGCGGAGCAGCTCGGCCTCGCACCGCTGCAGCCCGAACTCGACCGCATCGCGGCCATCAACGACCGCAAGCAACTGCTCGCCTACCTGTCGCGCGCGCAGCTGCTGATGATCGACAACCCGATCGGTGCGCAGATCTTCGCCGACGCGAAGAACCCCGAGCCTGAACACGCTGTGGGTGACGCAGTCGGGCTTCGGCCTGCCGGAGCGTGACTACTACTTCTCGACGGACCAGCGCTTCACGGAGATCCGCGGCGCCTACGAGCAGCACATCGACAACGTGTTCAAGCTCGCCGGCCGCAAGGATTCCGCCGCGGTCGCGAAGGACCTGATGGCATTCGAGACGCGCCTCGCCAAGGCCTCCTGGCCCGCGGTGAAGATGCGCGACATCGAGGCGCTCTACAACCCGACGACGGTCGAAGGCGCAGAGCAGGCCACGCCGGGAATCGACTGGTCGACGTGGCTCACCGACATGACGCTGCCGGGCTCGGGCCAGCTGGTGCTGACGCAGAAGGATTATTTCCAGGAAGTGGGCAAGGCCATCAGCGACGTGCCGCTCGCCACCTGGAAGGACTACCTGACGCTGCGCACGATCGACGCGTACTCGCCCTACCTGAGCAAGGCATTCGTCGACGAGAACTTCGACTTCTACCAGCGCACGCTCTCCGGCACGCCGCAGATCAAGCCGCGCTGGAAGCGCGCGCTCGGCGAGCTCGAAGGCTCGACCGGCGACCTGCTCGGCCAGGAATACGTCAAGCGTCACTTCCCGCCGGAAGCAAAGCAGCGCATGGACGTGCTGGTCGGCAATGTGCTCAAGGCGTTCGACGTGTCGATCGACGAGTTGGCCTGGATGGGTCCGGAAACGAAGAAGCAAGCGCACGACAAAGTCCGCAACTTCACGGTCAAGATCGGTTACCCGACCCAGTGGAAGGACTACACCGGCCTGGTCGTCGACAAGAACGACCTGCTCGGCAACGTGCTGCGCGCGCGTGCCGTGAACGTGCAGCGTGAATTGAAGAAGGTCGGCCAGCCGGTCGACAAGACCGAGTGGGGCATGACGCCGCAGACCGTCAACGCTTATTACAACCCGCTGGCGAACGAGATCGTGTTCCCGGCCGCGATCCTGCAACCGCCGTTCTTCGACATGAAGGCGGACGACGCCGTGAACTACGGCGGCATCGGCGCGGTGATCGGCCACGAGATCAGCCACGGCTTCGATGACCAGGGCCGCAAGTTCGACGGCAAGGGTGTCCTGCGCGACTGGTGGACCGACAAGGACAATGAGCTGTTCATGGCGCGCGCGAATGCGCTCGTGCAGCAGTACAACGCGTTCAGTCCGGTCGCCGGCATGAATGTCGACGGCCAGCTCACGCTCGGCGAGAACATCGGCGACCTGTCAGGCCTGGCCGTGGCGCACAAGGCGTACCAGATTGCTTTGAACGGCCAGCCGGCGCCGGTGCTCGACGGCTTCACGGGCGAACAGCGCTTCTACCTCGGCTGGGGCCAGATCTGGGCCCGGAATTACCGCGAGGACGAACTGCGCAAGCGCCTGAAGACGGACCCGCACAGCCCGAGCGAGTACCGCTCCAACGGCATCCTGCGCAACATGCCGGCGTTTGCCGAGGCGTTCGACGTCAAGGCCGGCGACAAGATGTACCTCGCACCCGATCAGGCCGTCCGTATCTGGTGACCGGATTCTGTTAAATTCGCGGTTGATCCAGGGGTGGGTCAAACGGCAATCCAAGGAGAACGTTCCGATGCGAGCCTTGCAAGCGCTCTTGCTGGTGGTGGCGGCCACGCTGCTGTCCGGTTGTGGTTACAACGCGATCCAGGTGCAGGACGAAGCGACGAAGTCGGCATGGTCCGAAGTCGTCAACCAGTACCAGCGTCGCGCCGACCTGATCCCGAACCTGGTCGCCACGGTGAAGGGTTTCGCCGCGCAGGAGCAGGCGGTGCTGATCGGCGTCACCGAGGCGCGCGCCCGGGCGACGCAGGTGCAGGTCAAGGCCGACGACCCGGCGTCGTTGCAGCAGTTCCAGGCGGCGCAGGGCGAGTTGTCGAGCGCACTCTCGCGCCTGATGGTCGTGGTCGAGAGGTACCCCGAGCTCAAGTCGGACCAGAACTTCCGCGACCTGCAGGCGCAGCTCGAAGGCACCGAGAACCGGATCACCGTGGCGCGCAATCGCTACATCCAGGCGGTGCAGGACTTCAACGTCACGATCCGCCGGTTCCCGACCAACCTCACGGCCATGCTCTTCGGCTACAAGGTGAAGCCGAATTTCATGGTCGAGGACGAGGCGGCAATCGCGAAGCCGCCCACCGTGGACTTCAGCGCACCGCCGGCCACACCGGCCCCGGCGCCCACGCCTGCCCCTGCGACCAACTGAGGCACTCCTCGCGTCGCGTCCCCCACGGGGCGCGACGCGGGGTGATCCCATGGTCGCCGCGACTCTCCCGCTAGTATCCCGACTGCCGCTGCGAGGCCTGTGGCTCGCCGTAGTGCTGTGGCTCATGGCTGCAGTCGTTGCGCCGGCGTCTGCGCAGCAGGGATTCGTTGCCGTTCCCCAGCTCAAGGCACGGGTCACCGACCTCACCGGCACGCTGACGCCGGACCAGTCATCGGCGCTCGAGGCCAAGCTCGCGGCGTTCGAGCAGTCGAAGGGCAGCCAGGTCGTGGTCCTGATCGTGCCGACGACGCAGCCCGAGGTCATCGAGCAGTATTCGCTCCGTGTCGTCGAGCAGTGGAAGCTCGGCCGCGGCAAGGTTGACGACGGCGTGTTGCTGCTCGTGGCGTTGAACGACCGCAAGGTGCGCATCGAGGTCGGCTACGGCCTCGAAGGGGCGCTGCCCGATGCGACCGCCAACCGGATCATCCAGCAGGACATCACGCCCGCGTTCAAGCGCGGCGATTACTACGACGGCATCAGCACCGGAGTAGATCGCATCATGCGTGTGATCGAGGGCGAGCCCCTGCCGGAGCCCGAGTTCAGCCCGCCTGCGGCGGGAATCCCCGGTCTGGTGCATTTGCTGCCGTTCCTGTTCATTTTTGCGCTGGTCGGCGGCTCGATCTTGCGGCGTCTCTTCGGCCGGGTGGGGGGTGCGCTCGCCACGGGCGGCCTGGTCGGTTTC
Source organism: uncultured Gammaproteobacteria bacterium (assembly GCA_963846315.1). Classification (GTDB taxonomy): domain Bacteria; phylum Pseudomonadota; class Gammaproteobacteria; order Steroidobacterales; family Steroidobacteraceae; genus RPQJ01. The sequence continues at coordinate 22,381 of CAWJVM010000012.1, forward strand.
CTGACCTGGATGCTGATCAGCATCCTCGGCATCTCGCTGGTCGCGGGCATCGTCGCCTTCATCTTTGCGCTGCTGGGTGGCGCGGGCGGCGGTGGCGGGACCGGAGCCGGCGGCAACGGCTGGTACAGCCGGCGTCACGGCAGCGGCTGGGGCTACGGCGGTGGCTTCGGGGGCGGTCTGGGTGGGGGCGGTGGCTTTGGCGGAGGCGGATTCGGCGGTGGGGGTGGCGGCTTCGGTGGCGGTGGCGCCTCGGGCAGCTGGTGATGGCCATGAACTGGACACGACTTTTCCGTCACCTGTTTTCGACACGGCGCCAACTTGCGCGCGCTTTCCCGGTCGAAGCACTCGCGGCCATCGAGCGTGCGGTCACCGAATCCGAACTCGCGCACAGCGGCGAGATCCGCTTCGCGATCGAAGCGGCGCTTGAGCCGCACCAGATCTGGGCCGGCAAGACGCCACGGGCCCGCGCGTTGGAGGTCTTCGCGGCACTTGGGGTCTGGGACACCGCAGCGAACAACGGCATCCTGATCTACGTGCTGCTGGCGGACCGCGACGTGGAAATCGTTGCTGACCGCGGCTTCAATGGCTATGTCAGTGCCGCAGAGTGGTCTGCGGTCTGCCACACGATGGAAGAGAAGTTCCGGGCCGGGCACTATGAGCGCGGCGCTGCGGAGGGCGTGCACGACGCTGGCCTGCTGCTGGCCCGGCACTACCCGCCATTGCCCGGTGGACGCGACGAAGACGAACTGCCGAACCGACCCGCCGTGCTCTGACGGCCGCGGGCCGTTCGACGCTGACGAGGATGGAACTTGAACCTATTTCGAAGTCTTGCCAGCCCGCCTGACGCCGGGCGCGCCGCGCTCGTCGTCGCCTTGATGACGCTCGCGGGTTGCAGCGTCTTTGCGCCGAAGCAGGAGCCGCTGCCGCCCCCTGCCGAGCCGCCCAAGCCGCAGTACGCTGAACCGCTCGCAACGCACACGTTTCCGTACGATCCGAAGACCACGGCGGTCGTCGGCACGCTGCAGGCGACGATCGCGACCGAGGAAGACACGCTTCCCGACATCGCGCGCCGCTTCAACCTCGGCTACGACGAAGTCGTGAACGCCAACCCCGGTGTCGACCCCTGGCTGCCCGGAGCGGGAACGCGGATCGTGTTGCCGACTCAGTTCGTGCTGCCGGACGCGCCCCATGACGGCATGGTCGTCAACCTCGCGGCGCTGCGCCTCTACTACTTCCCGAAACCCGCGAAGGGCGAGCAGCGCGTCGTGGTCACGGTGCCGATCGGCATCGGCATGGTCGGCTGGGCGACGCCGGAAGGCACCACGAAGATCGTGTCGAAGCGCAAGGATCCGGTCTGGACCCCGCCCGAATCGGTGCGCAAGGAACACGCGGCGGAGGGCGACATCCTGCCGGCGCGCGTGCCGGCGGGTCCCGACAATCCGCTCGGCGCATTCGCGATGAACCTCGGCTGGCCGAGCTACCTGATGCACGGCACCAACAAGCCAGCAGGCGTCGGCATGCGCGCCAGCCACGGCTGCATCCGGCTCTATCCAGAGGACATCGCGACGTTGTTCCCGCAGTTGCCGATCGGCACCAAGGTGACGGTCGTCAACCAGCCATTGCTCTACAAGGTGCAGGACGGCCAGTTCTACGTGCAGTCGTTCCCGCCGCACGAGGAACACCCGGAAGCGAAAGCAGCGGCCAAGGGCCAGCGCTTCAGCAAAAAAGTGCAGGAGAAAATGCAACTGCGCGCGAAGCCTGCGGCCGTCACGGTTGACTGGGTACTGGCGGAACAGATCGTGAACGCGTCGAAGGGCGTGGCCGTGCCGGTGTCGCAGCCGGCCGTGGCGCTCGAGCAGTTCCTGGCGTCCGCGCGGCTGGTCGAGAATCGCGTTCCGTCCGGCGCGACGTGGGACGGCAGCGACCGGCCTGTGCCGATTCACGATGCGGCAGCACCCGCCGCGCCCGTCGTCGCGAGTGGCGGACGCTAGGCGGTCGTGCGCGGACTTCCCGCCAGCGACTACCTCGACGCCGCCCGCGCACCGCTCGACTATTCCGCAATCTTCGCGCCGAGTTGGCAGTTCGTCTGCCATGCCGCGGACCTGCCTGCACCGGGCACCGCGATCCGCTTCGATTGCGGTGGCCGTTCGGCAGTGGTGCTGCGGACCAAAGCGGGCGGCCTGCATGGCTTTCGCAACGTCTGCCGGCATCGCGGCACCCGTCTCGTCGAAGGCGATGCCCACACCGGCCTGGCCTTCTGCATCGACGGCCGTTTCCGGTGTCCGTACCACGGCTGGTCATACGATGAAGCGGGCGCGCTGGCCGGCATTCCTGATGGCCAGCACTTCGACGCGTCCGACGCCGCGGCTCACGCACTGCATCCGCTGCACGTCGCGCAGTGGCGCGGCCTCGTCTTCGTGGCCTTCGAGACGCCGCGGCTGGCAGTGGAGCAGGTGCTCGATGCAGTGGCTGCAGCCTGGCCCGACCTGACGTCGATGCGGCGCGTGATCGAACCGCGCACCACGCCCTGCGCTGCCGACTGGAAACTCGCGTGCGAGCACCTGCTCGACACGGCGCACTTCGACATTCCCAGGCCTGCGCTGAAACCGCGACTGTTCGGGCCGGTCGTGTTCGAGCGCGGCAACGATGAGGCCCTGCAGGTGACCGCAGAGATCGCCTCCGGTGCAGTCGGCGATACCTGGTCATCGCGCATGTACCGTCGGCTGTTGCTGGATCAACAACCGGCTGCAGCGCGCGCCGACTACGTCTACTTGTGGCCGAACCTGCTGCTGCAGCTCGCGCCGGACGGTCTATCGATCCAGCAGGTCCTTCCCGGCGCGACCGGCCAGTGCACATTCCGCGAGCTGCGCTATGCGGTTCCCGATGCCAGTCGCGAGATGCGCCTGCTGCGTTACACGCATCAACGCGTGCGGCGCCAGGCCCTCACCGCCGATGTGCGCCTGCTCGCGCGCGTGCAACAAGGCCTCATGGGATTGGACGCCGCTGAAACCGGTCCGATTGCGCACGGCGAAGTCGGCTTGCGCTGGTTCGCCGATCGCTGCCGGGCGCACGTGTCGCCGCCTGCGGCTCCAGCCAAAGCGCCAACAGTTCGCGGTCGCCGCAAGTCGTCACCGGCGGTGCAGACCTGACACCCGCCGCGCCACCACCGGTTCGGGTCGGGACTGCTTCGAAGCCCACTAAGTTGTGGTACTTTAAGGAAATTTTTCGAGGCGGGGCGCGGCTTTGCGCGACATGGCCCAGGGTGGCATCACGGTGACGGAAGCGGTTGGTGCAGACCAGCCGATCGTGCGCCTGCCGACAGCGACGACGGGCTTCATCGGCCGCGCGTTGCGCGGACCTGTCAACCGTGCGGTGCGCGTGCGCAATTTCGCTGAGTACCAGCAAGTGTTCGGCGGCCTGTGGCAGCCGAGCATGCTGTCCTATGCCGTCGAGCAGTTCTTCGATAACGGCGGCCGCGAAGCGGTCGTCGTGCGGATCGTGAACGGCGGCGCGCCGGCCACCATCAGCTTGCCGTGTGGCGATTCGAAGCTGGTGCTCGAAGCGCTGAGTCCGGGCTCGCGAGAGGTACTGCGCGCCTCCGTCGATTACGACAACATAGCGCCCAACGAGGAAGACCGCTTCAACCTCGTCGTGCAGCGCGTACGCTCGCTCGGCTCCGAGCACATCGAAGACCAGGAAATCTTCCGCCGGCTGTCGATCGAACCAGGCACGACCCGATTCATCGTCGCAGCGTTGCAGGAATCCCTGCTGGTGCGAGTGCGTGGTGCGGTGCCGACGACGCGTCCCGAACGCACGTTCCGCCCCGGCGCGCGTCACCCGATCGGTTACGTCGATTCGAATCCCGACGGTGACGACGGTTCGCCGCTCACGGATTACGATTTGATCGGCTCCGCTGAACGCGGCACCGGCCTGTTCGCGTTGCGCGGCGTCGAAGACCTGCATTTTCTCTGTGTGCCGCCGCCGGCGCGTGATCGCGACATCGGGCCCAGTGTCCTGCTCGTCGCGGCGCAATTCTGCCGCGACCATCGCGCACTGCTGGTCGTGGATCCGCCCGCCGCGTGGCAGACCAGCGAGGACGCCTTGCACGGCTTGCGCGAACTCGCGTTCCAGAGCGATTCCGCGGTCCTCTGCTTCCCGCGCGTGCAGGCCTTCGACCGGCTGCGGGGCCGTTACGAGCCGTTCGCCAACAGCGGCTCGGTCGCCGGCGCGCTGGCGCGGATGGATGCGCACCGCTCGCCATGGGACGGCCTGCCCGACGAGCAGATCCTGCTGCGTCCCGGCACGCGCCCACTGCAACTGCTGACGGATGCGGACTGCCAGCGGTTGACGGCGCAGGGCATCAATCCCCTGCATTCTGTCCGCGCGAGCGTTGCCAGCACCGCGCCCCTGAAGACGCTCGCGCGTGGCTCGGGGAGCGGCCCGGAAAGCTCGCTGCTCACGTTCCGTCGCCGGCAACTGCTGACGATCAACAGCATCGAGTGCGGCACGCGCTGGGCGCGCTTCGAAGGCCGTGATCGCAACACCTGGCCGCGCCTCGCGCGACAGGTCCACACCTTCCTGCTCGGGCTCGCAGCCAGCGGTGCTTTCGGCAAGGGCGCCGACATGCAGCACTGCGAGGTCGTCTGCGACGAGCGCGTCAACACGGCCGACGATGTCAGGAACGGAGTGGTGTCCTGCCTGGTCTCGCTGCCCGCGCTGCGCAGCGGCGAGTTCCGCTCGTTCATGCTTAACCATCGGCTCGAGGGCAGCACCGTGCGGGCCGTGAAGCCACAACAGTTGCCACCGGGCACGCGCTTCACCATCGGTGAGCGGCCCCGCCCCACGAGCGACTCGACGCTCGAAGACACGGCGCCGCGCCGGACGCTGGCCCAAGAACTGTTTGCGCCGACACCCGACCAGCGACCGGCCGCGTCATCAGACATCCTGCGCCCCGAAGCCGCCGCCGCCCGGCGTCTCGATCTGAACCTGATCGCCCGGCTCTACGGCGAGCCCGAACGTCGCGGCGACCGTTTCTGAGTCCGCGCTGCCGCGCCGCCTGACGGTATTGCGCCCGGTCGCCCCGGGCGCTCCCCCCTGCAGACCGAACGGCGCGATGCGTCGGTGATTGGCGAGCACGTTGGCCGTCATCGCCTCGCGGAATTCCACGCGCCGCACCAGTCCGTCGCCACCGCGGTGCCGGCCGGCGCCGCCGGAGCCGCGACGAATCGAGAACTCCCGCAGCAGCACCGGGAACCGTGACTCGAGCACCTCCGGATCGGTGAGCCGCGAATTGGTCATGTGCGTCTGCACGCCGCTGGCGCCGTCGAAATCGGGGCCGGCACCCGCGCCGCCCGCGATCGTTTCGTAGTATTGGTAACGCGCGTTGCCGAACGTGAAATTGTTCATCGTGCCTTGCGCGGCGGCCTGCAGTCCCAGCGCTCCGTACAGCGCATCGACGATGCACTGCGACGTCTCGACGTTGCCCGCCACCACGGCTGCGGGCGCGATCGGGTCGAGCATCGACCCTTGCGGCACGATGATGGTCAACGGTCGCAGGCAACCGGCGTTGAGCGGAATCGGCTCGTCGATCAGCGTGCGGAACACGTACAGCACCGCGGCCGTCGTGACGGCCCTTGGTGCGTTGAAGTTGTTGGCCTGCTGCGGCGACGTGCCCGAGAAATCGACGCAGGCCGTGCCAGCCTCGATATCGACGGTGATCTGCACGGAGATCGTCTGGCCATTGTCCAGCTCGTAGCGGAAGCGGCCGTCGCGCAGCCGGCGGATCGCGCGGCGCACGCAGCGCTCGGCGTTGTCCTGCACGTGACCCATATACGCGAGCAGCGTGACGCGTCCGTGGTCCGCTGCGGCGCGCTGCAATTCCCGTGCGCCGCGGGCATTGGCCGCCAGTTGTGCCCGCAGGTCGGCCAGGTTCTGAGCAAAATTCCGTGCGGGCCACGGGTTGTCGCAAAACAGCTGTTGCAGCCGTGCGGTATCGAGCGCGCCATCGCGCATGATCCGGGTCGGCGCCACCAGCGCGCCTTCGTCGTCGATGGTGCGACTGTCCGGCGGCATCGATCCCGGCGAGATCCCGCCCACGTCGGCATGGTGCGCGCGCGACGCCGTGAAGAATTCGAGCCTTGCCCCGCTGTCGTCGAAAACCGGCGAGACGACCGTCATGTCCGGCAGGTGGGTGCCGCCGGCGTACGGTGAGTTCACCAGGTACGCATCACCCGAACGCAGGTCGGCGTCAAACGCCTCGAGCACGGCGCACACACTTGCGCCCATCGATCCCAGGTGCACCGGCATGTGCGGGGCGTTCGCGACCAGGTTGGCGTCGGCATCGAAGATCGCGCATGAAAAATCGAGCCGCTCCTTGATGTTGACCGAGCTCGCCGTGTGGCGCAGCACCGCGCCCATCTGTTCCGCGACGTGCATGAACAGCGCGTTGAACACCTCGAGACGCATCGGGTCCGGCCCCGTCGCGTTGATGTTCGCGTTGCCGGGCACGCTGCCGCTTGCGGGCGCGTCGGCGTGGTGCGCGGTCTGCGCGGTCTGCTGCCGTTGCAGGATCAGCAAGCCACCCTCGGCGACAGCACCCTGCCAGCCGGGTGCGATCCAGTTCGTGGCGCCGTCCTCGCACAGCAGCAGGGGACCGCTCAGTTCGGCGCCGGGCGAAAGGTCACGTCGTGCGACGACGGGCACCGTGCGCCAGCCAGCGTCGGTCCAGGCCGCAGCACACGACACGGGCGGCACATGAGTGGTGGCATCCATCTCTCCAGTGGCTGCCTCCGCTGGACGACGCATGCCAGTGCCGAACGGTCTTGACGCTGCCACGTGTTCGATCGCTTCGGCCATGACGGAGCCGATGACCAGCGCGGCGGCTTCGTCGGCAAAGCCGTAGAGTTGCGCGTGCGCCTCGAGAAATGCCACGCGCAATGCGTCCGCGGGCTGCCATGGCAGCTCGATCGTGGTGTCCGAGCCCGCGAGTCGCACGTGCGCGGTGGCTCGCACGTCGATGGCGGATGGGTCGATGCCTTGCCGCAGCAGGTCGTCACGTGCGTCAGTGGTGAGTGCGACCAGCGCCTGCAGGCCGCACTGCTGACCCGCGGCATCGAGCGCGGCTTCGACCGTGCGTCGTCGAATGGCACGACGACTGGTCAGCCCGATGCCATGCGCGGACAACACGCCCGCCAGCGGATGCAGCAGCACCTCGTTGACCCCGAGCAGCTCCGCCACCGCGCATGCATGCTGCCCCGCTGCGCCACCGAAAGAGAGCAGGCTGAAGCGTGCAGGGTCCTCGCCGTGGTGCAAGGCGAGTTCCCGGATCGCGTTGGCCATGCGCGCGCACGCCACCTGCAGGAACGCGTCGGCCAGCGCCTCGACGCTGTACTCGAGTCCGGTCTCGCTGTGTGCCGCGACGGCGAGTTCGCCGAGTCGCGTGCGCGAGGCCGTTGCATCGATGGGTTGATCGCCCGTGGGACCGAAGACCGAGGGAAAGCGATCGGGTGGAATTCGTCCGAGGGCGACGTTGCAATCGGTGATGGTCGCGGGTCCGCCGCGGCGATAGCACGCCGGCCCGGGATCGGCCCCTGCCGAGGCAGGTCCCACTTGCAGGCGACCGTCGGCAAAACGCAGCAGCGAACCGCCACCCGCGGCGATCGTGGTGATGTCGACCAGCGGCGTCTGCAGTCGCACCCCGTCGATCTCGGCGGCAAAACGCCTCGGGATGGCGCCGGTCGACAGGCTGACGTCGGTCGACGTGCCGCCCATGTCGAAGCCGATCAGTCGGCGGGGACCGGCCGTGGAGCCGGCGGCAATCATGCCGACGACGCCTCCCGCGGGACCCGACAGGACACCGTTCACGCCGCGGAACCCTTCCGCGTCGACGAGACCTCCGTTGCTCTGCATGAAGGCAACGTTGGCGTTGCCGTGGGCGGCGAGCAGGCTGGCGCGGAAAGCCTGCGTGTAGCGCAGCAGGATCGGCGAGAGGTAGGCGTCGGCCACGGTCGTGTCACCGCGAGCGACGTAGCCAAGGAGTGGCGCGGCCGCGTGCGATGCGATGACTTCGTCAAAACCCGCGGCGCGTGCGATCTCTGCGGCGCGGATCTCGTGGGCCGGATGACGGAAGCCGTGCAGGAACGCGATGGCGACGGCTTCGATACCTGCCGTGCGCGCGCTCGCGAGTGCGCGACGCAGCGCATCTTCGTCCAGCGGCGTCAGCACGTGGCCCTGGGCATCCACACGTTCCGGAACTTCGATGACCTCCCGGTACAGCGGCGACGGGCGACGGATGGCGCGCGCGAAGATGTCGGGCCGTTCCTGGTAGCCGATCAGCAGCGCGTCGCGCATCCCCTGCGACGTGATCAGCAGCGTCGGAGCACCCGCGCGTTCGAGCAATGCGTTGGTGGCGACGGTTGTGCCAAGCCGCACCGACCTGAGGTGACGACCGCAGGCATCGCCGTGCTGGTCGAGCACCAGGCCGATCCCGCGCAGCGCGGGGTCACCCGGCCGATGCGGATCGCGCGACAGGACCTTGCAAGTGTGCAGTGAACCATCGGGCGCGACGCCGACCACGTCGGTAAACGTGCCGCCCCGATCCACGGCGAACGCCCAGCCGGCCGTCTCGTGTTGTGCAATGTCCGGCAATCGCGCTCGATCCCCTTGCAAGCCGTGCTCATTCTGTCAGACCCGACGCATGGCATGATGCGAACCGTCATGCCGAAGCCTGCACGACCTGCCCGGTCCGCACGACCCGCGCGCGTCCCCGCCGACGTCGCTGAACGGGACCGGCGGATGGCGGCGATCGTCGCTGTCGTGCGCCAGATACCTCGCGGACGGGTCACGACCTACGGGTCGGTCGCAGCACGCGCCGGACTTGCACGTCAGGCGCGACTCGTCGGCAAGGTACTGGCGGGCCTGCCGCAGAACAGCGGGGTGCCGTGGCAACGGGTCGTTGCGGCCGGTGGACGCATTGCCTTCCCGGCGGGCTCGACTGCGCGCGAGCGACAGATTTCCCGGTTGCGGACCGAAGGCATCGATGCCGCGCGCGGCCGTGTCGACCTCGCGCGGCACGGCTGGGGCGCACCCGTGGGCGATCTGGACCAGCTCCTGTGGTCCGGCGAATGAGACCCACGCCGCGTTACGCAGTGCGCGAAAGCCTTATCATGCGTGTCATGCGAACTGGAGCAGCTCCCGGATGACCGAGCGGTACGTCGTTTTTTCCCATGGCAAGGACAGCGAGCCGTGGGGCAGCAAGATCGCAGCGATGGCCGAGATCGCGCGCGAGGAGGGGTTCCACGTCGAATCCGTCGACTATCGGGGCATCGACGATCCGCAGGCGCGCGTGACGCGACTGCTGGCGTTCTGCAAGGACCTGCGGGGATCGCTGGTGCTGGTCGGTTCGAGCATGGGCGGCTACGTGTCGGTGGCGGGCTCCTCGCTGCTGCAGGCGCGCGGCATGTTCCTGCTGGCCCCGGCGCTGTACATGCCCGGCTATGACAAGGTCAGCCCGCGGCCCGCGCTTTGCCCGACGACCATCGTGCACGGCTGGCGCGACGAAGTGATCCCGGTCGACAACAGCATCCGTTTCGCGAAAGAACAGAAGGCGACGCTGCACGTCGTGGATTCGGACCATCGGCTGCTCGACCAGATCCGCGCGATCAACCATTTCTTCGCGTATTTCCTCTTTCAGATTGATGAGTTTCTCTGAAGGAAGGGGCTAGGGGTTAGGGGTTAGGGGTTAGGGGTTAGGGGTTAGGGGTTAGTCGGAGGTGCAGTTGCACTGGATGCCACGGCCTCACCTCCGACTAACCCCTAACCCCTAACCCCTAGCCCCTTCCTATAGAATTCCACCCGGGGCTCCAGCCCCGGGGAACCATCATGCCTGTCGCTGCCCGATTGCCTCTTGCCGCCTTCGCCCTGACGACCCTGGTGGCGTGCGGCTCGCCCGCGCCGGAACCGAAGGACGCTGCGGCGGACGAGGCAGCAGCGCGTGAACTCGGCCGGGATACGGACGAGACGGTGCTGGACGACATGATCCAGACCCAGGACCGGGCGCGTGCCGTGGAGGGCGTGACCATGGACGCCAAGCGCGACCTCGATGAGGCGATCGACGCCCAGGCGGGCGACGCGAGCAAAGCGCCCGGCGACGAATAACTCCGCGCCGCGACCGCGGCGGAGCCAGCACATGCAGCGCATTCCCGAACCCGAACTCATGGACGAGGCCGAGCAGGCGCGCGCCTACGCGATGGCCGATTTCGCCGAGCCCAACGAGCGCTTCGTGGGGTACTTCGAAGCGGAGTTTCCGGACCTGCGCACAGGCGCGGTGCTCGACCTAGGCTGTGGCCCGGGCGACATCGTGATGCGACTCGCCACGCGCCGCACCGGTCTCACCGTGCATGGCATCGATGGCTCGGCAGCGATGCTGCGGTTCGCCAGCGAAAGCCTGCACGAGTCGCCGGAACTGGGCGGCCGCGTGCAGTTCATCGCAGGGCGCTTGCCGGGCGCCACGCTGCCCTTGCCGGGTTACGACGCGGTCGTCAGCAACAGCCTGCTGCATCACCTGCACGATCCGGGCGTGTTCTGGCGGGCGGTGCGGGAGGCGGGCGTCCCGGGCGCCGCCGTGCTGGTGATGGACCTGTTCCGGCCTGAATCCCAGGCGGCGGCCCAGGCCATCGTCGACCAGTACGCCGCGGACGAGCCCGACGTGCTGCGCCAGGATTTCTTCGCCTCGCTCTGTGCCGCCTTCGAGCCGGACGAGATCCGCGCGCAAGTGCGGGCGCACGGCCTCGATGACCTCAGCGTGCGGACTGTCTCCGACCGGCACCTGCTCATCACGGGTCACCTGCCGCGACGATGAGCGAATTCTCCGCCTTCGAGCGGCTCGCCCTGCCGTTCGTCCGCGCGCTGGTCGCCCTGTGGGTGCGGCCGTCGGTGCTGCCGGACGACGCGAAGGCGCGGCTCGGAGCCGGCCGCGTTCCCGTGTACGCGCTCGAGAAGCGCAGCGTCATCGACCTGGCGGTGCTGGAGTACGTGTGCCGCGAGCGCGGCTTGCCGGACCCGTACCGGCCCGTGGGTGCCAGGCCCGTGCTGCGGGATTCGTTGATCTTCCTCGAGCGACGCACCGGGTTTTTCGGGCAGCGCATCGATCGCCGCATGCCCGAAGCCTTGCGGGCACTCACCGCAGCGGTGGGCGAGGACATCACGTTCGAGCCCGAATTGATTCCCGTCAGCCTGTTCTGGGGCCGTGCTCCGGACCGCGAGCGCACGTGGTTCCGGCTGCTGATCGCCGAGGACTGGGACATCGGCGGACGCTTCCGCAAGTTCCTCTCGCTGCTCATCAACGGCCGCAACCTGCTCGTGCTGTTCGGCGAGACCATGCCGGTGCAGTCCGCGATGTCGGAGACGCGGGGCATGCCGCGCGGCCCGCGCCGGATGTGGCGGCAGCTGCGCGTCCAGTTTCGCCACCAGCGCGCGGCGACGATCGGCCCCGACCTGTCGCATCGGCGCACGATCGTGACCGAGGTGCTGCGCACGCAGGCCGTGCGCGACGCCGTGCGCCAGGACGCCCGTGACAAGAAGCTGTCGCGGCGCGACGCACTGAAGGTGGCGCGCGGCTACGCCTACGAAGTGGCGGCCAACTATTCCCACGCGTTCGTCGTGTTTGCGTCGGGCATGCTGGGCCGCCTGTGGAACCGGCTCTACGACGGCGTCGAACTCGCCAATTTTTCGAGCCTGCAGTCGGTCGACGAAGGCAGCGAAATCGTCTACGTGCCCTGCCATCGCAGCCACATGGACTACCTGCTGCTGTCGTACGTCGTGTACCACAAGGGTTACGCGGTGCCGCACATCGCGGCCGGCATCAACCTCAACATGCCGGTGATCGGCTCGCTGCTGCGCCGTGGCGGCGCGTTCTTCCTCCGCCGCAGCTTCGGGGGCAATGCGACGTACTCGGCCGTGTTCTCGCGCTACCTCGGCACGATGATGGCGCGCGGCCACTCGATCGAATACTTCATCGAAGGCGGTCGCAGTCGCACCGGGCGCCTGATGAAGCCCAAGACCGGCATGCTCGCGATGACCGTGCGCGCGTACGTGCGCAATCCGGTGCGCCCGGTCGTGTTCGTGCCCATCTACTTCGGCTACGAGCGGCTGGTCGAGGGCCGCACCTACATCGGCGAGCTGTCCGGACGCCCGAAGGAAAAGGAATCGATCCTCGGCATGCTGCGCACGCTGCCGGAACTGCGCAGCCGCTTCGGCAAGGTCTACGTCAGCTTCGGCGAGCCGTTGCCGCTCGACACCCTGCTCGAACAGCACGTGCCCGGCTGGAACCGTCAGCAGCCCGTGACGGAAGAAAAGCCGGCGTGGCTGTCGCCACTCTGCGTCGACCTGGCGCACCAGGTCATGACGCGCATCAATGCCGCCGCCTGCGTGACGCCGGTCAACCTGATGGGCACGGTGCTGCTCGCGACGCCGCGCCAGCGCATGGGCGAGGCCGACCTGGCGCGCCAGCTCGAGCTGTATGCGTCGCTGCTGCGGCAGGCACCGTATTCGCCGCGCGTCTGGGTCACGCCGCTCGATGGCCAGTCGATGATCCGGCAATGCGACTCGCTGCGCATGCTGTACCGGCAACCGCATCCGCTCGGCGACATCGTCGGCATGACCGAGTCGAAGGCCGTGCTGTCGAGCTACTACCGCAACAACGTGCTGCACCTGTTGCTGATGCCGTCGTTGCTGGCAAGCGCGTTCCTCAACAATACCTCGGTGCGGCGTGTCGACCTGTTACGACTCGCGGGGCGCGTCTACCCGTACGTCGCGGACGAATACTTCCTGCACTGGCGCGAGAGCGACCTGCCCGCGGTGGTCGATGAGTTGCTCGAGGACCTGCTGAACCACGGCCTGCTGACGGCTTCGGACGACCGCAGCGAATTCCGGCGGCCGGCCGCAGAGACCAGTGAAGCCGTGCAGTTGTCGGTGCTGGCGCGGATCAGCGTGCCGATCCTCGAGCGCTACTACCTCGCCATTTCCCTGCTGTTGCGCGCAGGCAGCGGCCGGCTGACGCAGGAAGCGCTGGAACGGCAGTGCCAGCTGACCGCGCAACGCATGGCGATGTTGTACGAACTCAATTCGCCCGAATTCTTCGATCGCGCGCTGTTCGGCAATTTCGTCGAGCGCCTGCGTGCGCGCAACGTCGTCGGCGAGGCGGCGGAGGGCAAGCTGGTGTTCGATGCAGTGGTGCTGGAGGCCGTCGCGTCCGACGCGGAGTTCGTGCTGCACGAGCAGATCCGCAATTCGATCCTGCAGGTCGTGCATCGCTGAGCCGACTGTGTCGACAGAGCGAACTAGCGGATCAGTTCATTGCGGATCGCGTAGCTGGTGATCTCGGCGTTGCTCTTCATCAACATCTTGTCGAGGACGCGCCGCCGGTAGGTGCTGACGGTCTTGACGCTGAGGTAGAGCCGGGCGGCGATCTGCGACACGGACTCGCCCTGCGCGAGCTTGCAGAAGATCTGGAATTCGCGCTCGGAGAGCTTGCCGTGCAGTGGCGCGTTCGAGTCGCCACAGACGCCGGCGACGAGCTGCTCCGCGAGTTCCGGACCGACGTAGCGTCCGCCGCGTGCAACGGTACGCAGCGCCCGCATCAGCTCTGGCGCCTCCGTGCCTTTGCCGATGAAGCCGCTCGCCCCGCCGCGCAGCACGTTGAGGCCGAACTGGGCCTCCGGATAGCTGCTGAGCACCAGGACCCTGGTGTGCGGGTAATGCGAGCGAGCGTAGCGCAGGACGTCGAGCCCCGACATGTCGGGCAGATAGAGGTCCAGCAACATCACGTCCGCTGACGTTTCCTTGAGCTTTTCGAGCGCCTCCTTGCCCGAAGTCGCCTCGGCAACGACCCCGAGGTCCGGCTCGGCGTTGATCATCGATCGCAAGCCGGCGCAGACGACCTGGTGATCGTCAACGATTACAACGGATGTTTTCCTCATGACAGTGTGCATCCTGCGCCGCGCCATGCGGTGTTCGGGGTCAGTGTACCCTCGGGCCGGGCTCGCTCAGCGGCGCTGTCGGAACAATCCTACGCCCTCCAGACCCCGTCACCCGCGGCAGGCATACTCGGGTCGCAACGACAATGGGCTCCAGGGAGTGCAGGATCTTGACCCGCGCCAGACGCAACAATAAGCCTTCGACACGCGAGCCCGCAGCCACGCTGGTGACCCATTTGCAGCGCAAGCTCGAGGCCGAAAGGTCCCGCGTTGCTCGACGCCTGCATGGCGACGTCGTGGGCATGCTCGCTGCCGCCCGGATGGACCTCTCGCGCCTCGCCAGCCGCCTGGTCGACGATCGGGACGCCCTGGAGCACGTGGTTCGAGTCGACCAGATCCTGGAGCAGGTGATTCAGAATGCGCGTGCCGAGATGCAACGCCTGCATCCGGCCCTGCTCGACCACTTCGGCCTGGCGGCGGCCTTGCGGCACTCGGTCGAGGAACGGTGCCGTGCCGGCGGCGCGGAGTACACGCTCGACGTGCCAGAATTCACCGCGGGTATTTCCGCGCCCGCATCGCTCGCGATCTACCGCGTCATCGAAGCGATGCTCGAAGGCAGGTCACTGCGCAGGGTCGGCCTGCGCTTGCGCGAGAGCGCAGCGGGCTATGAGGTGCTGGCCGAAGCAGAGCGTGGCGAGACCGAGGATGCGGCCTCCCGGGACGACCTGCAGGCGTTGCGGTGCTGGCTCGAGTCCATGGGGGCTACCTGGAGCGAAGCACGGCGCGGCAACGTCGAATCCGTCGAATTGACGGTACCCCACGAGCACCGCGCGTCGGTCGCCACTCCGGGCAGTTGAGCCGGGTCAGTCGACGGCGTCCACCTCGACGCCTGCGGCGCGGCGGATCGCGTCGATGAGTTCCCCGGGATCGCCGGTCTTGGTCACGTATTCGCTTCGCTCGAACCCTGCGCACACGGCGCTCAGGTCGCACGCGTCGTGGCCGCTGTAGACGATCACCGCCAGGTGCGGCTGGGAACGCTGCAATTGCACGAGGGCCGGGACGCTGGATTCGCCGCCGAGGTCGAGGTCGAGCACGAGCACGTGCGAACCGTCGTGCTCAGCCACGTCGAGCAACTGGCTGGCGCTAGCCACGGTGCCGTCCACCTGCATGTCGGGCTCGGCAGAGATCAAGGCACAGATCGCCGCGGCGAGATCATGGTTGTCTTCGGCCACGAGCACGCGAATGTGTTTTCCGCCGGTGCGCATGCAGTCATCCTAACGCGGCCGGGCGCTGCGCGCCGCAGCGGCGACGCCTGCGGTCGACACGCGTCAGTCCTCGAATTTCTTCTGGCGCAGCACCTTGACCTTGCCCCGCTGCGTCTTGCCCTCGAGCCGTTTCACCTTGGATGCGCGCGTCGGCCTGGTCTTGCGACGCGGCTTGGGCTCGACCAGCGCTGCCACGATCATCGTCCGCAGGCGATCGAAGGCGTCGGCGCGGTTCTGTTCCTGCGACCGCAGCCGTTGCGCATCGATCACGATCAGGCCCGCGTCGGTCATGCGGCGTCCCGCGAGACGCTGCAGGCGTGCCCGCGCGTTTGGCCACAAGGCGTCCCAGGCGGCCGAGTCGAAGCGCAGTTCGACGGCGTTGGAGACCTTGTTGACGTTCTGGCCGCCCGGTCCCGATGCACGCACGGCACGGAACTCGATCAGGTCATCCGGAATCGACAGCGATTCGTTGATCTCGAAGGGCACGGCGGCGTCTCAGTCGCGAGTGGCGACGGGGGAGGTGGGCGCCATCTCGATCCGGACCTCGCGCTGCGTCACCGGGATCGTCACGCCGCGTTCCTTGAACAGTTTCCAGATCCGCCGGTTCACGTCGGAGCGAACGTTGTTGACGCCTTCCTGCGGATCCGGAATCCAGAAACGCAGTTCGAGTTCGATGCCGCTGTCGCCGAATCCCATCAGGCGCGCCACCGGAGTGGGCTCGTGCAGGATGCGCGGGTGACCGTCGGTGGCCTCCAGCAGCAGCTTCATCGCGACTTCGGGATCGTCCTTGTAGCTTACGCGGATCGGCAGCTTCAGCCGCACGCGCGGGTCCGTGTAGCTCCAGTTGATCACCGGGTTGGTGATCAGGTGCTGGTTCGGCACCAGCGTTTCGACACCGTCGCGGTCGCGTACGACGACGTAGCGGCCACGCAGTTCTTCAACCCAGCCGAAGCCTTCGGTCGTGGTGCCGGTGGTGCCCGTGAAGCTGATGACGTCGCCCGGTTTGATCGAGCGGTCCATCAGCAGCACGAAGCCGCTGACGAAATTGGCCGCGATGCTCTGCAAGCCGAAGCCGAGGCCGATGCCGATGGCGCCCGTGAGTACGTTGAGCGTCGTGAGGTCGAGGCCCGCGGCATTCAAGCCGACCAGCACCGAGATGCCGACCAGGAATGCCTGCATGAACTTGGCGATGCCGATGCGCATCGTCGGGGCCAGCGCGTCGAGCTTCAGCACCCGTCGCTCGAGCCAACGCGAGACCCACATCGCAAGCAGCACGAAGACGCTGACGGTGACCAGCAGCTTCATCACCGACCAGACGGAGATGCGCGTCTTGCCAGCCTGCATGCCCATGCCGTCGAGGACGCGGATGACCTCGTCGCCCCAGCCCAGCAAGTGCAGCGAAAGGAAGACCCAGATCACGCCGGTGATCGCGGCACCCCAACCCTTGAGGCGGGCGCGTGTACCGAGCGACACACGCAGCACGTAGATCGCGACGCGGATCAGCAGCAGCAGTCCGATCAGTTGCACCGCGACGTCGACCATGGCTGCCTGCAGTCCGGTGGCGTGCAGCAGGCCGTCGGCGGCGGCGAGTATGACCAGCGTCAGCGCGGGTGGCGCGCCGATGAAGAGCAGCTCACGCAGGCGGTCAGGCAGGTTCTCGGGATCGGGCGAGACGGTGATGCGCGAGCGGGCATGGATCGCGGCCCACCAGCCCAGCAACAGCGCGCCGGCGATGACGACCAGCTGCAGGAAGTTTTCGGGCTGTTGCAGGGTCGCCAGGGCGTCGCCGATGACCTGCAGCTGGGTTCTCATCCCGTCACGCGTTGAGGTCCGGGATCAACTGGCTCTCGAGGCGAGCGATCTGGTCCTTCAGCAGGAGCTTGCGTTTCTTCAGCCGACGCAGCTGGACCTGATCCACGTAGAGGTCGAGCTGCAGGCGATGGATCACGTCGTCGAGGTCGCGGTGCTCGATGCGCAGGCCCCGCAACCGGTGCAGGTTCTGGAACGTCTCGGTGTCGACGTTGTCCGTCGGTTCAGCCATCGCGGGCGCTGTTCGTGGTCGGGTACGGGGCGGATACTTTAGCCCCCGGGCGTGCAAAAAGGGAGCTAGTCCAGCCCGATGGTCTCCACGCGCTGCCCGAACATCACGACGAACCCCTGCTGCCGGGTGTTGCCGTCGAGCGTGTAGTCGAAGAGGTAGGTGCGCTCGAATGCCAGCCGCCCGCCGACACCCCGCACTACCTTCAGCGATCGGAACGCGACCGTGCCGTCGAGCAGGACCCCGCCCGTCGCCACGCAGGTTTCGCGCGCCGCTTCGTTGGCCCGTTCACGCGCCCCCAGCGCGTCGTGCCAGAACAGTGCCAAGCCGGTGAAGGCGATGCACAGGAGCAGCAGGCTCCAGGAGAGTTCCACGGCGGGTGGGCCTCAGAACAGCTGGTGCCAGGGGCGGGAGACGTCGCCGAACGCGAGAAAGTGCGGGTTCAACAGGGTATCGCGCTCGTTGTAGCGCAAGGGCAGGCCGTCCAGCGTCGTCACTGATCCGCCGGCGGCCTCGACCACGGCCTGTGCGGCCGCGGTGTCCCATTCGCAGGTGGGGCCCAGGCGCGGGTAGAAGTCGGCGGTGCCTTCGGCGACGAGGCAGAACTTCAGCGAGCTGCCCATCGGCCGCATCTCGTGCGGCCCGATGCGTTCGAGCACGCTGTCGAGTGAATCGCCGCGGTGCGAGCGGCTGCCGACGATCACGAGCGGTTCCGCGGCGGGTTGCCGCGCGTGGATCGGCTGCGCCGCGCCACCCTTGTGCACCACGGCCGCACCGACATCCGCCACCCCGTAATACACCAGGTCGAGCACCGGCGCCGCGACGACGCCGAGCACGGGCCGGTGGTCGCGGATCAGTGCGACATTGACGGTGAACTCGCCGTTGCGGTTGATGAATTCCTTGGTGCCGTCGAGCGGGTCGATCAACCAGAAATCGTTCCAGCCGTGCCGGATGGCCGGCGCGTGCTCGTCCGCCGACTCTTCCGACAGGACCGGGATGTCCGGGGTGAGTCGGCGCAGCCCGGCGCTGAGGATGTCGTGCGCCGCGCGGTCTGCGCGCGTGATCGGCGAATCGTCGGCTTTGTACTCGACGTCGTGGCCCGATGCATACACCTCGAGGATCGCGGTACCGGCCGCAGCGACGAGCCGCAGGACGTCGGGCAGCAGCGACGCAGGATCGCGGGTCACGGCAGTGTTCAAGCTCATCTCCAGAAGACGGACCGCCGTATCATACCGGCCCCGTCCACCCGACTGCGTTACCCGTAAGCCCGGCACCGATGTCCGACTTTCCGCTACCCGACTGGTCCCATATCGACGTCGTGTGCCTCGACATGGACGGCACCGTGCTCGACCTGCATTTCGACAACCTGTTCTGGCTCGAGGTCCTGCCACGGCGCTGGGGCGAGGCGCGCGGGCTCGATTACGACGCGGCCATGACACTGCTGCGGCCGCGGTTCGACGCCAGGCGCGGCACGCTCGACTGGTACTGCGTGGATCACTGGAGCGACGAACTCGGGCTGGACATTCCCGCGCTGAAGCACGAGTTGCGCGCGGAGATCCGCTACCTCGATGGCGCCGCCGACTTTCTCGACCTGCTGCGCGGCCTCGGCAAGCGGGTGCTGCTCACGACCAATGCCCATCCGCTCAGCCTGCAGGTGAAGGACGCGCAGACACAGTTGTCGCGGCACTTCGATGAGCTCGTGTCGTCGCACGAATTCGGCGTACCGAAAGAAAGCCCGGAGTTCTGGGTGGAGCTTGCGGGCAGGCACGACGTGCCGCTGGCGCGGACCCTGTTCGTGGACGACAGCGTGGCGGTGCTGCATGCCGCACGACGGGCGCAGGTGGGCTGGATCTACCAGGTGCTGCAGCCGGACTCGACGCGTCCGCCGCATCTCCCGGTCGATGGTATCGCCGGGGTGCGCAGGCTGGCGGACCTGCGCGATTCGGTCGTGGCTCAGTTGACGGCAGGCGCCGGGCCGGAATCTCCGCCGCCCTGAGGCGCGCCCGAACCATCGCCCTGCGGCGGCCCGAGCGGCCGCGTCCACCACGGCGGCGACGCTTGCGCGGCGCACCGTCCGCTCCCTCCGTTCTTGCTCCCTCACCCGCATTCGCGGGAGAGGGCCGGGGTGAGGGCTCTGCTCGTGCTCCCTCTCCCGCGTTCGTGGGAGAGGGTTGGGGAGAGGGTCTTGGCGAGGGCCGCGACTGCGACTGTCCGTCGCGCCGTGGACCGCCACTGCTGCTGCCGCTGCGACTTCGCCCACCGCCACCACTGC